>NZ_JYJF01000015.1 GCF_000955975.1 Saccharothrix sp. ST-888
GCCGTACGCCGACCACCTGATCCGCATCCCGGCCACCCCGACCCTGCTGCAGCCGCTGGTGTCGACCGTTCCGCTCCAGGTCTTCGCCTGCGAGCTGGCCACCGCCAAGGGCCACGAGGTGGACCAGCCGCGCAACCTGGCCAAGTCGGTCACGGTGGAGTAGCAGGCACGGCAGTGGGCCCGCCCTTCCCGGTTCCTTCGGGAGGGGCGGGCCTTCGCGTGTGCGGTCAGATCGCCGTCACGTTGACGGCCGACGGGCCCTTCTGGCCGTCCTGGATCTCGAACTCCACGTTCTGGCCCTCCGCAAGGGTCTTGAAGCCGTTCCCCTGAATGGCGCTGAAGTGGACGAACACGTCCTTGCTGCCGTCAGCAGGGCTGATGAAGCCGAACCCCTTGGACTCGTTGAACCACTTGACCTGACCCTTGATCTTCGCCATCGGTGCTTTCCTCTGTCTGGTGTGGATGTGACTGCCATCCTTTCCAGTGGCCCGCTGTTCTATGTGGGAGATCGCGTAAGGAGTTGCCCGGGTGATCATCGGGGTCGGGATCGACGTCGCGGCGATCGAGCGGTTCGAGGCCGCGCTGGCACGGACACCGAGCATGGCCGGACGGCTGTTCACCGAGGCCGAGCTGCTGCTGCCGTCCGGAGAGCGCCGCGGGGCGGCCTCGCTGGCGGCGCGTTTCGCCGCCAAGGAGGCGCTGGCCAAGGCGCTCGGCGCGCCTGCCGGGCTGCGCTGGACGGACGCCGAGGTGCACACCGAGGAGTCCGGCCGGCCCGTGCTGCGGGTGACCGGCACGGTCGCGGCCCGTGCGGCGGAGCTGGGCGTGACGTCGTGGCACGTATCGCTCAGCCATGACGCGGGCGTAGCGTCGGCGGTAGTGATCGCCGAAGGCTGACCCCGGGGAGGGCACCGTGCGCCACGCACACACGGTCGAGCAAGTACGCGCGGCGGAGGCCGAGCTGATGGCCCGACTGCCCGACGGCACCCTGATGCAGCGGGCCGCCGCCGGACTGGCCGCGACCTGTGCCCGGCTGCTCGGACGGGTGTACGGCAGCCGGGTGGTGGTGCTCGCGGGCAGCGGGGACAACGGCGGCGACGCGCTGTACGCGGGCGCCCGGCTGGCCGGGCGCGGCGCGGCGGTCAGCGCGATCCTGCTCTCACCCGAACGGGTGCACGCGGGCGGCCTGGCCGCGCTGCGGGCGGCGGGCGGCCGGGTGACGTCCGATCAGCGGGCCTTCGAACGGGCCGACCTGGTGCTCGACGGGATCGTCGGCATCGGCGGCCGGGGCGGGCTGCGGCCCGAGGCGCAGCCGTACGCGACCGCCGAGCGGCCCGGTGCGGTGGTCGCCGTCGACGTCCCGAGCGGGATCGACCCCGACAGCGGCGAGGTGCCGGGCGTCGCGCTGCGGGCGGACGTGACGGTGTGCTTCGGCAGCTACAAGCCGGGGCTGCTGATCGACCCCGCCGCCTCGTACGTGGGCGCGCTCCAGCTGGTGGACATCGGTCTGGACCTGCCCCGGCCCGCCGTGACGGTCCTCCAGCACGCGGATCTGGCCGCCCTGCTTCCGCTGCCGTCGGCGGAGAGCGACAAGTACCGGCGGGGCGTCGTCGGGGTCGCGGCGGGATCGGCGCGCTACCCGGGGGCGGCGCTGCTGGCGGTGGCGGGAGCGCTGCGGGGCGGGGCGGGCGCGGTGCGGTACGTGGGCACGGCGGCCGAGGAGGTGGTGCGGCGCTTTCCCGAGACGCTGGTCACGGAGGGGTCGCCGGCCGGGGCCGGGCGGGTGCAGGCATGGGTGGTCGGTCCCGGTTCCGGCGACGGAGCCGCCCGGGCGCTGGAGGAGGCGCTGGCCGGGCAGGTCCCGGTCCTGGTCGACGCGGACGGCCTCACCGAACTGGCCCGCCTCGGCCCGACCGCCCTGGCCGGACGTACCGCGCCCACCGTGCTCACCCCGCACACGGGCGAGGCCGCCCGGCTGCTCGCGGGGGCCCGCCCGGGGGGCGGCGACGCAGCCGGTGGTCCGGCGGTGCACGCCTCCGCGGGGCGGCCTGCGGCCGCGCCGCCCGCAGCGCAGGAGCTGGCCGCGGCCCGGCTGGCCACCGCGCGCCGGCTGGCCGAGGCGTACGGGGCGACGGTGCTGCTCAAGGGTTCCACGACGGTGATCGCCACACCCGAGGGCGACGTACGGGTGAACCCGACCGGGACACCGTGGCTGGCCACGGCGGGCAGCGGCGACGTGCTCTCCGGCCTGGCGGGCTCCCTGCTGGCCGCCGGCCTCGGCCCGCTCGACGCCGCCTCGGCCGCGTCCTACCTGCACGGGCTGGCCGGCCGCGAGGCCGCCGAGGGCGGCGCCCCGGCCACCGCACTGGACGTCGCCGCCGCCCTCCCCGCCGCCTGGCGGACCGTCCGGGCCGCCGGGCAGGGGCGCGACACGCCGCCCGGCACATCCGTAGCGGGCTGATCGCGGCCTTCCCCGCGTCCGGGGGCGGGCTCCGGCTGTGGGCCGGGGACGCGCAGGCGTTCGGCCGGTCGTCCCGCCGGTGGCGGCGGCGTTCTCCGCGCTGCCGGGATCGTGCGCGGTCCGGGAACCCCGGAGGGTTTCGGAGGCGTCTCCAGAGGTTCTGCCGCCGCGTCGACCAGGGGTTCGGCGGGGGCACCGCGCGGGTCTGGGAGACTGATACGCGATGACAACTGCGAACACGACCGGTCCGGCCCTTCTCACACACGGGGCGCGGGTCGAGGCGACCATCGATCTGGCCGCCCTGCGCGGGAATCTGGCCGCGCTGCGGGACCGTACCGACGGCCCTGCGCTGATGGCGGTGGTCAAGGCGGACGCCTACGGCCACGGCGCGGTTCAGTGTGCCCGCGAGGCCGTCGCGGCCGGGGTGACCTGGCTGGGCACGGCCACGCCGGAGGAGGCGCTGGCGCTGCGCGCGGCCGGGATCGGTCCGGACCAGGCGCGGGTGCTGTGCTGGCTCTGGACCCCCGGCGGCCCCTGGCAGCAGGCGCTCCGCGCCCGGCTGGACGTCTCGGTCAGCGGCCAGTGGGCCCTGGACGAGCTGCTGGCGGCGGTCCGCGCGACCGGGATCAGCGCCCGGGTGCACCTGAAGGCCGACACCGGCCTGGGCCGCAACGGCTGCCAGCCGCGCGACTGGCCGGAACTGGTCGGCCGGCTGCTCCAGGCCGAGGCCGAGGGCCTGCTCGACGTGGTCGGCATCTGGTCGCACTTCGCCGCGGCGGACGAGCCGGGCCACCCGTCCATCCAGGCGCAGCTGGACGCCTTCTCCGCCGCCCTGGCGTACGCCGAGGGCGCCGGGCTCCGCCCGGAGGTGCGGCACATCGCCAACTCTCCGGCGACCCTGCTGCTCCCGCAGTCGCACTACGACATGGTCCGCACCGGCCTGGCGATGTACGGGGTGTCCCCGGTCCCCGAGGTCGGCTCGCCGGCCGACTTCGGGCTGCGCCCGGTGATGGCGCTGACGACCAGGCTCGCGCTGGTGAAGTCGGTCCCCGGCGGCCACGGCGTCAGCTACGGCCACCACTACACGACCCCCGGCGAGACCACCCTGGGCCTGGTCCCGGTCGGGTACGCCGACGGCATCCCGCGCCACGCCAGCGGAGCCGGCCCGGTGCAGATCGGCGGCAAGTGGCGGACGGCCGCGGGCCGGGTCGCGATGGACCAGTTCGTGGTGGACCTGGGCGGCGACACGCCCGAGGTCGGCGAGGAGGTCCTGGTCTTCGGCAGCGGCGAGCGCGGCGAGCCGACGGCCGAGGACTGGGCGCTGGCCAGCGGCACCATCGCGTACGAGATCGTCACCCGGATCGGCGCCCGGGTAGCCCGCCGGTACGTGGGCGGCTCACAGGGTCCGGGTCCGCGGCCGTGAGCGAGCCGACCGGCAGCAGCAGCCCGGTGGCCGCCGTGGCGAAGGTCGCGAAGGCCGCAGAGTCGGCCTCGGCCGGGGTGAGCCGGGCCGGCCTGATCGGCATCTCGGTCGGCGTGGTCGCGGCCGGCGCCGCCGCCGGCGTGGCGATAGAGCGCCTGACGGTCGGCCGCACCATGCGCCGCCGGGCGCGCCAGGAGCTGGACGCCGCCGCACCGTACGGTTCGCTCCGCGGCCGCCCGCACACCGTGACCGCCCCGGACGGCACCCAGCTGTACGTGGAACTGGACGGCACCGGCTGGCCGGACCCGGTCCAGGTGCACCCGGAGGAGAGCCGGACCGGGCGCGGCTGGTTCACCCGCAAGCGCGGTGAGAACCAGGTCGACCGGACCGGCCTGCCCGGACTGCTGGCGGGCTCGGGCGCGCTGGTGGGGGCGGCCAACCGCCGCAGCTTCGGAGCCGTCCACGAGTCGCGGCCCCCGCTGACCGTGATCTTCTGCCACGGCTACTGCCTCGCCCAGGACAGCTGGCACTTCCAGCGCGCCGCGCTGCGCGAGGGTCTGCGGCTGGTCTTCTGGGACCAGCGCAGCCACGGCCGCTCCGAGCGCTCCCGGTCCTACCTGAACGGGGAACTCGCCTCGATCGACCAGCTGGGCGGCGACCTCAGGGCCGTCATCGACGCGGTCGCCCCCGAGGGCCCGATCGTGCTGGTCGGCCACTCGATGGGCGGCATGACCGTGATGGCCCTGGCCGACCAGCACCCCGAGCTGTTCGGCGTGGGGGCGGCCCCGGCCGCAGGCGGGGGCAGGGTGGCCGCGGTCGCCCTGATCGGCACCCTGGCCGGCGACTGGGACTCCGTCACCCTCGGGCTGCCCGCAGCCGGTGCCAAACTGCTGCGCCGTCTCGCCCCCGGCGTGGTGCGGCTGCTCGGCCGCCAGGTCGAACTGGTGGAGGCCACCCGCCGGCTCGGTGCGGACCTGACGAGTGTGCTGTACCGCAGGTTCTCGTTCGGGACCAAGGACGTGGACCCGGCCGTGGTCCGGTTCGCCGAGCAACTGCTGGACGCCACCCCGATCGACGTGGTCGCCGAGTTCTACCCGGCCTTCAGCGCCCACGAGAAGACCGCCGCGCTCGCCACCCTGCGCGCCGTCCCGACCCTGGTCCTGGCCGGCACCAAGGATCTGCTCACCCCGCCCGAGCACAGCGAGACGATCGCCCGCGAGCTGCCCGACGCGGAGCTGGTGCTCGTCCAGGACGCGGGTCACCTGGTCATGCTGGAGCGCCCCGAGCTGGTGAACCAGCGGCTCGCCGCCCTGCTCCGGCAGGCCGTCGAACACGTCGGCGCGGCACCGCTGCCGCAGGCCGTACGCGACCTGGCAGGGGCGGACGGCAGCCCCGAAGCATGAACCGCGGCCCGGACCGGACCCGGCCGGACACGTCCCGACACGTCCCGGCCCGACGCACGACCACTCCCCGGAAGGACACCGTGACCCCGATGGGCTCGCAGACCGCCATCACCGTTGCCTCGCCCGAGCGGATGAACCGGCTCGGCCGGGAACTCGCCGCCCTGCTCAGGGCAGGTGACCTGGTGCTGCTCTCCGGAGAGCTGGGCGCCGGGAAGACCACGCTGACCCGGGGCCTCGGCGAGGGCCTCGGCGTCCGGGGGGCGGTCACCTCGCCGACCTTCGTGATCGCCCGGGTGCACCCCTCGCTGACCGGCGGCCCCGCGCTGGTGCACGTGGACGCCTACCGGCTGGGCGGCGGCCTGGACGAGATGGAGGATCTCGACCTGGACGTCTCGCTGCCCGAGTCGGTGGTCGTGGTCGAGTGGGGCGAGGGCAAGGTCGAGCAGCTGACCGAGGACCGGCTCGAAGTCCGGATCGAGCGGGCGATCGGCGGCGCGGCCTCGGCCGAGGACGACTCCGACCCGCGCCAGGTGACGCTGACCGGCCTCGGCGAGCGCTGGGCCGAGGTCGATCTCGCGGTGCTGGCTGTCGAGTCGGCCTAGACCGATCGGCCCAGTCCGGCCGGATCCACCACCGGATCGAGTGAAGCCCGTCGCACGTACGAGGGAGCTTTCCGACAGGACGTCGGCAAAGTGTTGCGGTCGGGCGGTCCGGCATGGTGGGATGGTGTCGCGGTTAGGTCTGCCTAACTAGGGAGGCGCCATGCAGAGCACCACCCCCGCCGCCAAGCCCGCCCCGCGTCCGCGGGTCGAGGCGCCCCGTCCGGCCGAGGAGGCCGGAGCGGTCCCGATGCGCGCACTGCTGGCCGCCTGCGCGGCCGCCGCCGCCGTGTCGACCCCGCCGACTTCGACCCCGGAGGCGGACGCCGAGCCGCCCGCCGCGCCGCCGAGGGCCGCCTGAGTTCTTTCGACCTGTCGTGACGGGGCGCGGGCGGGTGTCGTCCGCGGCCGGGCCCCGGTGAGCCGCGACCGGCGGGGCGGCCTGCTGCGTGTCTTCCGGAGCACCGTCCGATCCGCCTGTGGGGCGATCAGGGGACGACGACGACCTTGGTGCCGGACGGGGCGAAGTCCCAGAGGGTCTGGCCGTCGGTGCGGGTGGAGCGGATGCCGCCGGTCCTGGGCTTGGTCGGGTCCGCGGGCGAGGCCGTGGGGGCCGGGGAGGCGCTTGCGGCGTCCACGGCGGCACTGAAGCCGAAGACCGTGCCGTTCTGCTGGGCGAACCGCACCACGTGCTCGATCCGGATCCCGTCGGTGCCGGTGGCCGCGGCCGTACGGCTGTAGACGGTGTAGTCCCCGGCGGTCGGGTCCGCGGTGCCCGGGGTGACCCTGAAGGCGGCCTGCACCGGCGGGGTCTTCTTCGGGTCCACCAGCCAGACCGCGTGGCTGCCGAGCGAGTACACCACCCGGCGGCCGGTGCCGGAGGTCGTGGGCAGCTGGGGCGGGGCCTGGTCGGCGCCGGTGGTCGGGGTGGTCGAGGGGCTGGTGCCGGTGCTGCCGCTCGCCGAGGGCTTCGCCGCGAGGGCCCGGGTCTGCGCGCCGTCGGCCTGGAACGCCAGCAGGCCGATCACCGCCAGGGCGCCGACGGTCAGGCCGGTGACCACCAATCCAGGACGCGTGCTCGCCACGTGTGCTCCGATCGCCGCCTCGTGCTGTCCCGGCCCATCGTGCCAGGTCCGCCGGGCCGGGCAGGACCGATCCGGACGTGTGTTCCGGACCAGTACGAAATGTCGACCCTGGCGACCCTCTAACCTTGACCCCGTGCTGCTGCTCGCGTTCGACACCGCAACCCCCGCCGTCACCGCCGCCGTCCACGACGGCACGACCGTCCTCGCCGAGACCTTCCAGGTCGACGCCAGAAGGCACGGTGAGCTGCTGCTCCCCGCCGTGGACCAGGTGCTGCGCACCGCAGGCGTCGACAAGCACCGGCTGACCGGCATCGCGGTCGGCGTCGGCCCGGGTCCGTACACCGGCCTGCGGGTCGGCCTGGTCACCGCCGCCGCGCTCGGCCACGCCCTCGGCCTGCCCGTGTACGGCGTCTGCACCCTGGACGCCATCGCCCACCAGGCCCGCACCGAGGGCCTCACCGGGCCGTTCACCGTGGCCACCGACGCGCGCCGCAAGGAGGTCTACTGGGCCTCGTACGACGCCTCGGGCGCCCGGGTCGAAGGGCCCGCCGTGGACCGTCCCGCCGAGCTGAGCCCCGAGCAGCGCTCGGTCGGCGCCGGTGCGCTGCTCTACCCCGAGACCTTCCCCGGCGCGCACGCTCCCGAGCACGTCTCGGCCGGTGCGCTCGCCGACTTCGCGGCCACCGAGCTGGCCGCCGGGCGCGAACTGCTGCCCTGCGTCCCGCTCTACCTGCGCCGCCCGGACGCCCAGGTGCCCGTGGGGTACAAGGCGGTGCTCCCGGCGTGAGCGGGCTCACCGACCGACCCGGCGGCGCGCTCGCCGATCGGCCCGGCGCCGGGCGCGCCGGCGCGGTGGCCCTGCGGCCGATGCGCTGGTGGGACATCGAGCCGGTGATGGGGCTGGAGCTCCGGCTCTTCCCCGAGGACGCCTGGTCGCACGGCATGTACTGGTCCGAGCTGGCCGAGGCCCGCCCCGGCGGTACCCGCCACTACACCGTCGCCACCACCCCGGACGGCACCGTCGTCGGCTACGCCGGTCTGATGGCCGTGGCCAGCGAGGGCGACGTCCAGACCATCGCGGTCGCGCCGGGGCAGCAGGGCACCGGTCTCGGCGCCGCCCTGCTGACCGACCTGGTCGCCGAGGCCGCCCGGCGCGGCTGCGCCGAGCTGCTGCTGGAGGTGCGGGTGGACAACCTGCGCGCCCAGCGGCTCTACGAGCGTTTCGGTTTCGAGCCGGTCGGCATCCGGCGCGGCTACTACCAGCCCGCCAACGTGGACGCACTGGTCATGCGCCTCGACAACCCGCAGGAGGACGCCCCGCAGCAGGACGTCCCGCAGCACGACGTGAAGGAACCCGATCATGGCTGACGAACCGCTCGTCCTCGGTATCGAGACCTCCTGTGACGAGACCGGCGTCGGCATCGTGCGGGGCACCACCCTGCTGGCCGACGCGGTCGCCTCCAGCGTCAACGACCACGCCCGCTTCGGCGGCGTCGTCCCCGAGATCGCCAGCCGGGCGCACCTGGAGGCGATGGTCCCGACCATCCAGCGCGCCCTGGACACCGCCGGGATCAAGGCTGCCGACCTGGACGGCATCGCCGTCACCGCGGGGCCCGGCCTGGCCGGCGCGCTGCTGGTCGGGGTGAGCGCCGCGAAGGCGTACGCCTGGGCGCTGGACAAGCCGCTGTACGGGGTCAACCACCTCGCCTCGCACATCTGTGTGGACCAGCTGGAGCACGGCCGTCTGCCGCAGCCCACGATGGCCCTGCTGGTCTCCGGCGGGCACTCCTCGCTGCTGCTCAGCGAGGACATCACCACCGACGTCCGCCCGCTCGGCGCGACCATCGACGACGCGGCGGGCGAGGCCTTCGACAAGGTCGCCCGGGTGCTCGGCCTCGGCTTCCCCGGCGGCCCTGTGGTGGACCGCAGGGCCCGCGAGGGCGACCCGAAGGCGATCGCCTTCCCGCGCGGTCTCAGCGGCGCCAAGGACCCCGAGTACGACTTCTCCTTCTCCGGCCTGAAGACCGCCGTGGCCCGCTGGGTCGAGGCCAAGCGCCGGGCGGGGGAGGAGGTGCCGATCGCCGATGTCGCCGCCTCCTTCCAGGAGGCCGTCACCGACGTGCTCACCCGCAAGGCCGTCAAGGCGTGCAAGGCCAACGGTGTCGACCACCTGATGATCGGCGGCGGCGTGGCGGCGAACTCGCGGCTGCGCGAGATGGCCCAGCAGCGCTGCGACAAGGCGGGCATCGTGCTGCGGGTGCCGCGGCCGGGCCTGTGCACCGACAACGGCGCGATGGTCGCCGCGCTCGGTGCCGAGATGGTCTGGCGGGACCGGGCGCCGTCCTCCTTCGACCTTTCGGCGGACTCCTCGCTGCCGGTCACCGAGGTCTCGGTGCCGCACACCGATCTGCACTCCGCCGCGCACGAGGCCCTGCGGTCGTGACCCTCGCCGCGATGTGGGAGGCCCGTGCGGTCGAGGGCCGGGGCGGCGAGCTGCACCGCTGGGCGCTGGAGACCGCCGTGCCCGCGCTGCGCGGCTCGGCCGGCCTGGAGCGGACCGAGGTGTTCACCGCGGCCGGGGACCGGGTGCTGCTGATCACCTGGTGGACGGCCGAGCCGGGCCCGGTCCCCGACCCGCCCGCCGAGCTGCTGTCCCGCCCGGTGCACCGGTGGAGCTTCACCAGCAGTCATCTGGAATGACCGCGGCAACCGCGTGGAATAGCCTGACGTCCCGATAAGTGTTCGATACACGAATACGGGAGCGCGGTTCGGTGAGGAACTTCAGGACGTACGCGGCCGGGGCTGCGGTGCTGCTGGTGGCGCTGACCGGTTGCAGCAGCGGTGGCGGGGGCGGCAAGGGCGCGGCGGCGCCCCAGGGTCCGGCGTCCGGAGCGCCGCAGAACTCCGCCTCCCCGCAGGCCCCGGCCTCCTCGGCGGCCCCGCAGGCCGACGCCGCGGCCTGGCAGAAGTGGAAGCTGAAGCCGCTGCCCGAGGCGCCCGCCGCACCGGCCGACAAGCCGATCAAGCTCACCGCCAAGGGGCCGGTCCCGGTCTTCAGCGAAGTCCCGACCAAGGACAAGGTCGTCTTCGTCACCATCGACGACGGTGCGGAGAAGGACCCCAAGTTCGTCGAGATGCTCACCGACCTCAAGGTGCCGATCTCGATGTTCCTGACCAAGGACATAGTCAAGAACGACTACGGCTACTTCAAGCCACTGCAGGCCCTCGGCAACCACATCCAGAACCACACCGTGGACCACCCGCAGATGAGCAAGATATCGGCGGCCAGGCAGAAGTCCGAGGTCTGCGACGACCAGGCGGCGCTCACCCAGCAGTACGGCAAGGCCCCGCTGCTCTTCCGCCCGCCGTTCGGGGACGGCGCGAAGACCGAGAGCCTCAACACCGCCGTGCAGGAGTGCGGACCGCGCGCCGTGGTGCTCTGGCGCGAGTCGATGCAGATACACGACATGCAGTACCAGTCCGGCGACAAGAAGCTGAAGCCGGGCGACATCATCCTCGCCCACTTCCGCGGCCCGTCGGAGCTCAAGGGCGAGACCATGACCCAGATGTTCGGCGAGCTGCTCAGCCGGATCCAGGAGCAGGGCTTCGCGGTCGCCCGGCTGGAGGACTACATCCAGGCGCCCGCCGGCTGATCCTCCGCCGTCGCGGGCCGGCCGAGCATCATCAGCGGGCCGTGGTCGGTGCGGCTGAGGATCACCGTCAGCTCGTTCGGGCCGCTGGGCTTGAGCTGGCGACGCAGCTCCTCGGGGGTGATGCCGATGCCGCGCTTCTTGATCACCACGGTGCCGACCCCGCGCTCGCGCAGCAGGGCCTTCAGCTTCTTCACGTTGAACGGCAGCACGTCGCTGATCTCGTAGGCGTGCGCGTACGGGGTGGGCACCAGCCGGTCCGAGGTCAGGTAGGCGATCATCGGGTCGATCAGCCGCCCGCCGATCTGCTCGGCCACCTCGGCGACCAGGTGGGCCCGGATCACCGCGCCGTCCGGCTCGTACAGGTAGCGGCCGACCGGACCGGCCGGCGGGTCCGGCAGCAGACCGCCGGTGAGCGTGCGGTCGCCCGGCAGCAGCGTGGCCCGGTGCGGCCGGTCGGCCCGGGTGCCGAACCAGAGCGCGGCCTCCTTCACCTCGCCGTGGTCGGAGACCCACTCGGCCTCGGCGCCATCCGGCACCAGCTCGTGCGGGATGCCGGGGGCGACCTTGAGTGCCCCGAACGGCGTACGGCGGGCGGCCTCGATCGCCCAGGAGAGCGGTGGCGAGTACGCCTCGGGATCGAACACCCGGCCGCGCGCGGTGCGG
Organism: Saccharothrix sp. ST-888; assembly: GCF_000955975.1. Taxonomy (GTDB): domain Bacteria; phylum Actinomycetota; class Actinomycetes; order Streptomycetales; family Streptomycetaceae; genus Kitasatospora. The sequence continues at coordinate 11,288 of NZ_JYJF01000015.1, forward strand.
CGCGCCGGGTCGGTGAAGACCGCGTCGTACCCGGTCACGTCCACCTCGGTGACGTCCGCGCAGCGCACCTCGATCAGCTCGGCCAGGCCCAGCGAGGCGGCGTTCGCTTCGGCGACGGCGCAGGTCAGCGGGGAGCGGTCGACCGCCAGTACGGCGATCCCGACCCGGGCCAGGGCGATCGCGTCGCCGCCGATCCCGCAGCACAGGTCGGCCAGGCGGCGCACGCCCAGCGCGGCGAAGCGCTGCGCGCGCCACTCGGCCACACTGCGGCGGGTCGCCTGTTCGACACCGTCGGGGGTGAAGTACAGCTCGTCCGCCTGGTCGCCGAACTTCGCCCTGGCCCGCTGCCGCAGCTGCGCCTGGGCCAGCGCGGCGGACACCAGCGGGGCGGGGTGCGCGCGGCGGAGCCGGGTGGCCAGGGCCAGTTCCTCGCCGGCCTTGAAGTCACGCAGCTCGGCCAGCAGCGCCTGGCCCTCGTCGGTCAGCAGGGCCCGGAACGATTCGATCTCCACGGGATCATTCTCCCCGCTCGGCGGGCATCGCAGGTCGGTCGCCGACTGCGGCCGCAGACCGGGCGGGGCGTCTCAGTTGCACGTGTTGCTGCCGCTGTAGCACGGCCGGTAGTTCGCGGGCAGCGGCTGGGGCTTCCGTTCGCCGTCGTGGCGGTGCTCGTACGCATACGTGCCGAGGCCGCCCATGACCAGCACGGCCGCGAGGACGAACTGGACGGCGGCGGCGATCCGGTAGCGGCGGACCGCGGCCCCGACGCCCAGCAGCAGCACCAGGGCGACGAGTGCCGCGAGGATCCACCAGAGCGGAGCCCTGCTCGGCTCGGGCCGCGGGGTCGAGTCCGGCATCCAGTCGGTGTTGCCGAGCAGCCAGAGGAAACCCGCGCCGGCCGCCACCGCGGCGGCGATCACGCTCACGGCGAACAGGGTCAGGGCGATCGCCACGTCGAGCCCTCTGGTGGGGCCGGTCCTGGTAGAAGTCGACACGGCAGTCAGTGTTCCGGCCACCGGTGGTTCGCACATGAGTACGTCTACTCAGGCGCGGTGGCCGGGTTTCGCGGAACACGGAGCCACGCCGTTGGCACTCTGGTTGACTGAGTGCTAACGGCAGCCTATGGTCGTTCCTGGCACTCCCCACCGGGTGAGTGCTAATGCGACGAAGTGTGTCTGACCCCCGCGACGGCAGGCCCGCAGCAATCGCCACCGACCTGTAGAACAACCCCGTAATCTCCGAAGGGGAGCTCGGACGTGACCGCCAGCAGCAAGGTTGCCATCAAGCCGCTCGAGGACCGCATCGTGGTCCAGCCGCTCGACGCCGAGACCACCACGGCCTCCGGCCTGGTTATCCCGGACACCGCCAAGGAGAAGCCCCAGGAGGGCGTCGTCCTGGCCGTCGGCCCGGGTCGCTTCGAGGACGGCCAGCGTCTTCCGCTCGACGTGACCGTCGGCGATGTCGTCCTGTACTCGAAGTACGGCGGCACCGAGGTCAAGTACAACGGCCAGGAGTACCTGGTCCTCTCGGCCCGCGACGTCCTCGCGATCGTCGAGAAGTAAGACGAAACCAGCCCGCCCCGGATCCGTGTCAGCACTGACAGGGGCCCGGGGCGCGGTTGTTGGCTCACGTACGCAGAAACCCTAGGAAACGGAACCATGGCGAAGATCCTGCAGTTCGACGAGGACGCCCGCCGCTCGCTGGAGCGCGGTGTCAACAAGCTGGCCGACACCGTCAAGGTGACCATCGGCCCCAAGGGCCGCAACGTCGTCATCGACAAGAAGTTCGGCGCCCCCACCATCACCAACGATGGTGTGACCATCGCCCGCGAGGTCGAGCTCGACGACCCGTACGAGAACCTTGGCGCGCAGCTGGTCAAGGAGGTCGCCACCAAGACCAACGACGTCGCGGGTGACGGCACCACCACCGCCACCGTGCTCGCCCAGGCCCTGGTCAACGAGGGTCTGCGCAACGTCGCCGCCGGTGCCGGCCCGGCCGCCCTGAAGAAGGGCATCGACAAGGCCGTCGCCGCCGTCTCGGAGTACCTGCTCGCCAGCGCCCGCGAGATCGAGGGCAAGGACGACGTCGCCGCCGTCGCCTCGCTCTCCGCGCAGGACACCCAGGTCGGCGAGCTGATCGCCGAGGCGATCGACAAGGTCGGCAAGGACGGTGTCATCACCGTCGAGGAGTCGAACACCTTCGGCGTGGAGCTGGACTTCACCGAGGGCATGCAGTTCGACAAGGGCTACCTCTCGCCGTACTTCGTCACCGACGCGGAGCGTCAGGAGGCGGTCCTCGAGGACCCGTACATCCTGATCAACCAGGGCAAGATCTCCTCCATCCAGGAGCTGCTCCCGCTGCTGGAGAAGATCCTGCAGGGCGGCACCTCCAAGCCGCTGCTGATCATCGCCGAGGACGTGGACGGCGAGGCGCTCTCCACCCTCGTGGTGAACAAGATCCGTGGCACCTTCAACGCCGTGGCCGTCAAGGCCCCGGGCTTCGGTGACCGCCGCAAGGCCATCCTCGGCGACCTGGCCACCCTGACCGGTGCCACCGTCATCTCCGAGGAGGTCGGCCTCAAGCTCGACCAGTCCGGCCTGGACGTGCTGGGCACCGCCCGCCGCGTGACCATCACCAAGGACGAGACCACCGTCGTCGACGGTGCCGGCGACCACGAGGCCGTGGCCGGCCGCGTCGCCCAGATCAAGGCCGAGATCGCCGCCACCGACTCGGACTGGGACCGCGAGAAGCTGCAGGAGCGCCTGGCCAAGCTGGCCGGCGGCGTCTGCGTCATCAAGGTCGGCGCCGCCACCGAGGTGGAGCTCAAGGAGCGCAAGCACCGCCTGGAGGACGCCATCTCGGCGACCCGCGCCGCGGTCGAGGAGGGCATCGTCGCCGGTGGTGGCGCCTCCCTGGTCCACGCCGCCAAGGTGCTGGAGGACGGCCTGGGCCTGACCGGTGACGAGGCGACCGGTGTCGCCGTCGTCCGCCGCGCGCTGGTCGAGCCGCTGCGCTGGATCGCCCAGAACGCCGGCCTGGAGGGTTACGTCATCACCTCCAAGGTCGCCGAGCTGGAGGCCGGCCAGGGCTACAACGCCGCCACCGGTGAGTACGGCGACCTGGTGAAGGCCGGCGTCATCGACCCGGTCAAGGTCACCCGCTCCGCGCTGGAGAACGCCGCGTCGATCGCCTCCCTGCTGCTCACCACCGAGACCCTCGTGGTGGAGAAGAAGGTCGATGAGGACGCCGCCGCGGGTCACTCGCACGGTGGCCACGGCCACTCGCACTGACGCTCGCTTCAGCGACCGGAGGCCCGGCCCGTACCCTGTGGGGTGCGAGCCGGGCCTCCGGCCGTTCTCCCGGTGGGCCGGTCGCGCCCCGTCCGTCGGCGCGGTGGGTCGTCCCGGTGCGGTACGGTCTCCGCTCCGGACCGGTGCCCGGAACCGTTTCGCATCAGGGAAATTTTGCGATGTCCAAAGTCTGCCTTATAACTGAGGCATGATCGAGGCCCGCCATCTGCGCGTCCTGCGGGCTGTCGCCCGGACCGGTTCCTTCTCTGCGGCAGCCCGCGAGCTCGGCTGTACCCAGCCCGCCGTCAGCCAGCAGATGAAGGCCCTGGAGAAGTCCGTCGCCACTCCGCTGGTGGTCCGTTCGGGGCGGGGCATGCAGCTGAGCGAGGCGGGCCGGGTGCTGCTCAAGCACGCCACCGGCATCCTCGCCGGGCTCTGCGCCGCCGAGGAGGAGGTGGCCGCGATCGCCGGGCTGCGGGCCGGCCGGGTGCGACTGGTCTCCTTCCCGACGGCCAGCTCCACGCTGGTCCCGCCGGCGGTCGCCCGGCTGCGGGGCGCCCATCCGGGGGTGCGCGTCTCCCTGGTCGAGGCCGAGCCACCGGAGTCGCTGGCGATGCTGCGCGGGGGTGAGTGCGAGATCGCGCTGGCCTTCCGCTACCCGGACTCCCAGGGCGGGCTCTTCCCGGCCAATGCGCACAGCATGCCGCGCGAGGCCCGTGCCGAGGCGACCCTGGAGGCCGCCGCCACACTGGCCGCCAACGACTGGTCCGACCTGGTGGTCCGGCCACTGCTGGACGATCCGCTGGTCGGGCTGCTCCCGGCCGGGCACCCGCTGGCCGGGCGGGACGAGAGCACCCCGGTGGACCTGGCCGAGCTGGCGGCCGAGCAGTGGATCGCGGGCTGTCCGCAGTGCCGGGGGCATCTGGTGGAGCTCTGCGCCGGTGCCGGGTTCGAGCCCCGGATCGACTTCGCGACCGACGACTACCCGGCGGTGGTCGGCCTGGTCGCGGCCGGTCTCGGGGTGGCGGTGCTGCCGGGGCTCGCACTGCGTTCGGTGCGCCAGTCGGGCGTCGCGGCGGTGCCGGTGCGAGCGGCGAGCGGCGACCCGGCGGTCCGTCAGGTGGTGGCGCTGACCCTGCCGGACCTGGCCGACGTGCCGGCCGTCTCGCTGATGCTGGACCAGCTCTCGGGCTCTGCGGTCACCGGCTGACCTGCGGCCCGTTGCGGGCGGCCCGTGGCTCCCACGGCGCGCGAAAGCCTCGTGAAGAAACGTTTCTCCACGAGGTATCGGAACGTCAGTGACCTGCTGCGGTGGGCAGCCCGAGTGGGACCTCGGCCAGCCGGTTGCGCGAACGGCCCATCAGTTCCTCGCGCTCGTCCTCGGTCAGCCCGCCCCAGACGCCGTACGGCTCGCGGACGGCCAGCGCATGCGCCGCGCACTCGGCCCTCACCGGGCACCGCATGCAGACCTCCTTGGCACTTGCCTCGCGCGAGCTTCGCGCAGCCCCGCGCTCGCCCTCCGGGTGGAAGAAGAGCGAACTGTCCACGCCGCGGCAGGCGGCGGAGAGCTGCCAGTCCCAGAGGTCTGCGTTGGGGCCGGGGAGGCGGGAGAAATCTGCCATGGCTTGTTCCCTTCGAGGGTTCGACGCCTGGAGGCTCGTCGGCTCGGCGAGGTCGCGATGGGGCCGGTATGGACACCTGGAAATATGACTTACGGCAGCCACTGGGACAAGTCACCCACAGAGTTACACAACAGTCAATGACCGTACGGAAGCTATAAAAACGGGCAAATAGGGGCATGGTGTTTGGCGGGTATCGCTGTGGCAACCGGGTGGCTCCGGGGGCGCGGGCGGTCCTCATGGTGCGCGCGTGGTGCGCGGACCGCGCAAAAGTGCGGCGTGTGCACCGCGAGGTGGCTGATCCGTAATGGGTCGGCCACGTACAGTGGTGGAGATGGCCCTGAGGGCCGTAACTCATTCGAGTGACGGTCGTTGGTTGTGCGGAGGCGGTTAGCGGGCGCTGGGCGTCGGGAACGGTCGCGGAAGATCCACGATCCCAACGAAGTCCGTCGCCAATCGGCCGTGTCGGAGAGAGTTCGAACCAGCCAGGAGGCTCAACGTGACGCGGATCAGCTGCGGAGGACGGTCATGACATCCGTACTCGTCTGCGACGATTCCCCGCTCGCCCGGGAGGCGCTTCGCCGCGCGGTGGCGACAGTGCCCGGTGTCGATCGGGTGACCACTGCGACGAACGGTGAGGAGGTACTGCGCCGCTGGGTGGCCGACCGCTCCGATCTCGTTCTGATGGACGTCCGGATGCCCGGCCTCGGTGGCGTGGAGACCGTCCGGCGGCTGCTGTCGGCGGACCCGGGCGCGCGCATCATCATGCTCACCGTCGCCGAGGACCTGGACGGGGTCGCCCTCGCGGTCGCCGCCGGTGCCCGCGGCTACCTGCACAAGGACGCCTCGCGCGCCGAGCTGCGGGCCACCGTCACCCAGGCGCTGGCCGACCCGACCTGGCGGCTCGCCCCGCGCCGGCTGCGCAGCCCCGACATGGGCGCGGCTCCCACGCTGACGGCGCGTGAGATCCAGGTGCTCGAAGGCATGAGCCACGGGCGCAGCAACGCGGAGATCGGCCGGGAGCTCTTCCTCTCCGAGGACACCGTCAAAACCCATGCCAGGCGCCTGTTCAAGAAGCTGGGCGCCTCGGACCGTGCACACGCGGTGGCCCTCGGTTTCCGCTGGGGTCTGGTCCGCTGAGAGAGGGCCGCCCGGCCGTTTCGATCGCTCAGACGTATGACGTTGAGGTCCCGAGGCTGCACCATGGAGTAGTGGAGCACCTCGGGGACCGGCGGACAGGGACTGCGGCGAAGAGTGCGGCCGCAGGAGGCTCGGCGAGCGGGACGGATCAGGGCACCTTCGGGCCGGTGGCGGCTGCGGAGGGCGGGGCGGGAGGCGGCGCGATGCGGACGGTGGCGACGCACGGTGGTGCGGTGCATAACGTTCCGATGCACAACTCCGGACGCGGTGCCGCGTTTTCCGGTCCGACCAGGCACCATGGACCGATGTACGACGACGAGGCCCGGTCCGAAGAGCCCCCGCCCGGTGCTCCCGCGACCGATCAGGCCGATCAGTCGTACGCGGAGGACGACGGGTCCCGTCGGCCGGTGCTCGGCACCGGCGGCTCGGCGCAGCTGGGCGGGCTGGTCGCCGCCGCGGTCCGCGGTGAGGGTCCCGCGATCGACGCACTGCTCGCCTATGTCCACCCGCTCGCGCTGCGCTACTGCCGGGGCCGGCTGGTCCGGCTGCCCGGGGGCGCCCGGCACCATGTGGACGACGTGGCCCAGGAGGTCTGCGTCGCGGTGCTCTGCGCGCTGCCACGCTACAAGGACGAGGGCCGCCCGTTCGAGGCCTTCGTGTACGGGATCGCCGCACACAAGATCGCCGACCTGCAGCGGGCCGCGATGCGCGGTCCCGGCTCCACCGTGATCCCGCCCGACGACCTGCCCGAGCTCCCCGACGAGGCGCTCGGCCCGGAGGAGCGGGCACTGCTCAGCAGCGACGCCGCCTGGGCCAAGGAGCTGCTCTCCAACCTGCCCGCGCGCCAGCGTGAGCTCGTGCTGCTGCGGGTGGCCGCCGGGCTGTCGGCGGAGGAGACCGGCGAGGTGCTCGGCATGTCGCCGGGTGCCGTGCGGGTGGCCCAGCACCGGGCGCTGAGCCGGCTCCGGGCGCTGGCGGAAGAGTCCTCGTAGCGCCCGCGTTGTCAAGGGGGCGCGATCCAATACCCCGGACACCAGTACCATGGGGTATCGGCGCCTGGTCAGGTCGCCCAAAGTTTCGTAGGCGTGCGCGAGGTTCCCTTGGAGGTTCCTCCAAGCGTTGAGCGTTCTGGTGGCCTGAGCCTGAGCCGGTGTGCGCGGGCGGACCGAGGCCGTACGACGGCCGATGTCTCCGCCCTGCTGAGAGCTACGCGCCCGGAAACCCCGGACCGGGTGCGATTCAGATCGACGGCCCTCCCTCCTTGCCCGGCCTCGGCCAGGAGGGGCCCATAGGAAGGTCACCCCGCACATGTCTTATAACGCTGCAGGCGTACCCGAGAAGTTCGCCATGCTCGGGCTCACGTACGACGACGTCCTGCTGCTGCCCGGGGCCTCCGAGGTGCTGCCGAACGAGGTCGACACGTCCTCCCGGGTCTCCCGCAACGTCCGGGTGAACATTCCGATGCTCTCGGCGGCCATGGACAAGGTCACCGAGTCCCGGATGGCCATCGCGATGGCCCGCCAGGGCGGCGTCGGCGTGCTGCACCGCAACCTGTCCATCGAGGACCAGGTCAACCAGGTCGACCTCGTGAAGCGCTCCGAGTCCGGCATGGTCACCGACCCGATCACGGTCGGCCCGGAGGCCACCCTGGCCGAGGCGGACGCGCTCTGCGCCCGCTTCCGGATCAGCGGCGTCCCGGTCGCCGATCCGGAGGGCCGGCTGCTCGGCATCGTCACCAACCGTGACATGGCCTTCGAGTCGGACCGCAGCCGCCAGGTCCGCGAGATCATGACCCCGATGCCGCTGATCACCGGCAAGGTCGGCATCTCCGGCGAGGAGGCCATCGGCCTGCTCCGCCGCCACAAGATCGAGAAGCTGCCGCTGGTCGACGACGAGGGCCGGATCAAGGGCCTGATCACCGTCAAGGACTTCGTCAAGGCCGAGCAGTACCCGAACGCCGCCAAGGACGCCGAGGGCCGGCTGCTGGTCGGCGCCGCCGTCGGCGCCTCCGCCGAGGCCTTCGACCGCGCCCAGGCGCTGGTCGGCGCCGGAGTCGACTTCCTGGTCGTGGACACCTCGCACGGCCACAGCCACAACGCGCTCGCCTGGATCGCCAAGATCAAGGCGGCCGTGGGCGTGGACGTGGTCGGCGGCAACGTCGCCACCCGGGACGGTGCCCAGGCGCTGATCGACGCGGGCGTGGACGGCGTCAAGGTCGGCGTCGGCCCCGGCTCGATCTGCACCACCCGCGTGGTCGCCGGCATCGGCGTCCCGCAGGTCACCGCCATCTACGAGGCCGCGCTGGCCTGCCAGGCGGCCGGCGTGCCGGTCATCGGCGACGGCGGCCTGCAGTACTCCGGCGACATCGGCAAGGCGCTGTGCGCCGGTGCCGACACCGTGATGCTCGGCTCGCTGCTGGCCGGCTGCGAGGAGTCGCCGGGCGAGCTGATGTTCATCAACGGCAAGCAGTTCAAGTCGTACCGCGGCATGGGCTCGCTGGGCGCCATGCAGTCGCGCGGGCAGGGCCGCTCGTACTCCAAGGACCGCTACTTCCAGGCCGAGGTGGCCTCGGACGACAAGCTGGTGCCCGAGGGCATCGAGGGCCAGGTCCCGTACCGGGGCCCGCTGGGCGCCGTGCTGCACCAGCTGGTCGGCGGGCTGCGGCAGACCATGGGCTACGTCGGCGCGGGCACCATCGAGGAGATGCAGACCAAGGGACGCTTCGTCCGGATCACCTCGGCGGGCCTCAAGGAGAGCCACCCGCACGACATCCAGATGACCGTCGAGGCGCCGAACTACACCAGCCGCTGACGGTTCGCCGACGCCGACGGGAACGTCCACCGGGGCGCTCCGGGGCACCGGTGCGCCCAGGTGCGGGATACTGGGGGCGGTCGGGGTGACCCGGCGCGAGTGAAGCAAGCAGCAGAAGGGCTCGAAGTGACTGAGATCGAGATCGGGCGAGGCAAGCGCGGCCGCCGGGCGTACTCCTTCGACGACATCGCCGTCGTCCCCAGCCGTCGCACCCGGGACCCGAAGGAGGTCTCGATCGCCTGGCAGATCGACGCCTACCGCTTCGAGCTGCCGTTCCTGGCGGCCCCGATGGACAGCGTGGTCTCGCCCGCGCAGGCCATCGCCATCGGCCAGCTCGGCGGCCTCGGCGTGCTGAACCTCGAAGGTCTGTGGACCCGGTACGAGGACCCGCAGCCGCTGCTGGACGAGATCGCCGCGATCACGGACGAGGCCGCCGCGACCCGCCGTCTGCAGGAGATCTACGCCGCGCCGATCCAGGCCGACCTGATCGGCAAGCGGATCAAGGAGGTGCGCGAGTCCGGTGTGGTGACCGCCGCCGCGCTCTCGCCGCAGCGCACCGCCGAGTTCTCCAAGGCCGTCGTGGACGCCGGTGTGGACGTCTTCGTGATCCGTGGCACCACGGTCTCCGCCGAGCACGTCTCGGGCGCCGCCGAGCCGCTGAACCTGAAGCAGTTCATCTACGAGCTGGACGTTCCGGTGATCGTCGGCGGCTGCGCCACGTACACCGCCGCGCTGCACCTGATGCGGACCGGCGCGGCCGGTGTGCTGGTCGGCTTCGGCGGCGGTGCCGCCCACACCACCCGCAACGTGCTGGGCATCCAGGTCCCGATGGCGACCGCGGTGGCCGACGTGGCCGCCGCCCGCCGCGACTACATGGACGAGTCCGGCGGCCGCTACGTGCACGTCATCGCGGACGGCGGCGTCGGCTACAGCGGCGACATCGCCAAGGCCGTCGCCTGCGGCGCGGACGCGGTGATGATCGGCGCCGCGCTGGCCCGTGGCACCGACGCGCCGGGCAAGGGCTTCCACTGGGGCATGGAGGCCGTCCACGACGAGCTGCCGCGCGGAAAGCGCGTGGACCTCGGCACGGTCGGCACCACCCAGGAGATCCTCACCGGCCCGTCGCACACCCCCGACGGCACGATGAACCTCTTCGGTGCGCTGCGCCGCGCGATGGCCACCACCGGCTACTCGGAGCTCAAGGAGTTCCAGCGGGTCGAGGTCACCGTCAACCCGGCGCTCAACCACCGGTAGGCGCTGCCGTCGCTGACGGACCGTACGCATCCGGCAGGGCCCCCGCTTCGGCGGGGGCCCTGCCGCGTTTCGGCCCGGGCCTGCCCCGGCTTGCCCGGCCTGTCCGGTCGGCTCGGCTCGGTCAGGCTGCGAAGCGCCTGGTGAAGGTGTAGCCCTCGAAGACGGCGAGACCGTAGAAGACCAGGTCCAGCACGCCGCGGGTGTCCTGCCAGATCCGGAAGGTGGCGTCGAGCTCCGAGCCGAACAGGTCGAGGAAGGAGGCGCCGAGCTGCTCGTGGGCGTAGAGCGCGATGCCGAAGAGCTGGCCCAGGAACAGCCCGAACACCGACAGCACCGCGCCTGCCACCGGCAGCGAGGGGTTGCGCCCGCCCAGCTTCCCGAGGGCGAAGGCGACCGCGGCCGCGACGCCGAGGACCACCCAGCCGATCTCGCGGTCGAGCGCCTTCATCAGGAACCCGTACGCCAGTGCGCCGGCCACGGCGGCGCCGGTCGCCGCGGCGACGGCGAGGGCCGGGCTCCGGGGCGCGGCGGCGGGTGCGGGGACCGGAAAAGGGAGTTCGGTGCCGGGCGCCGGTGTGCTCATGCTGGTATTCCCCCAGGGAGATTCTGTGAACGACGGCGAACGCTAGCAGTGCCAACGAGGCTGGAGACAGTCATTTCTGATGGCCGATCGGGCACTGACCATCGTCGTCCCGGCCGGAACCCGACGGTCGGACCCGGGGCGGGTGGTGAGGCGCCCCCGGGACAGGGGATGATGGAGGCTTGGCGTTCGGAGCCCCGCCGCCGGGTGCAGTCCATGGCCCCGGTCGGTCTGCCCGCGGCTCCTGCCGACGCACCGTCATCCCGAACGCCGCCGCACATGGGGGAAGAGGCACCAATGACCCAGCCGCACGGTTCCACCGGACGTCTCCTCGCCGGTCGTTACCGGCTGAACGAGGTGCTCGGCCGGGGCGGGATGGGGACCGTGTGGCGGGCCGAGGACGAACTGCTCGGCCGGATCGTCGCCGTCAAGGAACTGCGGATGCAGGGCGGCGTGGACGAGGACGAGAAGCACCGTCTGATCGTCCGTACGCTGCGCGAGGCCAAGGCGACCGCGCGGATCCGGCACACCGCCGCCGTCACCGTCTTCGACGTGGTCGAGGAGGACGAGCGGCCGTGGATCGTGATGGAACTGGTCGAGTCGCGCTCGCTGGCCGAGGTCATCAAGGAGGAGGGCACGCTGAGCCCCGGCCGGGCCGCCGAGATCGCACTCGACGTGCTGGGCGTGCTCGGCGCCGCGCACAGCCAGGGCATCCTGCACCGGGACGTCAAGCCGTCGAACGTCCTGATCGGCGAGGACGGCCGGGTCGTGCTCACCGACTTCGGCATCGCCAGCGTCGAGGGCGACGTCTCGATCACCTCCACCGGCATGCTGGTCGGCGCCCCCTCGTACATCTCGCCGGAGCGGGCGCGCGGGCAGAAGCCCGGACCGCCCGCCGACCTCTGGTCGCTCGGCGGCACGCTGTACGCGATGGTCGAGGGCAAGCCCCCGTACGACCGCGGGTCGGCGCTGGCCACCCTCACCGCCGTGATGACCGAGACCCTGCCCAGGTCCGCGAACGCCGGGCCGCTGCAGCCCGTCATCGACGGCCTGCTGGAGAAGGACCCCGCCCGGCGGCTGGACGCCTCCACCACCCGGTCGATGCTCAAGCGGATCGTCGCCGACTCGACCGGCAAGGCGGAGTCCACCACCCAGCAGGCGGTGCCGCCGCCCGCGGTCGACGTGCCGTCGGCCGGGCCGAAGAAGGCCACCGAGGCCCCCGCGAAGGCTGAGAAGGCCGTGAAGGCGGCGAAGCCGGGGAAGGCCGAGCAGGTGGACCGGGCCGCCGAGGCCGGCCGGTCGGCCGCGACCGAGAGTCCCAGGCGCGGCGTGAGCGGGCTGCTGGGGACGGTCCGGGTCGGCAGCCGGGCGGCGGAACAGCCTGCTGCGGCTCCGATACCCAGGCCCGCGCCGGTGCCCCCCGTCCCGAGCGCCGAGCCCGAGACCACGGCGGTGCCGTCGTCCGCCGTGCGGCCCGGGAGGCCCGGCCTGGTCCGGCGCCCGGCGGTGCTCGCGGGGGCCGCGCTGGTGGTCGTCCTGCTGGTGCTGGCCGTGCTGTTCGTGCTGCTGCGGAACAGCGGCAGCAGCACCGCGGGCGCGAGCTCCACGGACGCCGTGAGCCCGGCCGCGTCCGCGTCCGCCTCGCCGACGGTCACCAAGGCGGCCGCCCCGGTGCCCGCCACCACCCCCGGTACTGCCGCCCCGGCAGGCAGCCGGCCGCCGGCGAGCAGCGCCCCCGCGACGGCCGGCGGCAGTCCCGCCGCCGACCCGGCGGTGCCGGCCGGGTTCCACCAGTACAACGACGCCTCGGGCTTCTCGATCGTCCTCCCGGACTGGCTGAAGTACGCGGGGGAGGACTACCACTCCACCAGCCGCAAGTTCGAGGGCAACGGCGTGAAGCTGGTGGTGGACTGGACCACCACACCGGGGAAGAGCGCCCTCGCGGACTGGCAGGACTCCGACGAGTCGAACACCATGCGCAACTACCAGCGCATCCAGCTCAAGCAGATCACCTACCAGCAGTGGACCAACGCCGCCGACTGGGAGTGGACCTACAGCGGCAACCCCAAGCTGCACTCGCTGAACCGGGGCTTCGTCACCGGCAACTACGGCTACGCGCTCTACTGGACCATCCCGGACGCCGACTGGAACTCGTCCGCCAACGCGCAGGCCAGGCAGGTCGGCTTCGACACCTTCAAGCCCGCGTCCTGACGGCCGAGTTCATGACGGGCCGGCGCCTGGCGAGCCGACGGCCGGCGTACCGGCCGGTGGCGTCCGGGCGCGGGCGGCTCAGCCGATCAGCCGCTGCCTGGCCCGGCTGAACTCCTCGTCGGTGAGTGCGCCGGAGGTGTGCAGGGCGGCCAGCCGCTCCAACCGGTCGAGCAGGTCGGCGGCGGGGGCGGGCCGGGCGGCCGTCCTGCGGCGGGCCGCGGCGGCAGCGGCCAGGATCTGCTCGGCGAAGATCCCGGCCTTGACGACGTCCTCGAAGCGGTGCGCGCCGGACAGCGCGATGACCTTGAGCACCTCGCCGTTCAGCCGGGTCTTCGTCACCGAGGCGTCCGTGACGGCCTCCAGCGCAACCGGCAGCGGCGGCTTGCCGTCCTTGAGGAAGAGCAGGCGGTGGGTGGTCAGGACCAGAGCACCCTTGCGGAAGTGGTCCGGGTGCCGGCCCGCCGTGGCCGCGACCGGTTGCTCGCCCGCCACCACGGTGGCCTGCACGGCGCGCAGCGCCGACTGCCTGCTGTCGGCGTTGTCGCCGCCGAGTACGTCGAAGGCCACGTCGATCAGATCGGTCCAGTCCATGGGCCGAGCCTACTCAGTGGGCCGCGTACCCTGGCGGGAGACGAGCGGCCCGAGCAGATCCGAGAACCGACCAGATCCGAGACCCGACTCACGTCCCCGAGGAAGGCGCATGCGAGCGGCCCCTGGCCAAGTGGTGGCCGGACGTTACCGGTTGACGGAGCGTCCGCAGGGCCGCGGCATGCTCGCCGAGGACCGGCGGACCGGCGACCAGGTCCTGGTGCACGCGCTCGACCTGCCGGAAGTACTGATACCCGGGCAGCCGTTGGCCGAGCCGGACCCGGCGTACGGCGAGCGGATCGCCCGCCTGGTGGCGGCGGCGGTGGAGGGCGCGCCGGAGCATCCGAGACTGCTGCGGCCGGTCGAGGCCGTCGCGGCGGAGGAACTGCTCTGGGTGGCCGAGGAGCGTCCGCCGGGCCGGTCGCTCGCCGAACTGCTGGAGTCGGGGCCGGTCCCGCCGTACCGGGCCGCGGAGCTGGCCGCCGACCTCGCGAGCGCGCTGCAGGCACTGCACCGGGCCGGTCTGGCGCACGGGAACATAGCGCCGGACACCGTGGTCGTCTGCGAGGACGGCGCCGCGCTGCTCGGCGGTCTGCTGCTCGGAGTGGCCGAGGAGGAGCTGTGTGCGGCCCTGGGCGGCGCCGGTGACGCTCCGCCGAGCCCGCTCCAGGCCCGGCGCATCCTGGACGCCAGATCGCTGCTGCTGGGCCCCGGGGCCGAGCGCTGGGCGCTGGAGACCGGCCCCGCCGGGGACTGCTGGGCGCTCGGCGTCCTGCTGCACCGGCTGCTCACCGGCCGGTCCCCGTACCCCGAGGACGACCTGCCGACCCTGCTGGCCGCGATCCGGGCCGGGCGCCCGGGGCCGGTGGACGGCTGCGGGCCGCTGGCGCCGCTGGTCGAGCGGTTGCTGCGGCCCGACCCTGCCGACCGGCCGGGGATCGCGGAGGTCCGGCGGGAGCTGGCCGCGCTGATCGGCGCGGCGCCGGAGCCGTACGGGCCGCGGGCGCGCGCCCCGCAGGATCTGCCGGTCCGTCGGCCGCTGGGGCCGCTGGTGCGCCACCCGGACGGTCCGGCGCTGCGGCGGAGACGATCTGACGCGGCACAGCCGCACGCGCGGCATGCCGGGCGGCGGTCGACCGTGCCGCCCGCGCTGCTCGGTCCGCTGCTGGTGGGCGGCGTGCTGGTGCTGCTGGTGGCGGCACTCGCGCTGGTGGTGTCGCTGGCGGGCTGAGCGGCTCGTACGCGTGCGTACCGCCCAGTAGTTGGGACAATGCGACGTTTGGTCAAGGTCACAGCCAGGTCACCTGGGAGGGGCGAGATTCCGGGCGCGCTCCAGGGCGCCTAACCTGTGCATGGAAGTTGTCCTATCGGTGAGTCAACGGTGCACCGGAACCACCTCCGTCAGGGTGACGGTGGGCTGATGAGGGGGAACGGTCGCCATGGGCGTGCAGGACCAGTCGGCGCAGGCCAGAGACGCGCAGCGAGTGCTGGTCGGTCGTTACACGCTGGGCGACCGGCTCGGCCGGGGCGGCATGGGCACGGTCTGGCGGGCCCGGGACGAGATGCTGGACCGCGAGGTCGCGGTCAAGGAGCTGACGGTCAACCACCTCCCCGAGGAGGAGCTGGAGATTCTCCAGTCCCGGATGAAGCGCGAGGCCAGGGCCGCCGCGCGGATCAAGCACCCGGGCGTGATCACCATCCATGACGTGGTGGAGCAGGACGGCCGCCCGTGGATCGTGATGGAGCTGATCGACGGCCGTTCGCTGGCCGACGTGATCAGCCAGGACGGCACCCTGCTGCCCCGGGAGGCCGCCGAGGTCGGCGTCCAGGTGCTCGCCGCCCTGCACCGGGGCCACCAGCTGGGCGTGCTGCACCGGGACGTGAAGCCCGCCAACGTGCTGCTGGAGCACAACACCGGCCGGGTGGTGCTGCTGGACTTCGGCATCGCCACCTTCGAGGGCTCCGCCGAGCTGACCCGGCCCGGTGACCTGGTCGGCTCGCCCGACTACCTCGCCCCCGAGCGCGCCCAGGGCGAGCGTCCGGGGCCGGCCTCCGACCTGTGGGGCCTCGGCGCGACGCTGTACGCGGCCGTGGAGGGCCAGTCGCCGTTCCGCCGCACCTCGCCGATCACCACGCTGGCGGCGGTGGTCGGCGACCCGCTGCCGGAGCCGCGCCGGGCCGGGGCGCTCGGTCCCGTGCTGGCCGCGCTGATGGCCAAGGACCCGGAGGAGCGTCCCGGCGCCGACGAGGCCATGCGGATGCTGACCGAGGTGACCGCCGGGCACACCATCGACATCAAGCCGGCGCCGAAGGTCGAGCAGCGGATGCCGACCCAGAGCGTCCCGGTGGTGGACCGGCCGGAGGCGGAGGCACCGGCCGCCGAGGAGGCGCAGCCCGCCGCGCCGACCGTCGCCGCCGAGCCGATACCCGGGCCCGCGGCGGCCACCCCGGCCGGGCCGCCCGCCGCGGCGAAGCCCGCGCGGCGCAAGGGCCTGCGGATCGCGGTGGGCCTGGTGGTCGCCGCGGTGCTGGCCGGCGGCGCCGTGTACGCGGCGCCCAAGCTGCTGCACCACAACCCGACCGCGCAGGACCCGGGCCCCGCCGTGACCATCTCCGAGGCGCCCACCGCACCCGGCCCGGCGCCGAGCGGCTACAGCTGGGTGGACGATCCGGCGGGCTTCCGCTTCCCGGTGCCCAACGAGCGCCCGCCGTGGGTGCGTTCGACGGACAACCTCGGCCAGATCCTCTACAGCCCGGACGGCCGGATCCACTTCCTGCAGTTCGCGGTCACCGTCGGACAGCCGCTGACCCCGCGTGAGCACTTCCTCCAGATGGAGGAGGGCATCACCAAGACGCTGGGCAACTACCACCGCGAGAACCTGGCCGACACCAAGGTGAACGGTCACGAGGCCGCCTCCTGGGAGTTCACCTTCACCGCGACGGACGGCACGCGGCGGCACGCCAAGGAGGTGGAGTTCCGGGACGACAACGGCACCTCGTACGGCATCTACGTGTCCGCCCCGGACAAGGACTGGATCACCGCGCAGCGGCGGTTCACCACGGTGCTCAACAACTTCACCCCGCTGCGCTGACCGGCTTCGCCCCGCTGCAACGACCGGCCGGGACGGGAAAATCGCGTGTTACCGACGGGTACCGCACCGGCGGCCGAGCGCCTAGGCTGCGCCCATGACGGACATCACGGCAGACGGTCAGGCCCCCGTCCGGGGCGAGCTGCGCAATCCGGCGGCCGGCGGCGGCGCCCGTACGGTCGCCTCGGCCATCCCGGCGTCGCTGGTCGCCCGGCTGGTCCAGGGCGTCACCGCGACCGGTGAACCCGAGCTGGTGCACACCACCGCACCGCTCACCGGCGAGCGGCTCGCCACCCTGCCGGAGTCCACTCCGGCCGACGTCGAGGTGGCCTACCAGCTGGCCCGGCGCGCGCAGCGCAGCTGGGCCGCGCTGCCGGTCCGCCGCCGCGCCGCCGTGCTGCTGCGCTTCCACGACCTGCTGCTCAAGCGGCAGGACGAGGTGCTCGACCTGATCCAGGCCGAGACCGGCAAGGCCCGGCTGCACGCCTTCGAGGAGGTGCTGGCCGCCGCGATGGCCGCCCGGCACTACGGCCGCCAGGCCCCCGGCTACCTGCGCGACCGCCGCCGCTCCGGCGCCGTCCCGGTGCTCACCCACGCGGTGGAGTCCCGCCGGGCCAAGGGTGTGATCGGGCAGATCTCCCCCTGGAACTACCCGCTGGAGCTCTCCGTCGGCGACGCCCTGCCCGCCTTCGCGGCAGGCAACGCCGTGGTCAACAAGCCCGACACGCAGACCGCGCTGACCGCCCTGTGGGCCCGCGAGCTGCTGGTCGAGGCGGGTCTGCCCGCCGACCTCTGGCAGATCGTGATCGGCGACGGTCCGGTGATCGGCCCCGCCGTGGTCGAGCACGCCGACTACGTCTCCTTCACCGGCTCCACCCGGACCGGCCGCCAGGTCGCCCAGCAGGCCGCCGGCCGCCTGGTCGGCGCCTCGCTGGAACTCGGCGGCAAGAACGCCATGCTGGTGCTCGCCGACGCCGACCTCGACCGTGCCGCCGAGGGGGCCGTCCGCGCCTGCTTCTCCTCCGCGGGCCAGCTCTGCATCTCCATCGAACGCCTCTTCGTGCACCGCTCGGTGGCCGACGCCTTCCTGGACCGCTTCGTCGCCCGCACCGCGGCGCTGCGCCTGGGCGGCGGCCTGGCCTACGGGGCGGACATGGGCTCGCTGGTCTCGCAGCGGCAGCTGGAGACCGTCACCCGGCACGTCGAGGAGGCCGCCAAGGCCGGGGCCAGTGTGCTCACCGGCGGACGGCCCCGGCCCGACCTCGGCCCGCTCTTCTACGAGCCGACCATCCTGGACGGCGTCACCCCCGAGATGGCGGTCTGCGCCGAGGAGACCTTCGGGCCGGTCGTCTCGATCTACCGCTTCGACACCGAGGAGGAGGCCGTCACCGCCGCCAACGCCACCCCGTACGGCCTCAACTCCAGCGTCTGGACCGCCGACCCGCGCCGCGGCCGGGCCGTCGCCGCCCGGCTGCGCACCGGCACGGTCAACGTCAACGAGGCGTATGCGGCGGCGTACGGCTCGGTCGCCTCGCCGATGGGCGGGATGGGCGACTCCGGGCTCGGCCGCCGGCACGGCGCCGAGGGCATCCTGCGCTACACCGAGGCGCAGACCATAGCCACCCAGCGGCTGATGCCGCTCGCGCCGGCCTTCGGCCTGGACGACGAGCGCTTCGCGGCGCTCTTCACCACCGGACTCAAGGCGATGAAGGCGTTCCGGCTCAAGTAGCCGGCCGGGCCCGTCGGCTCGGGGACGGTCGGCTCCTGGGTGGTCAACTCCCTTTTGGTGCAAGGTGCTTCGAAGGAGTAGCGGCATGGCGGTCGAGGGTGCGCACGACTACGACGTGGTGGTGGTCGGCTCCGGTTTCGGCGGTTCGGTCGCGGCCCTGCGGCTGACCGAGAAGGGCTACCGGGTCGCCGTCCTGGAGGCCGGACGGCGGTTCGGCCCGGACGAGCTGCCCAGGACCTCCTGGGACGCCAGGAACTACCTCTGGGCGCCGGCCCTCGGCCTGTACGGCATCCAGCGGATCCACCTGCTGGCCAACGTCCTGGTGCTCGGCGGCGCCGGCGTCGGCGGCGGCTCGCTCAACTACGCCAACACCCTGTACGTCCCGCCGAAGCCGTTCTTCGAGGACCGGCAGTGGCGGGACATCACCGACTGGCAGGACGAGCTCGCCCCCTTCTACGACCAGGCGCAGCGGATGCTCGGGGTGCGCACCAACCCGACCGTGACCCCGTCCGACGTCCATCTCCGGGCCGCCGCCGAGAAGATGGGCGTCGGGCACACCTTCCACCTCGCGCCGGTCGGCGTCTTCTTCGGCGACGGCAAGGACGCGGACGGGGCCGCGAAGGCCGCCCCCGGCGAGGAGGCCGAGGACCCGTACTTCGGCGGGGCGGGCCCGCGCCGCAGGGCGTGCATCGAGTGCGGCGAGTGCATGACCGGCTGCCGCCACGGTGCCAAGAACACGCTCACCGAGAACTACCTGTTCCTCGCCGAACGCAACGGTGCCGAGATCCACCCGCTCACCACGGTGGAGCGGATCAGGCCGCTGGACGCGGGCGGCTTCGCCGTGGACGTCCGGCGGACCAACTCGCCCGCGCGGGACCGGGTCACCGCCGGGGCGAGGACGGTCACCGCCGCCGAGGTGGTGGTCGCCGCCGGGACGTACGGCACCCAGACGCTGCTGCACCGGATGCGTGACCGGGGCCACCTGCCGGCGATCTCCGCCCGGCTCGGCGAGCTCACCCGCACCAACTCCGAGGCGCTGGTGGGTGCTTCGACCACGGACCGGCGCTACGCCAAGGTGGCGTCCGCCCCCGGCCGGGACTCCGGGGCCGGGGGCCGGGTCGACTTCACCAAGGGGGTGGCCATCACCTCCTCGATCCACCCGGACGGGAACACCCACATCGAGCCCGTGCGGTACGGCAAGGGGTCCAACGCGATGGGGGCGCTGAGCATCCAGCAAGTGCCCGGCGCCGGGCGCGGACCGCGCTGGCTGCGCTTCGCCGTCACGGCGGCCAGGCATCCGCTGATCTTCGCGCAGTCGGTGAACCAGTACCGCTGGTCGGAGAAGACCATCATCGGGCTGGTGATGCAGTCACTGGACAACTCGCTGACCGTGTCACTGAAGAAGACCGGCCTGGGAAAGGGCAGGCTCACCTCCCGGCAGGGCCACGGGACGCCCAACCCGACCTGGATTCCCGCCGCGGAGGAAGGTGCCAAGGCGCTGGCCGAGTCCATCAACGGTTTCGCCGGCGGCACCGTCGGTGAGATCTTCGACATCCCGATGACCGCCCACTTCATCGGCGGCTGCCCGATCTCGGACCGTCCCGAGCACGGCGTCATCGACCCCTACCAGCGGCTCCACGGCTACCCCGGCATCAGCGTGGTGGACGGCTCGGCGATCTCCGCCAACCTCGGCGTCAACCCTTCGCTGACCATCACGGCCCAGGCCGAGCGGGCCATGTCAATGTGGCCGAACCGGGGCGAGGCCGACCCCAGGCCCGGGCAGGGCGAGGCCTACCGGCGGGTGGCGCCGGTGGCTCCGGTTCGCCCGGCGGTGCCGGCGGGGGCCTTCGGGGAGCTGCGGCTTCCGCTGCTGGCGGTGCCGGAGGTTCCGGCGCGGGTGACCAGGCAGGGCGGGTCTTAAGCTCGCCGCCAGTAGGTTGCACCACCGGGGGCGCGGGGAACGGCGCGATCAGTCCGCCGCCAAGGTGCATGGTTTCTCGCTCAGTTCCCCGTGTCCCTGGGTAGTGCAACGGGATCGAGTGCCTGGGTTTCCGCGGTGCGTGGTTTCTCGCGCAGTTCCCCGCGCCCCTGGTGGTGCAGCCTGAGCGGTTGCCGAAGGTTGCTCGGAGAGGGCAAAGGGCCCCGCGGGGGAACGGGGCCCTTTGTCGCTCAGCACGCGGCGTCAGGGCAGCACCGGTGCTGGGGTGACGGCGCCGGGGGAGGAGCGCCGTCCGGACGGTTGGCTGGTGGCTCGCGCCGGATGCTCGGGTCGGTTCATCCCTCACGGAGCGTGAGGTGACAACCGTTTTCTTCAAGCGCTCCGAGCGGCTGCCCGGCGCAGCGAGGGTGCGCTGTACGAGGGACCGGCCGACCCCCGCAACCAGCATCGTGGTGGACGGAGCCCTTACTGTGCAACCGATTCGACGCAGTTCGGCACAGTCCAATTTTCGGCGACCGGGCTGGCGTACCCTGTCCGCCGCACGGCGGGGCACCCCTCACGCCTTCCCGGGCGGGGGGTCAGGCCGACTACGGTCCGTAGTAGTGCCGGGCCGAGGGCGCACAGGCGTACGTCGGGGGCGGTTGGAGCGGGCGGTCGGCGCGGGCGGTGCCGACCTGGACGGTGCGGTGGCCGGGACCGGGCGTCCCAGGTCCCGGCCGCCGCACCTCCATTGGTCAGTCGTGACCGGAGGCTGTCCCCTGCCGGCCGGTCACTGCACCCGCGCACGGTCCCACGGCGGGCCGCGCCCGGTCTGGCCGGGGGCGGCGGCGCCACGCGTGCGGGTGGACTGAGGTGAGATCCACGCGTGGTTCGGTGCCCGTGCCGGGCGGCCCGAACCTGGGGGGTGCGAGGCGCTCGTACGGTCGTCCGGTGCAACGATTCGCCGCACCGCGGGGTCACGGGGCGGCGGGATGGCAACTGGGTGAAGCCACAGTCTTCCGGCCGCCCGGTAGACTCAAGTGCAGACACCCCCACCAGTCGCCACCACCCTGACCAGGGGCGTGCTGCGCGCTGTACCTCTCGATACCGCTGCCGGAAGGCCGTCCGTGTCCTCTGCTATCCCCGACAAGAACGCACACGAGCTCGACACCGTCCTGGTCGTCGACTTCGGTGCCCAGTACGCCCAGCTCATCGCCCGTCGGGTGCGTGAGGCGCGGGTCTACAGCGAGATCGTGCCGAGCACCATGCCGGTTGCAGAGATGCTCGCCAAGAACCCGAAGGCGATCATCCTCTCCGGTGGCCCGTCCTCGGTCTACGAGGAGGGCGCACCGCAGCTCGACCGCGCCATCTTCGAGGCCGGTGTGCCGGTCTTCGGGATGTGCTACGGCTTCCAGCTGATGGCCGTCACCCTCGGCGGCACGGTGGACAACACCGGTGCCCGCGAGTACGGCCGCACCCCGCTGGCGGTCTCCAAGCCCGGCTCCACCCTGTTCGAGGGCACCCCGGCGCAGCAGTCGGTCTGGATGTCGCACGGCGACGCCTGCTCGGCCGCCCCCGAGGGCTTCACCGTCACCGCGTCCACCGACGTGGTCCCGGTCGCCGCCTTCGAGAACGACGAGAAGAAGCTCTACGGCGTCCAGTACCACCCCGAGGTGCTGCACTCCGACCACGGCCAGCAGGTGCTGGAGCACTTCCTGTACCGCGGCGCCGGGATCGCCCCGACCTGGACCACCACCAACGTGGTCGACGAGCAGGTCGCGCTGATCCGCGAGCAGGTCGGCACCAAGCGCGCCATCTGCGGCCTCTCCGGCGGCGTGGACTCCGCCGTCGCCGCCGCGCTGGTCCAGAAGGCCATCGGCTCGCAGCTCACCTGCGTCTACGTCGACCACGGTCTGATGCGCAAGGGCGAGACCGAGCAGGTCGAGAAGGACTTCGTCGCCGCGACCGGTGTCCAGCTGAAGGTCGTGGACGCGCAGGAGCGCTTCCTGACCGCGCTCGCCGGGGTCAGCGACCCCGAGGAGAAGCGCAAGATCATCGGCCGGGAGTTCATCCGGGTCTTCGAGCAGGCCCAGGCGGAGATCATCGCCGAGGCCGGCGCCTCGGGCGAGCCGGTCGAGTTCCTGGTGCAGGGCACCCTCTACCCGGACGTGGTCGAGTCCGGTGGCGGCACCGGCACCGCGAACATCAAGTCGCACCACAACGTCGGCGGCCTGCCCGAGGACCTCGAGTTCCAGCTGGTCGAGCCGCTGCGCCAGCTGTTCAAGGACGAGGTCCGGATGGTCGGCCAGGAGCTCGGCCTGCCGGAGGAGATCGTCCAGCGCCAGCCCTTCCCGGGCCCGGGTCTGGGCATCCGGATCGTCGGCGAGGTCACCAAGGACCGCCTGGACCTGCTCCGCGAGGCCGACGCCATCGCCCGCGAGGAGCTGACCGCGGCCGGTCTGGACCGCGAGATCTGGCAGTGCCCGGTGGTCCTGCTCGCGGACGTCCGCAGCGTCGGCGTCCAGGGCGACGGCCGCACCTACGGCCACCCGATCGTGCTGCGCCCGGTCTCCTCCGAGGACGCCATGACGGCCGACTGGTCGCGTCTGCCCTACGACGTGCTGGCCCGGATCTCCACCCGGATCACCAACGAGGTCCCCGAGGTGAACCGCGTCGTGCTGGATTGCACCAGCAAGCCGCCGGGCACCATCGAGTGGGAGTAGTCTCCCCCGGTTCCGAACGGCCGCGCCGTCGCCTCCGTATCCACGGGAGCGGCGGCGCGGCCGTCTGCCGTTTGCACGGCAGACGGGAAAAGCCGTCCGAAACAGGGCAGAATCGGACCGGACCGGTCAGCAGTTGACAGGCAGTGAACGAAGGGGTCGGCATGGCGGCGGCGCACGACGGACAGGAACGGTCTGGCAGAGCCGAGCGGTTGGCAGAGCTGCGGGCGATGGCCACCCGGTACGCTCTGCTGCCGCTGCGGATCTTCCTCGGGCTCACCTTCGTCTACGCGGCCGTCGACAAGCTCGCCGACGCGCACTACCTGGCGGGCGTCGGTGACGTGGCCTCCTTCTACTCGCAGACCCGGGCGGTCAGGTCGTCCAGCCCGGTCGGCGTCCTGCTCGGCCCCGCCCTGCACGCGCCCACCTTCTTCGCCCTGCTCATCGCCTTCGGCGAGCTGGCGGTCGGGCTCGGCACGCTCTTCGGGCTCTGGGGCCGGCTGGCGGCGCTCGGCGGCGCGCTGATCAGCCTCGTCCTCGCCCTGACCGTCAGCTGGAACGTCACGCCGTACTACCTCGGCAACGACCTCGCCTACCTGCTGGCCTGGACCCCGTTGCTGCTGGCCGGGACGCCGTACCTGTCGATCGACGGCTACCTCATCCGGCGGGCCGAACGCGACCGGGAGCGCGGCCTGGTCGAGGGGCAGGTCCACCGGCGCTCCCTGATGGACGGCGGGATCGCGGCCGTCGCGCTCGGCGGGGGCGGACTGCTCGCCGGGTCGCTGACGGCCACCTTCGGGCGCCCGAAGAAGACCGCAGCGGCCATCCCGGGCACCACCCCGGCAGCGCCGGCACCCTCGCCGACCGCGGGCGGGAAGGCGTCGGTCGCCGTCTCGGCCGTGCCGGTCGGGGGATCGGCGCAGGTCGCGGACCCGTCGAGCGGTGACGCCGTCTACATCGTGCAGCCCAAGGAGGGCCAGTTCTGCGGCCTCTCCGCGGTCTGCACCCACTCCGGCTGCACCGTCAACGCCCCCAAGAGCGGACAGCTGTACTGCCCCTGCCACGGCTCGCGCTTCGACGCGGCGACCGGCGCGGTGATCAACGGACCGGCGACCAAGCCGCTGCCCAGGTACACCGTCACCAGGAACGGCGACCGGCTGGACCTCGGGCCCGCCCAGAGCTGAACCGCCCCTCGGGACGGGCCCGAGGTGTCACCGGTCCGGGGAGTCCGTACGGCCGCGGCGGGACATCGCGGTGACCGCGCCGGCCAGGCCCGCCACACCGAGGACGATGAAGGTCACCGGGATGACGATCCGTCCGTCGACCGAGCGGTCGTTGAGCGAGGCCACCAGATAGAGGCCCGCGATCACGGTGAACAGTGCTCCCGCGATCAGCGAGAAGGGGTCGAGTCGGTGCTTCCTCATGCCTGCTCCACCTGAATGTCTCCGAGTCCGACCTTCACCGTCAGGTCCAGCGTCCCCTTGGACGCCTGGCCGTTGGACGGGTGGATCGCGAACTCCCGGTTGTTGCCGACGCCGGAGGCGGCCTCGCCGTTCGGGGTCTGGATGTTGCCCGCGACGTTGCGCACGGTCAGCCGCACCTCCACGTCGGACGGGACGGTCACGCGCAGGTCGCCCGCGCCCACCCGGACGGTGGTGCCGAGCGTGCCGCCCGCCGGGTCGAGCCCGCTCAGGTCGAGCTGGGCGTCACCGGCTCCCAGGGAGTAGTCGTCCCGCAGCTCGGACACCGAGGTCGGGGCCCAGGTGCGGTTGCCGAAGGCCGAGTCGAGGGTGACCTGCGAACCGGAGAGCCCGGCCAGCAGGACGGTGAGCGCCAGTGCGGGGACGAGCAGCCCGCGCGCCCGGCCGAACTTCGCCGCGACCAGCATCGCCACGCCCAGGCCCAGCAGCGCCGCCGCCAGCACGGTGGAGATCCGCACCGCGGTTCCGTCGGCGTAGGGGATCGCCCAGGCCAGTGCACCCGCGCCGATCGCGAGCAGCAGCCCCAGCGGGCCGACGAAGGAGCGGTGCCGCTTCGGCCGGGCCGCCGTCGCCGCCGCGTCCGCCGAAGCGCCGGCCGCCGTACCGGGCTTGCGCAGCGGATCGCCCTCCGGCAGATCGGCGCGCTGCCACCACGCCTGCGCGGGCGCGCCGGGTGCCAGGGGCGCCCCGGGCAGGGGCTGGTTCTCCGCGTACGGGTTGCGCTCCGGGTGACGCGGGTCCCACAGGTAGCCCGACGGGCCGGGGGGCGGGGTGTCCGCCGGCACGGCACCGGCGGCGCGGGCCTCGGCGTGCTGCTCGTGCGCCGCCCGGAGACTCTCGTCGGTCGGGGTGCGGTCCTCGGGGCCGTCGGCCGGCCGGCTCTCCTTGGACAGGTTGATCCGCAGCCGGCCGTCCCACTCGGCCTTGCGGTCGTCCCAGCCAGCCTTCTGCTCGTCCCAGTGGGCCTTGTAGGCGTCCCAGCTGGCCCGGTAGCCGTCCCAGTCGCCCTTGTGCTGCTGCCAGCCGGTCCGCAGATCCCGGGCGACCTGCTCCCCCCAGGCCGACCAGTCGCGGTGTCCGTCCGGCGGGCCCACCAGGCGGTCGTACGGACCGTGCGGGTGGTCGTGCCCGCCCCCCTTGGCGCGGCGGCGCCGCTCGGGGTCGTAGCGGACCGCCATGAAGATCATTCCGCCCAGCAGCAGGAACGGGAACATCTGCCCGCCGTCGCCCATCGAGGAGAAGAACACCCCGGTGCCGATCACGGTCAGCAGCACCGCGCCGATCGACTGCCCGTCCACCCGGCCGGTCAGCACCCGCTGCAGCTCGGTCCGGCCGGGCTTCCCCTCGACCGGCTCCCTCGGCACGATCAGCCAGGCCAGCCCGTACAGGAAGAGCCCGAGCCCGCCGGAGAGGCAGAGCACCGCGATGACCACCCGGAAGACCACCGGGTCGATGTCCAGGTGCCGGCCGAGCCCTCCGCACACGCCGGCCACCACGCGGTGGCTGTCGCTGCGGGTCAGCGGGGGCCGCTGCTCCGGTCGGGGGGCGGCGGTGTCCTGTGCCGCGGTGCTCTGCTCGTCCGTCATGCCCTCCATCCTCCCGGCCGCAGCAGCCGAGCCCAACCGGGAACGGCCCGGTGCGGACCCTGATCTCTCCCTGAGACGCAGCTCGGGGACGTACCCTGATGCGCGCGGACGCGCAAACGTGTGACCATCGGTGGCGTGGCAGCACCCGGTACCGACCCCAAGCCCCTCGTCCCTGACGGCCCGTCATCGGCGGGGCCCGATCCGACCGCACACGACCCGCAGCGCCCGCCGTTCCGCAAGCTGTACCGCAGCCCGAACGGGCGGATGCTCGGCGGTGTCGCCCACGGGCTCGCGGTGCACCTGGGACTGCCGGTCGTCTGGGTCAGGGCCGCGTTCGTCCTGCTGTTCTTCGCCCAGGGCATAGGCGGGCTGCTCTACGCGGCGTTCTGGTTCGTGGTGCCGATCGGGATCGGCGAGCCCGCGCGGGGCGGCACCCAGTGGGTCTACCGCAACGGCACCTTCGTCCCAGCCGAGGGCGGCTTCGGCGAACTCCGCAAGGGCGGCCCGCACCGGCTCGGCCGCCTGCGCGAGCTGCTCCAGCGCACCTTCCACGGCGAACCCGCCGAGGCCGGCACCGCGCCGGCCGAAGCGCCGGCCCTCACGGCGGAGAGCACCCGGGGCGGCCTGGGGCAGCTGTTCGCCCTGCTGCTGCTGGTGGTCGGCATCATGGCGCTGCTCAGCGCGCTGCACATCCAGACCGCCAAGCCGTACGTCTGGCCGCTGCTCACCGTCGGCGTCGGCGTCGCCCTGGTCTGGCGGCAGGCCGACGACTCGCGCTGGCAGCGCTGGTTCGGCCTGGAGGGCACCAAGCGACGGGCCGCGTACACCCGGGTCGGTGCCGGTGTGCTGCTGGTGGTGGTCGGCATCGTCGGCTTCCTGCTCCTGCAGGACAGCGACTCCACCCTGTCCGCCGTGATCGAGGCCTCGGTCGCCGTACTGGCCGGCGTGCTGGTGCTGGTCGGCCCGTACGTGCTGCGGATGTGGCAGGACCTCGGCGCCGAGCGGACCGCGCGGATCCGGGCCCAGGAGCGGGCCGAGATCGCCGCCCACATCCACGACTCCGTCCTGCACGCCCTGACGCTCATTCAGCGCCGCGCCGAGGACCCCAAGGAGGTGCTGCGCCTCGCCCGCGCCCAGGAGCGCGAACTGCGCCTGTGGCTCTACCGTCCGGAGGCCGCCGCCGAGGCCGCTCCCGACACCCTGGCCGAGCGGATCCGCGAGGTCGTCGCCGAGGTCGAGGACCGGCACGGCGTGGCCGTGGAGCTGGTCTGCGTCGGCGACTGCCCGATGGACGACCGGATCGCGGCACAGATGCAGGCCGCGAGGGAGGCAATGGTCAACGCGGCCAAGTACGGTGGCGGGGGACCGGTCCAGGTGTACGCAGAGGTGGAGGGGAGGACGGTGTCGGTGTTCGTGCGCGACCACGGCCCCGGCTTCGACCCGGACACCGTGCCCGAGGACCGGATGGGCGTACGGGAGTCGATCATCGGCCGGATGAAGCGCAACGGCGGCACCGCACGGGTGCGGCCCGCGCCGGACGGCGGTACCGAGGTCGAGCTGGAGATGGAGAGAGCTGATGACTGACGCTGCACCGGAGCGGGTGGCGCGGGTCGTCCTGGTGGACGACCACCGGATGTTCCGCACGGGGGTCCGGGCCGAGATCGGCCGGACCGAGATCACCGGCATCGACGTGGTCGGCGAGGCGGACGACGTCGAGTCGGCCGTGCAGGTCGTCGCCGAGCAGCGGCCGGACGTGGTGCTGCTCGACGTCCACCTGCCCGGCGGCGGCGGTGTGGAGGTGCTGCGCCGCTCGGCCCCGCTGATGGGCGACCCGGGCGGGGTGCGCTTCCTGGCCCTGTCGGTCTCGGACGCCGCCGAGGACGTGATCGGCGTGATCCGCGGCGGCGCGCGCGGGTACGTCACCAAGACCATCACCGGCACCGACCTGGTCAACGCGGTCTTCCGGATCGCCGACGGCGACGCGGTCTTCTCGCCGCGCCTGGCCGGTTTCGTCCTGGACGCCTTCGCCGCCACCGACACCCCGCCGGTGGACGAGGACCTCGACCGTCTCACCCAGCGCGAGCGCGAGGTGCTGCGGCTGATCGCGCGCGGCTACGCGTACAAGGAGATCGCCAAGCAGCTGTTCATCTCGGTCAAGACCGTGGAGAGCCACGTCTCGGCGGTGCTGCGCAAGCTCCAGCTGAGCAACCGTCACGAGCTGACCCGCTGGGCCACGGCACGCCGACTGGTCTGACGCACGGCAACGGCGAGTCCCCCGACGCGAGCGGTTCCGCGGCGGGGGACTCGCCGTTGCCGGGGCGGCCCGGGGGCGGTGACAGGGGTGGGGCCGCGCAGCCGCTCGGCGCGCCGGTCATCCGTGACGACCAGGGGCTCACGACCCAGGAGGCGGCGGCCATGAGGCTGCTGGCAGAGGGCCACACCGATGACGCGATCGGCAAGCGGCTCGGTGTCTCGCCGCGGACGGCGCGCCGGATCGCCACCGACCTGATGGAACGGCTGGGCGCCCGCAGCCGGTTCGAGGCGGGCGTGCGGGCGGTCCGGCAGGGGTGGCTGCCGCACCGGCCGTGACGGCCGGCGCGGCGAGGGGTCAGGCCGGGGACTCGGCGGCGGGCGGGTTCTCGGGGTGCCGGGCGGATCGGGTGTTCAGGGTTTTCAGGAGGCGGCGGCCCAGGTTCTGCCCCGGCAGTTCGACCAGGCGGTAGGTCAGGTGGCTGAACAGCAGGACGGCCGCCAGGAAGATCAGTGCGGGGACGAACTTGCCCGGGCCGTGGTGCGGGAAGGCGTCGCCGGGGATCAGCCAGGTGACCGCGTGCAGGACCGGGATGTGCACCACGTACACCGAGTAGCTGATCGCGCCGAGCCAGGTCAGCACGCGTGGGAAGCGGCGGTTGCGCAGCAGCATGCCGAGGCCGAAGGTGGCCCAGGCGGCGGCGTAGGGGAGCGAGAAGCCCACCCAGCTGGAGGTCCAGGTGCGGTAGAAGGCGTCGCCGTGGTTGTACAGGAAGCCGACCAGGACGCCTGACACCAGGACGAAGCCGCAGCACAGCAGGCCCTGCAGGCGGTCGAGTTGGCCGCGCTCGATGCGGTGGATCGCGGTGCCGGCGAACATCGTCGCCAGGATCGTCATCGACTCGAAGAAGGTCGACCTGGCGTTGAGGAACAGCAGCACCGCCCCGAGCCCGCCCAGTACCAGGGAGCCGAGCCGGACCAGCGCGGTCCGTCCGGTGAGGATGCAGGCCAGGCCCATCGCCATCACGACGGTGGCGCCGACGATCAGGTTGCGGGTCGACTCCCGGTCGACCGTGATCATGGCGGGGGTGACCGCGGCGCCCAGCAGCAGGGCCAGCCCGGCGAAGCCTATGGCGATCGGGCTGCTGAGCCGGTGCCGGCCCTGGACGAAGAGCGCGCCGACGAAGAAGTAGAAGACCATCTCGTAGCAGAGCGTCCACATCGCGCCCAGTGCGCTCGGCACGTTCAGCATCTCGTGCAGCAGCAGGACGTTGGCGAGCGAGGAGCGCAGCGGGTGGTCCACCACGACGTCGGGCACGGCGGAGTGCGCGCGCGGCAGGATCAGCAGTGCGGCCGTGATGACCACGATGAGCAGTGGATAGATCCGGAAGATCCGGCCGATCCAGAAGCCCCGGACATCGCCGCGCCGTTCCAGTGAGGCGGGGACAATGTAACCGCTGACCAGGAAGAACAGCATGACGGCGTATATACCGAGATCAAACTCCCGGTTAATTGTTCCCCCGTAAGGGAGCAGGCGGATCAACCCGAAATGGTGTACGGCGACCAGCAGGGCTGCCACACCTCTGAGTGCATCCAACCAGCCCATGCGCAGGGCCGGTTGGTCTGTCGGCGGCTTGGCGGCGCCGCCGATGGGTTTGGCAGGCTGCTGTTCGATTACGGTCACGGTTCGGAGGCTAGCCCAAGCCGTCGCATCAGTACACCGATTGCCTGTTCGCTTGGCGCCGGGCACAATCCTTGATCGTCGGGCGGGTGAACGGCTCGATTTCTTCCGGGGCCATAATGGGTGCGCCCTCGCGTATGCGGACGGATTCGGAGTGCGCCGCGCGAAGACCCGATCCCAGCCCGCCCGTTACCGGCCCGAACGACGGAGCACGATGTCAGACACCTCGGTCGAAGGCGGGGCGCGCACACCGGTGGCGGTGGCCGCTCCGGGCGCGCCGCGCCAGGCCCCGCCGGGCCCCGGCCGCCGCCGTCCGCTCGGCCCCTCGCTCGACCGGCTGGGTGCCGCGGCCCGCTACGCGGCGCCCGCCCTGCTCGGCTACGCGGCGGTCAGGGCGGTGGGGCTGGCGCTGCTGGCGCTGTGGGACGTCAAGCACGGCACCGACAGCCTGCACCGGCTGAGCACGATGTGGGACGCGTACTGGTACCAGGACATCGCCGTGCACGGCTACGCGGGCTCCAAGCCCGTCCCCGGACCGTACGGCCCCTACCAGGCGTACGCGTTCTTCCCGGTCTACCCGATGCTGGTCAAGCTGGCCTGGTGGCTGCTGCCGCTGCCGGTCAACTACGCCGCACTGCTGGTGGCCTGGGCCGGCGCGGTGCTCGCGGCCTGGGGGATCTTCGCGGTGGCCGCCCGGCTGTACGGCCGGCGGACGGGTGTGATCGCGGCCGTTCTGTGGGGGGTGACCCCGTACGCCGTGGTGGAGAACATGGCGTACTCCGAGCTGGTGTTCACCGCCTTCGCGGCCTGGTCGATGTACGCGGCGGTGACGCACCGCTGGCTCTGGGCCGGGACGCTCAGCACGCTGGCCGGGCTGACCAGGCCGACCGGCGTGGCCGTCGCGGCGGCGGTCGGCCTCGGGGCGCTCGGCACGCTCGCGGCGCACTGGTGGCACTACCGCCGGTCCCGCGCGGGGCGGACCGGGTCCGCCGGGTCGATGGGCGCCGCCGGGTTCGGATGGTGGCGGCCGGTGCTCGGGGCGGCGATCGCGCCGCTCGGCTTCGTCGGCTTCGTCGGCTGGGTGGGGGTGCAGAAGGGCAGCTGGGACGGGTACTTCAAGGTCCAGGAGGCCTGGCAGTCCCAGTTCGACTTCGGCCGCTCCACCTACCGGGTGCTCCGCTCCATGCTGGTGAACGCCGGGCCGGTCTGGCTGACCGACACGGTGGTGGCCGGGACGCTCGCGGCGTCGGTGCTGCTCTTCGCGGTCTGCGTCCTGCAGCGGCAGCCGCTGACCCTGCTGGTGTTCAGCGCGATGATGCTGCTGCTGGCGCTCGGCGACGCGGCGTACTTCAACTCCCGGGCCCGCTTCCTGCTTCCGGCCTTCGCCCTGCTGCTGCCGCTGGCGGCCGGACTGGCCAGGCTGCGGACCAGGGGGGCGGCGGCGGCCGTCCTCGGCTTCGCCGCGCTCTGCTCCGCCGCCTACGGCGGCTATGTCGTCTTCGTCTACACCAACTCGCCGTGATGGACTCGCGGTTGATGCGCATGCTGATGAGAGCCACAGTGAGGGGGAGCCTGCGATGACCGCGAGCGCGACGGGGACCGTACCGATAGCCGGGCGGGCGCCCAGCCATGCGCTGGGCGCCCGCCGTCCGGCCGTCGGTCGCTTCCACTGGCTCGGCTGCGCCCTGCTCACCCTGGCGATCGGGGTCTACGGCAGTTGGCGTCCGGTCCTGTGGCGCGACGAACTGGTCACCCTGGACGCCGCCCACCGGAGTACCGGCCGGCTGTTCGACCTGCTCGGCCACGTCGACGCGGTCACCGGCGCCTACTACCTGCTGATGCACTACTGGATCGCGCTGTTCGGCGACTCGCTGACCGCCGTGCGACTGCCCTCGGCGCTGGCGATGGCCGGTGCGGCGGCGTTCGTCGCGCTGACCGGCGAGCGGCTGTTCGGGCGGCGTGCCGGGATGGTGGCCGGTTCGCTGTTCGCACTGGTGCCGTCCGTCTCCCGGTACGCCCAGGAGATGCGCGGGTACGCCGTCGTGGTGCTCGCGGTGTCGGCGGCGACCTGGCTGCTGCTGCGCGCGCTGGAGCGGCCCCGGCCGCTGCGCTGGGCGGCGTACGGCGGCACGGTGACGGTCGCCGGGATGTTCCACATGATCTCGCTGGTCTTCCTGGCCGCGCACGGGCTGGTCGTGCTCGGCCGCTGGTGGCAGCAGCGGCGGCATCCCGCGCTGGTGGGCTTCGTGCTCTCGGCGGGGGCCGGACTGCTGCCGGTGGTGCCGCTCGCGCTGCTGGGCCGCCGGCAGGTCGGGCGGCAGCTGGGGTGGCTGGGCTCGCCCGACCTGCAGTACGTGGTCGACTTCTTCTGGCGCTCGCTGTTCGGGTCCGCCGCGGTGAGCCTGCTGATGCTGGCCCTCGCCGTGCTGCCGCTGGCCTGGCCAGCCGGACGGCGGTACGCGGTCGAGATCGGGCTGATGGCGGTGCTGCCGATCGTGCTGATCTGGCTGATATCGCAGGGCTCGACCGCGTACTTCCTGGACCGCTATCTGCTGTTCACCCTGCCGGCCTGGGCCGTCCTGGCCGGAGCCGGACTGACCGCGCTGCGGCCGCGGTGGCTGGCACCGCTCGGGCTGGTGGTGGTCCTGCTGGCCGGGGCGCACGACCAGCTCGACAGCCGCCGGCAGTTCGCGCGGGAGAACTGGGACGCCGAGTCGGCCGCCAAGGTGATCGCCGACGGCTACCGGCCGGGCGACGGCATCGTGGCGCTGCGGGGCAGCTCGCTCGCGTACCTCCAGGTGGACACCGCGCTGCACTACTACCTGCCGGACCGGGTCAAGCTGAACGACGTCCTGGTGGCACGCAGCGCGGAGGCCGTCGGCGACATCTACCCGCAGCTGTGCACGGACCCCGTCCCCTGCATCGGCGACACCTCCCGGGTGTGGGTGGTCGCCACCGGCTCCTCGGTGGACAAGCCGCTGGAGGAGTACGACCCGCCACAGGCCGAGGCGCTGACCAGGCTCTTCCCCAAGCGCACGGTGACGGCTGTGCCGGGGATGGTCGTGACGCTGCTGGAGCGGTGACCCACGGGCCGGACGGCCGGCCCGGTCTGGCAGGTCGGGCGGGTCAGGCGGGTCGGACGGCTCCGGCGAAGGGCATGGCGTCCACGGACTCGTAGCGGACCGGTGCGCCCGGGTGCGGTGCGTGGATCATGCGGCCGTTTCCGGCGTAGAGGCCGACATGGCTGATGCCCGAGTAGAAGAACACCAGGTCACCGGGGTGTAGTTGGCCGCGTCCGACCCGGGGGGCGGCGACGATCTGGGCGTAGGTGGTGCGCGGCAGCGAGACCCCGGCGGACTGCCAGGCGGCCTGGACCAGGCCGGAACAGTCGTAGGCGTCCGGGCCGGTGGCTCCCCAGGCGTAGGGCTTGCCGAGCTGGGACCGGGCGAAGGCGATCGCGGCAGCGGCTCGGCCCGACGCCGCTGCGGCTGCGGCTGCGGCTGCGGCAGTATCGGCGGCTGCGGCGCCCCCGGCGTCCGACGCGGCGCCGGTGAGCTCGGCGAGCAGGGCCTGCGCCTGGGCCAGCTTCTGCTGGACGGCGGACCGCTCGGTGTCCAGCTGCTGCTGGCAGTGGGTCAGCTCGGC
Organism: Saccharothrix sp. ST-888; assembly: GCF_000955975.1. Lineage (GTDB taxonomy): Bacteria > Actinomycetota > Actinomycetes > Streptomycetales > Streptomycetaceae > Kitasatospora. The sequence continues at coordinate 44,880 of NZ_JYJF01000015.1, forward strand.
CAGCCGGGACCGGGCCTCGGCGGTCTGCGCGTCCAGGGCGACCTGCTGCTGGCCGTACTGCTGGAGGGCCTGCTGCTCGATCGCCCCGGCCTGGTCGAGCATCCCGGCGCGCTGCAGGAACTGCTGCGGGTCGTCGGCGAGGGCGAGTTGGAGGGCGGTGGAGAGACCGCTGCTGCGGTACTGCTCGGCGGCGAGGGCACCGAGCCGGGTGCGGGTGGCCTCGATCGCGGCGGCCTTGCGGGCCAGCTCGTCCTGGAGCCGCCCGACCTGCTGCTGGAGGGCGTCGGCCTGCTCCTTGGCACCGTCGTAGCGCTGGGTGGCCTGCTCGGCCTCGCGGTAGAGCCCGTCCACCTGCGACCTGATCTGCGCGGCGGAGGGCGGCGGCGCGGCGTGGGCGGGAGCGGCGAGGGCGGTGACCGAGGCGGTCACCGAGACGGCGGCTCCGGTGGCGACCCCCGCCACCGTACGGGGGCGGAAGCGGCCGGGGCGGGGCTTTCTGTGCAACGCCATGGCGGCGTTCTCCTTTCGAGCCGGGCCACGGGCGGTGCAGGCGGTACCTGGTACGGGTGGAACCTGGTGCGGGTGGGAACCCGCTGCGGACCGGCTTCGGAGCGGGACGCTAGTCGGCCGGTGGGGCCCGCAGGGCCGAGAGTCACGGCGCTGAACGGATTTCTGCGGAAGTGACCATTCCGCTGAAAAGTCCTGATCGGAACGGTGTCGGAGTGGTCGCGAACCGGCCGGGTGCCGGAGTGGTGGGATCGCGCCCGGGGTTGTCGGCGCCGGGTCATAGACTCGAAGGGCCATGACTAGCCTCTTTGACGACCTCCCGCTCCCCGGTTTCGAGGCCCCTGCCGCCGGGTCGAAGCCGACCGCCGCCGCCGAGCCGCCGCACGGCACCGATGAGCCGTACGAGCCCTACGAGCCGTACGACGAGGCTCCGTACGAGGGCACCCCGTACGAGGAGGCCCCGTACGAGGAGGCGCTCCCCGACGGCCTGTTCCAGACCGACTACGCCGCCGCCACCGAGCGTGACGCCTGGCACCGCAACGGCGCCGCCCGGACCGTGATCGACCCGGCGCAGCTGCTGGAGGGGATGAACGACCCGCAGCGCGAGGCCGTGCTGCACGCGGGCTCCCCGCTGCTGATCGTGGCCGGCGCCGGCTCCGGCAAGACCCGGGTGCTGACCCACCGGATCGCCCATCTGCTGGGCGCACGCGGGGTGCAGCCGGGCGAGATCCTGGCGATCACCTTCACCAACAAGGCGGCCGGCGAGATGCGCGAGCGCGTCGAGCAGCTGGTCGGCCCGCGCGCCCGCGCGATGTGGGTCTCCACGTTCCACAGCGCCTGCGTGCGGATCCTGCGCCGGGAGTCCAAGCTGCTGGGGTTCACCTCCAGCTTCTCCATCTACGACTCGGCCGACTCGCAGCGGCTGATGTCCCTGGTCTGCCGTGACCTGGACCTGGACCCGAAGCAGTTCCCGCCGAAGTCCTTCACCTCGAAGATCAGCAACCTGAAGAACGAGCTGATCGACGAGGAGACCTACGCCGGCCAGGCCGCCAACCCGACGGAGCGGAAGCTGGCCGAGGCGTACACGCTCTACCAGCGGCGCCTGCGCGAGGCCAACGCGCTGGACTTCGACGACATCATCATGACCACGGTGAACCTGCTGCAGGCGTTCCCCGACGTCGCCGAGCACTACCGGCGCCGGTTCCGGCACATCCTGGTCGACGAGTACCAGGACACCAACCACGCCCAGTACATGCTGGTCCGCGAGCTCAGCGGCGGCGCGGTCGCCGCCGCCCCCAAGCGGACCGTGGACGGCGACTGGGTCAACGAGGCCGCCGGGCGGCTGGCCCAGGTGCCGCCCGCCGAGCTCTGCGTGGTCGGTGACGCCGACCAGTCGATCTACGCCTTCCGCGGCGCCACGATCCGCAACATCCTCCAGTTCGAGGAGGACTACCCGAACGCCACCACCATCCTGCTGGAGCAGAACTACCGCTCCACGCAGACCATCCTCACCGCCGCCAACGCCGTCATCGAGCGCAACACCAACCGCCGCAAGAAGAACCTGTGGACGGCCGGCGAGGACGGCGAGAAGGTCGTCGGCTACGTCGCCGACGACGAGCACGGCGAGGCCCAGTTCATCGCCGACGAGATCGACCGGCTGACGGACGCGGACCACGCCCGGCCGGGTGACGTGGCGATCTTCTACCGCACCAACGCCCAGTCCCGCGTCTTCGAAGAGGTGTTCATCCGGGTCGGCCTGCCCTACAAGGTCGTCGGCGGAGTGCGCTTCTACGAGCGCAAGGAGGTCCGGGACGTCCTCGCCTACCTGCGGGTGCTGGCCAACCCCGAGGACACCGTGCCGCTGCGCCGGATCCTCAACGTGCCCAAGCGCGGCATCGGCGACCGCGCCGAGGCCATGATCGACGCACTGGCCGCACGCGAGCGGATCAGCTTCGCCCAGGCGCTGGCGCGGGTCGACGAGGCGTACGGAATGGCCGCGCGCTCGGCCAACGCGGTGAAGAAGTTCAACGCGCTGATGGCCGGGCTGCGCCAGGTCGTCGAGTCGGGCGCCGGCCCGGCCGCCGTGCTGGAGGCGGTCCTGGAGGAGACCGGCTACCTGGCCGAACTCCAGGCGTCCACCGACCCGCAGGACGAGACCCGGGTGGAGAACCTCCAGGAGCTGGCGTCCGTCGCCCTCGAGTACGAGCAGGACCCGGGCGAGCGGCCGGACGCCGACGACGAGGGCGCGCCGCCGGTCGGCTCGCTCGCCGACTTCCTGGAGCGGGTCGCGCTGGTCGCCGACTCCGACCAGATCCCGGACGACGAGGACGGCGCGGGCGTCATCACGATGATGACCCTGCACACCGCCAAGGGCCTGGAGTTCCCGGTCGTCTTCCTGACCGGCATGGAGGACGGGATCTTCCCGCACATGCGCGCGCTCAACCAGGTCAAGGAGCTGGAGGAGGAGCGCCGGCTGGCGTACGTCGGCCTGACCCGAGCCCGCCGACGCCTCTACCTCACCCGCTCGGTGCTGCGCAGCGCCTGGGGCCAGCCCTCGTACAACCCGGCCTCGCGCTTCCTGGAGGAGATCCCGGAGACGCTGGTGGAGTGGAAGCGGACGGGTGCGGCGTCGGCACCGTCCTCCCGCGGCTTCTCGTCCTCCTCCCGCTCGTCGTCCTCGTCCTCGTCGTCGTCCTCGCGGTCGTCGTCGTACGGTTCGTCGTCCTCGGCCTCGCGGACGGCCGCCGGGCCGAAGGCCGGTTGGGGGCAGTCGGCGCGGCGGGTGGTCGAGCGCGAGGTGGTCGCACTGGCGGTCGGCGACCGGGTCACCCACGACAGCTTCGGCCTCGGCACGGTGGTGGCCACCACGGGCGTGGGCGACAAGGCGCAGGCGACGATCGACTTCGGTGGTGCCGGACGCAAGCAACTGCTGCTGCGGTACGCGCCGGTGGAGAAGCTCTGACAGCCTGACCCGCCCCGGGGCGTGGGGCGTGGGCCAGTTTTGGCCGACCGGCTGCCCCGGGTGGGGGGCTTGCCGTGCCTCCGCCCGGGCCGGTCAGCGCGGATCCAGGCCGCGTTCGAGCAGCCAGGGCACCGGGTCGACCGGACCGCTGCCCGCCGGGCGGACCTCGAAGTGCAGGTGCGGGCCGGTGCTGTTGCCGCTGTTGCCCGAGTAGGCGATGACGTCCCCGGCCCGTACCGGGCCGCTTCGGATCCGGTAGGTGCTGAGGTGGCAGTACCAGGTCTGGGTGCCGTCGGCGGCGGTGACCTTGGCCAGGTAGCCGTAGGCGGGGTTCCACCGCACGTGGACGGTGCCGTCGGTGACGGCCCGGACCGGGGTGCCCCGGCGGACCGGGAAGTCGATACCGGTGTGCCGGGTCCGCCAGTGGGTGCTGGTCGCCCCGAACCCGGCGCTCAGACCGCGCTCGGCCACGGGGAGCACGAAGCGGGGGCGGTCCTGCTCCTCCTGGGCCTTCTCCGGGGCCTCCTGCTGGTGCCGGAGGCCCTGCTGCGCGTCCTGTTGACGCTCCGCCAGGTTGTCACGGGACTGCGAACGGTTCGCCCGATCGGCGGATTGGCCGGCGGATCGGTCGTTGAATTCGCCGGCTGCGACGGTGGGGCCGGACCCCGGGGTGTCGGCCCGCCCGGTCGCCCCGGTCGCCCTGGCCTGTGTGGTGGGGGCCGGCGCGATGACGGTCGTGCCGAGGGCGGCCGCCGCGAACACGGCGAGCGTGGCCACGGAGGGGAGCGCCACCGTCAGCACCGCCGTCCGGGCGGCGGCCCGTTCACGGGCGCGTGCCTGGGCACGGGCGGCAGACCGGGAAGCGGAACGGAGGCTGTCGGCTGTCATGGTTGCCTCGAAAGGTCGGAGGCCGGGTCGGAGACCGGGGGATCGGAGACCGGGGAGAGCAGCCGAGACTGTAGTGCTTGCGGCACAGTACGGACAAAACGCACATCTCACGAGGCGTGACGCTCGGTCGGAGGCTCCTCGGCTCCGGTGCGGCCCCGTTCCCCCGCCTCCAGCGCGAGCCGTACGGACTCGACCGCACGCGGGTGCGAGGGCAGGCCGATATGCCCGGCGCCCGCGATCAGCCGGTTGTCGGCGGCCAGGTCCGGGTGGCGCAGCCAGGCGTGCGGGCCGGGCAGGATCAGCTCGTCCAACTCGCCCCGGACGGCGGTGAATCGGGTACGGCAGTCCGGTGCAGGCAGCCGCAGCTCGGACATCAGGGCACTGCTGGGCCGCAGTTGACGGGTGATCGGGAACGGGGTCGGGAGCAGGGCGGCGGTCGTCCCCTCGTGCGGGGTCGCCAGGGTGACCAGGGTGTCGACCAGTTCGTCCCCGCCGAGGCGTTGGACGTAGTACCGGGCGATCAGCCCGCCCAGGCTGTGGCCGACCAGCGCGACCGGAGCGCCGCCGTGGGCCTGCCTGGCCCACTCGACGTGCCGGGCCAGCAGGACGGCGGCGGCGCGCACATCCCTGGTCAGCGGGCTGTGGTTGAGGGCGTGCAGATGAGTCCAGCCGTGGTTGCCCAGTGCGCGGCGGAGCGGGGCGAAGACCGCGCGGTTGTCGATGAAGCCGTGCAGCAGCAGAACCGGTCCGTGGTGCGCGGGCGCCGCCGCGTAGCGCCCGGGACAGGGGCGCGGCTGCCGCTCCGGCGGGACGCCGGTCGGATAGCGGAGCAGGTGGCCGGCGAGGGCGGCGGCCTCCGCGCCCGCGCCACGGACGGTGTCGGCGGTCCGCTGGAACGGGATGGTCATTCGGCTCTCCCCGGCAGGGCTGCGCGGGTACCCACGGGCCGGTCGGCGCCGGGGCGGGCGGTGCTCGCACGGGCGGGTGCGACAGCGCTTGCCCGGGAGTCTCCAGTGCTCGGACGGCCGTGGGCAGTGCACATACGGGCGCGCGCAGTGCACACGGCGGCGCATGCGGTGCCGACCCGGGCGTGGACGGGGCACAACGGTGGGTACGCACCGCACGGAAGCGGGTATGTACGGGGGTGACGGGTGGGTGGTGCTGTGATTTTCCCCTCCTCTTGACGGGCGAAACAGCCAACCGGCCCTGGTGGCGCTAACCTCCCCTCAGGTTCGTTATCGGTGGTTAACCGCGCGCGTCCGACCGTGTCGGCCGGTGTGGCGGACGACGTGGTCCAGGAGGCAGTGATGGGTGTGTCAGGGCCGATCCGTGTGGTGGTCGCCAAGCCGGGGCTGGACGGTCACGACCGCGGTGCCAAGGTCATCGCCCGGGCGCTGCGCGACGCCGGTATGGAGGTCATCTACACCGGCCTGCACCAGACGCCGGAACAGGTCGTGGACACCGCGATCCAGGAGGACGCGGACGGTATCGGGCTGTCGATCCTCTCGGGTGCGCACATGACCCTGTGCGCGCGGGTCATCGAACTGCTCAAGGAGCGGGACGCCGCCGACATCAAGGTCTTCTGCGGCGGGATCATCCCGGACGACGACATCGCCGAGCTCAAGCGGATCGGCGTCGCCGACATCTTCACCCCGGGCACCCCGACCCGGGACGTGGTGGCCTGGGTCGAGGCCAACCTGCGCGCCGCCGGCTGAGGCGGACCACGGCCATCGGGTACCTGGCACCGGCTGCTGCCGGTCTGGGTAGCCCGGGGCGTGGTCGAGTGCCGTGCCTCCGGGGCAACTGCACGTCCTGAGCCGGCCCGGCCCGGACCGCTGTCCTGGCGTTATGCGGTGAGCTCGGCCAGCATCGCCTCCCGGAAACGCAGTGTCGCGGCCAGCCGGTTGAAGGTGTCGGCCCAGGTGCTGTCCGGGGCGGTGCCGGACGCCAACGCCTCGACGGCCGGGGCGGTTTCGGGAGCGAGTGCGCGCTCCGTCATGCCCAGTACCCCGCTGTGGCTCCACGGGTAGGCCCCGGACCGGGCGGCGCGCTCAAGTGCCGCCACCACGGCGGTACTCAGCGGCGGCGTCCACGGGGTGGCGCAGGCGCCCAGCAGTTGGAACGCCTCGCCGAGGCCGTGGCTCTCGATGAACGAGGCTGTCCAGGCGGCCCGTTCGGCGGCCGGCAGGACGGCGAGCAGTTTGGCCGGTGCACCCGCCGCAGCACCTGCCCGGCCGGGCTGCGGAACAGGTCCGAGCAGGGCCCGGGCCCAGTCGGCATTGTGCTGGCGGACGGCGGCCCGCGCCCACCCCTCGCGGAGGTCCTCGGCCCAACTGCCGACCTGGGCCGGGTAGTTGACTCCCTTCTCGGTGGCGTCACTGCCCTCTATGGCGCCGGGGTCGATGTCTCCCGGGTCGGCGTCGACGACGGGCAGTCGGAGCAGCTCCTCGGGAGTGCGGCCGACGTCGGAGGTCCACAGGTCGAGCGGGGCCGCCGCGATGATCTCGCCGAACCACCAGGCCCGTTGGCCCCGCCCGGTGGGCGACTTGGGAGGTATGCCGTCCCGCTGCATCGCCGCGTCGCACTCGGCCGGGGGGCTGATGGCGAGCCGGAGGCCGTCGGTGCCGGCCGCCGGGCGGGCCAGGCGCACGGCGGCGCGGGCGCGCTCCGCCATCCGGGCGGCGAGTGCCGACCGGGGCAGGGTGGAGAGCAGTTCGGCGGCCGTGGCCCGGACGTTCTTGCTGCGGTCCGAGAGCGCGGCCTCCAGGAACGGCTCGTCGAGCGGCGACAGGCCCTCCTGCAGGGAGTCCAGGAACAGCAGGCGGTCTTCGGCGCGCTCGGTGGACCAGGTGGAGCGCAGCAGGTCGAGGGCGGCGGCCGGGTCGCTGCGGCGGAGCCTGGTGAGGTGGGTGACCCGCTCGGCGAACAGGCCCTCCTGCCAGAGCCGTTCGCCCGGATCGGTGGTGCCGCCCGGATCGGTGGTGCCGCCCGGGCCGGTCGGGACTGTGCTGTTTTCGGTGCCCGGCTCCACCGCGGTGCGGGTGACGAACCGCCAGTCCGGGTTCCGCTCGGCGAGCCAGCGGCCGAGCGGGCCGGCCAGCGCGACCGCGTCGGGCCGCAGCTCGCTGCGGGCCCGGGCCGCGTCCAGCAGCGCGGGGACGAGTGCGGCGGGTGCCCGGTAGTCACGCTCCCGGGCGGTGGCGAGCCACTGCGGCAGCAGCTCGCCGAGGTTGGCCACCATGCCCGCGCTGCCCCGACCGCCGACCAGGACGGCAAGGCGGCGGGCCGCTGCCTCGGGCAGCTCGCGGCGCGGGTCGGGCGCGGCCGGTTCGGGCAGCGCGTCGGCCTCGGCGGCCACCGCTCCGGCCCGGCGCCGGACGGTCTCCAGCGCGGCCAGCTCCAGCAGTGCGGTGGCGGCGTCCGTGCGGTCCACGGAGTGTGCGGCTCCGGTGAGCGCGGGCGAGCCGCTCAGCTCGGGCAGCGGGCGGCGGTCGGTGCCGAGCATGGCGGTGGTCCGGAGTTCTTCCCAGCTGTCGCTGGCGGTCGTGAGAGCGGTCACTGGTCGGCTCCTCTGCTCGGGCGGGCGGGTCGGTCCGCGGCGGTGCGTGCGATGTCGGCCGGATCGGGGACGTGGTCCGTGCGCGGTGGGCGAGTCCGGGTGGGCGGCTCGGCCGGCCCGGTCGGCTGCTTCGCCCCGCGTGCGGAGTGCGCCGACATTGGGCGCCGGGTGGCCCGGTCGAGCCCGTCCAGCCTGCCGGGCCTGTCAGGCAGGCCGTCGAGGCCGGCCCGGACTGCCGGGCTCCGTCGGGCAGTTGACGACGGTGGGCGGAAGGTCACTGGGCCACCCCCGTCGGGCGGTGGTCGTGGCCCCAGGCGGTGACCGGGGCGAAGCCCGCGTGCCCGTACTCGCCGAAGAGGGTGACCGGGTGGCCGGCCGAGACCGCGGCCAGCCGCCAGAGCGCGGACTCCGGGGCGCTGCCGCGACGGACCGGGACGCCGTGCCGGCCGTCCGTCAGCTGCCAGCCGTCGGAGCCGAGGACGGGCACGACGCCGCTCAGGGTGGTCGGCCAGGACTCCAGCCACGGATCGTCCGCGACCGCCGCGCCGTACTCGGCGACCGCCTCGGTCACCGAGAGGCCGGCCGGTGCCTCGGCCGGGCCCGTCTCGGGAGCGCCGTACCGGGTGCCGAGGACGGCTCGCAGGGGCCGGACGCCCGGGTGGAAGGCCAGCTCGGCCTCCAGCAGCCGACCGGTGGGCAGGGCCAGGTCGGGCGCCTGGCCGGGGCGGCCGAAGGCGAGCAGCAGGGCCGGCCGGCCGGTCTTGGCGCCGCGCAGCCAGAGCCGGCGGGTGGTCAGCCGCTCGTCCGAGGTGTCCCGGGTGCCGAGTACCAGCCAGCGGTCCCGCACGGTCGGCCCGGCGAGCAGCTCGGCGGTCTCGGTGGTGAAGCCGACCCGGGCCCGGACGGTCGCGGCGAGCGGGTCGGGCAGTTGCTCGACCCGGCCGTACGCGCCGGCCAGCAGGTGCAGCAGTGCGTACTCGGCGAGCAGGCCCTGCTGCGGGGTGTCGTCCAACTCCCGGACGCGGGAGGCCAGGCCGGGGGCCTGGGCGTCGACCATCCGGGCCGCGACCTCGCCCCAGCCGCCGGTGGCGGCGGTGTGGTCGGCGAGCCCGTGCCGCACCCGGTCGGCCAGTCGCAGCCGCAGCTCCTGCGCGCCGGCCGCGACCCGGGCGGCCCGCCGGTCGGCCCGGCGCAGGGCCGCTGCCGGGTCGGCCGCCTCCGCCTTGGCCGTCCGCCGCTGGACCGCCTGTTCGCTGCGCTGCTGACGGCCGTTCAGCCACTCGGCGGCCCACTCGGGCGGCTCGGCGGCCTCGGCGACCGCCTCCGGGCTGCCGCTCCAGAGCAGCAGCAGCCCCAGTGCGTGCTTGCACGGGAACTTCCGGCTGGGGCAGGTGCACTTGTACGCGGGCGTGGTCAGCTCGACCACTGTCCGGTACGGCGTACTGCCGCTGCCCCTGCACTGCCCCCACAGCGCGCCCTGCCCCCAGCCGGTCTGCGACCAGGGGGCGGGCGCCGACAGCTTTCCGGCCGCCTTGCACGACGCCTGGTCGGGCGCGAGGGACAGGACGTGTTCGGTGCTCCAGCGTTCCTCCATGCCGACGACGCTAGGACGGGCCACTGACAGACGGGCCCGGCGAACTGACACCCGGTCATCGAGCCGGCGTCCGTTGTCAGTGGGTGGGTGCATGGTTGTTCCTGCGAGTCGGGAACGTACGTACGATTCACCCGTTCTCGCACGTCAGAAGACATCTGCGCCGATGCTCCCCACTGATCCACAACCGTCCGGGCACCCTCGCCAAGGGGCTCGGCGGCCGACCCCGAGGAGCTTTTGATGACCACCCTTACGAGTGAATCCACCGCCCCGGCCGAGGTCCTGCGTCAGCACGCCGAGGACGCCTTCGCCGCCGAGCTGGCCGCCCTCGCCGAGCAGGACGACCGGCCGCGCCCCGAGCGCTGGCGGCTCTCGCCGTGGGCCGTCGCCACGTACCTGCTGGGCGGCGAGCTGCCCGACGGCACCGTGATCACCCCCAAGTACATCGGCCCGCGCCGGGTCGTCGAGGTCGCCGTCACCACGCTGGCCACCGACCGCGCGCTGCTGCTGCTCGGGGTCCCCGGCACCGCGAAGACCTGGGTCTCCGAGCACCTCGCCGCGGCGATCAGCGGCGACTCCACGCTGCTCGTCCAGGGCACCGCGGGCACCCCGGAGGAGGCCGTCCGCTACGGGTGGAACTACGCCCAGCTGCTGGCCCAGGGCCCGAGCCGGGAGGCCCTGGTGCCCTCGCCGGTGATGCGGGCGATGGCCGACGGCATGATCGCCCGGGTCGAGGAGCTGACCCGTATCCCGGCGGACGTCCAGGACAGCCTGATCACCATCCTGTCCGAGAAGACGCTGCCGATACCTGAGCTCGGCACCGAGATCCAGGCCGTCCGCGGCTTCAACCTGATCGCCACCGCCAACGACCGCGACCGCGGCGTCAACGACCTCTCCAGCGCGCTACGCCGCCGGTTCAACACCGTGGTCCTCCCGCTGCCCGGCACGCTGGAGGAGGAGGTCGACATCGTCACCCGCCGGGTCAACCAGCTCGGTCGCTCGCTCGACCTGCCCGAGCTGCCCGGTGGCGCCGAGGAGATCCGACGGGTCGTCACCGTCTTCCGTGAGCTGCGCGACGGCATCACCGCCGACGGCCGCACCAAGGTCAAGACGCCCAGCGGCACCCTCTCCACGGCCGAGGCGATCTCGGTCGTCACCAACGGCCTCGCCCTGGCCGCCCACTTCGGCGACGGCGTGCTGCGCGCGGCCGACGTCACCACCGGCATCGCCGGGGCCGTGGTCCGCGACCCGGTCGCCGACCAGGCGGTCTGGCGCGAGTACGTCGAGGGCGTGATCCGCGAGCGCGACGGCTGGAAGGACTTCTACCGCGCCGCCCGCGAGAACTCCCGCTGATCCACCGGACTTGTTGAGAGGGGAGGACACCATGAGCACCGACGTGACCCTGCTGGGCGTACGGCACCACGGGCCCGGCTCGGCCCGCGCGGTGGCCGCCGCGCTGGAGCAACTGCGGCCGGACGCCGTCCTGATCGAGGGCCCGCCCGAGGCCGATCAGATCATCGCGCTGGCGGGTGAGAAGGACATGGTGCCGCCCGTCGCCCTGCTCGCCCACGCCGTCGACGACCCGGCCAAGGCCGCGTTCTGGCCCTTCGCGGCCTTCTCGCCCGAATGGGTCGCCATCCGGCACGCGATCGAGCACGAGATCCCGGTCAGGTTCATCGATCTGCCCGCCGCCCAGACCTTCGCCCTGGTAGAGGGTGCCGGGGGAGTGCCGGGGGGCACTTCCCCGGCACCGGCGGCGACCGATCCGGAGAACGCGCCGGCAACCGCGCCGGAGACCGGTTCGAAGCCCGGATCCGAGACCGGGCCGTCGACCGGTTCGGAGGGCGGGGCGGAGGGCGGTGCCGAGGCCGGCGCGGCGGGCGCGCAGCCGGTCGTCCACGACCCGATCGGCGCCCTCGCACAGGCCGCCGGGCACGACGACCCCGAGCGCTGGTGGGAGGACGTGATCGAGCACCGCGCACCCGGCGCCGACGCCCTCGCCCCCTTCGCCGCCGTCGCCGAGGCGATGACCGCCCTGCGCGAGCCGCGCCCCGCCGCCGACCCGGAGGGCAGCGGCACCGCCGCCGGCCCGGGTCCCGGCACGGCCGTGGCCGTCGGCCGCCGGGACGAACTGCGCGAGGCCCACATGCGCCAGCAGATCCGTGCCGCCCGCCGCGCCGGGCACACCCGGATCGCCGTGGTCTGCGGCGCCTGGCACGTCCCCGCCCTGCAGACCATGCCGACCGTCGCCCACGACCGGGCCCAGCTCGCCGGGCTGCCCAAGAAGGTGAAGACCGACATCACCTGGGTGCCCTGGACTCACCGCAGGCTCTCCCAGCACACCGGCTACGGCGCCGGGATCGACTCGCCCGGCTGGTACCAGCACCTCTTCACCGCCGGGTCCGAGCCGGTGGTCCGCTGGATGACCAGGGTCGCCGAGCTGCTCAGGGCGGAGGACCACCCGGTCTCCTCGGCCCACGTCATCGAGGCCGTCCGCCTCGCCGACACGCTCGCCGTGATGCGCGGCCGCCCGCTCGCGGGGCTCACCGAGACCCTCGACGCCGTACGGTCCGTCATGTGCGACGGCTCCGACGTCGCCCTCGCCCTGGTGCACGACCGGCTGGTGGTCGGCGACGCCCTCGGTGAGGTTCCCGACGCGGTGCCCGCCGTCCCGCTCCAACGCGACCTCGCCCGACTCCAGCGCAGCCTCCGGCTCAAGCCGGAGCCCGGGGAGCGCACGCTCGACCTCGACCTGCGCAAGGAGCTGGACGCCGCCCGCTCCCGACTCCTGCACCGCCTGCGGCTGCTCGGCCTCGGCTGGGGCACCCCCAGCCGATCCGCCGTCAACTCCACCGGCACCTTCCGGGAGAGCTGGCGACTGCGCTGGGAGCCGGAGTTCGCGGTACGCGTCGTCGAAGCCGCCCAGTGGGGAACGACGGTCGAGGACGCGGCGACCGGCAAGGCCGTCGAGAACGCCGTCGGCGCGACCGAACTCGCCGAACTCACCGGCCTCGCCGAACACTGCCTGCTTGCCGGGCTGCCCGCCGCACTGCCCGCCGTGATGCGGATCCTCGCCGACCGGGCCGCACTGGACACCGACGTCGCCCACCTCGCCGACGCCCTCCCCGCACTGGTCCGGGCGCTGCGCTACGGCGACGTCCGGGGCACCGACGGCAGCGCCCTGGACGGCGTCGCCCGTGGTCTCGCCGACCGGATCTGCATCGGCCTCCCAGCAGCCTGCGCCGGCCTCGACGCGGACGGCGCAACCGCCATGCGCAGCCGCCTCGACGCCGTGCACACGGCCGTCGGCCTCCTGGCGCCGGCGGCACCTGCCCAGCAGCTGGTGCAGACCGCGTCCACCGCGCTAGCCGGGGCCGCAGAGCCCACCGCGCTAGCCGGGGCCGCCGCGCCCGCCGCGCCCGCCGCGCCCGCCGCGCCCGCCGCGTCCGCCGGGGCCGACTCGCCGGCCGAGCGGTGGGCCGGGACGCTGCGCTCGCTCGCCCGCCGGGAGCCTTCGGCGGGCCCGGCCACCGGAGTGCCCGGCCTGCTGCGGGGTCGGGCCGTCCGGTTGCTGCTGGACGACGGGCGGCTCGACTCGGCCGAGGCCGGGCGCCGGATGGGCCTGGTCCTCTCGATGGCCAACGCCCCTGCGGACGCGGCCGGTTGGGTCGAGGGCTTCCTCGCCGGGGGCGGGGCGCTGCTGCTGCACGACACCCGGCTGCTCGGGCTGCTCGACGAGTGGCTGAGCGGGGTCCCCGGCGAGGTCTTCGTCGACGTACTGCCGCTGCTCAGGCGGACGTTCGCCGAATTGGAGAACGGTGTCCGGCGGACGGTCGGCGAGCGGGTCGCCTCCGGTCCGCTCGGTGTCCGCTCGCCCGTAGCGGTCGCTCCCACCGTCCGGATCGACCAGGCCAGGGCCGACGCCGTACTTCCCACCCTCGCCCTACTGCTCGGCCTCCCGGTCCCCGGCCAGGAGTCGGGCAAGCCCCGGATCCCCCGCCAATCCGACCGTCGCGCTTCCTGACCGGAAGTCACCGCACCCGTCCGGCCGAGGCCGCGACCCCGCACCTCCGTCGTCCACACGCGCTCGCGCCGACCGTGCAACGCCCCGGCGAGCCGCACTTGTCAGTCCCGCCGGAGAAGCTGACGCTGCGCCGGTTGAACCCTGCGATCCCCCTGCATCCCGCAGGCGAGCCCACGGCAGAACCGGGGCACCGAGCCCACCCCCAGCGCCGCCCACAGAGCGCCGCCCACAGAGCCCCCGCGCCCGTACCCGAGAGCTCCCCAGACGAGGAGATCGAGATGTCCACCGCCACCGACCCCGCCCCCTCCAGCACCACCCTCCCGGATCCGGCCGCCGAGCGGCTGCGCCGCTGGCGGCTCGTCCTCGGCGGCGAGTCGGACGGCACCGGCTGCCGGCTCACCGGCCGGGACGCCGCGATCGACGGTGCGCTCGCCGCGCTCTACCGGGGATCGGCCGACCCGGCCGGCGGTGGCAGGCGGCAGGGTCCCCGCAGCGCGGGTCTCGGCGGGTCGGCGCCGCAGGTGGCGCGCTGGCTGGGGGACATCCGGGAGTACTTCCCGACCTCCGTGGTCCAGCTGATGCAGCAGGACGCGATCACCCGGCTCGGCCTCGACCGGCTGCTGCTGGAGCCGGAGATGCTGGAGGCGGTCGAGCCGGACGTGCACCTGGTCGGCACGCTGCTCTCGTTGAAGCACGCCCTGCCCGCCACCACCCGGGAGACGGCGCGGACGGTGGTCGGCAAGGTGGTGGCCGAGCTGGAGCGCCGCCTCGCGGACCGGACGCGGGCGACGCTCGGCGGTGCCCTGGACCGCAGCGCCCGGGTCAACCGCCCGCGCCACCGCGACATCGACTGGGACCGCACCATCCGCGCCAACCTCAAGAACTACCTGCCCGAGGCCGGTCCGGGCGGCCGGGGCACGGTGGTCCCCGAGCGCCTGATCGGGTACGCCCGGGCTCAGCGGGCGGTGAAGAAGGACGTCATCCTCTGCATCGACCAGTCGGGGTCGATGGCCGCGTCGGTGGTGCACTCGGCGGTGTTCGGTGCGGTGCTCGCCTCGATGAAGAGCCTGGACACCAGGCTGGTCGTCTTCGACACCTCGGTGGTCGACCTGACGGAGCAGCTGACCGACCCGGTGGACGTGCTGTTCGCCACCCAGCTCGGCGGCGGTACGGACATCAACCGCGCCCTCGCCTACTGCCAGTCGAAGATCACTCGCCCGTCCGAGACCATCGTGGTCCTGATCAGCGATCTCTACGAGGGCGGCATCCGCAACGAGATGCTCAAGCGGGTGGCCGCGATGAAGGCGGCGGGCGTCCAGTTCATCGCCCTGCTCGCGCTCTCGGACGAGGGCGCCCCGGCGTACGACCACGCACACGCCGCCGCGCTCGCCGAGCTCGGCGCCCCGGCGTTCGCCTGCACGCCGGACGTCTTCCCGGAGATCATGGCCGCCGCGATCGAGAAGCGGCCCCTGCCGGTCCCCAGGAAGGAGTGAGCCGGGGCACCGGCGGCGCCGGAGGGGCCGGTGGACCGCAAGCCGCTGGAACGAGAAACCGCTGGAACGAGAAACCGGTGGGACGAGAAACCGGTGGGACGAGAAGCCGGTGGAAGGAGAAGCCGCGGAACGGACCGTTGTAGTGACGGAATCAGCGCCGGTTTTCACCCGCAGGTGCGACCTCCGCCGGGGCCGTCACCCGGTCGGCGCACCCGGTGTGAGCTGGGCGCACGACATGCTCGGATACGTCCGTTGTGACGGTTCTCACCAAACCGGAGCGGGCCCGGGGCGAAACACGACCGTCGTACGGGGATAACCTGCCAGACGGACGTGACGCGCGTGTTGATTGACGGTGCGCCCGAGGCTCCGCAGGCCGCAAGGCCGTACATCTGCGTACCTGCCCAGCCCCGACGACCCGCAGCGAAGATCCTGCCGTGGCACGCTCGTAGAGACACAATCCGCGACCACGAACAAGGACGAACACACGTGGACCTGTTCGAGTACCAGGCGAGGGACATCTTCGCCAAGCACGGTGTACCCGTGCTTGACGGCGATGTCATCGAGACCCCCGAAGCTGCGCGCGCGATCGCGGAGCGCTTCGGCGGCCGCGCCGTCGTCAAGGCTCAGGTGAAGGTCGGTGGCCGAGGCAAGGCCGGTGGCGTCAAGCTCGCCTCCGACCCGGCGGACGCCGTCGCCAAGGCCGAGGCGATCCTCGGTATGGACATCAAGGGCCACACCGTTCACAAGGTGATGCTGGCCCAGACCGCGGACATCAAGGACGAGTACTACGTCTCGTTCCTGCTGGACCGCACCAACCGCACCTTCCTGGCCATGGCCAGCGTCGAGGGCGGCGTGGAGATCGAGGTCGTCGCCGAGGAGAACCCGGACGCGCTCGCCAAGATCCCGGTCGACGCCAACGAGGGCTGCACCCCGGAGAAGGCCGCCGAGATCGTCGCCGCCGCGAAGTTCCCGGCCGAGGTCGCCGACCAGGTTGCCGACGTTCTGCAGAAGCTGTGGAAGGTCTTCATCGCCGAGGACGCCCTCCTCGTCGAGGTCAACCCGCTGATCAAGTCCGGCGACGGCAAGATCATCGCGCTTGACGGCAAGGTCTCCCTGGACGAGAACGCCGAGTTCCGTCAGCCGGAGCACGAGGCGCTCGAGGACAAGGCCGCCGCCAACCCGCTGGAGGCCGCTGCCAAGGCCAAGGGCCTCAACTACGTCAAGCTCGACGGTGAGGTCGGCATCATCGGCAACGGCGCGGGTCTCGTCATGAGCACCCTGGACGTCGTCGCCTACGCCGGCGAGAAGCACGGCGACGTCAAGCCCGCCAACTTCCTCGACATCGGTGGCGGCGCCTCCGCCGAGGTCATGGCGAACGGCCTGGAGATCATCCTGGGCGACCCCGACGTCAAGTCGGTCTTCGTCAACGTCTTCGGCGGCATCACCGCCTGTGACGCGGTCGCCAACGGCATCGTGCAGGCCCTGGCCCTCCTCGAGGAGAAGGGCGAGGCCGTCACCAAGCCGCTCGTCGTCCGCCTGGACGGCAACAACGCCGAGCTGGGTCGCAAGATCCTGACCGACGCCAACCACCCGCTGGTCGAGCAGGTGGACACCATGGACGGTGCGGCCGACCGCGCCGCCGAGCTCGCGAACGCCAAGTAAGGAAGGGGACAGAAACCATGGCTATCTTCCTTACCAAGGACAGCAAGGTCATCGTCCAGGGCATGACCGGCTCCGAGGGCATGAAGCACACCCGCCGCATGCTCGCCTCGGGCACCCAGATCGTCGGTGGCGTGAACCCGCGCAAGGCCGGCACCACGGTTGACGTCGACGGCACCGAGGTGCCCGTCTTCGGCACCGTCGCCGAGGCCATCGAGAAGACCGGTGCCGACGTCACCGTCATCTTCGTGCCGCCGAAGTTCACCAAGGACGCCGTCGTCGAGGCGATCGACGCCGAGATCGGCCTCGCGGTCGTCATCACCGAGGGTGTGCCGGTCCACGACTCGGCCGCCTTCTGGGCGTACGCCGGTGCCAAGGGCAACAAGACCCAGATCATCGGCCCGAACTGCCCCGGCCTGATCTCCCCCGGACAGTCCAACGCGGGCATCATCCCGGCGGACATCACCAAGGCCGGCAAGATCGGCCTGGTCTCCAAGTCCGGCACGCTGACCTACCAGCTCATGTACGAGCTGCGGGACATCGGCTTCTCCTCCGCTGTGGGCATCGGCGGTGACCCGGTCATCGGCACCACCCACATCGACGCCCTCAAGGCGTTCCAGGAGGACCCGGAGACCGAGCTCATCGTCATGATCGGTGAGATCGGTGGCGACGCCGAGGAGCGTGCCGCGGCCTACATCGCCGAGCACGTCACCAAGCCGGTCGTCGGTTACGTCGCGGGCTTCACCGCCCCCGAGGGCAAGACCATGGGCCACGCCGGCGCCATCGTCTCCGGCTCCTCCGGCACCGCCCAGGCCAAGAAGGAGGCCCTCGAGGCCGCCGGTGTCAAGGTCGGCAAGACGCCGTCCGAGACCGCCCGCCTGGCCCGCGAGCTCTTCGCCGCCAAGTGAGCCACGCGGCTCGGCGGTGACCGCTGAGCCGTAGCCGAGCGCGCACAGAGGCGCCCCCGCCCACCGGGCAGGGGCGCCTCTGGCGTTCCCGCAGTCCGCCCCTGCTGTGCGTCCCGGCTGCCGATTCCGACAGTCGGTGCCGGCGGTCACCACTCCCAGGCGGTGGGCCAGATCGGCAGGGGCGGGTTGGAGGGCGCGGCCGCCGGGCAGAGCCGCAGCTGCCCGCACTGCACGGCCGGCACGCCGACCGGAAGCGCGGACTGCGGCTGCTGCACCTGCTCGGCGCTCGACGGGTTCTGCTTGCCCGCCGCTCCTGCCGAGCCTCCCGCCCCTCCTGCTGCTCCCGCCGCTCCGGCCGTGGTGCGTGCGGGGCGGCCCGGTGGTTGCAGCCCCACGGGCGGGACCTTGGGCGGCCGTACCCGCAGCGGGGGCGGGGCGACCAGCGGCACCGGGTGGCCCGGTGTCGGGCCGCACCACACGGTACGCAGACCGGGTTCGCCGTCCGGGAGGAGCGGTCCCGCGCTGCCGCTGCCCGGACCCGTGCACAGCGGCGGTGGCACCGGAGCGGGCGGCTGCATCAGCCGCGACGGGCTGTAGCCGCTCCCCACCAGCACGATCGCCGTGCCCACGACCGAGACCACCAGCCCGGCGGAGGCACCCTGAAGCCCGCTGCGCAGCCTGCCCTGCACCTTCAGCCGCAGCGGCGAGGGCCGACGTGGTGCTGGACAGCCGTGCACCGCCGCCCGGTGCAGCAGGGTGGCCAGCTGCTCGCCGAACCCCGGTGCGGACGCGTCCGTCCCCACCAGGTCGGGCACGGACCGGACCAGCTCCGCTCGGGCCGCGCGCACCCGGGCCTCGGCCGCCGCCGTACTCGACTCCACCTCCGCCGCGACCTCGGGAGCGGGCAGCCCGAGCGAGTCGTGCAGCACCAGCGCGCGGCGCTGCGGGCGGGAGAGCCGCCGGAGCGCCTTGAGCAGCGCCCGGTCACGGGCCGTCAGCCGGTCCTGGTCGGGGTGCGGCGGCTGGTCCTCGCCGGCCGGGTGGACCCTGATCCGGGGACGCGGCAGATGCCAGAGGCGCCGGGTACGCCGGGGACCGCCCCGACGCCAGGGGGAGAGCGCGGTGTCGAAGGCGAACATCCGCACCCAGCGCTCCGGGTCCGGCAGCTGTGACACCTCGCGCCACCGGCGTCCGGCGACGCCGAGCGCCAGATGCACGACGTGTACGGCGCGGTGGCGGCAGCCGGTGAGCAGGAAGGTCTGCTGGACCAGCCGGGTGTGCGTGACGGTGCACAGCGCGTCGAAGTCGGCGAAGACGAGTTGCGGGCGGACCGGCGGGCCGTCGATCGGGTCGAACAGGATGCCGTTCGCGTCCTTCAGCGCCTTGGGGGCTCCGGCCGTTCCGGTGGGCTCGGCGATCGCCGGACTCTCCGGTGCCCACGAAGCGTCCTCCGGGCCTTCCCCTGCCTCCGGCCCGTCCCCCGCCTCCGGACTTTCCCCCTTCGGGACATCTGCAGGGCTCGTCGTGGCGGCAGCCGAGCCGGACGCCACCGCTTCGGGCGGCACCGGCCTGGCTGACGCCGCATCGAGCGCCACCGCTTCGAGCGCCACCGCGCCGGGCGTCGGCGCGTCGGGCCTCTTCGCTCCGGGGGGCGGCGGGGCCGGAGACGCGGGCACGGGGGAGACGAGCACGGCGGCCAGGGCGAGGGCCTCCTCCCTGGTGCGCATGCCCAGCTTCCGCATGCCCCGGTTCAGGTGGCTGCGTGCCGTGGTGGCGGCGATGCCGAGTTCCTTGGCGATCGCCTGGAGGTCCGTACCGGTGGCGAGCATGGTCAGGACCTGGGCCTCACGCGGCGACAGCACCCGGAGGAGCCTGGCTGCCTCCGGGTGCTCGCGTGCCGTGGTGGGTGTCGTCGTCACCGCATCACCTGGCGCCGACATGCGTGATGAATTGGCACATAACCAAATAATCCGGGACACGGCGAGTTTTTGCCGCTTGACGGGGCGCAGCGGGGTCGAGTTGGGACCATGAGGCCCATGACGCAGCTGATGGGCCGTCCAATTCTGGGCGTACCGGGTGAATTGGGTACCCGTCCGCTCCTCGCCGACCTGCTCACCGGTGTGCGGGCGGGACTGCTCACCCTGGCCGCGATCGGTGTCCCCGTGCTCGGGCTGTGGGTCTTCACCCCGTACGCGGACGACACGGCCTCCAGCGCGGGGCGGCTGGTCTGCGCGCTCTGGGTGCTCGGCCACGGCGGGCCGCTGACCGGCAGCGACCGGACCACGCCGGTGACGCTCACTCCGCTGCTGCCGACCCTGTTCACCGTGGTGCTGCTCTACCGGACCGGGGTGCACGTCGGACGGCGCGAGCCGGTCCAGTGGCGCGCACCGCTGGTGGTGTGCGCCGGGTATCTGGGGGTCGCGGCGGCCGTGGTGGCCGGGTGCGCGAGCGAAGGGCCGTTCCGGGCCCGCCCGTTGCTCGACCTGGTCGCGGTCGCCGGAGTGGTCGCCGCCGCGCTGCTGGGTGGAACGGCCGCCGAAGCGGCGCACCCCGAGCAGGGGCGGTGGCCGCAGTGGCTGGTGCGCTCCGGCGTACGCCTGCGGACCTGGTGGCCGGACTGGGCCGCCCCGGTCGGCGGCGGACCCGCGGTCCGACGGGCCGCCGCGGCCGGGGGCTTCGGCCTGGTGGCGGCGGGTGGACTGGTCCTGATCGCCGCGCTGCTGGTCGGCCTCGGCGCGGCCGGACGGTCCGCCCGGACCGTCGACGAGAGCGTGGCCGGGTACGTGGGCCTGCTCGTCGCCTGTCTGCTGCTGCTCCCCAACGCGGTGCTGTGGGCCACCTCGTACGCGCTCGGGCCCGGCTTCGCGGTGGGCGCCGACACGGTCGTCGCGCCGACCGGCACCCGGCTCGGACCGCTGCCGGACTTCCCGCTCCTCGCCCTGCTGCCGGACGGCGGTGGGGCGGGGTGGCGTCTGGTCGCGTGCGCGCTACCACTGCTCGCGGGAGTGGTCCCGGCGGTGCTGATCGGCCGTGCGGCAGCCGAGAGCCGGGAATGGACCCTGGCGGGCGGCGGGACGGATCAGGAGGAGGGGGACGGGCTCGACGCCAAGCTGGTGGCGGAACCGGCCGGCGGCCGGCCCTGGCACCCGGCGGCCACCGCGCTCGCCGCGCTCGGTGGTGCCCTGCTGGCCGGGGGCGGGGCCGCGCTCTGCGCCTGGTTCGCGGGCGGTGCGCTGGCGGGCGGGCGGATGTCCGAACTCGGACCGGTCCCGTGGCTGGCCGGGCCGGCCGCCGCAGGCTGGCTGACCGTGGTCATGCTCCCCGGAGCGCTGGTCACCCGCTGGTGGCTCACCCGTGGCTCCGGGCCGAGTTGGCGGGACCGGTGCGCGACCCTGGCCTTCCGCCGCGCCGCCCTGACCCGCCTGACCCTCCACCGCACGCTGACCCGGGCCGCCGACCTGCTGCCGCCCCGGCGCTGACCCGGCGCTGGCCCGGCACCGGCCCGACGCTGGCACGACCCAGGGTGCGAGGAACCGCACGAGGGCTGTACGCCGGTCCGGAGCCCGGTCAGGCAGCTCCTCGCGCCCTCGTGTCCCTGGCGCTGCCCGGTCGCGGGTACCGCCGGCCCACCCCGCTACTGGTTGGCGCCGTCGTAGAGGTCGACCAGGATCTTCGGGCCGAGGGGGCTGCAGCCCTGCTGGGCCTCCGCCGTGAGGGAGTCGCTCACACAGGTCACGTAGTCGTGGTAGTACAGGTTGACGCCGAGGAAGCCGAGCACGAAGAGCACCGCGACACCTCCCGTCACCAGGCCGCCCACCGCCGCCGGGGTCTGCGGGCGGACCGGCTGCGGACCGGTCGGCGGCGCACCGGCCGGACCGGCACCACCGACACCGGCCACACCACCAGCACCGGCACCGGCTGCACCACCAGCCCCCTCGGCCGCAGCCGCAGCGGCCTGCCGAGGGGCCCGCAGCGCGCTGACGCCCCAGTACAGGGCGAGCGCACCGAGCAGCAGGGCCACGTACGCGATGCCGATGACCACGCTGAACAGCGCACCCATGCCCGCGAGGAGGGCGTACCTGGAGCGGCGCTGGAGCGGGTCGTTCGGGTCGAACTTCGGTGCCTGCGGCGGCTGCGGGGCGGACCAGCGGCCCTGGTAGTGCGGGCTCCACGGGTGCGGCGGCGGTACGGCGGGGCGCTCGTCCTCGTCCTCGGGGGCGGCCGGGGGCTGCTGCGGGGTGCGCGGCTGCCACGGCTGATCGGGGGTACCCGCCGGCGGGGGCGCGAAGGGGTTGCGCTCGCCGGTGTCGTCGCCGCTGCTCATCGGGTCAGCCATTCCTTCTCGTCGGTTCGATCGGTTCGATCGGTGCGGTTGCCGGTACCCGATCGGTGCGGGCCGGAGCGCCGTCGGGCACGGGTCGGTGCGGGGCCGCGCAACCAATGATCCCGCAGCCCGTCGCGGGCCGTACGCCGCCCTGCCGACCTGGGTCCCCGGGCGGCCGCGCGGTTGATCGCCTCCGCTCCTCGGGTACCCGTCGGACTGGTGCCGCGAGATCCCCGTCTCAACTACGCGCGTAGCGCCGCCGAATGCGTACGGAGGGCCTCCGACCAGCCGTTATCGTGGTGACGGTCAGCAGCTCGGAAGGGTTCCCGGGGGTCCCGCAGCGCAGCGCATCTCCCGCGCCCGGAGAGCCGCCATTGACATGTTCGCCGCCAGTAGTGGCCCCACCGACGGTGGATGTACCAGCTGGGGGCACCTCCCGGCGAAGGCTGGGGGCGTAACGACGTACGGAGAATCGCGAAGTGGCCGCTGCTTCCGCCCAAGTCTTCCCGCCTCGTACGCCGGGCCCGGCCCGTCTGGTGGTTCTGGTCTCCGGTACCGGTACCAATCTGCAGGCGCTGATCGACGCCACCGCGGACCCCGCGTTCGGAGCCGAGATCGTCGCCGTCGGCGCGGACCGGGCCGGCATCGCGGGGCTCAAGCGCGCCGAGCAGGCGGGCATCCCCACCTTCGTGCACCGGCTGGGCGACCACCCCGAGCGCGCCGACTGGGACCGTGCGCTGACCGCCTCGGTCGCCGGGTACGAACCGGACCTGGTGGTCTCGGCCGGGTTCATGAAGATCCTCGGCGCCGGGTTCCTCGCGGCCTTCGCCGGACGGATCGTCAACACCCACCCCGCCCTGCTGCCCTCCTTCCCCGGCGCCCACGGCGTCGCCGACGCGCTCGCGTACGGG
This sequence comes from Saccharothrix sp. ST-888, assembly GCF_000955975.1. Classification (GTDB taxonomy): domain Bacteria; phylum Actinomycetota; class Actinomycetes; order Streptomycetales; family Streptomycetaceae; genus Kitasatospora. The sequence continues at coordinate 67,706 of NZ_JYJF01000015.1, forward strand.
GTGAAGGTCACCGGCTGCACCGTCCACCTGGTCGACGCCGGGGTGGACACCGGGCCGATCATCGCGCAGGGCGTCGTCGAGATCGAGGACGCCGACCACGCCGATGGCGGCGAAGCGCTGCACGAGCGCATCAAGACTGTCGAGCGCACCCTGCTCGTCGACATCGTGGGCCGCCTGGCCCGCGAGGGTCACCGCATCGAGGACCGAAAGGTATGGATCCCGGCATGAGTGCCAGCTCCACCACGCCCCCCGTCTCCGAGAACGTCCGGCCGATCCGTCGCGCGCTGATCAGCGTGTACGACAAGACCGGTCTGGAGGAGCTGGCCCAGGGCCTGCACGCCGCCGGGGTCACCATCGTCTCCACCGGCTCCACCGCCGGGCGGATCGCCGCCACCGGTGTCCCGGTGACCGAGGTCTCCGAGCTGACCGGCTTCCCGGAGTGCCTGGACGGGCGGGTGAAGACGCTGCACCCCCGCGTGCACGCCGGCGTGCTCGCCGACCTGCGCCTGGAGTCGCACCGGGCCCAGCTCGCCGAGCTGGAGATCGAGCCCTTCGACCTGGTCGTGGTGAACCTGTACCCGTTCAAGGCCACCGTCGCCTCCGGCGCGACCCCGGACGAGTGCGTCGAGCAGATCGACATCGGCGGCCCGTCGATGGTCCGCGCCGCCGCCAAGAACCACCCCTCGGTCGCCGTGGTCGTCGACCCGGCCCGCTACGGCGACGTGCTGAAGGCGATCGGCGAGGGCGGCTTCGACCTGCTGACCCGCAAGCGCCTCGCGGCCGCCGCCTTCGCGCACACCGCCGCGTACGACGTGGCCGTGGCCAACTGGTTCGAGTCCTCGGGCTACACCGAGACCGAGGACGCCTTCCCGGCCTTCCTCGGCGCGAGCTACGAGCGCCAGAACGTGCTCCGCTACGGCGAGAACCCGCACCAGGGCGCCGCGCTCTACAGCGACGGCACCGGCGGCCTGGCCGGCGCCGAGCAGCTGCACGGCAAGGAGATGTCCTACAACAACTACGTGGACACCGACGCCGCCCGCCGGGCCGCGTACGACCACGCCGAGCCGGCCGTCGCGATCATCAAGCACGCCAACCCGTGCGGCATCGCCACCGGTCAGGACGTCGTCGAGGCGCACGCCAAGGCGCACGCCTGCGACCCGCTCTCCGCGTACGGCGGCGTGATCGCGGTCAACCGTCCGGTCACCGTCGAGCTGGCCGAGCAGATCGCCCCGATCTTCACCGAGGTCGTCGTCGCCCCGGCGTACGAGGACGGCGCGGTCGAGGTGCTGGCCCGCAAGAAGAACATCCGGGTGCTGCGCGCCCCCGAGGCCCCCTGCAACCGCAAGGAGGCCCGCCCGATCTCCGGCGGCGTGCTGCTGCAGCAGACCGACCGGATCCACGCCGAGGGCGACGACCCGGCGAACTGGACGCTGGCCACCGGCGACGCCCTCTCCGAGGCCGAGCTGGCCGAACTGGCCTTCGCCTGGCGGGCCTGCCGGGCCGTCAAGTCCAACGCCATCCTGCTGGCCAAGGACGGCGCCTCGGTCGGCGTCGGCATGGGCCAGGTCAACCGGGTGGACTCCGCCAAGCTGGCGGTCAGCCGCGCCGGTGAGCGCGCGCAGGGCTCGTACGCCGCCTCCGACGCGTTCTTCCCGTTCCCGGACGGCCTGCAGGTGCTGATCGACGGCGGCGTCAAGGCCGTGGTGCAGCCGGGTGGTTCGGTCCGCGACGACGAGGTGATCGCGGCCGCCGCGGCCGCCGGGGTGACGATGTACCTGACCGGTACCCGGCACTTCTTCCACTGATCAGCTGATCCGGTTGCCAGTTGACCCGGTTCCCAACTGATCCGCCGACCCGCTGATCCGACGCCGAGGGCCCGTACTTCCGCAGGGAAGTACGGGCCCTCGGGCGTGGTGGTGCGTCTTACTGCGCCTTGACGACCACGGTGCTCATGATCTTGTCAGAGAAGGTCTGCTTCTTCGCGTCCCACAGCGGCCACAGGTAGCCGACACAGCAGCTGAACGTGTCGAGCAGGTGCAGCGCCTCACGGGCGAAGGCCGCGCCGAAGCTCAGCGGCTGGCCGGTCGCCTCGTTCACCATGCGGATGTTGACGGCCTTCTGACCCAGCGACTGGCCCATCGAGCTCTTCATGAAGGCGAGGACCGCCCAGATGATGATGGCCACGACGCCCTGCAGCACGTTGTAGACGGCCGGGCTGACGCCGCCGGTGGTGGAGGTCACACAGTGGCCGCCCTGCCCGATCGCCGAGCAGTCCACGGTGGTCTTGCCGCGGATCATGAACAGGATGATGCCGGGGATGATGCCGATCACGATCGAGTCGATGATGCGGGCGACCACGCGGCTGCCCCAGCCCGCGTAGAAGTTCTGCACCATGCCGGCGCCGCCGTACGGGCCCTGCTGCTGCGGGATGCCGTAACCGGGCTGCGGGGCTCCGTAACCCGGCTGCGGGGCGCCGTAGCCGGGGGCCGGGGGCTGCTGCGGGTAGCCGTAGCCCGGAGCGGGCGGCGGGGCCTGCTGCGGGTAGCCGTAGCCGGGCTGCGGGGGCTGCTGGCCGTACGGGTTGTTCGGGTCGGGCGGGTAGCTCATGGATGCCTCCGAGCAGGATGGGACATGGGACGGGTGGACAGGGAAAACCCTCGGGACGGACGGGCAGTTGAGCGTGCCGACCGGGTGGGACACTAGCGGACCCGCCTGACAGCCAGACAGGGTTTCCGGCGCCAGGGATCCGTAGGCTTCAGGGGCGGATGATGCCGAACCGGCACAACTCCCAAACCCAGGCGACCGTCAGGGCGGTGCCGATCAGGAGGTTGCGGTGCCGGTCGGGCAGTTGCCACCACCAGCGTCCCGGTCCGAGCGGTGCGACCAGGAGGCCGAGGGCGGCCACCACCGTGACCGGGTTCGCGGCCAGCGCGGCCGACCAGTGCCCGTGTCCGGCCTCGATGAAGACCGTGGTGCTGCCGCAGCCCGGGCACGGAATCCCGGTGAACCGGCGCAGCATGCAGAGCGAACCGGGGTCGTGCACGTCGTGCAGCCGGGCCACCACCAGCGCTGCCGCGCCGCCGCCGCCGAGGCGCAGCGCGACCCGCAGCAGGCCGCCCGAGAGCCGGTCGGCCGACCGGCGCCAGCGCCCGGTGAGGCCGCCCACGAGGTTCGTCGCGCTCATACCTGGTGCGGCCACGGCTATTTGGAGATGACCAGGTAGAAGACGACCAGTGCCACCGAGATCAGCACCGCCAGGGTGTTGAGCACGATCCCGCCGATCGCCGGGGTCCGGCCGACTCCGGTGGTGTTGGACCGGTTCAGTCCCGCGATGCCGACCCCCAGGCCGATCAGGCCCAGGAAGCCGCCGTAGACGCAGGAGGCCAGCACGGCGACGAAGCCGAGCGCGATCGAGGCGGTGGCCATCGTGTTGGGCTGCGCCGCGACCGGCGGTGCCCCGAACTGCAGCGGCTGTGGCTGGGGTTGCTGCGGGTAGCCGTAACCGGGCTGCGGCTGCTGCTGGTACTGCGGTGCGCCGTAAGGTTGTTGCGGCTGCGGCGGCCCGTAGCCGCCGTACGGATCGGGCGGCGGTGTCTGGTACGGATTGCTCACGTGTGCTTCTCTTCCCCCGGGTTCTCCCCGTCGTCTCCTACCGCCTGTCATCGGACGTAGCGGTCGATGGCGGAGATTACAAGGCCCCTATCGTCAACCGGTCCGCGCGGCGGTGTCCAGCCGAGGCCCGGCCGAGCGCCCAACTGTGGCGCAACCGCAACCCGAAGCCCACGCTCCGTCCTTCGGATCGGCACTTTCTGCACGGCCGGGGTACGGCCGGGGTGGTGACGCGGGCATCCCGGCCGATCCAGGAGAATGGGGCCATGACTGCCCAGATTCTCGATGGCAAGGCCACCGCCGCCGCGATCAAGTCCGAACTGGCCGTGCGCGTCGCGGCCCTCAAGGAGCGGGGCATCGTCCCCGGCCTCGGTACCGTCCTGGTCGGCGACGACCCGGGCAGCCGCTGGTACGTGAACGGCAAGCACAAGGACTGCGCGGAGGTCGGCATCGCCTCCATCCAGCGCGAACTGCCCGCGACCGCCACCCAGGAGGACGTGGAGAACGTCGTCCGCGAGCTCAACGCCGACCCGGCGTGCACCGGTTACATCGTCCAGCTCCCGCTGCCCAAGGGCCTGGACCAGAACCCGGTCCTGGAGCTGATGGACCCGGACAAGGACGCCGACGGCCTGCACCCCACCTCGCTGGGCCGCCTGGCGCTCGGCATCGAGGGCCCGCTGCCGTGCACCCCGCTCGGCATCGTGGAGCTGCTGCGCCGCCACAAGGTCGAGATCAATGGTGCCGAGGTGGTCGTGCTCGGCCGCGGTGTCACCGTCGGCCGCTCGATCGGTCTGCTGCTCACCCGCAAGAGCGAGAACGCCACCGTCACCCTCTGCCACACCGGCACCCGTGACCTGGCCTACCACCTGCGCAAGGCCGACATCATCGTGGCCGCCGCCGGTGTCCCGCACCTGGTCAAGCCGGAGGACGTCAAGCCGGGTGCGGCCGTGCTGGACGTGGGCGTCAGCCGCAACGGCGAGGGCAAGATCGTCGGCGACGTGGACCCGGGCGTGGCCGAGGTGGCCGCCTGGATCTCCCCGAACCCCGGCGGGGTCGGTCCGATGACCCGCGCGATGCTGCTGAACAACATCGTCGAGGCGGCCGAGCGCCGCGCCGGTCGCTGAGTCGGATGGACCTCAAGGTGAGCCGGTCGCGCCGTCGGCCGGTGAAGACCACGGGCACGCTGCCCCCGGAGGGCTCGGGAACGGCGCTGCACCACAGCCACCCGCTGCCGGTCCGGCAGTGGCCGATAACCCTGGTCCTGGCAGTGGCCTGCGTCGGGCTCGCCATCGCCTGGTTCGGCGACTCCCGGGCCGGGCTGCTGACGAAGGTCGGACTGCTGACGGTCGGCGGTTCGCTGCTGCTGGCGGCCGTGCTGCGGCTGGTGCTGCCGGAGGTCGGCATGCTGGCGGTCCGCAGCCGGTTCACCGACGTCACCGTGCTGAGCTTCCTCGGTGCAGTGATCATGCTGCTGACCCTGGTCACGCAGCCGGATCCGTGGCTCCATCTGTCGGTGCTTGACAACATCGGGCAGTTGATCGGCCGCCAGCGGCACTGAGGCCGTCGGCGACGGCCGCCGGGAGCGGCCCGCCACGGGCTCCGGGAGGCGCCGGGCCCCGTCCGCAGCCGCGGGCGGGGCCCGGCGCGGTTGTGACGTAATAGCCAGGCCCTTGAACGCTCCGGGAGGTCGCCTTGCGATAACCTGGCGGCGGTTCTCTCGATGTCGAGAGATCATCCTCGGCTCCAGCGCGCCGACGTGCCTGGGGCACTGGCGATTTGCTGGAGAAGGTAGAAATGACTCGCACCCCCGTCAACGTCACCGTCACCGGAGCGGCCGGCCAGATCGGCTACGCGCTGCTCTTCCGCATCGCCTCGGGCCACCTGCTCGGTGCTGACGTGCCGGTGAACCTCCGTCTGCTGGAGATCCCGCAGGGCGTCAAGGCCGCCGAGGGCACCGCGATGGAGCTGGACGACTGCGCGTTCCCGCTGCTGCGCGACATCACCATCACCGACAACGCCAACGTCGCCTTCGACGGCGCCAACGTCGCGCTGCTGGTCGGTGCCCGCCCGCGGACCGCCGGCATGGAGCGCGGCGACCTGCTGCAGGCCAACGGCGGCATCTTCGGCCCGCAGGGCAAGGCCATCAACGACAACGCCGCGGACGACATCAAGGTCCTGGTGGTCGGCAACCCGGCCAACACCAATGCCCTGATCGCCCAGCGCAACGCCCCGGACGTCCCGGCCGACCGCTTCACCGCGATGACCCGCCTGGACCACAACCGCGCGGTCGCCCAGCTCGCCAAGAAGCTCGGCGTCACCGTCAACGAGGTCAAGCGCCTGACCATCTGGGGCAACCACTCGGCCACCCAGTACCCGGACATCTTCCACGCCGAGGTCGCGGGCAAGAACGCCGCCGAGGCCGTCAACGACGAGAAGTGGCTGGCCGAGGACTTCATCCCGACCGTCGCCAAGCGCGGCGCCGCCATCATCGAGGCCCGTGGCGCGTCCTCGGCCGCCTCGGCCGCCAATGCCGCCATCGACCACGTCCACACCTGGGTCAACGGCACCGCCGCGGGCGACTGGACCTCGATGGGCATCGTCTCCGACGGCTCGTACGGCGTGGAGGCCGGCATCATCTCCTCCTTCCCGGTCACCTGCAAGGACGGCAAGTACGAGATCGTCCAGGGCCTGGAGATCAACGAGTTCTCCCGCAAGCGCATCGACGCCTCGGTCGCCGAGCTGGTCGAGGAGCGCGACGCGGTCAAGGCTCTCAACCTGATCTGAGCCCGATCCGGCTCCGGGCGGAGCCGAACGCGACCGAAGCCGCGGCCGGATGTCTCCAGGGGCGTCCGGCCGCGGCCGTACACTGACCCACCGTGAGTGAAACCCTGCAGGACACCGCCCTCGTCCTGGTCTTCATCATGCTGGGCGGCCTGTTCAACGTCGCCGAGATCTCACTGATCTCGCTGCGCGAGGGCCAGATCAGGGAGCTGGAGGCCCGGGGCACCCGGGGTGCCGTCCGGGCCGCACACCTCGCCGCCGACCCCAACCGGTTCCTGGCCGCCGTCCAGGTCGGGGTCACCTGCATGGGGTTCCTGTCCGCCGCCTTCGGCGCGGACACGCTGGCCGGGAAGGCCGCCCCCTACATCGCCCGGCTGGGCCTGTCCGCCGGGGTCTCGGACGCCGTCGCGCTGGTCGGGCTGACCCTGGTGATCAGCTACGCCTCGCTGGTGCTGGGCGAGTTGACCCCCAAGCGGATCGGCCTGCAGCGGGCCGACTCGATCGCGGTGCTCGCCGCGCCGGTGGTCGACGTGATGTCCGTGGTGCTGCGGCCGGTGATCTGGCTGCTCGGGGTCTCCACCAACGTGATGGTCCGGCTGTTCGGGGGCGACCCCAAGGCCGGGCGCGGCAGCATGAGCTCGGAGGAACTGCGTGGCCTGGTCGCGGCCAACACCGAACTCGGCAGCGACGAGCGCGCGTTGATCGCCGACGTGTTCGACGCCGGTGAGCGCCAGCTGCGCGAGGTGATGGTGCCGCGCACCGAGGTCACCTTCCTGGACGCCGACCGGGTCCTCACCGAGGTCCGCGAGGAGAGCAACTCCTCCCCGCACTCCCGCTACCCCGTGGTCGAGGGCTCGTACGACGCGGTGGTCGGCTTCGTGCACGTCCGCGACCTGTACGGGGCCAAGGGCGGGCAGGCGGTGCGGATCCGCGACATCGCCCGTCCCGTCAAGCTGCTGCCCGCCACCAAACGGGTGCTGGAGGCGATGGGCGAGATGCGCCGCGAGGGCCACCATCTGGCCATCGTGGTGGACGAGTACGGCGGCACGGCCGGGATCGTCACCCTGGAGGACCTGGTCGAGGAGGTGATCGGCGAGATCCGCGACGAGTACGACGCCCAGGACACCACCGCCACCCGCCGGCTGGCCGGCGGCGGCATGGAGCTGGACGGCCTGCTCAATCTCGCCGACTTCGCCGAGGAGACCGGCGTCACCCTCCCCGAGGGCCCCTACGAGACCGTGGCCGGATACCTGGTGAGCGCGCTGGGACGGCTGCCGGCGGCGGGCGACCAGACGGTCACCGAGGACGGTGTCCGGCTCACCGTGGCCAAGCTCGACGGCCGCCGGATCGAACGCATCAAGGTGAGTGCCGTCACACTGTCCGATGCTCCGAGCGCAGACGTTTCCTGACTGGTCGGTGGAGCTGGAACAATGGCGCTCATGGTCAACGCAGCGGTCACTGGTCCGGTGAAGGACCGTCCCCGGGTGCTCTCCGGCATCCAGCCCACCTCAGGCTCCTTCCACCTGGGCAACTACCTCGGCGCGGTGCGCCAGTGGGTCTCCCTCCAGGAGGAGAACGACGCCTTCTACATGGTGGTCGACCTGCACGCGATCACCGTCGAGCAGGATCCGGCGACCCTGCGGGAGAACACCCGGATCTCCGCCGCCCAGCTGCTCGGCGCCGGGCTCGACCCCGAGCGCTGCACCCTCTTCGTGCAGTCGCACGTCCCCGAGCACGCACAGCTCGGCTGGGTGATGAACTGCCTCACCGGCTTCGGCGAGGCGTCCCGGATGACCCAGTTCAAGGACAAGTCCGCCAAGCAGGGCAGCGACCGCACCTCGGTCGGCCTGTTCACCTACCCGATCCTGCAGATCGCCGACATCCTGCTCTACCAGGCCGACGCCGTCCCGGTCGGTGAGGACCAGCGCCAGCACCTGGAGCTCACCCGCGACCTCGCGGAGCGCTTCAACACCCGCTACGCGCCGACCTTCACCATCCCGAAGGCGTACATCCTCAAGGAGACGGCCAAGATCCTGGACCTCCAGGACCCGACCGCCAAGATGAGCAAGTCGGCCGCCTCGCCCAAGGGCCTGGTCAACCTGCTGGACGAGGCCAAGGTCAGCGCGAAGAAGTTCAAGAGCGCCGTCACCGACACCGGCACCGTGGTCTCCTACGACGAGGAGAACAAGGCCGGCGTCTCCAACCTGCTGCGGATCCACTCCGCGCTCTCCGGCCAGTCGATCGAGCAGCTGGTCGAGCACTTCGAGGGCAAGATGTACGGCGCCCTGAAGACCGAGCTGGCCGAGCTGTTCACCGAGTGGGTCACCCCGTTCCAGGCCCGTACCAAGGCCTACCTGGACGACCCGGCCGAGCTGGACCGGGTGCTCGGCCTCGGCGCCGAGAAGGCCCGCGAGGTCGCCGCCGAGACCCTGGCCACGGTCTACGACCGCATCGGCTTCCTGGCGCCGAAGCGCTGACGCGCTGATGCCCTCGCGCTCACTCCCCGATGGCGGCGACCTCCCGGAGGTCGTCACCATCGGGGTGTCCATAACCGTCCCGGAACCGTACGGCAGTGCCATCCAGGACGCCCGCGACGGCCACGGCGACCCGCTCGCCCGTTCGATACCCACCCATGTCACCCTGCTGCCGCCGACCGAGGTCCCCCGCGACCGGCTGCCCGACATCGAGAAGCACCTGAGCGCGGTCGCCGCCGGGCACGCGGCCTTCCCGATGCTGCTCCAGGGCAGCGGCACCTTCCGGCCCGTCTCCCCGGTGGTCTTCGTCCGGGTCGAGGAGGGCGCCCAGGAGTGCCGGGTGCTGGAGGCCGCCGTGCGCTCCGGGCCGCTCGCCCGCGAACTCGCCTTCCCCTACCACCCGCACGTCACGGTCGCCCACGGCCTCGCCGACGAGGTCCTCGACCTGGCGTACGAGAAGGCCCGCGCCTTCCACGCCGCCTTCGCCGTACCGGGCTTCTGCCTCTCCCGCTTCGACGCGGACGAGGTCTGGCGGCCCTGGCGCGGCTACACCTTCGGCCGCGGCTGAGCCACCCCGCCCGTTCGCGGTACGGAACGGGCGGCAGAACGACCCCGGCGTCGCCGGGATCGCGGACAGCTCGAGACCAGCCGGAGGCGGACGGACGCGCTAGCGGTCCAGTAGCGCATCCACCACTCGGGACGCGGCCCGGCCGTCGTCCAGGTGGCAGTAGCGCTCGCGGAACGCCGCGTACCGGTCGGCGTGTTCGGCGGCCACCGCGTCCACCCGGCCGAGTGCCGCGATGAGCTCCGCCGAGGTGGCCAGCAGCGGTCCCGGGGCCTCGGCCTCGAAGTCGAAGTAGAAGCCGCGCAGGTCGTCCCGGTAGTGCGCGAGGTCGTGGGTGAAGAAGAGCATCGGGCGGCCGGTGTTGGCGAAGTCGAACATCGCCGAGGAGTAGTCGGTGACCAGCACGTCGGTGATCAGCAGCAGTTCGGCCATGTCGGGGTAGTCGCCGACGTCGTACAGGAAGCCGTCGCCGCAGCCGGGCGGACGCTGGAGCACATGCGCGTGCGGGCGCACCAGCACCACGTGGCCGGCGCCCAGCGCGGTCCGCGCGGCGTCCGTGTCGAGCCGCAGGTCGAGCCGGTAGCCGTCGCCGCTGCGGGCGTCCTCGCGCCAGGTGGGCGCGTAGAGGACCACCCGCTTGCCGTCGGGGATGCCGAGGCGGCGCCGGACGGCCGCGGCCGCCCCGGCGTCGGGGCGGGCGAGCAGGTCGTTGCGCGGGTAGCCGCTCTCCAGGATCTCACCGGGGTAGCGGAAGGCCCGGCGCAGGATCGGGGTGCTGAAGGAGTTGGGGGACAGCAGCAGGCTCCACTGCGGCACTTCGCGGGCGAGGCGCTCCAGGTAGCCGTCGTCGTCCAGCCAGCCGGTGTCGACGTCGTGGGCGATCCGCTTCAGCGGGGTGCCGTGCCAGGTCTGGAGGACCACCTGTCCGTCCCGGCGCTCGACGAACTCCGGGAAGTGGGTGTTGCCGACCAGGTACCGGCTGGTGGCGAGGGCGTCGTACCACTCGGGGCTCCAGACGGTCACCGGCTCGACGCCCTCGGGCAGTTCGGCCTGGGCGTCCTCCACGGTCCACAGGTGGCGCAGCCCGGGGGCGCGCCGGGTCAGTTCGGCGTGGATCGCGCGCGGGGAGTCGGCGTACCCGCGGCCGCCGAAGACGTCGTACAGCACGGCCTCGTGCAGCGGGCGGCGCCGGGCGGCCGGGTAGCGCCGGTCGCGCAGCTGGAGTTGGCGGTGGGCGCTGCGTTCGGCGGCCGGCAGGACGGGGGTGGAGTCCAGGATCAGGGTGTCGTGCCAGCGCCGTTGCAGCAGGATGCGCTTGCCGTGGGTCTCGGCCGGGAGCGGCAGGACGCGCAGCACGTCCGGGGCGAGGACCACCGGCTGCTCGCTCGCGGGATCGCCCGCAGGCCGGATCAGCACGTCCCAGACGCCCTTGCGCAGCGGCAGCCGCCCGCCGTACGAGGTGGGGACGGTGAGCGGCACCCGGACCTGGAACCGGTCGTCGGGCAGCGGTTCGAGCGCGAGCCGCTGTTCCCCGCAGCCGCCGCCGTGCCGCAGCACCAGTTCGTGCGCGGCGGCCCCGGGCTGCGGGAAGTGACCGGTGAGCAGGAAGCCCTCGGGGGTCGAGGCGAGGGTGTCCACCATCGGGACGCAGTTCTGTTCGCACAGTTGCAGGTGGCTGTCGGCGAGGTGCTTGAGGCGGAGCGTCCGGCCGTGGGCCGGGAGCGCGAACTGGGCGGGGAGGGCGCCGGAGCGGTGGTCGAGGACGAGGGGCTCGGCCCGTCCGTCCGGGTAGTGCAGCACCGGGTCCCAGTGGGCGGTGCCGGTCGGGTCGGGCGCGGGCCGGCCGCTGCGCTCGAAGGCGCCGAGCGGGATCCGGACGGTGAGGCTGCGTCCCGGCCCCGGCAGGACGGGCAGCGCGATGACGGCCGGGGACTGGCGGTGGCTGAGCCGGACCGTCGCGCCCTCGGCCCGCCGGCTGCTCAGGCAGGCCAGCTCGACGCTGTCGCCGACCGTACGGGTGGCGCTGACCCGGGCGCGGGCGGTCTCGACCCGCAGGTGCAGCTGGTCGTCCCGGAAGTACGGGATGGCCTGTACGCCGTCGGCCACCCAGGCGGCGGGCGGGTACTCGCCGGAGCCGCACCAGTGGGCGGTGAAGTCGCCCGGCCGGGGCCGCAGTCCGTCCAGCAGGAGGCCGCCGATCCGCCAGACGCCGTCCTCCCAGCGCCCGCCGCGCCGCAGCACCGCCGGGTCGATACGGACCGCGAACCCGGCCCAGTCGAGGTTGAGTTCGGGTTCGGCGAGGTCGTCGGTGACCTCGGGGAGGTAGCGGGGCGTGGTGCGCAGCACGGTGAGGCGGCGCTGGTCGGGGCGGTGCAGGGTGATCAGGGTGCGGACGGCGCCGAGGTGGTCGGCGCTGCGGCCCGGAGCGTGGGCGTGGCCGACGAGTTCGAGCAGTCCGTCGACCCAGGCGGCGGAGCGGATCCCTATCCGGGGGGCCTGGTCGGGCGGGGCTGCGAGTGCCGTCCGGCGAGGGAGCGGGACGGAGAGTCCGAGGGATCTGGCAAAGGAAGGTCGAGGCACCGGAATGCCCTTCGCGCTGCGGGAGTCGAGAGCCCTGCTGATATTCCGCTATTGGACACCACGGCCGTCCGGCGGGTCAATTTTCAAATGAAAGCGACAATATGGCGGCCGGGAATTCGTAAGAAATGCCCGACCGCCATATTGTCAGTTCTTCAGCAGCGCATCCACCACTCGGGACGCGGCCCGGCCGTCGTCCAGATCGCAGTAGCGCTCGCGGAACGCCGCGTACCGGTCGGCGTGTTCGGCGGCCACCGCGTCCACCCGGCCGAGCGCCGCGACGAGCTCCGCCGAGCCGGCCAGCAGCGGTCCCGGGGCCTCGGCCTCGAAGTCGAAGGTGAAGCCGCGCAGGTTGTCGCGGTAGTGGGCGAGGTCGTGGGTGAAGAAGAGCATCGGGCGGCCGGTGTTGGCGAAGTCGAACATCGCCGAGGAGTAGTCGGTGACCAGCACGTCGGCGATCAGCAGCAGTTCGGCCATGTCCGGGTAGGTGCCGACGTCCCAGAGGTAGCCGTTCCCGGCGTCCGGGATCTGGCCGCACATCAGCTCGTGGCTGCGGACCAGCAGCACCTGGTCCTCGCCCAGCGCGGCCTGCGCGGCGGCCAGGTCGAGCCGCAGGTCCAGCTGGTAGCCGTCCTGCGGACGGCGCCGGTCCTCGCGGAAGGTCGGCGCGTACAGCACCACCTTCTTGCCCTCGGGCAGGCCGAGCCGCTCGCGGACCCGCTCGGCGGTCTTCTCCCGGTCGCTCGCGAAGAGCAGGTCGTTGCGC
>NZ_JYJF01000141.1 GCF_000955975.1 Saccharothrix sp. ST-888
CAGGCCGCCTTCCAGCGGGCCCTCCGGGCGCTTCGTTCTTTCGTGTTTCCAGCTTATCAGATGTTTTCCGCTCCGTTTTCCGGAGTTTCATTCATCGGATTTGCTTTCGCCTTTCGGCGCTCCCGAACTCTAGCAGAGTTTTCCGACCCGCTTTCCGCTCTCGAATTTCGTTCGAGAACTTCCGGCCGCCCGTGGGGCAACCCGGAGAACATTACGCACCGGGCCGCCCCACGTCAAACCGTGGCAGTCGATCAGACCTCGACCACGACTGGCAGGATCATCGGCCGGCGGCGGTAGTTGTCCGCCACCCACTTGCCGATGGTGCGCCGGACCAGCTGCTGGACCTGCCGCACCTCCAGCACGCCGTCGTTCGCCGACTTCGTCAGCGCCTCCTCCAGCTTGGCCACGACGGGGGCGAACGCACCGTCGTCGATGCCGGAGCCGCGGGCCTGGATGGTCGGGCCGCTCACGATCTTGCCGCTGCTGGAGTCGACGACCACGAAGACCGAGATGAAGCCTTCCTCGCCGAGGATGCGACGGTCCTTGAGCGAGGCCTCGGTGATGTCGCCGACCGACGAGCCGTCGACGTAGACGTAACCGGCCTGGACCTTGCCGACAATGCGGGCGACCCCGTTCTCCAGGTCCACGCAGACGCCGTCCTCGGCGATGACCGTGCGGTTGCGCGGCACACCGGTCGCGATGCCCAGGTCGGCCGCCGCCCGCAGGTGGCGCCACTCGCCGTGGACCGGCATCAGGTTGCGCGGCTTGCAGATGTTGAAGAAGTAGAGCAGCTCACCGGCGGAGGCGTGGCCGGAGACGTGCACCTTGGCGTTGCCCTTGTGCACGACCTTGGCGCCCCAACGCGTCAGACCGTTGATGACCCGGTAGACGGCGTTCTCGTTGCCGGGGATCAGCGAGGAGGCGAGCACCACGGTGTCGCCCTCGACGATGCGGATCTGGTGCTCGCGGTTGGCCATCCGGGAGAGCGCCGCCATCGGCTCGCCCTGGGAGCCGGTGCAGATGAGCACCACCTCCTTGTCCGGGAGGTCGTCCAGGGTCTTCACGTCGACGATCAGGTTGCCCGGGACCTTCAGGTAGCCCAGGTCACGCGCGATGCCCATGTTGCGGACCATCGAGCGCCCCACGAAGGCGACCTTGCGCTTGTACTCGTGGGCCGCGTCCAGCACCTGCTGGATGCGGTGCACGTGGCTGGCGAAGGAGGCCACGATGATGCGGCGGTCGGCGTTCGCGAAGACGTTGCGCAGGGCGGCCGAGATATCGCGCTCGTGCGGGATGAAACCGGGGACCTCGGCGTTGGTGGAGTCCACCAGCAGCAGGTCCATGCCCTCCTCGGCCAGCTTGGCGAAGGTCGGCAGGTCGGTGAGGCGGCCGTCGAGCGGCAGCTGGTCCATCTTGAAGTCGCCGGTGGCGACGACCATGCCGGCGGGCGTCCGCACGGCTACCGCCAGCGCGTCCGGGATGGAGTGGTTGACGGCGATGAACTCGCAGTCGAAGGGGCCGATCCGCTCGCGCTGACCCTCCACCACCTCCAGGACGTACGGGCGGATCCGGTGCTCGGCGAGCTTGGCCTCGATCAGGGCGAGGGTGAGCTTCGAACCGATCAGCGGGATGTCCGGGTTCTCCCGGAGCAGGTACGGGACGGCACCGATGTGGTCCTCGTGCCCGTGGGTCAGGACGATGCCGTCGACCTTGTCCAGGCGGTCCCGGATGTAGCTGAAGTCCGGCAGGATCAGGTCCACGCCGGGCTGCTCGTCCTCGGGGAACAGGACGCCGCAGTCGATGATCAGCATGCGGTCCCCGTACTCGAGGACCGTCATGTTGCGGCCGATCTCGCCGAGGCCGCCGAGCGGGGTGATGCGGAGGGCGCCCTCCTTCAGGGCAGGTGGCGCGCCGAGTTCGGGATGCGGGTGGCTCAAAAGACTCTCCTCACGGCGCACGCCATATGCCTGGGGTTCTCCCCCGGAAGACATATGGCGTGCGTGCTTCGATGGCTTCCTATATTTCAGGTCCTGGTGCTCTCGCGCCTTCGGTCCGGTCCAGCGGCGGGCCCACGAGGGACCCGGCGAGCCGGGGCGCGCACGTCTGTGTCTGCTACAGGTGTACCCCGCCGGCGGCGAGATCCAGCCTCAGTCGGGCAATCTCCTCCGGCGTGGCGGAGATCAGCGGCAGGCGCAGCGGTCCGGCCGGGTGGCCCTGGAGTTCCAGTGCCGCCTTGCTGAGGATGACGCCTTGGGTGCGGAACATGCCAGTGAATACCGGCAGCAGGCTCTGGTGGATCGCGGTGGCCTTGCCGACCTCGCCGGCCAGGTAGGCGTCGATCATGGTGCGCAGCTCGGCGGCGACCACGTGGCCGACCACGCTGACCACACCGGCCGCGCCCACCGACAGCAGCGGCAGGTTGAGGATGTCGTCGCCGGAGTACCAGGCCAGGCCGCTGCGGGCGATCGCCCAGCTGGCGGCGCCGAGGTCGCCCTTGGCGTCCTTGTTGGCGACGATCCGCGGGTGCTCGCCGAGCCGGACCAGCGTCTCGGTGCTGAGGGCGACTCCGGCGCGGCCGGGGATGTCGTACAGCATCACCGGCAGCTCGGTGGCGTCGGCGATCGTGACGCTGTGCTGGTACAGGCCCTCCTGCGGGGGCTTGCTGTAGTACGGCGTGACGACCAGCAGGCCGTGGGCGCCGGCCGCCTCGGCCTGGTGGGCGAGTTCGACGCTGTGCCGCGTGTCGTTGGTGCCGACGCCCGCGACGATGTGGGCCCGGTCCCCTACCGCCTCCACCACGGCGCGGACCAGCTGGGCCTTCTCCGCGTCGGAGGTGGTCGGGGACTCGCCGGTGGTGCCGTTGAGTACCAGCCCGTCGTTGCCGGAGTCCACGAGGTGCGCGGCCAGGCGCTGTGCGCCGTCGAGGTCGAGTCCGCCGTCTGCGGTGAACGGGGTCACCATCGCGGTCAGGACCCGGCCGAAGGGAGTCTGAGGGGTGGAGGTCGGAGCCATGCGTCCAAAACTACTCGTAGGCGGCCGGGGGACTACCAGGCCGGTCCAGGGTTCGGACAGGTGTGCTGTTCCGCAGGGGTTTCGGCGGGCGGGCAGCGGGCCCTGACATGGGATTCCGGTGCTGCTTGCTCGGGGGTTCAAGCAGCACCGGAATCCGTGGTTTTGAGCCTAGGGAGCGCCTTGAAAAGCCGCAATCCAGACATGCCAGGCGACCCGCCCATATGCCTATCCGCCCAGGTCAGGGCGCGACGCGGCCGTGCTTCTCGAACGCCGCATGGGTGAGCGGCATGAGCTGGGCCCAGGCCGCCTCCATCTGCTCGGCGACCATCTCGATCTCGCGCTGCGGGAAGGACGGAACCGCCGAGTTCTCCTTCTTCGTACGCAGCGAGAGGAAGTGCATCAACGACCGGGAGTTGCAGGTGGCGTACATCGAGGAGAAGAGGCCGACCGGCAGCACCGCGCGGGCCACCTCACGGGCGACACCGGCGTTGAGCATCTCCTGGTAGGCCTGGTAGGACGCGCGGTACGAGGACTCCATGGCCTCGGTCGCGACCTTGTGCTGCTCCGGGCTGCCCTCGACGAACTCGTACTTGCCGGGGCGGCCCTGCTGGATCAGCTTGCGGTCCTCGCCGGGAACGTAGAAGACCGGCTCCAGCTCGCGGTAGCGGCCGGACTCCTCGTTGTAGGACCAGCCGCTGCGGTGCCGGTGGAACTCGCGGAAGACGAAGATCGGCGCACTGATGAAGAAGGTCATCGAGTTGTGCTCGAAGGGGGTGCCGTGGCGGTCCCGCATCAGGAAGTTGATCAGTCCCTTGGACTTCTCCGGGTCCTGCTGGACGGCCTCCAGGGACTGCTCACCCGCGGTGGAGACGCGCGCCGCCCAGATCACGTCGGAGTCGGCCGCGGCACTGCGCACCAGCTCGACGCTGACGTCGCTGCGGAACTGCGGGGTCAGACCCAGTCCGTCGCTCATGCGCCCACCTCGCTGCGCTCGGCGGTCGCGTCGCGAAACGCGTCCCGCCCGGTTGTCCGCTCGCTTCGCTCGCTCACGCGAAGATCCTCCTGAGATGAGCCGTCTGTGACGGCGACAGCCTAGCCCGCCGCCACCGAGTCGAAAGCCTCACGCAGCTTGATGGCGTGCTGCATCGCCTTGCGGGCGCGCGGCACGTCGCCCGCGTCCGCATAGGCGACGGCGAGCCGGAAGAAGGCCCGCCAGTCGCCCGGCGCGGCCTCGGCCTCGGTCCTGCGCCTGGCGAAGACCGCGTCGGCCGAAGCCCGGTCGATCCGGCCCCCCGAGGTGCGCTTGAGCTCGTCCACCGGCAGCCCGCCCTCGGCCTCCAGCTCGCGGGCGAGCCGCTCGCTGGCCCGGCCGAAGCGGATGGTCTGGCGCAGGAACCAGACCCCGATCGCGGGGATGACGAAGGCGCAGAGGCCGATGCCGATGCCCAGCAGTTTGCCGGTGGCGATCAGCTGGACGCCCTCGCCGACGCAGATGACGGCGACCAGCAGCAGGACGCCGGAGAGCAGGAAGAAACCGGTGCGCGAGGTCATTCGGGGCTCACAGGTCCAGGAAGTGTTCGAGGCCGAAGGTGAGGCCCGGGTGGTCCACCACCTTGCGCACGCCGAGCAGGATGCCCGGCATGAAGCAGCTGTGGTGCAGCGAGTCGTGACGGATCGTCAGGGTCTCGCCGGTGTCGCCGAACAGCACCTCCTGGTGGGCCAGCAGGCCGCGCAGCCGCACCGCGTGCACCGGCACCCCGTCCACGTCGGCGCCGCGCGCGCCCTCCAGGGCGTGGGTGGTCGGGTCCTGCTGCGGTTCCCGGCCGGCCCTGGTGCGGGCGGCGGCGATCAGCTGCGCGGTGCGGGTGGCGGTGCCCGAAGGGGCGTCCGCCTTGCGGTCGTGGTGCAGCTCCACGATCTCGACCGACTCGAAGTACTTGGCCGCCGCCTGCGCGAACTGCATGCCGAGGACGGCGCCGATGGAGAAGTTCGGCGCGATCAGCAGACCGGTCCCCGGGCTCTCGGCCAGCTGGCCGCGCACGGTGGCCAGCCGCTCGTCGGTCCAGCCGGTGGTACCGGTGACCACGTGGATCCCGTTGCGCAGGCAGTAGTCGAGATTGCCCATCACCGAGTCGGGGTGGGTCAGTTCGACCGCGACCTGAACACCGGCCCGGGTCAGCTCCTCCAGCGCGGAGTCGCGGCCCAGGGTGGCGACCAGCTCCAGGTCGGGGGCGGCCTCGACCGCCTTGACCGCCTCCGAACCGATCCGTCCCCCGGCCCCTATCACGGCAACGCGCAGCGTCATCTCAGTAACCCTCTCAGTGCAGCAGGTCGGCGAGTGCGGCCGCCCGCTTGTCGTTGATCGGACCGATCAGCGCGAGCGAGGGCCGGTACGCACCCAGCACATCACGGGCCACCGCCCGGACGTCATCCAGGGTGACCGCCGCGATCTTCGCCAGCATCTCGTCCACGGACAGGTGGTGCCCGTAGCAGAGTTCGGCCTTGCCGATCCGGTTCATCAGCGAGCCGGTGTCCTCCATGCCGAGCACGGTGGAGCCGGAGATCTGCCCGATCGCCCGGTGCAGCTCCTCGGCGGTGATGCCGTCCTCCACCACCTTGGCCAGTTCGGCGCGGCAGATCTTCAGCACCTCCTCGACCCGCTTGGGCTGGCACCCGGCGTAGATCCCGAAGAGGCCGCTGTCCGCGTACGAGGTGGAGTACGAGTAGACCGAGTACGCGAGACCGCGCTTCTCCCTGACCTCCTGGAACAGGCGGGAGCTCATCCCACCGCCGAGGGCCGCGTTGAGCACGCCCAGGGCCCAGCGGCGCTCGTCGTGGCGGGGTATGCCGGGCAGGCCGAGGACCAGGTGGGCCTGCTCGGTCGGACGGTTGAGCACCTCGACCTTCCCGGCGGTGCGCAGCGCCTTGACGGCCCTGGGCAGCTCGGCCGGGTGGCCGGTGGCACCGGCCAGGACCGGGGCGAAGGCGCGTTCGACGAGTCGGACGACCTTCTTGTGGTCGATGTTGCCGGCCGCCGCGACGACCAGCTGCTCGGGCTTGTAGCGGCGGCGGAAGAACCCGGCGATCTGGTCGCGGCTGAGGTTCGTCACGGTCTCCTGGGTGCCCAGGATCGGCCGGCCGAGCGGCGAGGAGCCGTAGATCACCTTGGCGAACAGGTCGTGGACCACGTCACCCGGGTCGTCCTCCGCCATCGCCATCTCCTCGAGGATGACGCCGCGTTCGGCCTCCACGTCCTCCTCGCGGATCAGCGAGCCGGTGACCATGTCGCAGACCACGTCGATGGCCAGCGGCAGGTCGGTGTCGAGCACCCGCGCGTAGTAGCAGGTGTTCTCCTTCGCGGTGAAGGCGTTCATCTCGCCGCCGACCGCGTCCAGGGCTGCCGAGATGTCCAGCGCGCTGCGCCGGGCGGTGCCCTTGAAGAGCAGGTGCTCCAGGTAGTGGGTGGCCCCGTTGAGGACCGGGGTCTCGTCCCGGGAGCCGACTCCGACCCAGATGCCGAAGGTCGCCGAGCGAACCGTCGGCAGGGTCTCGGTGACGACCCGCAGGCCGCCGGGAAGGACAGTGCGGCGCACCGTGCCGGCACCGTCGGCGCCCTTGAGCAGGGTGCGGGTGGTGCCGGGTCGCTGCGTTGCCGCCGAGGCCTGAGCCAACGCGGGTACCTCCGTACGTGGGAACAACAGGGTGCGGCCCGCACGCTCAGCGAGGCGTGCGGGCCGCGGGAGTCAGCTAGCTGCGAGCCGTCACTCGGACGCGGTGGCGGCCTCGCCGCCCTCCTCGCCCTCGACGACCGGGATCAGCGAGAGCTTGCCGCGCGGGTCGATCTCGGCGATCTCGACCTGCACCTTGGTGCCGACCGCGAGCACGTCCTCGACGTTCTCCACGCGCTTGCCACCGGCGAGCTTGCGGATCTGCGAGATGTGCAGCAGACCGTCCTTGCCCGGCATCAGCGAGACGAACGCACCGAAGGTCGTGGTCTTCACCACGGTGCCCAGGTAGCGCTCGCCGACCTCCGGCATGGTCGGGTTGGCGATCTGGTTGATCGTGGTGCGGGCGGCCTCGGCGGCCGGGCCGTCGGCGGCACCGATGTAGATGGTGCCGTCGTCCTCGATCGTGATCTCGGCGCCGGTGTCCTCCTGGATCTGGTTGATCATCTTGCCCTTGGGGCCGATGACCTCACCGATCTTGTCCACCGGGATCTTGATGGTGATGATGCGCGGCGCGTTCGGCGACATCTCGTCGGGCGCGTCGATGGCCTCGTTCATCACGTCGAGGATGTGCAGGCGGGCGTCCTTGGCCTGCTTCAGCGCGGCGGCGAGCACCGACGCCGGGATGCCGTTCAGCTTGGTGTCCAGCTGGAGGGCGGTGATGAAGTTGCGGGTACCGGCGACCTTGAAGTCCATGTCGCCGTACGCGTCCTCGGCACCCAGGATGTCGGTCAGGGTGACGTAGTGCGTCTCACCGTCGATCTCCTGCGAGATCAGGCCCATGGCGATACCGGCGACGGCGGCCTTCAGCGGCACACCGGCGTTCAGCAGCGACATGGTCGAGGCGCAGACCGAGCCCATCGAGGTGGAGCCGTTGGAGCCGAGCGCCTCGGAGACCTGGCGGATGGCGTACGGGAACTCCTCGCGGGTCGGCAGCACCGGCAGCAGCGCGCGCTCGGCCAGGGCGCCGTGGCCGATCTCGCGGCGCTTGGGCGCACCCACGCGGCCGGTCTCACCGACGGAGTACGGCGGGAAGTTGTAGTTGTGCATGTAGCGACGGCGCGTCTCCGGGGAGAGCGTGTCGAGCTGCTGCTCCATGCGGAGCATGTTCAGGGTGGTGACGCCCAGGATCTGGGTCTCGCCACGCTCGAACAGCGCCGAACCGTGCACCCGCGGGATGGCCTCGACCTCGGCGGCCAGGGTGCGGATGTCGGTGACACCGCGGCCGTCGATGCGGACCTTGTCCTTGATGACGCGCTCGCGGACGATCTTCTTGGTCAGCGCGTTGTAGGCGGCGCCGATCTCCTTCTCGCGGCCCTCGAACTCCGGGAGCAGCTTGTCGGCGGCGATCGCCTTGATGCGGTCCAGCTCGTTCTGGCGCTCCTGCTTGCCGGCGATGGTGAGCGCCTGGGCGAGCTCGTCCTTGACCGCGGTGGTCAGGGCGGCCAGCACGTCCTCCTGGTAGTCCAGGAAGACCGGGAACTCGCCGGTCGGCTTGGCGGCCTGGGCGGCCAGCTGGGCCTGCGCGGCGCACAGCACCTTGATGAACGGCTTGGCGGCCTCGAGACCGGCGGCGACGATCTCCTCGGTCGGGGCCTCGGCGCCGTCGGCGACCAGCTTGATGGTCTTGTCGGTGGCCTCGGCCTCGACCATCATGATCGCGACATCGCCGTCCGGCAGGGCGCGACCGGCGACGACCATGTCGAAGACGGCCGACTCCAGCTCGCTGTGGGTCGGGAAGGCCACCCACTGGCCGTTGATCAGGGCGACGCGGACGCCACCGATCGGGCCGGAGAACGGCAGACCGGCCAGCTGGGTGGAGGCCGAGGCGGCGTTGATGGCCACCACGTCGTACAGGTGGTCCGGGTTCAGCGCCATGACGGTGCAGACGACCTGGACCTCGTTGCGCAGGCCCTTGACGAAGGACGGGCGCAGCGGGCGGTCGATCAGGCGGCAGGTGAGGATCGCGTCCTCGGAGGGCCGGCCCTCACGACGGAAGAACGAGCCGGGGATCCGGCCCGCGGCGTACATCCGCTCCTCGACGTCCACCGTCAGCGGGAAGAAGTCGAAGTGCTCCTTCGGCTGCTTGGACGCGCTGGTGGCCGACAGCACCATGGTGTCGTCGTCCAGGTAGGCCACGGCGGAGCCGGCGGCCTGACGGGCCAGGCGGCCGGTCTCGAAGCGGATGGTACGGGTGCCGAAGCTGCCGTTGTCGATGACGGCCTCGGCGTAGAACACGTTCTCTTCCACCTGGAAGATCTCCTCTTTCGTACGTCTCCCGAGGAGCGCCCCTGCGCTTTGCCTACCTGTGGCCCGGGCAGTCTGGGCCGGTCTTCGATCGAAGCCTCCGGGTCGCCGGCACCGTCACCTGGACGGCCTGGCACTCCCCGGCGGCCACTACCGAGGACCGGCGCCTCTCGGCCAGCTGGTCGGCGGTCGCGTGTGGACGCTCCTTGGGACGCGGGCGGCTTCCGTTTGAAGCCAGCGGCCCACTCGGTGATGTCGCTGCCCCGGTTCTCCCGGCGTCTTCACGACACCATGACCGGGCATGCCCTTCACCTTACAAATTCACACCCTACAGAGCCCGCCATTACCACGCGTGTGGAAAGGACTCTCGTAGCGAGTTCCCGCCGCGCTCACTGCGGAGCGCTGCGCGGGGATGCAGCAAGGGGCGGCCCCCCGGGAAGGGGAGCCGCCCCTCACGGCGGACTTAGCGGGCGCCGCCGGCGGCACCGCGGCGGATGCCCAGGCGGTCGACGAGCGCACGGAAGCGCTCGATGTCCTTCTTGGCCAGGTACTGCAGCAGGCGACGGCGCTGACCGACCAGGATCAGCAGACCACGACGCGAGTGGTGGTCGTGCTTGTGGAACTTGAGGTGCTCGGTCAGGTCCGAGATACGGCGGGAGAGCATGGCCACCTGGACCTCGGGGGAGCCGGTGTCGCCCTCCTTCTGGCCGAACTCGGCGATGATCTGCTTCTTGACGTCGGCGGCGAGAGCCACTGCATCTCCTTCAGGTTCTGGCCCGAGCGATCCTGGTAGGAGGCACAGGATCTGACAGAACTCGGACGGCCCAAGCGTACCAGCGCCCGCCGTCCACCCTGGCAGCGGGGCGGAGGCGGGCGCTCGGCGCGGTCCTCGGTGTCAGCTGGTGGCGCCGCGGACCAGGCCGTAGATGTCCAGCACGGCAAGGGCCAGCGGGACCAGCGAGATCAGCATCAGGCCGTCCACCATGTCCAGGATCCGGCCCCAGAACGGCGAGACGCCGAGCCGCGGCACGACCAGCGCGATGGCCGTCAGCACGGCGGCACCGAAGGCGATCGAGGCCGCCAGCCAGACCGTGCGCAGGTCGACCGCGGTGGAGCTGGCGGCCTTCACGATGAACAGCGGGGTGTGCAGCGACAGGCCGACGATCAGCAGACCGAGGCCGGCCAGGCCGGCGATGGTGAGGCTGAAGACCTGCGCGGTGTAGCGGAACAGCCGGGCCCGCAGCATGGTCGAGACACCGACCGCCAGCGCCAGCAGCTCGCCGTACATGGTGTCGCTGAAGCCGAGCACGGTGCAGGAGCCGACCAGCACCGCGGCGCAGCCGCCGACCAGACCGACCAGCACCTCGTGGCCGCGACGGGCCTGGTGGGCGATCCGCTCGTACTGGAGGGCCTCGGCGCGGTTGGTGTCCTCGGCGAAGTCGCGGCTGCGGGTGCGGGCCTGGCCGGGGGCGCTGAAGCCGACGGGCAGCCGGGCGAAGCGGGCGGACAGTGCGGGCAGCACACCGATCACCGCGATGGCGGCGACACCGGTGACGGCGGCGATGTGGGTGGCCGGGGTGCCGGAGAGCAGGACACCCGCGAAGGTCGCCAGCGTGCCGGCGGCGGCGAGGAAGGAGGAGGCGACGAAGACCGAGTCCTTCTCCGGCAGCAGGCCGACCAGCAGCACCGAGACCACCAGGACGGCCACACAGCCGACCAGGAACTGCAGCCGGCCAGGACCGTCGCCGGTGTGCGCGACCGCGATGACGCCGCTGCCGGCGATCAGGGTGTGCGGCAGCGCGCCCAGGCCGAGCGCGAGACCGGCGTCGTGGTCGTCGTAGACCCGGGCGCGGATCGCGGCGAAGGCGACCAGGACGACCGCGGTCACGCCGGAGAGGATGCCCGGCAGGCTGTGCATGTCGTGGCGCAGGCCGGAGAACCAGAGCGCGAAACCGAGCAGCACCAGCAGCACGGTCGAACCGATCAGGCCGAAGGCCCGCATCAGCTCGGGACTCCAGAAGCGGCGGTCCTCCTCGACGGCGCTGGCGATGGCGTCGGCCACGTCGTCGTAGACGGCCGGCGGCAGCGACTCGGCGAACGGGCGCAGGCTCAGCAGGTCGCCGTCGCGCACCTGCTGGGCGGCCAGCGGCAGGCCGCTGTCCAGCACCGTGCCGTCGCGGCGGACCAGGTGGAAGCCGGTCGGCGCACCGTCCATCTGGGTCTGGCCGGAGAGCCGCAGCACCTCGGGGTAGACGTCCGCGAGCGGCACGTCCTCCGGCAGTGCGACGTCGATCCGGCTGTCCGGCGCCACCACGGTGACCCGGCAGAATCCGGTCGTAGCGTTTGCGCTCATGCGCTCGCCTCGCAGGGCTCGGCGGGCGCTTCGCGCAGCGCGCAGCTTCTGATGGTTCGCTCGCAGAGCTCGCTCACGGGCGCTCTCCCCCTTGTTGACTGGCCGTTCGTCGGCTTGGCCCGATCCCATCGGGCCGGAACTCGCACGACCCGGATGAGAATTGGCGCGGCGTTACCCTACCGCCAGCGGGCCCGGCACTCCCACCGGCCCCGGGCCGTATCGGCGCCCCGGTGGACCTGTGGACGAAGGGTGACGGCGGATCACCCTTTTCTTTACGACCGGCAAGGCCTCGCCCCTGTGGTCGTACGGTCCGAGCAGACCAGTAGGATCGGCCCCTGCGCAAGGCGTACGGGGGCGGATACGCGCGACCCTGGAGCGCTTGCGGTCGGCGGAGCGGGGGCGGCGTCATCACACGGGGCGCTCTCACCCGTACGTATCCAGTGCGTGAGGGCTGATGCCAGTGAGCGAGCGAACCGTTAGAAGGTGCGAGTTTCGCGAAGCGGCCGACGAGCGAAGCGAGGAGGTCGCATGAGTGTGGTTACCGTCAAGCGTCCGGCGCGGGCGTATCCGCCCGTGGTGCCGGACGAGCCGGTGGAGCTGGTGCCTCCGCCGGAGCTACCCAGGTCGGGCGGCGAGGACTGGCTGATGTCCCTGCTGCCGATGCTCGGCATGGGTGGCTCTGCGGCGTTCCTCTTCTCTCCCGGTGCCCAGGGCCCGATGAAGATGATGGGCGTCCTGATGATCGCCTCCACCGCGGGTATGGCGGTGGCGCAGGTCATCAAGGCGCGCAAGGGCGGCAGTGCGGGCACCGCGGACGAGCGCCGCGACTACCTGAAGTACCTGCAGCAGATGCGCCGCCAGGTGCGCCGCACCGCCGAGCGCCAGCGCGGTGCGCAGCTGTTCCTGCACCCCGAGCCCGACCAGCTGTGGTCGATCGTGGCGGAGGGGCGCCGGCTGTGGGAACGCAGGCCCGGCGACCCGGACTTCGCGCAGATCCGGCTCGGCCGGGGGCCGCAGCAACTGTCCACTCCGCTGGTGGCGCCGCAGACCGCGCCGCTGGACGAGCTGGAGCCGCTGGCCGCCGCCGCGATGAAGAACTTCCTCACCGCGCACGGCACCTTGCAGGACCTGCCGTTGGCGGTCTCGCTGCGCGCCTTCTACCACATCACCGTCTGCGGCGACCCGGACACCGTGTACGGCAACGTCCGGGCGATGATCGCCCAATTGACCACCCTGCACTCGCCCGACGACCTGATGGTCGCGGTCGCCGCCGCGCCCGGCGCGGTGGACGAGTGGGAGTGGGCCAAGTGGCTGCCGCACACCCAGCACCGCAAGGACAGCGACGGCGCGGGTTCCCGCCGCCTGATCGCGACCGGGCTCGGCGAGCTGGAGTACCTGCTGGAGAACGAACTGGCGGGCCGCAAGGGCTTCTCCAGGGATGCCGTCCCCTCTCCCGACCAGCCGCACATCGTGGTGATCATGGATGGCGCCTCGGTGCCGCCGGACTCGGTGCTGGCCGGGGCCGAGGGTGTGCAGGGCGTCACCGTGATCGAGGTCGTCCCGGGTGAAATGGACGAGCCCAGCGGGCACTTGGTGATCTCGCTGACCAAGGACCGGCTGCTGCTGGAGTCCGCCTCCGGGGCCTCCTACTCGGGCGCTCCCGACACCCTGTCCGCCTGGCAGTCGGAGGCGCTGGCGCGCCAGTTGGCGCCGTTCCGGGTCTCGGCCGGCGGTGACGACGGCGACCCGTCGCTGGTCAGCATGGACTTCACCGAGATGATGAGCACCGGCGACCCCGGTGCCTTCGACCCGGCCCGGCACTGGCGTCCGCGCCCGATGGCCGAGAAGCTGCGGGTCCCGCTCGGTGTCGGCACCAACGGCGAGTACGTCTGGCTGGACATCAAGGAAGCCTCGCTGCAGGGCATGGGCCCGCACGGCATGTGTGTCGGCGCCACCGGTTCCGGCAAGTCCGAGGTGCTCCGCACCATCGTGCTGGCGCTTGCCGTGACCCACTCCTCGGAGGTCCTCAACCTGGTCCTCGCCGACTTCAAGGGTGGTGCCACCTTCGCCGGTATGGCGGAGATGCCGCACACCGCGGCGGTGATCACCAACCTCGAGGGCGAAGCCACCCTGATCGACCGCATGCGCGATGCGATCGAGGGCGAGATGAACCGCCGCCAGGAGCTGCTGCGCGCCGCGGGCAACTACGCCAACATCAACGAGTACGAGCGGGCCCGCGCCGCCGGTGCGGCCCTGGACCCGCTGCCCTCGCTGCTGATGATCATCGATGAGTTCTCCGAACTGCTCACCGCCAAGCCGGACTTCATCGACCTGTTCATCCAGATCGGCCGCATCGGCCGTTCGCTGGGTATGCACATGCTGCTCGCCTCGCAGCGACTGGAGGAGGGCAAGCTCCGCGGTCTGGACACCTTCCTCTCCTACCGGCTGGGTCTGCGGACCTTCTCGGCCGCCGAGTCGCGGGCCGCGATCGGTGTGCCGGACGCGTACCACCTGCCGCCCATCCCCGGTGTCGGCTACCTGAAGTTCGGCTCCGACGTGATGGAGCGGTTCCGTGCCGCGTACGTCTCGGGCCCCTACCGCCCGCCGGGCCAGCAGCGGACCAGCGGCGGCCAGGTGATCACCGCACAGCCGGTGCTGTTCACCGCCGCCGAGGTGCCGATCATCGAGCCGGTGGTCGAGGAGGTCGTGGAGGAGGTCGAGGAGGTCGACGACTCGCTGCTCGACACCATGCTCGACGTCTTCGTGCAGCGGATGATCGGCCAGGGCCCGCCCGCGCACCAGGTCTGGCTGGCTCCGCTGGAGGAGGCACCCAGCATCGACGGGCTGGTGCCGCCGCTCCAGGTCACCCCGGAACGCGGCCTCACCTCGCCGGAGTTCGGCGCACTGGGCCGCCTGGTGGTGCCGGTCGGCATCGTCGACAAGCCGCGCGACCAGCGCCGCGACGTGCTGTACCAGGACTACTCGGGTGCGGCCGGTCACGGCCTGATCGTCGGTGGCCCGCGCTCCGGCAAGTCCACCCTGGTGCGGACCATGGTGGCGGGCTTCGCGGTCACCCACACCCCGCTGGAGACCCAGTTCTACCTGCTGGACTTCGGTGGCGGTGGATTCCAGAGCATCGCGGGCCTGCCGCACGTCGGCGGGGTCGCCGGAAAGCTGGAGCAGGACAAGGTCCGCCGCCTGATCAGCGAGGTGCAGGGGGTGCTCAACCGGCGTGAGGAGCTGTTCCGCACGGCCGGTATCGACAACATCGCCACCTACCGCACCCGGCGGGCCAACGGGCAGCTGCCGGACGAGCAGTTCGGCGACGTGTTCCTGATCATCGATGGCTGGCTGACCTTCAAGCAGGACTACGAGGCGCTCGAACCGATCATCTCGAACATCGCCCAGAACGGTCTCGGCTTCGGCGTCCACGTCATCCTGACCGCCGCCCGGTACGCCGAGGTCCGCCCGGCCCTCAAGGACCTGCTGCAGAACCGCACCGAGCTGCGCCTCGGCGACTCGATGGAGTCCGAGATCGACCGCAAGGTCGCGCAGAACGTCCCGGCGAGCGCGCCGGGACGCGGTATCACCGCGGCCAAGCTGCACTTCCTGGCCGGTCTGCCGCGCCTGGACGGCTCGTCCAGCACGGAGGACCTCGGGGCCGGCGTGGCCGGCCTGGTCGAGGCGGTCAACGCCGCCTGGACCGGACCGCGCGCGCCGCAGGTGCGCATGCTGCCCGCCGTCCTGGACGGCCACGCGCTGCCCAAGGGCTTCGAGCACCCCGAGCTGGGTGTCGCCATCGGTGTGGACGAGACCGAGCTCGC
>NZ_JYJF01000142.1 GCF_000955975.1 Saccharothrix sp. ST-888
GGGGAGTGCGAGACTCCGCTCGGGTTCCGCACGAACAGCATGGCGGTCGGGATCGCCGATGCCAGGATTCCGGCGTCGTGTCCCGCCCCGGTGGGCAGGACGGGCACGCCGCCCAGCACCTTCGCGAGCCGGTCGCGCAGCGGACCGTCGAAGTCGACGACCGGCGTGTACGACTCGCGGGTCAGCTCGACCCGGACGCCGTCGCGCCCGCCGCGCTCGTCCGCCGCCTGCCGGATCTCCTCGACCAGCGCGTCCAGCGTCCGCTCGTCGGCCGCCCGGGAGTCCAGCCAGCCCCGGACCAGCGAGGCGATGGCATTGGTGCCGTTGGGCTCCACCGCGACCTTGCCGAAGGTGGCCAGCGCACCGGCCAGCTTCGCCTTCTTGCGCGCGGAGAGCACGGTGTTGGCGTAGGTGAGCATCGGGTCACGGCGGTCCTCGATGCGGGTGGTGCCGGCGTGGTTGGCCTCGCCGTGGAAGTCGAAGCGCCAGCGGCCGTGCGGCCAGATCGCGCTGGCCACCCCGACCGGCGTGCGCTCCGTCAGGTGGCGGCCCTGCTCGACGTGCAGCTCGACGAAGGCGCCGATCCGGGCCAGCCGGTCGCCGTCCGCGCCGATCGCGGTCGGGTCGTAGCCCGCCCGCTCCATCGCGTCGGGCAGCCGGACGCCGTCGGCGTCGCGCAGCTCGTACGCCTGCTCGCGGCCCAGCACCCCGGCGGTCAGCCGGGAGCCGATGCAGGCGACGCCGAACCGGGCACCCTCCTCGTCGCCGAAGTTGACGATCGCCAGCGGCTTGCCGAACTCGGCTCCGCGCGAGCGGAGTTCGTCCAGGGCCGCGAAGGAGGAGACCACACCGAGCGGGCCGTCGAAGGCGCCGCCGTCCGGGACGGAGTCCAGGTGCGAGCCGGTGACGACGGCCCCCTCGGCCTGCGGATCACCCAGCCAGGCCCACTGGTTGCCGTTGCGGTCCAGTTCGTAGGTCAGGCCGCGCGAGCGGGCCTGCTCCTCGAACCAGGCGCGGCACTCGGCGTCCGCGGAGTTCCAGGCGAACCGGCGGTAGCCGCCGGAGGCGGCGGAGCGGCCCACGGGGAGCAGCTCCGCCCACATCCGACCGAAGCTGTCCCCGGACGAGAGAGCGGTCACAGCTCACCCATCGGGACGCGCACGCCGCGCTCGTCGGCGACCTCGACCGCGCGGTCGTACCCGGCGTCCACGTGCCGGATGACGCCCATGCCCGGGTCGTTGGTGAGCACCCGGCGGATCTTCTCGCCGGCCAGCGCCGTGCCGTCGGCGACGGTGACCTGACCGGCGTGGATCGAGCGGCCGATGCCGACACCGCCACCGTGGTGGATGGAGACCCAGGAGGCGCCGGAGGCGACGTTGACCATGGCGTTGAGCAGCGGCCAGTCGGCGATGGCGTCCGAGCCGTCCAGCATCGCCTCGGTCTCGCGGTACGGGGAGGCGACCGAGCCGCAGTCCAGGTGGTCGCGGCCGATCACGATCGGGGCGGACAGCTCACCGGACGCCACCATGTCGTTGAAGCGCTCACCGGCCTTGTCGCGCTCGCCGTAGCCGAGCCAGCAGATCCGCGCCGGGAGACCCTGGAAGTGCACCTTCTCCTGGGCCATCTTGATCCAGCGGTGCAGCGACTCGTTCTCCGGGAAGAGGTCGAGCACGGCCTTGTCGGTCTTGTAGATGTCCTGCGCGTCGCCGGAGAGCGCGGCCCAGCGGAACGGGCCCTTGCCCTCGCAGAACAGCGGCCGGATGTACGCCGGGACGAAGCCGGGGAAGGCGAAGGCGCGGTCGTAGCCGGCCAGCTGCGCCTCACCGCGGATCGAGTTGCCGTAGTCGAAGACCTCCGCGCCGCGGTCCTGGAAGCCGACCATCGCCTCGACGTGCTTGGCCATCGACTCGCGCGAGCGCTGGGTGAACTCGGCGGGCTTGGCGGCCGCGTAGTCGGCCATGTCGTCGAAGTCGACACCGATCGGCAGGTAGCTCAGCGGGTCGTGGGCGCTGGTCTGGTCGGTGACGATGTCGATCGGGGCGTCCATCGCCAGCAGCTGCGGGAACAGCTCGGCGGCGTTGCCGAGCAGGCCGATGGAGAGCGGCTGCCTCTTGTCCCGGGCTTCGGTGGCCAGCTCCAGCGCGTGGGCCAGGTTCTTGGCCTCGACGTCCAGGTAGCGGTGCTCGATCCGGCGGGAGATGCGGGACGGGTCGCAGTCGATGCAGATCGCCACGCCGCCGTTCATGGTGACGGCCAGCGGCTGGGCGCCGCCCATGCCGCCGAGGCCGGCGGTGAGGGTGATGGTGCCCTCGAGCGTGTTGTCGAACTTCTTGGCCGCGACGGCGCCGAAGGTCTCGTAGGTACCCTGGAGGATGCCCTGGGTGCCGATGTAGATCCAGGAACCCGCGGTCATCTGGCCGTACATGGTGAGCCCGAGGCTCTCCAGACGGCGGAACTCCTCCCAGTTCGCCCAGTCGCCGACCAGGTTGGAGTTGGCGATCAGTACCCGCGGCGCCCACTCGTGGGTCTGCATCACGCCGACCGGGCGGCCCGACTGGACCAGCATGGTCTCGTCCTGCTTGAGCGTCTGCAGGGTGCGGACCATCGCGTCGTACGAGCGCCAGTCGCGGGCGGCCTTGCCGGTGCCGCCGTAGACGACCAGCTTGGACGGGTGCTCGGCGACCTCGGGGTCGAGGTTGTTCATGAGCATCCGCATCGCGGCTTCCTGCTGCCAGCCCTGCGCGGTCAGCTGCGTCCCACGCGCCGCACGCACCTCACGCGGACCACTCGTCTGCTCCACCATGCTCCCGACCTCCTTGCGGATGGATTCATTCAGCGATGACTCGACTGAATATATCCAAACAGACCGGCTGCGACCAGACCCCTGGCGCCGTCCTGTGAACGGGCCGGACCGACCCCCGGCCCCGAGCGCGATCCGTACCCGCCCGGGGCCCGGTGACCTCGTGCAGCACACCTCAGGCCGCAGCACCACCGTCCCAGTCGATGCCGATCTCGGCCAGCCAGGCGCGGTCCTCGGCGTCGGGCGTGGCGGCACCGGGCTGCACCGCGCCGGGCTGCGCGGCCTGGGGCGCGCCTGATCCGGGCGGACGGGGGATCTCCTGGATCGGGCCCAGGCCGTACTTCTCGGCGGCAGCCTCGGCCTCGTCCGGCTCGATCAGGCCGACATGGACGGCGGACTCGTCACCCGTCTCCAGGACCACCAACTCGGGGTCGGGCGGACGCCGCAGCGCGATACGCCGCCCGCAGGTGGGGCAGGACCACTCGTCGGCCCCCGATGCGAGCCGGCCGGTCAGTCTCATCTGATGGATCGGACGCATGGCTGGCTCCCCCGTCCGGCCCCTGCACCGGGGCCTGTTGATGGAATGCCCGCCAATGGGCCGTCAGCAACCGTCCGACACCGTACGGGTGTGCCCGATGCGGAACCGGAGCACACCTGAACCGCTCCCCGGGGGCACGGGCGTACGATGTCGGGGCGCGTCCGCCGCCGGGCGTATCGGTGTCAAATGCCTTGCCCAACGGGGTGGTTCGGCGTCAGCCGTGGAGATCCGGGCGGCCGGGTCGGCGGCGGTCCGCCTGCACCGCGTCCAGCTCACTCCAGGAAGAGGCCGCGGGCCGCCGCCGAGTGCTCGATGGCCTCCAACCTGGCCTCCGCACCGGGGATTTCGTCACACATGGTCTGCAGCAGGACCCGGCCGAGCATCATCGGCGCACAGGCGGTGTCGAAGACCAGGCCGGTGCCGACGGCCGCCGGGAGGAGGAGGTCGGAGAGCTTGGCGACCGGCGCGAAGGCGCTGTCCGCCACGGTGAGGACGGTCAGCCCGCAGTCCCGGGCGACGGCGAGGGCGTCCATCAGCTCGCGCGGGTAGCGCGGCAGGGCGAAGCAGAGCAGCGCGCTGGCCCCGGCGGCGGCGACCTGTTCCAGCCGGTCGGCGAGCATGCTGCCGCCCTCGTCCAGCAGCCGGATGTCCGGGTGCACCTTGGCCGCGAAGTACGCGAAGCCCCTGGCCTGGGCCGAGGCGGCACGCAGACCGAGCACCGGCAGCGGACGGGACGCCGCCAGCAGCCGGGCGGCCCGGACGATCGGTTCGGGGTCGGCGAGCAGCTCGGCCAGGTGCCGCAGGTGCTCGATCTCGGCGAGTACGGCCTGCTGGTGCTCGTTGCGGACCGCGTCGGCGGGCGTCTCGGGCGCGGCGGGCTCGCCCGCGCCGAGTTCGCGCAGCTGCCGGCGCAGCGCCGGGTAGCCGTCGAAGCCGAGTGCGACGGCGAAGCGGGTGACCGAGGGCTGGCTGACCCCGGCGAGTTCGGCCACCTCGACGCTGGAGAGGAACGGCGCTTCGGCCGCGTGCCGGACCAGCGAGTGCGCGATCCGCCGCTGGGTCGGGGTCAGCCGATGGCCTTCGAAGAGCTGGAGCAGACGGGCGGAGGGCCCGGCCGTGCCGGTCTCGTCCATGGCGGTCATCAGCGGTACCTCCGAGCTCGGTTGCAGCGCGCGCCGTTGGCCGGAGGACCGGTCACGGCGGCTGGGAAGACTGTGGCGTAGTCCTGCCAGGCGGGCAACGACGTATCGAACGGCGGGACAGGCGACGAGGCAGTCGGGCATGTCGTCAGGGGCGCGGGGAACTGCGCGGCGCGGAAGATCCCCACCGAAACCTTGCGGAGCAAGGTGCACCGCCCCACCGGGCTGCCGGGTTGCAACTGGCCCACAGGACCAGTTGCAACCCGGCAGCCCTCCGCAGCACGCAGTTCCCCGCGCCCCCGAGGGCTCACCCGACTGCCCCCGACAGGATGCCCGCCTACCCCTGCCGTCAGGCCAGCGGCCCGGTGATCCGCTCGACGGCGCGCACCAGCTCGCCCGAGGCGACCAGCGCGGCGGCGGCCTCCAGGTCGGGCGAGAGGAAGCGGTCCCGGCCGGGGCCGCCGACTCCGGCCTCGCGGGCGGCGGCCACCGCAGCGGCGGTGGCGGGCGCGGTCGGCCCGCTGCCGTTGTCGGTGCGGATCTCCAGCGCGCGGGCGGCGGCGGTCAGCTCGACCGCGAGGATCCGGCCGAGGTTGTCCACCGCCTGGCGCAGCTTGCGGGCGGCGGACCAGCCCATCGAGACGTGGTCCTCCTGCATCGCGGAGGACGGGATGGAGTCCACCGAGGCCGGGACGGCAAGGCGCTTGTTCTCGCTGACCAGGGCGGCCTGGGTGTACTGGGCGATCATCAGACCGGAGTCCACGCCCGGGTCGTCGGCCAGGAAGGCCGGCAGACCGTGCGAGCGGGCCTTGTCGAGCAGCCGGTCGGTGCGGCGCTCGGAGATCGACCCCAGGTCCGCGGCGGCGATGGCGAGGAAGTCCAGCACGTACGCGACCGGGGCGCCGTGGAAGTTGCCGTTCGACTCGACCCGGCCGTCGGGCAGCACCACCGGGTTGTCGACCGAGGCGGCCAGCTCGCGGGAGGCGACCAGCTGGGCGTGGGCGAGGGTGTCGCGGCCGGCGCCGGCCACCTGCGGGGCGCAGCGGATCGAGTACGCGTCCTGGACCCGCGGCGCGTCGTCCTGGTGGTGCCCGGTCAGGCCGGAGCCCTGGAGGACGGCGAGCATGTTGGCCGCGCTGAGCCCCTGGCCCGGGTGCGGGCGGATCGGGCCGTGCAGCTCGGGGGCGAGCACCTTGTCGCTGCCGAGCAGCGCCTCCAGGCTCATCGCGGCGGTGATGTCGGCCGTGGTGAACAGGCGGGACAGGTCGGCGAGCGCCATCACCAGCATGCCGAGCATGCCGTCGGTGCCGTTGATGAGGGCCAGGCCCTCCTTCTCCAGCAGCTCGACCGGCTCGATCCCGGCCTGCTCCAGCAGCTCACCGGCCGGACGCAGCTCGCCGTCCGGACCGTACGCCTCGCCCTCGCCCATCAGGACCAGTGCGCAGTGCGAGAGCGGCGCCAGGTCACCGGAGCAGCCGAGCGAGCCGAACTCCCGGACGACCGGGGTGATGCCCGCGTTGAGGATGGCGGCCATGGTCTGCGCGACCAGCGGACGGACGCCCGTACGGCCGGAGGCCAGCGTCTTCATCCGCAGGAACATCAGCGCCCTGACCACCTCGCGCTCCACCACCGGGCCCATGCCGGCGGCGTGCGAGCGGACCAGCGACCGCTGGAGCTGCGCCCGCAGCTCGGGGCTGATGTGGCGGACGGCGAGCGCACCGAAACCGGTGGAGACGCCGTAGACGGGACGCGGCTCCGCCGCGAGAGCATCGATCCTGGCCCGCGCACCCGCCATCTCGGCGAGCGCGTCCGGCCCGATCTCGACCCGGGCATTGCCCCGCGCGACGGCGATCACGTCCTCGGCGCTGACGTCGGCCTTGCCGACCAGCACGAGCGACGCGTCGGGGGCCACAGCACTGTGCATATCCATATACATAATCACAGCAGGTGAATGAAGATATGACAACCGTCGTTCCGGAAGGATTCTGCCGACCCGGAACGGCGACGGCGGCGGACACCAGCATCTCCCGGCGGACGGCGTCGGGCCACCGCCCGGATTTCCGTGCGGGCGGCCGGATGCCGCAGGCTGGGCAGGACGAGGCCAGGGAGGCAGAGGTCTGATGGCACGGGCAACGGTGCGGCGGCGGGTGGTGCGGCTGCACGGGGACGAGCGGGCGGCGCGGCCGGATGCGCTGGCGGCGGAGGAGCCGCTGGAGATCCGGGTCGGCGGGGAGGCGCTGACGGTGACCATGCGGACCCCCGGACACGACTTCGACCTGGTGGCCGGGTTCCTGGTCGGCGAGGGGCTGGTGGACCGCGGCGAGCAGCTGTCCGCACTCCGCTACTGCGCCGGGACGGACGCCGACGGCGCCAACACCTACAACGTGGTGGACGCGACCGTGCGCGGTGCCGCCACCCCCCTCTCCAGCCACCGCAACCTGCTCACCACCAGCGCCTGCGGCCTCTGCGGCCGGGACACCGTCGACGCGGTACGGATGCACATCCGCCGGCCGCTCGACCGCGACCCGCTGACGGTCTCCCCCGAGCTGCTGTACCGCCTGCCGGACCAACTGCGCGCGGCGCAGCGGACCTTCGAGTCGACCGGCGGACTGCATGCCGCGGGCCTGTTCACCCGAAGCGGTGAACTGCTCTGCGCGCGCGAGGACGTGGGCCGCCACAACGCGGTGGACAAGGTGATCGGCTGGGCCCTGCGCGAGGGCCGGCTACCGCTGACGGGGCATCTGCTGCTGGTCAGCGGCCGCGCCTCGTTCGAACTGACCCAGAAGGCGGCCCTGGCCGGGATACCGCTGCTGGCCGCCGTCTCGGCGCCGTCCTCGCTCGCGGTGGACCTGGCCGAGGAGCTGGGCCTCACCCTGGTCGGCTTCCTGCGCGGCAAGGGCGCCAACGTCTACACCCGCCCGGACCGGATCACCCCGGACGTCGACTAGCCCACCCCGGCCGCCGTCGGCCGGCTGTACGTCAACCGTGGTTCTGCCGACGGCTGCGGCGGCGGACCACGATCACCACCACGATGACGGCGACCAGGACCACGAAGAGGGCGATCAGACCGAACACCACCCCGATCAGCTTGCCGAAGAAGCCCTTCTTCCTGCCCTTGCTCTCCGACTTGGACTTGGACTTCGACTTCGACTTCGACTTCGACTTCGCCAGCAGGACGGACGACCGGGCCCGCGCCTCCACCCGCACCTGCACCCGGCCTCCGTCGGCGGCCGCCGGGTCCTGGGTGATCGTCAGCACCGAGGCCGTCCGCGGCGCAGCCGACGCCGCCGGTCCCGCCAGGACCGCCCCGCCGACGGCCAGGGCCAGGGCGAGCAGTACCGCGGTCAGACGTGTTCGCATGCGGAGCCCCCGTTCCCGCCACGGCCCCGACGGCCGACGGCAGCACCAACTGTCCCATTCCACACGCTTGTTGCGACAGAACCCGGGCAGAGTCGAAGCAGAGCTGTGCCCGGGCTGTGACGGGCCCGGCAGCGGGCGGTCCCAGAGCCGATCGGGCAGACCCAGGGCGGCTCAGGGCGGCTCAGGGCGGTGGCGAGGTCGGCCCGGAGAGGGCGACCGCGACCAGGGCCCGGAGTGCGGCGGTGACCTGACCGAACGGCAGGGTGGACTCGTCCGCGAACAGCTCCACCAGCCAGCCGCCCGCCGCGTTGCCGCCGCCCGCCGCGAGCATGCCCTTGTAGCCGCTGACCACCATCATCGCCTCCTCCGCCGGGTCGTTCCCGGCGGCGCCGGACCGCAGCGCGAAGGCCCCCCCGCGTACCGCCCGGCGGGTGAGCGGGTAGTAGCCGAGGTCGAAGACCGCGTCGGGGGCCTCGATCTGGGCCCGCTGGGTCTCGGCGCCGCTGCTGGTCGGCCCGCTGGTCATCCGGTAGACGGCGTGCTGGGCGGTACGCATCAGCTGCGAGCCCGGCGGCACGTAACTGACCCACCAGCCGACCGCGTCCAGCAGGCGGGCGGCGGTCTCCGCGACGGTGACCAGTCGGCTGAGGGTGTCGGCGGGGTGGTGGACGCGGACCGCGCCGTGCTGGTCGAGGGAGGCGAGGACGACGGCCAGCAGCTGCCCGGGGTCGGCGCTGTGCGCGGCACCCCGGAACCGGCGGCGGTCGCCGAAATGGGCGCGGCCCTGGCCGGGGCGGCGGCCGCCGTCCGCGCGGTGGTGCGGGTCCGCGGAGTCGGCCAGCAGGACGGTCGGGTCGGGGGTGAAGCCGGGGCCGTGGCTCCGTCCGGCGACCACGGGGTGAGCCGCCCGGGCGGCCTTGGCCCGGTACTGGGCGGCGTCGGCGAGCCGGAACAGCCGGTCGGAGGTGGTCACCGGGCCGATCGAGTCGCCGGTGGAGGCCACCCCGCAGGCAACCCCCTCGCCGTCCGCCAGGGCCAGTGCACGGGCGCACAACTCCTCGGCCACCACGACGACTTCGTCCGCCTTCTGGCCCTCGACGAGCAGGCAGAACTCGTCGCCGCCGAGCCGGGCGGCCAGGCTGCCGGGGAGTTTGGCGGCGGCCAGCGAGAGCTGGTGGGCGAACCGTTCGAGCAGCCGGTCGCCGACCTCGTGGCCGAGCTGGTCGTTCACCCGCTTGAGCCCGTTGACGTCGCAGACCACCAGGCTGACCACGGTGTTGTCGCGGTTGTGGGCCTGGAGTGCGCTCTCCAGCCGGGCGTCCACGGCACGGCGGTTGGCGAGCCCGGTGAGCGGGTCGGTGAAGGCGAGCCGGCGCAGGTCGGCGAGGCGCTCGGTCTGGGCGAGCCCGGCGGAGATCTGGGCGGCCAGCAGGGTCGCGTAGTCGGCGTCCGCATCGGTGAAGACCGGCAGGCCGACCGTCCTGGCCAGGTAGAGCTCGCCCCAGGCCTGGCCGTGCAGCACGATCGGTGCGACCAGGCAGCACTCCCGCCCGCGCCGGCGCAGTCCGACGGCGCGCTGCTGGCAGAACGCGCCGGCGCCCGGGTGCGCGTGCACGGAGTGCGGAGCCTCGATGTTCTCGGCGGTCTGCACCCAGGCGCGCGGGAGGCGGCCGGTGGTCCAGTGCTCCTCCAGATAGGTGACGATCTCGGGGAAGTCCGCGACCGGGTAGGACTCGTCCGCCGGCAGCTCCTCCTCCCCGGGGGCCAGATCGCCGTGGTTGACCAGCACCCGCAGCCGGCCCGACTCCCGGTCCCAGACGGAGACGGCGGCCATGGTGGCACCGAGCGCGGTGGTGGCACGGACGGCTGCGGCACGGACGGCGTCCAGCGGAGTGAGCGCGGCCGCCATGTCCTGGGCCAGTTCGACGACGGCCTGCAGGCGCGGGTCGAGGGCCGGAGGTACGGACACGTGCACGGGTTCCGTCATGGTCGCCTCGCTCACCGGCTCCGCCTCATCCCTGATGCCCCGGGCCTGCCCGGGAGTGCCCCGGAACGCTCCAGGACTGCCATCCTGGACCAAGGCTATGGCCCATTGCTGGGACTTTGCCCTATTTGTCTGGGCGAATGTGTGCGAATCCGGTGAGGCCGGGTTCAGAGGTCGTGGACGTGCCGGGTGAGCAGCCAGGGCTCCACCAGACCGAGCCCGCGCACCGGACGGCGCCACATCGGCTGGAGGTGGAACCGGTGCTCGGAGGCGTCGACCGTGTGGTGCTCCTCCATTCCGTCCACCGAGGCGGAGATCGACGGCGGTACGACGCCGCCGTTCAGCTCCAGCGCGGCGGCGAACTCGCCGTCCACCAGCACCGCGTCCTTGGGCGCGATCGAGGTCAGCCGGCTGGCCAGGTTCACCGTGGTGCCGAAGACGTCGCCCATCCGCGAGGTGACGGTGCCGAAGGCCATACCGACCCGCAGGGCGGGAATGGTGTCCTCCTTGGCGAGCGCCTCGACCAGGCTGAGCGCGATCTCGGCGGCGGTGGCGGGGTCCTCGCTGACGTAGAGGATCTCGTCGCCCAGGGTCTTGATCACCCGGCCGCCGAACCCGGCGATCAGGTCGGAACAGGTGTTCTCGAAGCTCTCGACCAGCGTGCCCAGTTCCTCCTCCTCCAGGCGGCGGGAGAGGCGGGTGAAGCCGACCAGGTCGGCGAAGCCGACGGCGAGCCGGCCGCTGGTGATCTCGGTGTCCTCGGCGGCCTGCACCACCCGGCCGGTGACGGCGGCCAGTTGGCGCCGCCAGACGTACACCAGGAACTGCTCCAGCTCCGGCAGCAGCAGTTCGACCAGCGGGTAGGCGACGTCGGCCCTGGTCATGCCGGGCTCGATGGACTGGGTGAGGTTCTCCAGGAAGGTGTCCATCTGCCAGCCGGCCAGCCGCGCGGTGGTCTGGCCGGTGGAACGGGCCACCTGGATCGCCATCGGCTCGCTGATCAGCCCGGACTCCACCAGCCCGGCGAGCCGCCGCAGCGCGATCACATCACCGTCGGTGAGAGCTCTGGACTGGCCGATGTCCGGGAAGCCCATCGCCCGCCAGAAGCGGGTGGCCATCTCCATCGGCACGTCGGCGGCGCGGGCGGCCTGGTACGGCGTGTACCGGCGCGGTGCGTCGAGGATCAGCCGTTCCAGGTCCAGCGCGACCGTCTGACCGTCCGGATCCGTCGTGTCGCCGTTGCCGCCGTTGCCGCCGACGTTTTCGCCTACCACCGGTCCATCCCCGTGCGGTTGCCGCACTTGCCTCTCGTCCTGACCTGTCCCAGGGGCGCCCCGACCACCGCTCGGGTAGTGGCGCGCCTCACACCGCTGCCAGGTGGAATGTTCGCACGGAATCACGTAATCCGGGGCATCCGGCCGGGACAAGGCCGGATCGGAACCCCGTCAGGACCCCGCCACGCCTCCCGGCGCGCCCGCGCTCACGCCTGCTCCGGCCGTACGTGCACGACGTCCCCCGCCGCCACCGCCTGGCGCTGGCCTTCCGGGGTGCGGACCACCAGGCGGCCGTCGCCGTCCACCGCCACCGCCTCGCCGACCAGCTCGCGCCCGCCGGGGAGTTGGACCCGGACGGGCCGGCCCAGCGTGGTGCAGCGCGCCGTGTAGGCGGGCAGCAGTCCGCTGGCGTGCGGGTCGCCGGCCGCCGCCACCCACTCCCGGTACAGCTCGGCGAACTCCCGCAGCAGAGCACGCAGCAGGGTCTCCCGGTCGGCCACCTCGGCCCCGGCCAGCATCAGCGAAGCGGCGGTGGGGACGGGCAGTTCGGACTCGCGCAGCGAGACGTTGACGCCGAGTCCGGCGATCACCGCGCCGCCGCTGAGCTCGGTGAGGATGCCGCCCACCTTGCGCTCGGCGCCGTCCACGGTGACCAGCAGGTCGTTGGGCCACTTCAGGCCGACCTCGATCTCCGCCACCCGTCCGAGTGTGGTCGCCGCCGCGACACCGACCAGGATCGGCAGCCAGCCGTACCGCTCGACGGGCACGTCGGTCGGCCGCAGCAGCACGGAGAGGAAGAGACCGGAGCGGGCGGGGGCGCTCCACTGCCGTTCGAGTCGGCCGCGCCCCGCGTTCTGCGACTCGGCGACCAGGACGGCGCCCTCGGGCTCGCCCTCCTTGGCGCGGGCGGCGAGGTCGGTGTTGGTGGAGCCGGTCTCGGTGACCACGTCCACGGCGGTCCAGAACCCGTCCGGGCGGACGAGGTCGCGGCGCAGCCGGGCGCCGTCCAGCGGCGGGCGCTCCAGATCGGTCCAGGGGGAGGGGCCGTCGTGGCCGAAGCCACGCAGGCCGCTGCGGCGGGGGCGGGAGGGGTCGGTCACCGGGCCAGCGTACCGACGGTGGCGCCTGACGGCCTGCCGGGCGATGCATCTGGGCGCGGCGCAATCCTCCGGGGGCGGAGGAGCGTTCCAGGGGCGGGGAGAAGCCGTCAGGGCTCCGGGGAGCCGGTCGGGGCGAGGGAGGTCGGTTTTGGGTGCGGGGAGCCGGCAGGACCCCGGCCGGAGCGGCGGGTGGCCGTAGGCCGCCCCATCGTCCCGCAGAAACTCCGGTGAACACACTGTGTCGCTGGCCATAACCGGAAGCCGCCCGCGCTGGCTACGCTACCCAACGGTAGTTCGCAGCGCCGCCCTGCCCGCACGCGCCCTCACGCGCAGAACCGAACAGGTCGCGGCACATGGACCAGGGAGAGCCACCGGATGACCGAGGCGCCGTACGACCCGCACACCACCGCCGGAAAGCTCGCCGACCTGCGGCGCAGGCTCGACGAGGCGGTGCACTCCGGCTCCTCGGCCGCAGTCGAGAAGCAGCACGCCAAGGGCAAGCTGACCGCCCGTGAGCGGGTCGCCGAACTGCTGGACGAGGACTCCTTCGTGGAGTTCGACGAGTTCGCCCGCCACCGCTCCACCAACTTCGGCCAGGAGAAGAACCGGCCGTACGGCGACGGAGTGGTCACCGGCTACGGCACGGTCGACGGCCGTCAGGTGGCCGTCTTCGCCCAGGACTTCACCGTCTTCGGCGGCTCGCTGGGCGAGGTCTTCGGCGAGAAGATCGTCAAGGTGATGGACTTCGCTCTGAAGACCGGCTGCCCGATCATCGGCATCAACGACTCCGGCGGCGCCCGGATCCAGGAGGGCGTGGTCTCGCTCGGCCTGTACGGCGAGATCTTCCGCCGCAACGTGCACGCCTCCGGTGTCATCCCGCAGATCTCGCTGATCATGGGCCCGTGCGCGGGCGGCGCGGTCTACTCCCCCGCCGTCACCGACTTCGTGGTGATGGCCGACCAGACCTCGCACATGTTCATCACCGGCCCCGACGTCATCAAGACGGTCACCGGCGAGGACGTCGGCATGGAGGAGCTGGGCGGCGCGCGCACCCACAACACCAAGTCCGGCAACGCGCACTACCTGGCCGCCGACGAGAAGGAGGCGGTGGAGTACGTCAAGAACCTGCTGTCGTACCTGCCGTCCAACAACCTCTCCGACCCGCCGGTCTACCCGGAGCAGGCCGACCTCTCGGTGACGGACGAGGACCTGGAACTCGACAGCCTCGTGCCGGACTCGGCGAACCAGCCGTACGACATGCACACGGTGATCGAACACATCCTGGACGACGGCGAGTTCCTGGAGACCCAGCCGCTGTACGCGGGGAACATCATCACCGGCTTCGGCCGGGTCGAGGGCCACCCGGTGGGTGTGGTCGGCAACCAGCCGATGGACCTGGCCGGCTGCCTGGACATCGCCGCCAGCGAGAAGGCCGCGCGCTTCGTGCGGACCTGCGACGCCTTCAACATCCCGGTGCTCACGTTCGTGGACGTCCCCGGCTTCCTGCCCGGCACCGGCCAGGAGTGGGACGGCATCATCCGCCGCGGCGCCAAGCTGATCTTCGCCTACGCCGAGGCCACCGTCCCGCTGATCACCGTGATCACCCGCAAGGCCTTCGGCGGCGCGTACGACGTCATGGGCTCCAAGCACCTGGGCGCCGACCTCAACCTCGCCTGGCCGACCGCGCAGATCGCCGTCATGGGCGCCCAGGGCGCGGTCAACATCCTGCACCGGCGCGAGATCGCCGAGGCGGACGCCACCGGGACCGCCGACGCCAAGCGCGCCGAACTGCTCGCCTCCTACGAGGACACCCTGCTCAACCCCTACCTGGCCGCCGAACGCGGCTACGTGGACGCCGTGATCGCCCCGAGCGAGACCCGTCGGCACATCGTGCGCGGGCTGCGGGCGCTGCGCGGCAAGCGCGAGGTACTGCCGCCCAAGAAGCACGGCAACATCCCGCTGTAGCCGGACCTTTCGCACACTTTCGCACCGGTCCGAACAGGAAGAGGATGTGAGCATGCCTCCGATTCAGGTGCTGCACGGGCAGCCGACCCCCGAGGAGCTGGCCACCGTCCTGGCGGTGGTCCAAGCCCG
Organism: Saccharothrix sp. ST-888; assembly: GCF_000955975.1. Taxonomy (GTDB): domain Bacteria; phylum Actinomycetota; class Actinomycetes; order Streptomycetales; family Streptomycetaceae; genus Kitasatospora. The sequence continues at coordinate 14,290 of NZ_JYJF01000142.1, forward strand.
GGCCGCCGCCGCACAGGCCGCCGCCGAGGCGGCCCGACGGGCGGGCGGCCCGGCCTCCGCATGGAACGACCGGGCCCGGCGGATGCGCCGCATCCCGCAGCACGGCGCCCACGCCTGGCGCACCTCCGGCTGGGCCGGGTAGCTCCGGCAGTGACCGCTCACTTCCTGCGTACCCACGGGAGGTGAGCGGTCACGACCTGACACTGATGTGTCATGTGCGCAGCAGAAATACGGACGAACTGAGTACGGATACTCAAGCGCCCGGCACACCCTCCGACGCAGGCTGGACGGGTGCTCTGGTCAGACCCCCGGGACGAGCCCTCGCCCGAAACCCGGCAGGTGCAGGAGCGCCTGCGCCGAGCCGGTCCGATCCTTGCCACCCTCCTGCTGGTGGCCGCCGTCGCGCTGATGCTGTTCTGATCCGGGTGCACCCCGGCCTGATCCGACCGCTCCCCGGCCGGCCCCGCGGCCGGACCGCATAGGCTTGGCCGCATGACCAACCGCACCCTCGTCCTCGCCTCCGCCTCCCCCGCCCGGCTCGGGCTGCTGCGCCAGGCCGGCCTGGACCCGCAGGTGATCGTCAGCGGTGTGGACGAGGACGCGCTGAGCGCACCGACCCCCGGCGAGCTGGCCCTGGTCCTGGCCGAGGCCAAGGCCCGCGCGGTCGCCTCCCAGCTCACCGACGGCCAGCTGGTGATCGGCTGCGACTCCGTCCTGGAACTGGACGGCCAGGCCCTCGGCAAGCCCGCCGACGCCGCCGAGGCGCTGGCCCGCTGGCAGTCCAT
>NZ_JYJF01000143.1 GCF_000955975.1 Saccharothrix sp. ST-888
AGGGTCTCCCGGGCGACGTGAAGCCCGGCGACCCGGTTCTGATCAACGACGGCGTCATCGCCCTGGAGGTCGTCAGCGTCGACGGCCCGCGGGTGAAGACCGTGGTCATCGAGGGCGGCGTGCTCTCGAACAACAAGGGGATCAACCTCCCCGGCGCGGCCGTGAACGTGCCGGCCCTGTCCGAGAAGGACAAGGACGACCTGCGCTTCGCGCTCCGCATGGGCGTCGACATGGTCGCACTCTCCTTCGTCCGCAACGCCGCGGACATCGAGGACGTCCACAAGGTGATGGACGAGGTCGGCATCCGCGTCCCGGTCATCGCCAAGATCGAGAAGCCGCAGGCCGTCGAGGCCATGGAGGAGATCGTCCTCGCCTTCGACGCCATCATGGTGGCCCGTGGCGACCTCGCCGTCGAGTACCCGCTGGAGCGGGTGCCGCTGGTCCAGAAGAAGCTGATCACGCTGGCCCGCCGGAACGCCAAGCCGGTCATCGTCGCCACCCAGATGATGGAGTCGATGATCCACGCCTCCCGGCCGACCCGCGCCGAGGTCTCGGACGTCGCCAACGCCATCCTGGACGGCGCGGACGCGGTCATGCTCTCCGCCGAGTCCAGCGTCGGCAAGTACCCGGTCGAGACGGTCAAGACCATGAGCCGGATCGCCGAGAAGGCCGAGGAGGAGCTACTCTCGCAGGGCCTCCAGCCGCTGAACCCGGGCCGCAAGCCGCGCACCCAGGGCGGTTCGATCGCCCGCGCCGCGTGCGAGCTCGGCGACTTCCTGAACGCCAAGTCCCTGGTCGCGTTCACCAAGTCCGGCGACACCGCCCGCCGCCTGTCCCGCTACCGCTCGCCGATCCCGGTGATCGCCTTCACCCCGGACATCGCCACCCGCAACCAGCTCTCGCTGAGCTGGGGCGTCGAGGCGTACGTGACCGAGCAGGTCGCCACCACCGACGAGATGGTGGTCCAGGTCGACCAGGAGCTGCTGAGCATGAAGCGGCTCAACGAGGGCGACACGGTCATCGTCACCGCCGGTTCGCCGCCCGGCATCCCCGGCAACACGAACATGGTCCAGGTGCACCACCTGGGCGCCCGCGCCGGGCTGTAGTCCCCGGTAGCACTGTGGGGCGCGCCTCCCGTCCGTGACGGGGGACGCGCCCCACAGGCGTTTCTCGGCCGACTACTGCCCGTAGGGGAGGTCGTCGTTGTACATCTGCATGCCCGGGATGCGCAGCGTGCCGCCGAACTGGCCCGCCTGGACCGCCGTGACCTGCTTCAGCTCCAGGTCGAGCGGGATCGGGATGCTGCCGATCAGGTCGTACAGCCACTGCGGCAGGGTGTCCGGGGTCAGCGTGATCTCACCGAGGTCGATCGGGATCGGCAGGCCGAGGATCTTGCTGAGGTGGCCGGAGAGCCGCTCCACGTACATGGTCACTTCGCCGTCACGCAGGGTGGAGGTCGAGCCGGGGGCGCCCTTCACATGGAAGGTCACACCGTCGCCCTCCAGTGTCGACATGTCGAGATCGCCGATGTCGACCCGATCCACCATGAACTTCAGCACCCGCTTGGTGGTGGTCGCCGTACGGACGTCCACCACGCCGTAGAACTTCGCGCCGTACAGGCCGAGGGTGGACGAGTGCAGCGTCCAGTTCTGCTCCGGGACGACCCGGTTGGGCTCGGCCTTGGCGGCGGCCAGTCCCCGGGCGTCCACCTGGCAGTTCGGGTTCTTGCTCGGCGAGGCGGACGGCGAGGGGGTCGCGGTGGACTTGGGCTCGCCGGACGCGCTCGCGCTCGGGGACGGGTCTGCGGAGGGCTCCGAGGTGGTCGGGGTGGCCGTCCCGGTCGGGCCGGGCGACGGGGCCTGCGGGTCGGCCTCGGGGGTCCGCGGGCCGGGCGCCTCGGTGGCGGTCGGGGCGGTCGGGCCGGGTGTGGCCGACCGGGCCGGTGTCGGGGTGGACCGCGGGGTCGGGGTCGGGGTCGGGGTCGGGGTCGGAGTCGGCGTCCGGTGACCGCCCAGGTGCAGGATCGGGTCGAGGATGTCGTCCAGGAGGCCGGCCGGCCGGACCGACCCGGCCTTCGGATCGGCCTTCGCGACGGGGTTCCCGGCGGCCGGCGCGGCAGCCGGCGAATCGGGCTTCGGGGCGGGCGAGTCGGTCGCCGCTGCCAGTTGGGGTCTGGGGTGCGTCGTGGCCGTTGCACTCGCGGTCGGCTGCGGCGTGGCGGTCGGCGTCGACTGCGCAGTCCGCTGCGGTGCCTGCGAGCCGGGACGCTCGGTCGGCTGCGCGCTCTTCGTGGACGTCGACGTGGGGTCCGGGACCGGGGTGATCTCGCTCTTGGGCACCGGCGTCTCTTCGAGCACCGTGTCGGGAGCGGTGGCACACCCCTTGTCCTGCTGGACGTCGGCCATGGCAATGCTCGGAATGGTCCCCATCAGCAGCGCCGTGGGTACGGCCGCCATCGCCAGCGCCTTCCCCCGCAGGCGGCTGCGGGCACTGACCCGAGGCGCGGCATGCCTGGGGCCCGCTACCCGGGCAACCGCTTCATCGCCCCTGTCGGTCACGGCTGCTCCCCGGGATCGGCCTGCTCCGCGGAAACCGTCGGCTGCGCGGCCTGGGCCGGCTCGACGGGCGCGGCGGCGTACTCGGCGGTGCCGTTCTCCGCGGTCTGGGGCGACCCGCCCACCGGGAGAGCCGTCTGCTTCAGCGGGGCCCAGGAGCAGAGCAGCCCCCCGGAGACCAGGCCGAGGATCAGGCCCACCCCGAAACCGCCCAGATTGGAGACCGGGACGGAGACCAGGGACAGGATGGTGACGGCGACACCGCAGAAGATCCGCACCAGCGGCTGGAACCAGGAGGTCACGCCCAGGGTCATCATCAGGAGCCCGATGAGCATCGATCCGGCACCGGCCGTGGTGGCCATCGTGACGGTCAGCTGACCCAACTGCAGGTTCGCGTAGGGGAAGTACAGGATCGGGACGCCGGCGATCACGGCCAGCAGACCGCCCCAGAACGGCCGGGTGCGGCGCCAGGCCCGGAATCGCAGTCGGAGCCGACCGAAGCCGCTCGCCTCTTCGGGCCACTCGATGGCAGTTGCGCTGGACACGATACGAGCTCCTCGATTGCGGTAACGAGGGACGAACAGGTGGTACGGCAGGGACGGCGACCTCGCCACCGCCCCTGCCACAGTGAACCGTTGACCGGCGGCGCAGCACCGCCGGTCGTCAGCGTCCTAGAAGCACTCGACGCCCGCGCCGTCGCCCTGGGCCAGGCCCAGCTTCAGGCCGTTGAGCGTGAAGCTGCTGGCCGAGGTCGACCAGGCGGTCTGCTTCACGTTGGTGAGGTGGGCGTGGGTGGCGGTCTGGCCGAACAGCCCGGCCCCGCCCTTGGCGGGGCTGGGCAGGGTCGACGCGTCCTGGCCGATGTTGATGTTGTCGAACTGGGCGTCCGCCTCAAGGCTGTTGAGGCCGATCACCAGGTTGTCCGCCTGGACGTACTTGTCCTTGGTGTCCCCACCCGCGTGCAGCTGCAGGGTCCACTTGCCGAGCAGCGGGATGTCGGTGGTGACGGACTGGCACAGGTGCTGGATGGTCGCGTGACTGAAGGTCGACACCGCGACGGCCTCGTGGGCCTTCGGGTTCGGGTCCTTGTCGTTGGTGTGGTGGAGGACATCGCCGTACTGGGCGAAGTTGTCGCCCTGCAGGTCGTCCGCGTAGACCTTGAACTTCTGTCCGGAGATGCTGAACGACGCGGCGAGCGCGTTGTTCGCCAGTCCGACACCGATCGCGGCGGTGGCCGCGATGCTCGGGACCATCACCAGGGCGAAGCGCTTCCAGCGGGTCTTGCCGTAAGTCTGGGACATGCGTGTCCTCCTTCTAGGACGTACATCTCCGACCACGCCCGGTGCTTCCCGCACCGTTTGGGGCCTGGGATGGGAGAGAGCTACGTCCTCGGTAACGGAGAGCGCCGTGGGCATCGGCGGACCCGGGTTCGGCCGTCATGACGGCACACCCGTTCCAGGCACCGGCTGTCTTCGCGACAGCGGGTACGACCGACGACACCGGCGATCACCCCCGAGCGACAACCAGCGACCGCGCGGGGATGCGCGACCGCGAGGAGGACAGGAACCGCGCGTGGGATCCGCGGACACCCCCCTGCCCTCAAGCCTCCGGACCGGGCCTTCGGCTGCCCGGTGGGGATCCCCTCGTAGGGGACCGGGCGTGGCTGATCGTGCTTGAATCCCGGGCGAAGCACAAGGGGTTCGTTACTGACGGGTAATCCAACAGCGACTGCCGTCGATCGTGGACTCCGGAAAATCAACACGGAGAGTGACAATCGAGCGCGTGTACGGCGGTGAAATTTGCCGGAAACACGGACGAAACACCCCTGGCGGTCACCGGAGGTGACCGCCAGGGCGCATTGTCAAGATTTGATAAAGCTCGGAATTTTTGACTGCTTTGTCGTCAAATCCCCAGCGACACCGCAGGTCACCCGCCGTGCCACCGGACCATGCCGACTCGGCACCTGACGACCCGTCAGAACAGCATCCGGGCCAGCGCGCCGCGGGCCGCCGTCACCCGGGGGTCGTCCGCGCCGATCACCTCGAACAGCTCCAGCAGCCGGAGCCTGGCGGTGTCCCGGTCCTCGCCGAAGGTCTTGCCGACGGTGTCGACCAGCCGGCCGAAGGCGTCCTCGACGTGGCCGCCGACCAGGTCCAGATCGGCCGCCTCCAGCTGGGCGGTGACGTTCTTCGGGTCGGCAGCGGCCGCCGTGCGGACCGCCTGCGGGTCCAGCGCCTCGACCCGGCGCAGCAGCTGCGCCTGGGCCAGGCCCAGCTTGGCCTCGGTGTTGCCGGGCTGGTCGACCAGAACGTTCTGGTACGCCTGGACGGCGCCGCCCAGATCACCGCGGTCGAGGGCGTCGTGCGCGGCGGCCAGCGCCGGGTCCTCCGGAACGAACGGGGCCTCGGGGGCCTCGCCGCCGGGGACACCCGACCCGCCGACGATGCCGAAGCGCTGCTCGGCGACGGCGATCAGCTGGTCCAGGATCTTGCGGACGTTGGCCTCGTTCTCGGCGCCCTGGAAGAGCGGGACGAGCTGACCGGCGACCACGGCCATCACGGCCGGGATGCCCTGGATGCCGAACTGCTGGGCGATCAGCTGGTTGGCGTCCACGTCGATCTTGGCGAGCACGATCCGGCCGGCGTACTCCTCGGCGAGCCGCTCCAGGATCGGGCTGAGCTGCTTGCACGGGCCGCACCACTCGGCCCAGAAGTCGACGACCACCGGCACTTCGGCCGATCGCTGGACGACCTCGGACTCGAAGGTCTCCTCGGTGACATCGATGACGAGCTGGTACGCCGCGCCCTGCGGGGCGACCCCGGCCGCCTCGGCGGCGGCGTTCTGGCGGGCACGCTCGGCCCTGGTCTGCTCGGCCTTCTGCGCGGCCTCACCGGCCGCCTTCACTGCGGCGAGGTCGACCGCACCACGCAGGGCGGAGCTGTTGAGAGGCGAATTCCGTGGCTGCATGGCTCTATCCTCCCCCGTCCGCACGAGTGACGTGCACCAACCGCCGGAATGGGTCGCACCGAACCGGCTTCTCCACCCCTTCGGGAGCCATCCTCCCGCGCAGCCCCACGGCTGCCGTACCGCAGAGTCGGCGCGGATCCCCACCCGCGCCGCGCGCCCGCCCGATCCCTGGGTCGAGGCGCGTGGTTGCCACTCTTTCGCTACGAGTCGTAGCGTAACTGCACCCCGACCCGGTGCCGCAAGACCCCCTCGGGATCTCGGGACGTGAGCTGTCCCACTTTCCCGTACGGTCCGCTGCCACGGAGTGGACATATCGCTACGGTTACCGGACCCACTCACGTTACTCACCGGTAGATCGCATGACCGCGCATCTGACCGGTCCAAGCAAGGAGGCTCGGTGGCCCCCACCACCCAGCAGCCCACTGCCCCGGACCAGGCCGCGCCCCCACGAGGCAAGGGCCGTCCCCGCAGTGTGGCCGCCGACCGGGCAATCCTCGACGCCACCAGGGAGGCCCTGGCCGAACTCGGCTGGGGCGGGCTGACCATGGGCGACGTCGCGATCCGGGCCGGCGTCGCCAAGACAACCCTTTACCGACGCTGGCCGTCCAAGAACGAACTCGTGGTCGACGCCGTCGCCAGCCTCTTCGACGAGCTGGAGATGGTGGACCTCGGCAGCCTGCGCGCCGACATCGAGGCTGTGGTCGCCCAGTTCGCCACCCTGCTGGCCCGCCCGGAGACCCAGGCCGCCCTGCTCGCCCTGTTCGCCGAGGGCTCCCGCGACCACCTGCTGCGCCGCCGCATCCGCGAACGGATCGTCGAACCGCAGAAGTACCTGGTCCAACAGGGCCGCGCGCAGGCCCAGTCCCGTGGCGAACTCGGCCCCGACCTCGACGAGGCCGCCGCCGCCGAGGAGGTCGACATCATCTTCGACACCATCGCGGGCACCGTCGAACACCGCGTCCTGGTCAGCGGCCACCCCATCACCCCCGACTGGATCCACCGCTTCACCACCCTGCTCCTGAACCCCCTCGGCGGCTGAACACCCGCAGCCGTCCGTGGGCTCAGGGAGTACCCGGGGGGCGCGGAGTTGACGGTCACCCGGCGTCCCGGGCCGCACCACGGGAGTCTCCGGGGCGGTCGTGGGCGGGTTCCGGGGCACCCCCTGGCCCCGCCCCGGAACCGGCCGGGGGTCAGACCTGGTAGCGGCCGGGGGCGAAGGCCGCGAGGTTGTCGGCGATCCAGCGGGAGGTGGCGGCGAGGCCCTCCTCCAGCGTGACCTGCGGCTGCCAGCCGGTCAGGGTGCGGGCCTTGGTGTTGTCGGAGAGCAGGCGTTCGACCTCGCTGCCGGTGGGGCGCAGGCGGCCGGGGTCGACGACGACCTCGGCGTCCTTGCCGGAGGCGGCGATCAGCGAGCGGGCGAGGTCGCCGATGGAGATCTCGGTGCCGGTACCGAGGTTGAGCACCTCGCCGAGCGCGCGGTCGGCGACGGCGGCGGCCAGGAAACCCTCGGCGGTGTCGGTGGCGTAGCTGAAGTCACGGGTCGGAGTGAGCGAGCCGAGCCGGATCTCCCGTGCGCCGGAGTGGAGTTGGGCCAGGATGGTCGGGATGACGGCCCGCGCGGACTGCCGGGGACCGTAGGTGTTGAACGGCCGGACCACGGTGACCGGCAGCTCGAAGGAGTGCCAGTACGAGAGCGCCGCCATGTCGGCGCCGATCTTCGAGGCGGAGTACGGCGACTGCGGCTGCAGCGGGTGCTGCTCGCTGATCGGCGCGGTGATCGCGGTGCCGTACACCTCGCTGGTGGAGGTGTGCACCAGCCGTGCGCCGTGGCGCAGACAGGCGGCGGCGACGTTCTGGGTGCCGACCACGTTGGTCTGCACGTACGCCTCGGGCGACTGGTAGCTGTAGGGGATGCCGATCAGCGCGGCCAGGTGGAAGACCGTGTCGCAGCCGTCCACCGCGTCCAGCACCCGCCCGGCGTCGCGGACGTCCCCGGCGAGCATCTCCACCTCGCCGCCGGCGAGGTGGTGCGCGAGGTAGCCGCGTTCGGCGTACGGCTTGTAGTGCACCAGGGCCCGCACCCGCGCGCCGCGCTGCACCAGCAGGTCGACCAGCGTGCTGCCGATGAAGCCCTCGGCGCCGGTGACGAGTACGCGCTTGCCGTTCCAGTCGTTCATGCGATGCTCCCGATCAGAGAAGTGGGTCGGCCGATGGTGCGGAGCACCTTGGCGGCGAGCAGGTCGGCCGCCCTGGCGTGGGTGCCGGGGTCGGCGGCGCGGCCCATCGCGGCGAGCCGCGCCGGGTCCGCCAGCAGCGGTTCGACGATCACGGCGAGCCGCTCGGTGGTGCACTCGCCGTCGGGCAGCAGGACGCCCGCGCCGGCGTCGACGAGCACCCGGGCGTTGTGGGTCTGGTGGTCGTGCGGCGCGTGCGGGTACGGGACCAGGACGGCGGGCAGGCCGATGCCGGCCAGTTCGGCGACGGTCGCCGAACCCGCCCGGCAGACCACCAGGTCGGCGGCGGCGTAGGCGAGGTCCATCCGGTCCAGGTAGGGCACGGCCCGCGCAACCGGAGAGGAGCCGAGCCTGGCCCGGACCTCGTCCAGCGCGGCGGGGCCGGTCTTGATCAGCAACCGGACGTCCGGACGGCCGCGCCAGCGTGCGGCCAGGCCGAGCGCGGCCTCGGTGAGCCGGGCCGCGCCCAGGCTGCCGCCGTTGAACAGCACCAGCCGGACGCCGGGCGGCACACCGAGCCGGAGCCGGGCCTCGGTGCGCAGCGCGGACCGGTCGAGTCCGGCGAGCGCGCCGACCAGCGGCATGCCGACCGTCTCGGCCTCGGTGCCGGGCGGCAGGTGCTCCCTGGTCCGGTCGAAGGCGAGCGCGAGGTGCGGGGTGAGCCGGGCGGCGAAGCGGTTGGCCCGGCCGGGTACGGCGTTGGACTCGTGCACCACGCTGGGCAGTCCGGCCATCCGGGCCCCGACGATCACCGGCGCGCTCGGGTAGCCGCCCATCCCGACCGCGACCTGGGCGCCCTGGCTCCGCAGGATCTCCCGGCACTGGACGCCGGATTTCAGCAGGGCCGCGGGCAGCAGGTAGCGCCTGAGGCCCAGCGAGGCGTCGAAGGGGATCATGTCCACGGTGTGCAGCCGGTAGCCGGCCTCCGGGATCAGTCTGGTCTCCAGGCCGCGTTCGGTCCCGACGAAGGAGATCTCGGCCGCCGGGTCGGCCCGGCGCAGCGCCTCGGCGAGGGCCAGGCCCGGATAGATGTGGCCGCCGGTGCCGCCGGCGCCGATGACCACCGACAAGTGTGTTGTCCGCATGGCCTCGACGGTCGCGAGTCGGCCTAAGAGAGTTCTAATAGCCGCATTTGAGAAGCTTATCCCTATGAGCAGCGTGCCCGAGAGCAGTAGGACGCCCAAGATCCTGGTGGTGGACGACGACCCCGAGGTGCGGGCCGCCGTGGAGGACGGCCTCGCGGTCGCGGGGTACACGGTCCGGGGTGCGGGCGACGGCCTGGCCGGACTGACCGAGCTGTCGGCCTGGCAGCCGGACGCACTGGTCCTGGACCTGATGATGCCGGTGCTCGACGGCCTGGCGGTCTGCCGCCGCCTGCGGGCCCTCGGCGACCGTACGCCGATCCTGGTGCTCACCGCCCGCGACTCGGTCAGCGACCGGGTGGACGGGCTGGACGCGGGCGCCGACGACTACCTGGTGAAGCCTTTCGCGCTGGACGAGCTCACCGCCCGGCTGCGCGCGCTGCTACGCCGGGCCGCACCCGCCGTGCCCGACCAGGGCTATGTGCTGGGTGATCTGACGGTCGATCCGGTGAGCCGCACCGGCAGCCGGGCGGGCCGGGCGCTGGAGTTCTCCCGGACCGAGTTCGCGCTCCTGGAGGTGCTGCTGCAGAACCCGGGACAGGTACTGCCGCGTGAGCTGATCATGGAGCGGGTCTGGGGCGCGGACTTCGGCCCGGACTCCAACTCGCTCGCGGTGTACATCGGTTACCTGCGTCGCAAGCTGGAGGCGGCCGGTGAGCCCCGGCTGGTGCAGACCGTGCACGGCGTCGGCTACCGGCTGGACGCGCCGTGAGCACGGCCGCCGAACGCGCCCACGCAGCCGACGAGCCGCACTCCCGGCATGCCCGCTGGCGCCGCCGCAGGCCGCTGCGCACCCGGCTGGCGCTGGCCACCTCGACGGCGGTCGCGCTGGTCACCCTGGGCGTCTGCGCGGCCGGATTCAGCATCATGCGCTATGAGTTGGTGCACCAGCTCGACCTCCAGCTGACCCAGCACGCCACCCTGGTCCAGCAGCAGAACCGGGGCCAGGGCCCCCGGGTGCTCTACGCCGAGTGCGGCTACCTGGCGGCACCCGCCTGCACCCAGATCGTGCCCGCCGAACCGGCGAAGGACCCGGCCGCGCCATACCTGCTCCCGGTCACCCCCGCCACCCGGGCGGTCGCGGCCGGACAGCGCGGCGGCTACTACAGCGCCATCACGGTGAGCGGCCACCCGGCCCGGATGCTGACCACCCGGTTCGCCTCCGGCACCGCCGTACAGGTGGCGCTGCGCTCGGACGCCGTCCAGCAAGGCGTCCGGCAGGCCGGGGAGTTGATGGCCGCGGTCGCCGGGGCGGGCGTCCTGCTCGCCGGGGTCCTCGGCTACGCCGCCGCCCGGACCGGCCTGGCACCGGTCGCCCGGCTGACCGCGACCGCCGAGCGGATCGCGGCCACCCGGGACGCGACCGTACGGATCGACCTGCCCGACGAGCGCGGCCGACGCGGGGGCCGGGACGCCGGTGCGGATGAAGTGACCCGCCTGGCCGGGGCGTTCAACGCGATGCTGGGCGAGCTGGAGCAGTCGGTGACCGCCCAGCGGCGGCTGGTCGCGGACGCCTCGCACGAGCTGCGCACCCCGCTCACGGCGCTCCGCACCAACGCTGAACTGCTTGCCAGGACGGACCGGTTGACGCCCGAGCAGCGGGCCCGGGCGACGGCCGGGCTGCAGCGCCAGCTGCGCGAGGTGACCGGCCTGGTGAACGACCTGATCGAACTGGCCCGGGACGAGGAGCCACAGGCCCTGGTCGAACTGGTCCGGCTCGGCCCGCTGGTGGCGCACTGCGTGGAGACCGCCCGGGGCCACTGGTCCGCCGTCGCCTTCGAGTACGCCCCGCAGGGTGACCCAACACTGCCCGGGGTGCCCGCCCGACTGGTGCGGCTGGTGGGCAACCTGCTCGACAACGCGGCGAAGTTCAGCCCGCCGGGCGGCCCGGTGGAGGTGACGCTGACCGATCGGGGGCTGACCGTCCGCGACCACGGCCCGGGCATCGCACCGGAGGACCTCCCGTACGTCTTCGACCGGTTCTACCGCGCCTCCGCCGCACGCGCCCTGCCCGGCTCCGGCCTGGGGCTGGCGATGGCTCGCCAGATCGCCCGCGCCCACGGGGCCGACCTCACCGCCGAGGCCGCCCCGGGCGGGGGCGCGCTCTTCCGCCTCACCTTCTAGGGAAGCTGGTCGCTCAGGGGAGCTGGTCTCTCAGGGGCAGTCGGGCAGCTCCTCAGGGGCGCGGGGAACGGCGCGGCCGACCATGCACGGCCGTAGCGGCTCCGGCGAACCCGAACTTGCACTGTCTCGGGGGCGCGGGGAACTGCGCGAGAAGCCCTGCACCTCCGTGCAAGGTTGGTCGCGCAGTTCCCCGCGCCCCCGATGGTGCGACTTGCTCTGGAGCGTCAGAAGGCCGCGGTCTCCCGGTAGATGCCCCACTCGGCGCGGAGGGCGTTGCAGATCTCGCCGAGGGTGGCCTCCGCGCGGATCGCGGTGAGCATCGGCGGGATCATGTTCTCGCCCGAGCGGGCGGCGTCGAGCATGGCGTCCACTCCGGCCCGGACCGCGGCCTCGTCGCGGGCGGCCTTGCGGGCGCCGAGCACCCGGACCTGCTCGCGCTCGACCTCGTGGCTGACCCGGAGGATCTCCAGCTCGGGGGTGACGCTGCCCGGGTGGCAGTTGACGCCGACCACGCGCTTCTCGCCCTTCTCCAGCGCCTGCTGGTACTGGAAGGCGGCCTCGGCGATCTCGCCGGTGAACCAGCCCTCCTCGATGCCGCGCAGGATGCCGGAGGTCATCGGCCCGATCGGGTGGTCGGCGGTGGCCTTGTCGAGACGGCTCTTGTCCAAGATCTGCTGGAAGATCGCCTCGGCCTGGGCCTCGATCCGGTCGGTGAGCGCCTCGACGTACCAGGAGCCACCCAGCGGGTCGGCGACGTTGGCGACGCCGGTCTCCTCCATCAGCACCTGCTGGGTCCGCAGCGCGATCTCGGCGGCCTGCTCGGAGGGCAGCGCGAGGGTCTCGTCCAGCGCGTTGGTGTGCAGCGAGTTGGTGCCGCCGAGGACCGCCGAGAGCGCCTCGACCGCCGTGCGCACCACGTTGTTGTACGGCTGCTGGGCGGTGAGCGAGACACCGGCGGTCTGGGTGTGGAAACGCAGCCACTGGGCCTTGTCGGTCTTGGCGCCGTAGCGGTCGCGCATCCAGCGGGCCCAGATCCGGCGGGCGGCGCGGAACTTGGCGATCTCCTCGAAGAAGTCCAGGTGGGCGTCGAAGAAGAACGAGAGTCCGGGTGCGAAGACGTCCACGTCCAGGCCCCGGGAGAGGCCCAGCTCCACGTAGCCGAAGCCGTCCGCCAGGGTGTAGGCGAGCTCCTGCGCGGCCGTCGCCCCGGCCTCCCGGATGTGGTAGCCGGAGACCGAAAGGGGCTTGTAGGCAGGGATGTTGGCGGCGCAGTACGCCATCAGGTCGCCGATCAGGCGCAGGTGCGGCTCGGGGGCGAAGAGCCACTCCTTCTGCGCGATGTACTCCTTGAAGATGTCGGTCTGCAGGGTGCCGTTGAGCACGCCCGGGTCGACGCCCTGGCGCTCGGCGGCGACCAGGTACATGCAGAAGATCGGGACGGCCGGGCCGCTGATCGTCATCGAGGTGGTGACCTCGCCGAGCGGGATGCCGTCGAAGAGCACGTCCATGTCGGCGGCGGAGTCGATGGCGACACCGCAGTGGCCGACCTCGCCGAGCGACTTGCCGTCGTCGGAGTCGTAGCCCATCAGGGTCGGCATGTCGAAGGCGACCGACAGGCCACCGCCGCCGGCCTCCAGGATCATCCGGTAGCGCTCGTTGGTCTGCCGGGCGTTACCGAACCCGGCGAACTGCCTTATCGTCCACGTCCGGCCGCGGTAGCCGGTGGGGTGCAGGCCGCGGGTGTAGGGATACTCCCCGGGCCAGCCGATCCGCTCGAACCCCTCGTACGGCTGCCCGGCGGGCGGGCCGTAGACCGGCTCCACCTCGTCGCCGCTCAGGGTGGTGAAGTCCGCGTCGCGCTTGCGCGCCTTGTCGTACCGCTGCTGCCAGCGCCGGCGGCCGGCCTCGATCTCGTCGGCGTCCATCGACTCCGCACTCCACTCCGTACGGCCGCCACCGGGTGGGGACGACACAGCTAGTAGGACGTCCTACCAATTTACTCGGACGTCCTACTATCTGTCGATGGCCGACCCGCCCCGGAAGCGGATACGCGAAAAGGCGCCCCCTCCGCTACGGGAGGGGGCGCCCCTGGTCGAGACGGTCAGGCGCCGACCGGCTCCGGGGTGGCGACCAGCGGTGCCACCTCGCGGGAGACCTTGCGCTCGACGAAGAAGACCGCGGTCGGGATCGTGCCGGCCAGCAGCACCCAGACCAGCTTGCCGATCGGCCACTTCGCCTTGGTGCCCAGGTCGAAGGCGAGCACCACGTAGACGACGAACAGCCAGCCGTGCGCGATACCGGCGGCGGTGGTGAAGCCCGCCGCACCCGAGATGTCGAGCACGTACTTGGCGATCACGCCGAGGGTCAGCAGGATCAGGAGGACGCCCGTGACATAGGCCATCGTCCGGTAGCGGGTCAGCACACTCTGCTTCATGCCATCGAGAGTAACCGCCCGCTTCGGGGGTATTTGCGGCACCCCTACTCCGTGGGCGGGGCGAAGTCCCCGGCTGCCACCCGCAGCGGCCTGAGCAGCTCGAACACCTGCCCGCACTGGTCCTCGTCGTAGCCCTCCAGCCCGAAGTCCATCGCCATCAGCGCCCGGGTGGCCTCCTCGACCACGGCCCGGCCGCGCTCGGTGATCGTCGCGAGCACCCCCCGGCCGTCCAGCGGGTTGGGGCGGCGGGAGACCAGGCCGGCGCTCTCCAGCCGGACGATGGTGTTGGTGACGCTGGTCGGGTGGACCATCAGCCGCTCACCGATCTTGGAGAGCGAGAGCTCGCCGGTCCGGCTGAACGTGAGCAGCACCAGCGCCTCGTACCGGGCGAACGTCAGCCCGAACGGTTTGACCACCGCATCCACCCGGGAGAGCAGGATCTGGTGTGCGCGCATCACCGAGGTGATCGCCGCCATGGCGGGGACACTTCCCCACCGACGGGTCCAGAGTTCGTCGGCGCGGGCGATCGGGTCGAAGTCGAGAGCTAGGGGCTTGGCCACCTCACCACCGTACCGGCGGGCCCGGACGCAGGTCCCGGATGTCCACGATGATGGACGGCCCGCCCGACCCGGGGGTCGGCCGCCGTCACGAACCGGGACATAGGGCCTGTGCATTTCCGTGCCGATCCCGCGCCCAATGATCCCGGTCGGATCCCGGTCAGATCCCAGTCAGATCCCAGTCGGATCCCGGCCGCTCGAATTCGCCGACCGCAAGGTCTCGATTTGTTCAAATGCCGCCACACCGGCTCGGTGATATGCCCGATTCATCCGGCAATCTGATGCTCTTTCAGGGCCCATCACACCGTAATGACATGGCGCTTTTCTGCCAACTCCTGCTAAATATTTGTCACTCCATCGGCATGTCCGGTCATGCCGCCTGTTCCGTACGGCACCGGCCGCCCCACCACTGCGGTCACTGCCGCCCGGCCGCCCGGAGCGGCACACACCCCACGCCCGTTTCGCCCAAGTCGGCACCAATCCCTGGCGCCCCGGAACGCGGCACAACCGCGCATTGGCGGTTGACATGGAAGGAATCCCTAGTTGAAGCGAAAGCTCAGCGCTGTCCTCTCCGCCTCGGCAGTCCTCGCCGCAGCGATCCAGGTCAGCTCCGGGACGGCGCAGGCGCTGCCCTTCACCGCCGATGACGCGGTGACCGCTCAGCAGCCCGCCCAGCTGATCGCTCTCGCCGACTCCCAGGCCCAGGCCACCGCCAAGGCCCTGGACCTCGGCAGCCAGGAGAAGCTGGTCGCCAAGGACGCCGTCGTCGACGCCGACGGCACCCGCCACCTGCGCTACGAGCGCACCCTCGGCGGCCTGCCGGTGCTCGGCGGCGACCTGGTCGTGCACCAGGACGCCAAGGGCAGGATCCAGT
>NZ_JYJF01000144.1 GCF_000955975.1 Saccharothrix sp. ST-888
AGCTCCCACTTCGGCCACTCGGTGTTGCCCACCATCACCGCCACCGGACTGCCCATCGTCAGCCCGTGCCGGACACCACCGAGAAACGTGACCTCGTCCCGCTCGAACTTCATCCGGGCACCCCGGCCGTAACCGAGCCGCCGCCGGGCCAGCGCATCCGCCACCATCGCGGTGGTCACCGGCACCCCGGCCGGCAGACCCTCCAGCGTCGCGACCAGTGCGGGACCGTGCGACTCCCCCGCCGTCAGCCAGCGCAGACTGCCCACGGTCATCGGCCTTCGCCGTCGAGGGGCAGGCCGGCCTTGCCGCCGTGCAGCCACTCGACCTTCTGGTACAGCTCCTCGGGGGTGAAGGCGGAGAGCATGGCGTTGCGCTCCTTCGCCGCCGCGCCGATCGGGTGGTAGAGCTGCCTGCCCATCTCGCGGGCGGTCAGCTGGGTGGCGCCGGTGCGCTCGCTGCGCTCGCCGTTGAACTTCTCGAAGCGCTGCTCGAAGTCGGCCGGGTCGGTGCCGACCAGGTCGCCGAGCCAGACCGCGTCCTCCAGGGCCTGGCAGGCGCCCTGGGCGGCGTACTGGAGCATCGGGTGCGCGGCGTCGCCGATCAGGACCACCCGGCCGTCGGTCCACTTCTCGACCGGGTCGCGGTCGCAGAGCACCCAGGACTTCCAGTCCTCGCCCAACTCCAGGAGCTGGCGCGGGATTTCACCGAGGTCGGGGAACTCGTTCAGTACGAAGTCCTTCTCCACCGGCTTGCCGATCACGGCCTCGGTCGCGGCGTCGTCCCGGGTGGCGGCCAGGTTGAAGTACTTGCCGCTGCCGATCGGGTAGTGGACGAAGTGCCACTTCGGCCCGGCCCACAGGGTGACGGTGTTCCAGCGCAGCTCCTCGGGCACCTTCTCCATCGGGATCACCGAGCGGTAGATGGTGTGGCCCGAGACCTTCGGGTAGCCGTCGCCGATCATCTGCTTGCGGACATAGGAGTTGATGCCGTCCGCACCGATCAGGGCGTCGCCGCGGACCTCCTCGCCCGAGGCGAGGTGGGCGGTGACGCCGGAGGCGTCCTGCGAGTAGTGGGTCAGCTTGGCGTCGGTGCGCAGCTCGACGGTGTCCAGGGCGCGGCAGGCGTCCAGCAGCGGCTCGTAGATGTCGATCCGGTGGACCACCGCGTACGGGTTGCCGAAGCGGGTGCGGTAGTCGCCGGTGAGCGGCATGGAGGCGACCTGCTCGCTGGTCGTACCGTCCATGAAGCGCAACTCGTCGATGAAGACGGCGCGTTCGCGGACCTCGTCGCCGACTCCGAGCCGGTCGAGGGCGTAGAAGGCGTTCGGGCCCAGCTGGATGCCCGCGCCGATCTCGGTGAAGGTGTCGCGGGACTCCAGCACCACCACCCGGTGGCCCTGGCGGGAGATGCTGAGCGCGGTCGCCAGCCCGCCGATGCCGCCGCCGGCAATGACTATCTTCGCCATCCTGGCTCGTGTTCCTCTCGTGTGTCGTCCGGCCGGTGGCCGGCGAATCGTGGGCTTGGGGGGTCGGCCGTGCGGGCTCCCGGGGGCAGGGCCCACCCCGCCGGGGCGCGGGAACTGCGCGGAGCGGAAGGCGACTTCGTCCTGCCGGGACCGGCGGATCGCGCTAGCGGGCCTGATCTCCGAAGAGGCGCCGGAGTTCGTGGTGGAAGTCGGGGAAGGTCTTGGCCACGCAGTGGGGGTCGTCGAGGACGATGCCCGGGGACCGGAGGCCGAGCACCGAGAAGGCCATCGCGATGCGGTGGTCGCGGTGGCAGGCGATGGTGGCCGGACCCGGGGTGCCCGGGTGGACGGTGATCCGGTCCGGACCCTCCTCCACCCGGATGCCGAGGGCGCGCAGGTTCTGGGCGACGGCGGCGATCCGGTCGGACTCCTTCAGCCGGGCGTGGGCGATGCCGTGGATGGTGATCGGCGCGTCGGCGAGCGGGGCGATCGCGGCCATGGTCATGAAGGTGTCGGAGATGTCCCCCATGTCGGCCTCGAAGCCGCCGCGCAGCTGCCCGCCGCCGGTGACGGTGGTGGCGTCCTCGCCGATCTCCACCCGGGCGCCCGCCTTGGCCAGCACGTCGACGAAGTGCAGGTCGCCCTGGAGGCTGCCGCGGCCCAGGTGGGGTACGGTCACCCGCTCCCCGGTGATCGCCGCGGCGGCGAAGACGTACGAGGCGGTGGAGGCGTCCGGCTCGATCCGCAGCTCGGTCGCGGTGTAGCCGCCGGTGCCGACCCGCAGCACCAGCTCGCCGTCCGGGTTCTGAGTGGCCGTCACCTGGCCGCCGAAGCGGCGGATCAGGGCGATGGTCATCTCGATGTACGGGCGGGAGACCAGGCCGGAGACGGTGACGGTCAGCGGCTCCTGCATCAGCGGGGCGGAGAGCAGCAGGCCGGTCAGGTACTGGCTGCTGGTGGAGGAGTCCAGCCGGAGGTCGCCGCCGCGCAGTCCTCGGGCGGCGATCCGCAGCGGCAGGCCGCCGCCGGGGCCCGCCTCGACCTCGGCGCCGAGTTCGGCCAGGGCCCGGGTGAGCGGGCCCAGCGGGCGGGCGGTCAGCTGGGCGGAGCCCTCGAAGAGGAACTCGCCGTCGCCGGTGGCCGCGAGGACCGGCAGGAAGCGGGCGGCGGTGCCCGCGTCGTTGCACCAGATCCGGGCCGGGCCCGCCGGTCCGTGGCCGCAGCCCTGGACCTCCCAGTGGGCGCCGTCCACGGTGACGTCCAGACCGATGTCGGTGAGCGCGGTGCGGAAGGCGACGGTGTCGTCGCTCTCCAGCGGGTCGAGCAGCCGGGTGCGGCCGGTGGCCGCTGCGGCGAGCAGCAGCACCCGGTTGGTGATGCTCTTCGACCCGGGGATCCTGGCGGTCTTACCTGTCACGGCTTGGCTCCGGTCATCGCTCTGCGGTCCTCGGTCTGGCTGCGGTCTGCGCGGTTCCGGCAACGGCCGGCCGGCGGTTCTCAGCGGCGCTTGTCGAGCTGGACGGCGATCTCGTCCAGCAGCTCGGCCCAGGAGGTGTCGAACCTCTCCAGGCCGTCCTGCTCCAGGGTTTCGAGCAGCTCCGGGTAGGAGATCTCGAACCAGTTCAGGTAGTCCCTCACCCGCTGGGCGTCGGCGTAGTACCGCTCCATCCGGTGGCGGCACAGCACCCGGCCGTGGTCGGCGACCGCGTCCAGGGTGGCCTCCGGCATGGTGTTCACGGTGTCCGGGGCGATCAGCTCGTCCACGTACCTGGTGTCGGGGTAGCCGGGGTCCTTGACGCCGGTGGAGGCCCAGAGCAGGCGCTGCGGGCGGACGCCAGGGCCTGGGCGAAGATGGTCGGGTTGGAGGTGACCCCGACCACGTGGCGCTCGCGGACCAGTCGCGCGAGCCCTCCGCCGGCCAGCCGTTCCCGGCTGATGTCGTCGAGCCAGACCGACACGCCTTCGCGGGACAGTCTGCGCAGGATGTCACTCATCAGAAGGTGACCGCGACGTCGAGCACCATGTCGTGCCCGACCACGAAGGCGGCGTCGTCGCTGGCCAGCCAGAGGATGGTGGAGGCGACCTCGTCGGTCTTGGCGATCCGGTCGGTCGGCAGGTCGGCACCGGCCCAGGTGGCGGGCCCGGCCGGCACGGCCTGCTCGGCGAGACTGCGCTCCAGCTCGGGGTCGACCGAGCCGGGGCTGATCGCGTTGATCCGGATGCCGTCGGCAATGTACTCCTGGGCGGCGGCGCTGGTCAGGGTGGAGAGCGCCGCGGTGGAGGCGGCGAAGGCGCCGAAGCCGGTGTTGCGGGCGTGCAGGCCGACGTTGGCCGCGGTGTTGATGATGACGCCGCCGCCGTTGTCCTTCATGAAGGCGATCTCGTGCTTCATCAGCTGCCAGACCGCCGTCAGGTTGGCGGAGAGCAGGTCGCCCCAGGCGGCCTCGCAGACCTCGGCGAGCGGGCTCGGGTTGCCCCTGGCGCCGGTGTTGTTGAAGGCGATGTCCAGGCGGCCGTGGCGTTCGACGGTGGTGCGGATCACCTTCATGACGTCCATGCTGTGGGTGACGTCGGCGGGGATGGCGTCGACGACGCCGCCCTCCTTCTCGATCAGCCCGACGGTCTCCATCAGCTCGTATGGTTCTCGCCCGGCCACCATCACCGTGGCACCCTCACGGGCGAAGGCCAGCGCGGTGGCCCGGCCGATGCCGGTGCCGCCTCCGGTGACCAGGGCGACCTTGCCGGCGAATCGTGCGGTCATCAGGTTCCTCCTGTGATGGGGGCTGGTGCTGTGCGCGCTCCGCGGGGCGCGGGTCAGGAGCGCCCGAAGACGAGCGCGGGCGGTGTCACGCCGCTGCGGGCAGACCGGTGAGTTCACCCGCGGTGGCCCGGATCTCATCGACCACTGCCCGCAGCGCGTCGGTGAAATAGGCATCGGTGGCCTCGAGGAACCGGCTCTCCCGGATCATCTTCTCGATGCCCTCCGGGGCGAGGTTCACGGAAATGGTCAGCGTCGGGCCGCCGTCGTCGTCCCGGCCCACCTGGTTGACGATGGATTCGACGTCCGGGTCGCCCGGCTGGTGGTAGACGATCGACTCGCCCGGTTCGATCTCGACCCGCTGGAACACCCAGCTGCCGTCCCGGACGATCTCCCGGGTGAAACCACCGGGAAAGCGGTCCAGAATCGTGCACTCGGTGATCGCGGGGACGTACGGGACCGGATTCTCGGCTTTGCGGAGGAGCTGTTCCCAGAGCTGGATCGCGGTTATCCGCGCCGTGTCCTGAGCGCTGCCGGTATTCACCGGAACATCCCAGGAGATCACCATCGCCGACATCGAACTCCCCCTGCCGAACCCGCCGGAATCCTTTTCCGGTAAAACTCTGCGCCAGCCGGGGCGAATGCGGCAACAGGCCTTGGTCGACTTCGTCAGCTGCTCGCGATGTCCACCGGAGAAGCGGTGCGGGCCGAAAACGGCGCAAGAGGACTCCGGCGAACCGGAATCCCCTTGCGCGTGGAGCGGGTGCGGCGGATCAGGCGGCCTGCAGGCCGATCTTCAGCGCCGTGGCGATCTCGACCGCGCGGCGGGCCTGGAACTCGACCGAGCCGATGTTCTCCTCGCCGGGCGGGTTGGTGTTGTTCGAGACGTGGCTGGCACCGTAGGGGTTGCCGTTGCTCTCGGCGAACTGGATCGGGTCCGCCCAGCCCGGGGCCACGATGATCGCGCCCCAGTGGTAGAAGGTGTTGTTGAGGGCCAGCAGGGTGCTCTCCTGGCCGCCGTGGACCTGGCTGGTGGAGACGAAGGAGGAGGCCACCTTGTTCACCAGCTTGCCCTGGAACCACAGGCCGCCGGCGGTGTCGATGAACTGCTTGAGCTGAGCGGCCGGCAGACCGAAGCGGGTCGGGGTGCCGAACAGGATGACGTCCGCCCACTCCAGGTCGGCCAGGGTGGCCTCCTCGACGTCGGCGGTGGCGGCGACGTGCTCGGCCCAGGCCTGGTTGCTCGCGATCGCGCCCTCGGGGGCGAGCTCGCGGACCTTGCGCAGACGGACCTCGGCGCCGGCCTTCTCGGCGGCCTCCGCAGCCGCCGCGGCCAGGGTGTGGGTGTGCCCGGTGGACGAGTAGTAGATGACGGCGACGTTGGTCACGTCCGCACTCCATTTCGGGTGTAACTGATGGACGGATGCAGAGAAGTCCTCGCTCGACTGTCGCCCGCCCCGGCGGGGACCGGCAAACCTGCCGCGGTGACTTCATCACCTTGCTTCCGCCCTGCGGAAGCAAGGGACTTGGGCCGGCCGGCACCTGGGGCACGGCGCCCGTTCAGCTGATCTGCATGTTGCCCATCATCCCCATCGCCCCGTGGTCGAAGAGGTGGCAGTGGTAGGGGTAGACGCCCTCGTAACTGTCGAAGGTGATCAGCAGTTTGACGGCCTCTCCGGGGAAGAGCCGGACGGTGTCCTTGAGGCCGCCCTCGGACGGGTCGGGGGCCTTCCCGTTGCGCTCCAGCACCCGGAACTGCACCTGGTGCAGGTGGAAGTTGTGCGGCGCATACTGGTTGGCGTTGCTGACCGTCCAGACCTCGGTGGTGCCCCAGGCGATCTGGGTGTCGATCCGGTTGGCGTCGTAGGTCTTGTCGTTGATGTAGGCGGCGGCGTTCGGCCGGCCGTCCTCGTCCATCCGCAGGACGAAGCTGCGGTTCACGGTTGCGAGCTGCGGAGCCGCCAACTCGCCGAGCCGGTCCGGAACTTCGCTCGGGTCGGGCGCGGTGCGGGTGACGTCGAAGCGCAGCACCTGGCCGATCTCCGGCGGCCCCGGCATCCCGGGGTTGGTCAGCACCAGCCGGGTGCCGATCGGGTACCTGGAGAAGTCGATCACCACATCGGCGCGCTCGCCCGGCGAGAGCATCAGGTTGGCGGTGGCGTTCGGCTTCTCCAGCAGGCCGCCGTCCGAACCGATCTGCACGAACGAGGTGCCGTCGGACAGCGCCAGCGAGAAGATCCGCGAGTTGCTGCCGTTCAGGATCCGGAAGCGGTACTTGCGCGCCGCCACCTGGAAGTAGGGCCACGGGCGGCCGTTCACCAGGATGGTGTTGCGCAGCAGGTGGTCGTCCAGCTCGTAGATCAACTGGCCGTTGGCGCCGAACCGGCCGTCGCGCAGGATCAGCGGGACGTCGTACTCCCCGCCGGGCAGCGGGAGCGAGCGCTCCAGGTCGTCGCAGAGCAGGTACAGCGAGGTCAGGCCCCGGTAGACGTTCTCGGACTCCATGTGGTGGGCGTGGTCGTGGATCCAGAGCGTCGCGTTGTCCTGGTCGTTCGGGTAGGTGTAGTTCCTCGCCCCGCCGGGAGCGATCAGGTTCATCGGCGAACCGTCGCTGTCCTGCGGGACGTTGCCGCCGTGCAGGTGGACCGAGACCGGGGTGCCGAGGTTGTTGATCTGCTTGACCACCACCCGCCGCTGGAACCTGGCCTTGATGGTCGGCCCGGGGAAGCTGCCGTTGTAGGTGTACACCTCGGTCTTCGTCCCGGGGACGATCGTGGTGTACGCCTTCTGCATCGTCACCGTGTAGTAGTCCGTGGTGGCCGACGTGGAGGTCGGGGAGAGCACCGGCGGAACGGTCAGCGGGACGGCGAACTGCGGGATCACCGCGGGCGGCACCGTACCGGTCGCGGTGGGTCCGGGCGTACCGGCGTCCGCGGTGCCGCTGGTGTCGGCCGCGGCGTGCGGCAGGTACGGCACCAGCAGACCCGCGCCACCGACCATCCCGGTGGTCACGCCGGCTTTGAGGGCATTTCTCCGTGACAGCATCGCTCCCCGTTCCTCCTGCGTCAGCCACGACCGGCTGGATCCAGTCGGCCAGGCCGAAACCATGCAGAGGTTGTGAAGATTCGATCAACCGTCCATGGCTGATCGTGTCAGATGTGTGAAACGCCATGACAATTCCTTGTTAAACAGAGTCGTCGGGGACACGGCGGAGGGGGCCTGCGAGGCCCTCGTAATCTGATGGAGTACGGCAGGATATGTGTCGAATCGCAGACAGAGATGACTCTGTGTCAACGCGTTCCTTTAGGAGAGCGACCGGCTGCCTAAGCTGAGAAGCACCAGGGGGAGATGGCGGGTCGAACCCAGTCCGACCCCGTCCCCACCTCTGCAGAAGGAGTACCACCGACCATGCGTGCAGATCACAAGTCAGTGGTGGACCACACGAGGTTGTCCCGCCAGGCAGCCACCCGCGCGGCGGTGCTCGGCTCCCCGGTCGACCAGTCCCTCTCACCCACCCTGCACCGGGCCGCCTACGCGGCCATGGGCCTCAACTGGGGCTTCGAGGCGATCGAGTGCGACGAAACCACGCTGTACGGGATGCTCGACGCCCGGAACGGCACCTGGGCCGGTCTCACGCTCGCCATGCCGCTCAAGCGCGCCGCCCTGCCGTGGCTCGACGACGTCACCGATCTCGCGCTGGACGTCGGCGGCGTGAACACGGTCGTCTTCCGCAAGGGCCGCAGCTTCGGCGACAACACCGACGCCCACGGGATCACCCTCGCACTGCGCGAGGCCGGGGTGGACACCCCCGCCTCGGCCCTGGTGCTGGGCGGCGGCGCCACCGCCTCCTCGGCCCTCGCCGCCCTGCGCGACCTCGGGATCAGGGAACCCAGCCTGGTGGTCCGGGAACAACGGCGCGCGGCCGAGGCCGCCGCGGCGGCCGGACGACTGGGCATGGCCGTGGACGTCCACACCTTCGACCGGCTCGACGAACTGCTGCACAGCGCCGGGCTGGTCATCTCGACACTGCCGGCCGGGGCCGCCGATCCGTACGCGGCCGCGATCGTGCACTCACGGGCGGCAGTCCTGGACGTGGTCCCCTCGGCCTGGCCGACCCGGCTCGCCAAGGCCGCCGGGTTCGCCGGCAGCACGGTGGTGGACGGGCTGTCGATGCTGGTCCACCAGGCCGCCCGGCAGGTCGAGTTGATCACCGGGCGGAGCGACGTACCGGTGGACGCCATGCGCGAGGCCGGACAGACCGAACTGGCCCGCCGCGCGGGCTGAGCCGTCCGCCGAGGGCGGCCTCCAGCGGCCGGGCTTTCGGGGACGGATCTTGAGGGAACCGGCCTTTCAGGGACGGGCCTTTCGGGGACAGGTCTCGGGGGAACCGCGCTTTCGAGGCCGGGGCGGACCCCGGCGGGGCGCGGGGACGTGCGCGACCGCCTTCGAGCGGGCCCGGTGGGCCGGCTGCACCTCGCCGGCCCCCGGTGGAGCGATGCGCTCTGCTCCCCCACGGGCCGGCGCGGCCCGGCGCTCTCCGATGCACGCGGTTCCCCGCGCCCCTGGTCCGGCAGGCCGTCGCCCCCGCGGGGTGGCCGCGAGCGGGCCGGGCCGACCGTGTTCTCCTCCGATGTGCGCAACTCCCCGTGCCCCTGGTCCGGCTGGTCCGCAGGGCCGCTAGGCGGAGAGTTCCTGGGACTTGTCGAAGCCCTGGCGGCGGGCCGAGGAGAGGACCGAGATCGCGTGGGCGACCGAGCACAGGGTCGCGTGGCGGTGCCAGCCCGCGTAGCTGCGGCCCTCGAAGTCGCGCATCCCGACCTTGGCGCTGACCTCGGAGAAGTCCTTGGCCACCCGGCGGGTGAGCCGGCCCAGGCGCAGCAGCGCCACCGGCGGCACCTCCACCATGTTGGAGAGCCACAGCTCCGGCGGCTGCCCCTTGGACCCCGACCAGCCGCCGACCAGGGTCAGCGCCCGCTCGGGCAGACCGGGCGAACCGGGGCGGCGGATCGAGGGCATGGTCACCCGGGTGCCGCTGACCAGGATCGAGCGGGTGATCGAGTAGTCCGGGTCGACCCAGCCCACCGGCCGGGAGAACCGCTTCGCCCACTCGATCAACTGCTGCGCCTGGAAGAGCCGTTCGCCACGGCCCGGCAGACTGAGGTCGAAGCCGACCAGCCTGGTGGCACCGCCGACCCGCATCACGAAGGGCACGCCCCGGCGGGTGAACTCCTCGACCAGCGCGGTGGCGTCCAGTTCGCGGGCGTCCAGCACGGCCGGGCGGCGGCGCAGGCCCCAGTCCGGGCCGGCGAGTTCCACCACGGTGTTGACGGCGCACAGTTCGGGGCTGGCCGCGGCCACCTCGTCCGGTATCTTGGCGCGCCGGCGGCGCTCCTCGTTGTCCAGCCACCCCGGGGGCAGGAAGAGCCCCCAGTTCACCGGGGCGCTCATGTCCTCGTTGGCGAGCCACACCCCGTACGCCTGCTGGCTGTTGACGACCCGTCCGAGCTCGGTGCGGAAGGACTCCTCGACTCCGACGGAGTGCGCACCGGCCTTCGGGACGGCCATCGAGCTCAGCACCCAGGCCTGCGGCAGCACCACGCGGTCCAAGTGGCGGGCCAGCGTGTACCTGACCTTGTCCCAGGACCACGAGGAGTCGCTGATGAAGTGGTGCAGGCTCTGCTCGGCAGCGCCGTAACCGGCCACGGAGGCGAGCGCTCGCATCGACTTGCGCCCCGGCACCGACAGCAGCCCGGAGATGTACCACTCTCCACGGGCCCGCTGGTCACGGCGCTTCAGTGAGGCGAGCATCCGGCGGGAGAAATCCGTGACGAAGTCGTCCGCCACGTCCCCCCAGATTCTGTCCGGAACATCCTTCTCGATCCGCTCCACAGCCCCCGTCCCCCTCTTCTGCGGTTGCACTCGCACCTCCGGGCGTGACGCCGGGAGGCCAGACGTGTGGTGCTGGCAGGGAGTCACGATACCGAACCGACTGGTTGGTTTTGAATACTTCGTCAGAACCTTTATGGAGATTCGGAGAACCTGCCCGGAAGAGCGTGATACCGCACAGTTGGTTTGTTAAGCTGCCGTACACGCACATCTGCGTCACCCGCAACCGAGCGGCAGCCGGCCGTACAGCGGAGTGACGGGCTCTGCAACCCGGCCGGCCACCCACCTCCGCCGCCCGGCCGCCCAGCACGAGGGAGAGGCCATGCCCCGCCAGGAACGGGCCGAACGCACCAGGCAGTTACTGGTTGAGGCCGCCGCCGCCTCCTTCGACGCCGACGGCTACACGATGACCGGACTGGGGGACGTCACCAGGCTCTCGGGCATGTCGAAGGGCGCCCTGTACTTCCACTTCGGCTCCAAGGAGCAGCTGGCGGAGGCGGTCCTGGCCGGCTCCCGGGACGGGCTGCGGGAGAGCATCCGCGAGGCCCGCGGGTCGGGCGGCTCGACCATCCAGTACCTGATCGACCTGTGCCACGGCCTGGCCCGCAGGGTCGATGACGACGTGGTGTTCAGGGCCGGCCTCCGGCTGACCGGCGACCCCGGCCTGGATGCGTCCATCTGCCCATCGCCCCAGACCAGTTGGGTGCTGATGGTGCGGCTGCTGCTGAAGCGCGCGGCCGACCGGCGGGAGGTTCGCACGGACGCCCCGGTGGAGGTGACGGCCACCCTGCTCGCCGCCGCCGTGACGGGCGTCGAGGTGCTGGCACGGCAGGACTCGCAGTGGCTGGACCGCGAGGTGATCACCCGGCTCTGGCGGGCCGTGCTCCCGGCCCTGGTGCCGCCCGAGGAGCTGGCTCGGCTGGACGCCTCGGGGTCGAACCTCGAACCGGACCCGCCGTTTCCGGCTCCGGACGCCATGTCCCCCGAGCCGGGCACGGCGGGCTGTTCCCGGCTGGACGCCACACCCGCCTAGGGTCCAACTCCGCTTTCGCGCACCGGACATGACAAGCGAGAGGGCGCGACGCGCTACACGTCGCGCCCTCAACCGGAACGCTTCCTACTGGAACAGCTCGCTGCCGCCGTCTTCCGGCGGGAGCAAGGCGCGAGCCCCCCGGCCCGGCGCCGTGTCCAACCGCGCCAGCGTGGACGGTGTCGCCACGCATGGCAGGAGGTGCTGCCACAGGATCGAGATGCGCCGCTCCAGATCCGCCATTCCGGAGACGACCTGGGAGAACGACTGGATACCGTTGAAACAGCCGACCACCAGCTCAGCGGTCTCCTTGGCGTCGACCTGGGGCAGCGTCTCGCCCTGCGCCTTGGCCTCCTCGACCAGGCCCCCGCAGACGTCGGCCCAGGCGAGCAGCGGATTGCTGTCGGTGAAGTCCACCGACCCGCGCTCCAGGGCGAGCCTGACCCCGGCCCGCAGCATCGCGTCCCCCGGCAGAGCATGCGCCACGGCCATCGTGACATCCACCAACTGCTGTAGCTTGGAGGCGTTCTGAGCCAAGCGGAGGTGCAGGGTCTGCTCCTGCATCACCCCTCTGGCCAGCGCCTCCTTGGAGGGGAAGTGGAAGTACAGCGCACCCTTCGTCACCTGCACCCTCGCGAGGATCTGCTTGATGGATGCCGCGTCGTAACCGAACTCGTCGAAGACTTCCGCAGCCCCCTGCAAGATCACCTGGCGCGTGCGGATCGCGCGCTCCTGTTGTGCCATCAGGGCTCTCCTGTCGTACTCACTGCACCGCGTCCCGCCTCTTGCCACAAGATTGAGCGGCGGAACGACTCACAAATAAACCGGCTGACCTGTATTGTGACCGCAGGGCCATGAGGGCCCTGACCCACACTCTTCGTGATCCTCGGGGGAGGGGACATGATCGAGTCGCCATCCGTCGCTGCAGCTCCAGACTGCGCGCTGTTCAGTCCACCCTTTGGCTACAGTCCGACCCGGCTGCCCGCGGCAATGACGCACTTCACTGCCACTGTCCCCAAGGAACTCGTCCACCGCGCCGCCGTGGCCGAGGTCCTGCTGACTCGCTGGTTCCGACTCGACAGCACTCGCTTCAGCGCCTCCGCGCAGTGGCCCAGAGGCCACAGTTTCTTCACATCTCCTGACGGCATTCACCATGACCCCGTGCTCATCGCAGAAACCATCCGACAGGTCGGTACCTTACTTGCTCATGCCGAGTTCGGCGTACCGATGGACAGCTATTTCCTGCTGGAGACGTTGGACTTCGACACCGATCTGCGGGGACTGGAGGTCGGGAGGACGCCGGCCGACCTGGAGCTGACGGTCACCGCCACCGACCTCCGGCACAGCGGGCGCCAGCTGAGCGCCGTCTGCTACGAGGCCGAGTTCCTGCGCGACGGCGTCCGGGCGGCAACCGCCCGGACCCGCGCCAGCTTCCTCAGGCCGGCCGTCTACCACCGAATACGCGGCGGCCGTCTGCTGGCGCAGCCGAGCTCACCGGCGCTACCCGCGCCGGTGGAACCCGCGCTTGTCGGCCGCCGGGTGGACTCCGACGTCGTGCTCGCCCCCACCGGGGTCCCGCAGCGCTGGCTGTTGCGAGCGGACGTCCGGCACCCGATCCTCTTCGACCACCCCAACGACCACCTCCCCGGGATGGTACTCATCGAGGCGGCCCGTCAGGCGGCCAGGATCCTGGCGCCGGAGACCGAAACGATCACCTCGGTGGACAGCTGCTTCACCCGGTTCGTGGAGTACGACGCGCCCTGCTGGATCGAGGCCCAAGAGGTGACCACGACGGACCCGGCCGTCCGGCAGTTGACCGTCCGCGGTGAGCAGTTCGACCAGACGGTCTTCACCGCCACGGTCTCGGTGCCCGCACGGGTTGCCGTCACCGTGTGACACCCCGGCGGGACACCGCAGGAGCGGAAGGACGAGAGGGTGCCGGCTCGGTCATCGAGCCGGCACCCTCGTCATGGAGGCCGGGCAGAACGCCCGCACCCGGGTCAGAGCCGGGATCCACCACTCGCGTCGATCCGCTGCCCGGTGATCCAGCGGGAGCCGTCCGAGGCGAGGAAGGTGACAATGTCCGCCACATCCTCGACCTGACCGAGCCGTTTGAAGGCCGAGTACTCCTCCAGCACCGCGACCGCCTCGGGAGTCGTCCGTCGACGGGCGTTCATATCCGTGGCCACGAAGCCCGGGGCCACCGCGTTGACCGTGATCCCTCGGCTGCCCAACTCCTTGGCCAGCGCCAGGGTGAGAGTCTCCAGCGCACCCTTGGTCATCGCGTACGCCACCCCCTCGGGGAAGGCGATCCTGGTGGCTGCCGAGGAGACGTTGACGATCCTCCCCCCGTCCCGCAACCGGGGCAGGCCCTGCTGGACGAGGAAGAGCGGGGCCTTGGCATTGACCGCGACCAGCCGGTCGAAGTTCTCCGGGGTCACCTCGCCGATGCCGGCGGGGACACTGATGCCGGCGTTGTTGACCAGGATGTCGAGGCCGGGGCGCACGCCGAGGCCGTCGAGTGCCGCGTCGAAGCGGGCGTAGAGCGTCTCGACGTCGTCGGGAACACCGAGTTCGGCGCAGACCGGGAAGGCGCGGCCGCCGGCCTGCTCGATCAGAGCGACGGTCTCGTCGGCCGCCGCCTCACTGCCGCCGTAGTGCACGGCGACGAGGGCACCGTCCTGGGCCAGACGCCGTGCGATGCCTCGGCCGATTCCGCGGCTCGCCCCGGTGACGAGCGCGGTCTTCCCGTCGAGTGCCCCCACGGAGCGCCCCCTTCCGTCTCGGTGATCACCCCGGCGATCACACCACGGAGTCGTGGCCCGAGGTCTGCGGCCTGCCAGGTTCGTGGCCGGTCGGGTTCGTGGCCGGTCGGGTTCGTGGCCGGTCGGGTTCGTGGCCGGTCGGGTTCGTGGCCGGTCGGGTTCGTGGCCGGTCGGGT
>NZ_JYJF01000145.1 GCF_000955975.1 Saccharothrix sp. ST-888
GGGTGACAGCGGTGGCAACTGGCAGCAGGGGCGGGAACAGGACCCGCAGGCGCGGACTGGTCTCTCGAAGCCATTGGCTTCGAGACCTGCCGTGGTGGGTGCTGCCGCTGCTCGGGCTGGCGGTGGTCCTCCTGATCGCGAAGGGAATCGTGGTCCTCGCTGAACGCCAGGCCTGGCTGTTGGCCGTCATCGGGTGTGTTTTCGCCGTGGCAGTGGGCTACGCAGTTCGCCGCGTACGGTGGCGTGGTCGGGCCCTGGTCGCCCGCCCGGCGTGGCTCTCGCTATCCCAGATCGACCATCTCGGGCACCAGCAGTTCGAGGAGACCGTGCGAGACCTCTTGCGGCGGGACGGCATCCGCGCTCACCGGGTCGGCGGTGCGGGAGATCGCGGAGCCGATGTCATCGGGAGCGATGCCTGGGGCAGGAGGGTGGTGGTCCAGTGCAAGCACACCACCGTAGGCGGGAAGGTCGGTGACCAGGTTCTTCAGGTCGTCAGCGGTACGGCCCGTCCTATCCACAAGGCAGACCTTGCATTGATCATCACCAATGGTGGCTTCACCCGGAACGCGCTGAAGAACGCGCCCGACTACGCGGTCCTGCTGGTCGACCGCCAGCTCCTTGGGCGATGGGCAGCGGGTGGTGAACCCCTTTACGAGCTGCTGGGCGTAGTGGATCCACCGTCAGGTCGGTGGCGGCTAAAGGCCAAGGGACTTTGGAATAGCTGAGATGAGCACCCATCGGGGTGGCTAGGCTTACGTATACGGACTATCGGCGCCGGCTACCGCTGCTGTGCGGTTCAGCCGGCCACTTTGAGGGAGAGCATGGCTGACGACGGCGGTTCGGTGCGAGTACAGGTGTTCGGTGCGGACCCGGCGCATGCCGAGCGCGAAGCGCGGGAGCTGCGTGACGTCCTCGGCCGAGTCGAGGGTGTTGCGACACGCTTCGCAGACCGGCGGCAGCCCGGTGCGGGGCCGCAAGGCAGCAAAGGGGGTGCGCTGACACCGGAGGTGGTGTTGCTCGTCTCGGGCAGTTCGGCCACGGCACTTCGGGCCGTCATCAAGGGATGGGTAGAGGTCCGTAAGAGCCGCTACGCACGGGTGGAGTTCAGTGACGGGTCGGTGGCTGAACTTCGAGGTGGAGTATCCGGACGGGAACTGAACCAGCTTCTCGACCGTGACCGCGAGCAGCCTCCGGAGGAGGTGCTTCCGTGAGCCGTCAGCACGCGCTTCTCATTGGCACCTCCGTTTATCAGGATGTGGCCTTTGCGCCGTTGCCATCGGTCCGAGCCGACGTGCACTTCCTCAGTCAGGTCCTGGAGATGCCGTCTGTCGGTCGCTTTGAGGACTGCGTTCGGGTGGAGGATTCGTCGAAGGCGGCGATCAGGCAGTCGGTCGAGGCGTTCCTGAACGATCGTGAGCCCGACGAGCTGGTCGTGGTTTATTTCAGCGGCCATGGGGAGTACGACACCGAGGATGGCCAGCTCTACTACATCGCCTCGGACACAAGAGCAGACCAGCTTCGACAGACCGGTGTTGAGGCTGCCTTCATCACCGAGCAGCTGGAGGCTTGTGCGGCCCGGCGGAAGGTCCTGCTGCTCGACTGTTGCTTCAGTGGCGCAGCCGTCCAGGGCTTCCGTAGCAAGGGCGCATCGCAGCAGCGCACCTCCGCTACTGTCGAGGCGAGCGGCGTCTACGTGATCACAGCCTCACACCAGTGGGAGCAGGCTTTCGTGGGCGCTGCGGATGCGCCGTCACGCTTCACAGCAGCGATGGTCGACGGGTTGCACTCCGGGCGGGGTGACCTCGACGGTGACGGCAAGATTTCGGCCGACGACCTGTTCCGATTCGTGAGCCGGACGCTTCGGGAAGACCCGGACGGGGCCCGGCAGACGCCGACCAAGTCGAGTCTGCAGGTGACCGGAGATCTCTGGCTGGCGAATGCCGCCGTTGGTCGGCAGGTGCCCGCACTCCGACCGCTGCCAGCTACCGTTCCTGCTGCGACTGGGGCCTCCACCGTCCCGGTCGCGCTCGAACCCCTCAAGTCCATGGCGGCGGCTTACGACGACACCACCTTCTCCGACTCCGACTGGTCAAAGCTCTTCGACTACTACCTGCAGTGCTTGCGTGAGGAGAACTCCACTGACCACCTCCTGCCGCTCATGGGCAACGATCCGCCGCGCGCGGTCTGGCCAGGTGGGCAGGAGACCTTACTGTCAGGAGCGGCGACCTCTACTCGGGTTTCCACCGAGGTTGTGCAGCTTGCCGACCAGGCGAGCAAGGATGGCGCAGACCTCTGGTACGGCTATCCCGTGGTGGTGGTGTTCGACGGGAGGCGGCAGGTCTGCGCTCCGCTGCTCATGCAGCAGATCGAACTTACGACGGACACTCAGGGGCGCAGCGTGGCCGAACCTATCGGGCCGGCCATCCCGCATCCGAAGCTGATCCTGGAGCGTTTGGGCAAGGACGAAGGCCAGGAGCTGCTGGCCACGTACCAGCCGAACTGGCGGCCTGGTTTCCGCGACGAGATGGTGCGTGACATTCGCAGTCTGCTGGACCAGTTGGGGCTGCCTGACACTGAGCACCTGGACCCTGGTGTTCTCGGCGACGGCTCCTCCCTGCGTGCTGCCCATGAGGGCGCGCGTAATGTCGCGATGGTCTTCGCCGTGCGCGGTGACTCTGCAGCCTCGGCGCAACTTGTCAAGGATTACGCTTCGATGCGCAGGGCGGTGCGGCAGATTCCGGAGACTGCCCTCGGAGTGTTGGCCCGGGGGTCGGGGGCCGGGGTCGAAGCCACAGCGGCTGGGCGCGATGTCCATATCGTCGCTCCGCTGGAGCTGAACGAGGGCCAGGAAGTCGTGATCCGATCAGCCATGACTCAGCGGCTTACCGTGGCGACGGGACCACCTGGCACCGGGAAGAGCCAGCTCATCGTCAACGCGGTGGCCACCGCGCGGGCGGCCGGGCAGTCGGTCCTGGTCGCCTCGACGAACAACAAGGCGGTGGACGAGGTCTGGGCGCGATGCGAAGAGCTCGCTCCTGGTCTGCTGGTCCGGACGGGCAGCCGCAGCGGAGAACGGGACAACGTCGAGGACGAGCTGCGGAGCTTGGAGCAGCTCACCCGTGGCGCACGGCCTGGCCGCTCGGCCGCGGCATGTGCCGGCGATATGCGCAATGCTGTCCGTGAACAGGAGGCCAGGCGGCAGGAGCTCGCCCGGACAGCGACGCTGGAGCAGGTGCTGGCCAGGTTGGGTGAGCGTCGGCACGTCTACGCCGACGAGCACCACTGCGACGTCAGTGCTCTGGCTAGTGCTTTCGGTGACGATGCGGCGCTTGGCCAATGGCTCACAGCTGCGCGGAAGGCTGATCGTACATGGCTCTTCGGAGGGTGGCGGCGGGGACGGCTGGTGCGGAAGCTCCCAACACTGCCCGTGACGATCGAGCAGCGCGCGGACTTCTCTGCACTGGTCGGTTTCGCGGGGGATGAGGCCGGATGGCGGAGGGAGAGCGCGATCGCTGATGCCGGTGCACAGGACACCGAGCTCGCCGATCAGCTCTCCGGCGCTCAATTGATCGTCCGACAGGCTGCCGCGGTGCTCTTGCGGGCGCTGGTCGCCGAAGGGGCAGCTCGGTCCCGCAATTCGCTCCTGGAACGGATCGATGCTGTTCGCTCGCGGTCGCAGCGGGAGTGGGCGACCCTCGACAAGATACTGCCGGACGTGCCAGCCTGGGCAGTTACGACCCGGTCGGTCCGGCGCTTCCGCGACTGCCCGGCGATGTTCGATCTCGTGATCATCGACGAGGCGAGCCAATGCTCGACACTCGACGTCCTACCGCTTCTATTCCGGGCCAAGCGCGCCCTGGTCATTGGTGACCCTATGCAGCTGTCACCCATCACCAAGATCCTTCCGCGTCAGGAGGCAGCGGTCCGCAAAGCATCCGGTGTTCGGGCCAGTTGGCTGGAGGAACACAGGCTCGGCCACCGGCGGTACTCCTCTTTCCAGGCTGCAGCCCGGGCTGCGGGGGCCACCCTTCTCCTGGACGAGCACTACCGATGCCACCCGGACATCGTCCAGATCTCCAACCAGTACTGCTATGGCGGTCGGCTGACGGTGCTTACCAACCCTGGATCACTACGCCGGCTTGCCGGTGTGGATGCGTTGCAATGGCTCGATGTGACTGGTAAAGCGCGGCGAGGCCGCAGCGGGTCGTGGGTCAACGAGGATGAGGCTGAGCGGGTTCGGCTCTCCGTCGAGAGGCTGCTGCAGCGTCTGCCGGTCGAAGCGACCATTGGTGTGGTGACACCCTTCCGTGCTCAGAAGGAGCTGCTCGAACGCGGGTGGGAACGCGAGCCCAGAGTCCGGGTTGGGACCGTGCACACCTTCCAGGGCGGTCAGCAGGACGTGATGCTGTTGTCTCTCGTCGCCGGAACGCAGATGCGGGCAAGCGCGCTGAACTGGCTGTGCCGTGAGGTCAATCTGTGGAACGTAGCCATCACACGTGCTCGTGCGCATCTCATCGTGGTGGGCGACCGCAGCTTCTGGTCCGGCCGTTCCGGCATGCCGCTCACACTGCTGGAAGCCACAACGGACAGCGCAGCTCGCGGGCTGGCGTCGGTCGAGCAGTTGGATGAGGACAAGATGCTTCTGGCAGACCGCTTCCAGAAGCTATTGGGCGACGCGACACCTGGCGTTCTGGTGGACCGGGGTGTGGTCGTGGATGGTCATCCCTCCGACTTCGACGTTCGATTCAACGGAACACGGATCGCTGCACTGCTCGATCACGCGGCATCGACATCGGTCGACCCTGCGAGGCACCTCCGGTTGATGCTCTCCCGGGCAGCTCTTCTGCCCGGCGGTGTTCGAGTACCGGCATGGCATGTGTGGGCAGGGCGGACAGACCGAGTGTTTCAGATGGCGGAGGAGTAGCCGGGTTAGATCTTGTCGGCCGAGTGCGGGGGACGACCTCCCTCGCACCAGAAAGGCCGGTACGCCACGGTCTGCAGAGGATCAAGTTGTCGCGCAGACGAGCGTCCCGCGACTCCAGAGGCTCTCCGCCTCACTCACCTGGGAGGACCAGCTCGCGGCTCGTCGCCCCGGGAGGCGGCTCTGTGGGCTTCCTGCGACTGGTCGTGATCGTCGAGGGCGAACGAGCCGTCAGCTCCGTGAATGCGGCGCTCGGCGTGGGAAGCTGGGGGTGGCGGCTCCCCTCGATGGATCCACGAGCGAGCGCCGATCGGGGGGACCTGATTAGGCCGTGCCAGATCCGTGCCAGAACCGGCGGTGAAGGACGGTCGGCAGCGGTTGGAACTGGACCCGCCACGAACCCACCTGATCAGGTATCGCCGCAGCTCAGAGGTTGTTTTCGGGTCGAAAGCCCAAAGATTCCCAAGCTTATAGCGCGAGTTCGATTCTCGTCGCCCGCTCAGAGGTAAAGCCCCAGGTCAACAGCCTGGGGCTTTCTTGTTGTCTGGACCAATTCCGAGAGTCGCACCATTGGTGTACTGGTAGCCGCGGCCATTGGCGGTCCAGGACTGTCAGCCGTCGTGAGGTCGCCATCGGTCCTCGGCCAATTGGACTGAGCTATGAGCCTTCTGTCTTGACGCCTTGCGATCCCGCCTCGGCGGGCTGGGCGGTCGCAGGGGCCGTTTGCCCGTAGTCGCCATTCTGGGGGTGGTGCCCGTGTGGGACGCGATGGAGCGCACTTCGCCCGGACGCCGGGACTCCGTCGTCCGCCGAGCACGGTCGAGCTGGTTGCGGTAGAGCGCCGCAGGCACGAACGCGTGCGCGCCTCCTAAGTACGCGACGTACTTGACGTACGTTGCTTTGCGGGGGACTCTGAAGGAGATTCGAGGAGGCGTGTCATGTCGGCAGTGCACTACGAGAGCTACACGGAAGCGCGCTCGCATCTGAAGGACCTCTTGGACGCGGCGGAGCAGGGGCGGGTTGCCACCGTGCGGCGGGACGCGGGCCGGGCAGCGGTGGTGGACGTCGAGCGGCTGCGGCACTTTCTCTCCACGGTGTGCGTGTCGCGAGCCCAGGTGGTTGCGGAGGGCGGCGGCTGGTCTGTTTTCATCCCCGGCCTGCCGGTCGCTGCGGACGGGGCGACCTTCGACGAGGCGATCGGCGAGATGCTCGACGCGCTGCGGGAGTATGCCGAGGACTGGCAGGAGCGGCTGCAGGGCGCGCCGAATCACCGGGACAACTGGGGGCTGGTGCAGTTGATCAGCCTCAGCGATGACGACCAGCTGCGCGACTGGCTGGTCGGAGCGGCCCGATGACCTGGCCCCAGCCGACCCGCGAGCGCCACGACCAGTTCTGCCGGGTCGAAGACTGGGAGCGCGTCAGGGATGCGCGAGGGCGTACGGGTACGCACCACGTCACCTACGAGCTTGGTCTGTTCGACGGTCGAATCCTACGTACTCGGATTTCGCACCCGGTGGACCGGACCGCCTACGGAGCCGGCATCTGGGGCCACATTCTCCGCGACCAACTGGAGGTGGCAGAAGGAGAGTTCTGGGCCTGTGTGCTGGACGGAGAACTGCCAGACCGAGGCTCGCCCGAGCCCTCGTCTGAGGCTCTCCCCGCAGACCTCGTCCATCTGCTGATCAACCGGGTCGGTATCGCGGAGGATGTTGTGGCCAGGATGGACAAGAGTGAAGCCGTGGCGCGGCTCCATCGTTACTGGACCGACGGTGAGTGACAGGACTCGCGCCGCAGTGTGAGATCCCGGGCTTGTCGGCCAGCTGGTCCAGCTGGCCGATGCCGTTGTCCGGATCGCTCAGTAGGGCACGCTGCACGTGGTCTCGGTGCTTGCTGGAGGGATGAAGTGTGTCCCAGGCCTCGACCTGGCGCCCGACCTCCTGGGCGCGGTCGGGAGGTCAGAGCTGGGTTGACCGCTGTGATTGGGGCCGTATATATAGCTCTCACTCGTTGCGTTCTGCGAATCCTATTCCTTCGTCTACGTCATCAGCGTAGATGGGCTGAGCCTCGATCTCTAAGGCTCGCAACAGGCCCGCCGTTGGTACAACGTAGCGATGGCTTGGCCTCAGGACCGTGCACGGAAAGGCTCCGCGTGCAACCAACTTGTAGGCGGTGCTCACGCTCATGCCGATAGCCCGTGCGGCGGTGCGGAGATCTACAACACCGGGTAGCTGAAACAGCTCTGGAAATGTCAGCGGAGGGCCGGTGCGCTCAGTCATCTATTGTCTCGCTCTGGCGATGCAGGTGACATGATGTTTCTCGCACGCCGATACGCAGCCGGGTTGCGATCGCGCAGTGGCAGATATCCGATCAATCGCCCACCCGTGCGAACTTGTGCCGCTGTGCGCACTTGTTCACTCAGGCGAAGTCGCTGGGCCACGCTACCGAGGCGTTCCCCTTCAAGCTGGATCCGGGTGGTCAGATCGCTCTGGCCGGTGGGCAGAGCCTCGCGGCGAACGGGGGCTTGAGGGAGCCCGTCGCTTCGAGCCGCTTCTGGGCTGGAACGTGCTGCTAGGTCGACGTCCTCAACCGGCAGTTCACGTGCGGTGCTCCGCTCGACGCGCCATCCACGGCTGCATGCCGTTCGACACAGAAACGAGCCGAGTTCTGGCCGGTGTGGGTCGACCTCTCTCATGGCCTCCATGAAGGCGAGCAGCATCTCGGCCTGGATGTCGTCGCGATCCGCAGGCGACCTTCGTCCGAGCCGGCCGGCGGTCCGGCGCAGTCCGGGGATGACCAGCCACACAGCGATCAACTGCCATGGCGGCTCACACTCACCGGCTTCCCGAGCTTGCGTCAGGCTGACCAGCTGTCGCCAGATTGCCTCGCGAAGGGCTTCGTCTGCCGTGCGGTCGAAGATCGTCTGCCGGGCCTGAGCCAGGCTCAGAACCTGCGCACCCACGTACTCACTCGCCTGGATGTGTAGCTCCGGAGCTGGCAGCAGTATTTCGA
This sequence comes from Saccharothrix sp. ST-888, assembly GCF_000955975.1. Classification (GTDB taxonomy): domain Bacteria; phylum Actinomycetota; class Actinomycetes; order Streptomycetales; family Streptomycetaceae; genus Kitasatospora. The sequence continues at coordinate 7,931 of NZ_JYJF01000145.1, forward strand.
TTTGCAGTTCGATCGCGTCGAAAACACGCGGCGTCGCTAAAATCGACATCGTTGGGTTCCCTCAGCCAGTTGGATGCTTCCGACAGCACTATGGGCCTGCCGGTGCCGATAGTGGCAGGCGATGAATCGGGGGGGCACACGTATAGGCAAGAATGGCTCTAACGCGGAGCCGGTCAGCGAAAGTTAGGCTATCCTCGACCAACTCGCCGGCGGTGGGTTGATCCACCTGGGTGCAGATGGTAGAAGTTCGCTCTATATTATGCTGCTGTTCGCGAAGCGATCGCGGTGGATGGCGATAATCCCGCTACCGTGGGCGAACGCCTCGGCGGGGCGGGAGAAGCCGGGAGCGGAGACGAATCTGGCGATGTCGGCTTTGAAGTGCTGATCGGCGCCGACGAGGTTTCGCACTCCACGGCCCAGAGCGGCGACGCATCGCTCATGGACTCCGTGGCGAGTGCCGGCCGGGCGGAGTGATCAGGGCGTGCCAGAACGGGCGGTGAACGACGGTGGGAAGCGGTCAAAAACGATCGCGCCACAGGCCTGCCAGATTGGTCATCGCCCCAGGTCAGGGGCCCTTTCGGGCCCGAAGGGCCAAAGATTCCCAAGCTTATAGCGCGAGTTCGATTCTCGTCGCCCGCTCAGAGAGAAAGCCCCAGGTCAATGGCCTGGGGCTTTCGTATTATCTAGACCAATTCTGAACTCCGCGTCACTGGCGCACCAGTAGCGACGGGCAGCGGCGGTCAAGGTCGACCGCCCGGATCTGGAGCTTGATCGGTATTCGGCGCATTGCGTTGAGCCATGAGCGGGCGGGCCCCAAAAATCTTGGCGCAGCAGTCGCGGAGAGGGGCAGGAGGGTTTCCTGCTCGTGCTGGGGAAGAAGTCGCGTCTCGACGGCAACCGGATCCTCCGCGAGTTCACCGAGGACGAGCGGCGGCATTTCGCGGAGACCACCTACGCGTGGAAGTCGACGGAGGGCCTCGCCCGCCGTGGTGTGCAGCACAACGCTGAGCACCCGGTGCTGGAGGAGATCGACGGTGAACTGGTCTTCCGCTTCTCCTACAACAACCTGGTCGTGCCCGACGGCGACGAACTGGCAGCGCGGCTGCTGGAGCGGGGCAAAGAGATCTACGACGAGAGCCATGTCGCCGTGGAGTACCAGGAGCGCGACGTGATCGTCTGGGACAACTGGCGGATGCTGCACTCCCGCAACGCATTTGAGGACCCGACCCGGCACCTCAAGCGAGTGCAGATCGCCGCTCCGATCAGCGCATAGCATCGAGCGGCGCCCCGCCGGTACCCAGTGCGGAGCGACGGGGCGCCGCCGTCGGAGAACCCGGCGACGATCGGACGGAAGGGGAGCTGCACGTGTTTCAGGTCGCCGTCATTGATGACTACCAGGGGCCCGCCGCCGGGCTCGACTGCTGGCAGGAGCTGTCGACGCGTGCGGAAGTCTCCTTCTTCCAGGACCACTTGACTGACACTGAGGCGCTCGTCGAGCGACTGCAGGCGTTCGATGCCGTGATCGCGATGCGCGAGCGCACGCCGTTCCCCGCAGCCGTAATGGAACGGCTGCCGAAGCTCCGACTGCTGATCACCACCGGGATGAGCAATGCCGCCATCGACGTGGACTCCGCCCGATCGCTCGGCATCACGGTCTGCGGCACCCGCCTGCTCCCCCACCCGGCAGCCGAGCTGACGTGGGCGCTCATCCTCGAACTGGCCAAGCGCACCGGCGCGGAGGAGACCGGGCTGCGCGTCGGCGTCTGGCAGAGCGGTGTGGGCCTGGACCTCGACGGTGCCACCCTCGGGGTGGTCGGCCTTGGGAAGCTGGGCCGAAGGGTCGCCGCGATTGGAGCCGCGTTCGGGATGAACGTCCTGGCGTGGAGCCAGAATCTGACCCTTGAGCAGGGCTCTTCGGCGGGCGTCGAGGTGGTCTCCAAGGAGGAGCTGTTCCGGCGTTCTGACTACGTCACGATCCATCTCCGGTACAGCGAGCGGACCAGGTCCGTGGTCGGCGAGGCCGAGCTCGGGTTGATGAAGCCGACCGCCTACCTCGTCAACACCTCCCGCGCGCCTATCGTGGACCAGGAGGCACTGCTCGTCGCTCTGCACGGCGGGTGGATCGGCGGAGCGGGGCTGGACGTCCATCTGGTGGAGCCGATCCCGGCTTCGGACCCGATCCTCCGAGCGCCCAACACGGTCCTGACACCGCACATCGGCTACGCGACCCGGGGCAACTTCGAGCTGAGCTACTCGGACGCCGTCGAGGACGTCACCGCCTTCCTCGCCGACCGTCCGGTCCGAGTGCTGTGAACCGCTCCGAAGGATGAGGCTCCCGTGCACATATTCCTGGACCTGTCGGGCGGGACGGTGTCGCTGCTCACGCTGGTGTCGCTGCTTGCCGGCCTGGTCGACGCCGTTGTCGGCGGCGGGGGCCTCGTCCAGCTTCCCTTCCTCCTCGCGATGATCCCTGGGCTCGGTACCGCCACCCCGCATGGCATCAACAAGGCCGTGTCCGCGCTGGGAAACATCTCCTCCGCAGCCGTGTACTGGCGCCGCAACCCGGGCACCCGGCTCAACCGCCGACTGCTGGCCTGGTCCGGCACGGTGGCGGTGCTCTGCGCGGTGGGCGGCGCCCTGGTGACCGCCAGTCTGCCCATCGAACTGTTCCGGCCGATTGTCATCGTCGTCCTGCTGGTGATCCTCTGGCTGGTGGTGAAGGGGAGGCTGTCCCCGTCGGCCGCGGTCGGCGCGTCGCCCTCTCCCGGCCGCGGGATCAACCTGCCGCTCGCCGCCTCGTCCGGGATGATCGGCCTGTACGACAGAATCATCGGCCCCGCAGCCGGGAGCTTCCTGCTGTCTCCCATCAGAGGATCCTGCGCCGGTCGCTGGTCGACTCGCTTGGTACGGCGAAGGTGATCCAGTGCTGCATGAATCTGGGTGGTGCAGCCGTCCTGATCTCCAGGGGCCCCACCAGCTGGCCGCTGATCGCCCTGCTCGGCCTGGCGAACACCGCCGGCCCCGCCCTCGGCGCCCGGCTCACCCTGCAACGCGGGGACGCCTTCGTCCGGGCTGTGCTGGTCCTGGCGGTCCTCGCCACCGTGGGAAAGCTGGCCCATGACCAGTGGCTCTGACCATGCGAGCCCCATCCTCCTCCGAACCTGTGAGAACCCTGCCGTGACGCTCATCTCCTCGGCCGACCTGGACCGCGCTCGGACAAGCGTCGCGGGCAGCGTCGTGCGAACCCCGCTGCTCCCGGTGCCCGGCATGGAACATCCTCTCTGGCTCAAACCGGAGAACCTCCAGACCACCGGAGCGTTCAAGATCCGTGGCGCTCACCACAGGATCGCGTCGATGACTGAGACGGAGCGCGCCAGGGGGGTCGTCACCCACGCCAGTGGCAATCACGCTCAGGCGGTGGCATGGTCGGCGAAGGCATTCGGCATCCCGGCCGTGGTCGTCATGTCGGACACCGCCGCGCGGGTGAAGATCGAGGCCACCCGCACGCTGGGCGCCGAGGTGATCAGCGTCCCTCCGGACCTGTACCGCACGAAGGCCGTCGAGCTGGCAGCCGAACGCGGTTACACCCTCTCCACAGCCGCAATTGGATGCAAATGGCGGCCTGCGAGGGCGGGATCCTCGGCGTCGCCGCCGTAGTACTGGTCGCCGTCCTGCTCCGGATCGGGACTCGCGGCCCGCAGCCTGTTCAGTCGTTGTTCGTTACGGCGCTGAAGGCGATGCTCTTCGTCAGCCTGACGTTCCTTCTGGTGGAGTCCTACGACCTCCACCAGCTCCTCGGGCACTTTCAGTCCGTGCACCCGCGCCGTGATTGCGACCTCTGACGCCGGTAGCGCGAGTTGTGGTGGGAGGGGATGGCGGGACGGTGCCGGAGGCGAGGTGGGTGGCGAGGGTGCTTTCGGTGATGCGGACGTGGGCGCCCGGCAGGTCTGTCAGCCGGTGGGCGTGAGTGTGCCGATGTCCACCGTGGCCCGCGCGGCGCGTATTGCTGCGCGGACGCGCACGGCTCCGGCGGCGGCTGCCGCAGCTCCACCGCCGACTGCGACCGTTCGTCTGCCGAGGCCGGCACATGCCCGGCAGATGCCCGGTTGGGGTACCGGGTCATGGCATTTGGCGCACTCGGTGTATCGGGTCGCCGGGGGTTTCTCGGGGGCGTGCAGGGGTGGCATCTTGCGTTCCAGGCGGCTGCGGAGCACTGCGGTCGCGGAATACATGGTCGGGGGCAGGCCGGGCAGCAGCGCTTGGACGAGGTCACCGGCGGTGCTGCCGCGTTCCAGCCACTGGGCGACCAGCGGTGCCAGCTCCATCGCCTCGGCCTCGCCGATGCGCAGGCGCGGTTCCGGCCGGATCACCCGGAACAGCGTCGCCACCGCCTGGCGGACCT
>NZ_JYJF01000146.1 GCF_000955975.1 Saccharothrix sp. ST-888
CGTCCGGCCCTGCCGTACGGCCCCTCGGCCGAGCCCGGTCCACCTCCAGGAGCTCCCGGAGCTCCCTCGCCGACTTCCTCGGCGCCGAGGACGCGGCCACGGTGGAGGAGGACTCGCACGCGTACTGGAGACCGGCACGCTGATGATCCTCACCGAGCAGTCGTAAAGGCTCCCACAGGACCTTTCCCGCGAGCGGTTCGTGTCCGTCTCGGCGTTCCGCCTGGGCTGAAACTCCGCATCTGAAGACGGCAGTTCGGGTATCCGGTGCCGGCCGGCCGCTCCCGGAGGCGCAGTTCGGCACTCCGAGCAGACGGCGGGGCGTCTGTACCGAGGGCCTGTGCGGCAACGTGCGGCGTGTGTCACCCAGCCGGCCTGACGGGCAGCTCGTCGTCCCTTCGGCCGACACGGGATGCGTGCTCCCGGCGGGTCGACCAGGCTCGGCTGAGCCGGTGGGCGAAACGGTTCCCGGCGTGAACCCCCCAAGGGAGTGACGATGAGCAAGGTGTCCGAGAAGGCCAAGAAGTCCAAGGGCAAGGCGAAGGAGAAGGTCGGCCGGATCTCCGGGGACCGGCAGATGGAGACCGAGGGCCACGCCGAGCAGGCCGCGTCCATGGCCCGCGAGGCCGCGAGCAAGGCCAAGGACGGCGCCACGCACGCGGTGGGTGCGGCGAAGGACAGCACCCGGCACGTCGCCGACAAGGTGAAGAACACCGTCAGGTGACGCCTCCCGACCGGCCCCGGGCCTATCGGAGTTCACCGTGGTGCTCCTCCTGCTCATCCTGCTGATCGCGGTCGTCTGCGGATTCGTCGGCGCCCTGGTCAAGGGCCTGTTGCGGCTCCTGGTGATCGGCATCGTGCTGTTCCTCGCGGGCCTTGTCTTCGGCGGCGTGTCCCTTGACGTCACCCGCTGACCGGCGAGCGAGCCCGACTCAGGGAGCACGGTCCGGTGACAGAGCGACTCCCCGGTCGGCCGGCCGACCGGTCCGAACTGCCGACCGGTCCGAACTGCCGGGGCGCCCCGGGCCGCTGCGGGCGGACGTCCACAGCGGCCCGGACATCTCCGGCCACCCGCGAGCCACCGGGGACGCACAACGCCGGAGTCGGTGCAGGCCCCCGAGCCTGTCCGGTCCGCTCACCGTTTGCCGACTCCCCCGGCCCGTCGTGGCCCGGTGCCCGCCAGAAGTCGACCCTCGTCCCCGGTCCGACGGACCACGCTCGGGGTCAGGGATTCAGGACAACCTCGGTCCAGCTGTCCTCGCGGGCGTCGAAGCGCTTGTACCACCTTGCTGCTGATGACGATCAGGTAGCGGCCCGGTCGGTGGAGCGGGCCGTGGTGAAAGGGTTTCGGCCAGGCCGGTGTTGAGGTTCGGGCAGGTGTTGGCCGCGTCGGCCGGCAGGTCGGCGCTCCCGCTGATCCTCCCTGTGCCGGGTCCGGGCGACCCTCCCGGGGGCGCGGTCGGCGCAGCACGGTACGGGGGTGGGGATGAAGCGTCTGCCGACCGCGCTCTGTCAGGAGGTGCGCGCAGGCTGGTCCCGACCATCGAATCGGAGCGAACATCCGCGCCTCTGCCTCCTCCCCCTTATGTGAGGAGGCAGATGAGATTGCCGCGCGTTGCCGCGGAGGCGGCTGAGGACAAAGATGGACGAAGAGCATTTCGCGTGAGATCGGAGGACATCATGATTGTCCTCGGGGTAATCCTGCTTATCGTCGCATTCCTTGTGAAGATCTCCTTCCTGTGGATCATCGGGATCATCCTTGTCGTCGTCGGGCTGATCCTGTGGATCCTGGGGGCTGTGGGCCATGAGGTCGGCGGCCGTCGGCACTACTGGTAGGAGCGCGGCACCCGGACACACGTGAAGCCCGCACGCGCACGTCGGCGGAAGAACGGGCGGCCGCATTTCGCCGGTGCTCGGGCGGCAACCGTGGCGGGCGGTCACGGGGATCCGGACGCCGACATCAAAGGGAGGACCTCGATGTCCACAGGAATCCTCATCGCGATCATCGTCGTGGTCGTGCTGATCGCTCTCGCGGTCGGCGTGTGGATGACGGTCCGCCGTCGACACCTGAGGGAACGTTTCGGGCCCGAGTACGAGCGCACCGTCGACTCCGGGGACAGCCGCAGGGCTGCCGAGCGCGATCTGCGCGCCCGCGAGCAGCGGCATGACGACCTTGAGATCAGGCCGCTCTCCTCGGCGACCCGTCAGCAGTACGCGCAGGAGTGGACCGGTGTCCAGCAGCATTTCGTGGACCGGCCACAGGAGGCCGTCGGTGAGGCGGATCAGCTGGTGACCAGGCTCATGAGGGAGCGCGGCTACCCGACCGAGGGGTACGAGCAGCAGCTGAAGGACCTTTCGGTCGAACACGGGAACACCCTGGAGCATTACAGGGCCGCGCACGCGGTCAGCGCACGGACCGGGCGGCAGGCGGGTCACTCCAGTCGGTCACCCGCCCCAGGTCATCCACCCCACGACCTCCTCCACCGAACCGGAGAGCACCACGATGCGCACGACCCCCGCCACGAGCGTCGAGGTGGACACCTGGATCACCGTCCTGCAGGAGAACGGCCAGCTCCACCAGGCCGAAGCAGGTCCTGACGGCACCTGGACCGTGCCACGACGCCGACACAACCGCCCCTGGACCCTCCACCACCCCGTCCTGGCCATGGACTTCATCGAGGACATCCTGCGCGACATCCAGCAGCAGAGTGCGGAGACGGGGCGATGACCGCCCGGACCCCGGAGGGCACCGCCTATGGCGGTGAGCGTGACCTTGATCAGGCTCCTGGCGGAGCAAGTTGTCGCGTTGGATATCCCAACGGGCTGTCCAATGCGGGCGTCCTCACCCAAGGGGGCGAGGACGGCCGTGTCAATTCCCTGGTTTCGTAGAGACTTTGCTGTGCAGCCAGGCCCTCGCGTAGGAGGCTGGTTCTTGCCTCGCTGATGATCCGTTCGAATTCTGTCGGTGGTAGTCCGTTCGCCGCGCTGTGCCTGCGGCACGTGTTGTAGAAGTCGGTGATCCAAGCGGCGGTCTTCAGTCGGGCCTCGGCCCTGGTGCGTTCCAGCCGGGAGCTGCTGGCCGTACACGGGCTGATCGCGGTACCGGGCGATATCCAGAAGCCGGTGGACGCGGTGTGCGCCGGCTGGGATGTCGACACGGCGGCCCGCGACGTGCAGGCGCATCTGGACGGCGAGCGGGCGATGGCGAACGCCGCACTGCCCGTGATGATCCCTCACCCACGTGATCTGGTTGACCTGTTCGACCTGACGAACTCGCCGATGACGGACGCCGAGGCCGCGACCCGCTACAACCTGGACACTGTCACCGTCTTGCCTGTGTGGGCCCGCTCCGACGGACGACTGGCACTGGATCCGGACGGGAGCCTGCTGCTGCCGGAGCTCCGGCACGCCGACCTGCACCCGATCCGTGAGCGACTGCTGTCCGTTCGCCTCCAGCCTTGGCAGAAGACGCTTTCCGACCTGGCCGGGCGACTTCCCGGCTGGGACGGCGAGCGGCGCCCGGGACGGGTCCTGATTCTCGAACATCCCTGCGGTGAGGGTGAGTTGTCAGTGGGTGGGTGGACAGTGTCCTACGACTGCCGTCGTGGCCTGGTCGTCCAGGCCCCCGTTGCCGAGGAGCGTGCGTGAGCGCCGTGACCGTCTTCGATCTGGCCCATGAGCCGTGGATCGACTGCCTGTACACCGACGGCACCACGCGGCCGGTCGGCCTGCAGCAGGTGTTCCTCGACGCCGCGTCGATCGCCGACCTTGCGCTGCCCTACCCTGCCGCACATGGCGCTCTCTACCGGGTTCTGACCGCCATTACCTACCGCATCACCGTACTGGACACGCTGGCGCGCGGTGAGAGCGGCGAGCAGTGGATGCGGCGGCGCAACCGGCAGTTTCGGCACACCCTTCGAGCCGGACGCTGTGAAGCGCTACTTCGCCGACCGGCACGACCGCTTCGATCTCTACCACCCCCGGCACCCGTTCCTGCAGGACCCGCGGGTTGCCGCCGACTGCAAAGGCACTTCCGGTATCAACCGGCTGGTGATCGGAGGCGCCTCCGGTAGCGCCCGACCCTGGTTCGCCGGCAACTGAGGCTTGCGGGTGGGGGTGACAGATAGTCAGTTCGGCTCTATGTATGGGAGATGAGGCATCCCGATGGGGGTGGCCTGACCGCGCGGGAGCGTGCCGGGCGTGAGCGGGTGCGGCTGGAGGCCGCCGGGATGTTCGAGCGGGGGGGTGTCCCCGCCGGTGGTGGCCGGGCGGCTGAGGGTGTCGCGGAAGTCCGCGTATGCCTGGCACGCGGCCTGGCGCGAGGGCGGGGCCGGGGCCCTGCGGTCCAAGGGCCCCAGCGGGCGGCCCTCGCGGATGAAGCCCGCGTGGCGGGCCTGGCTCGCCATGGCGCTGGAGCGGGGGCCGGCCGCGCACGGATGGGTGGAGGACCGGCGCTGGACGCTGCCCCGGGTCGCGCTGCTGGTCGCCAGGCGCTTCCACGTGCGGTTCAGCCACTCGCAGATCTCCCGGATACTGCACGAGATGGACTTCAGCGTGCAGGTCCCGGTGCACCGGGCCGTCGAGCGCGACCCCCAGGCCGTCCAGCGGTGGATGCGGGAGGTCCGGCCCGAGGTGGAGAAGACCGTGCGGGAGCAGGGGTCATGGCTGGTCTTCGAGGACGAAGCAGGTCCTTGAGACGTGGCTGCGTCAGATCGAGTACGACTCTGCCGTAGCGGAGTTCCCTCGCGCGGGGGCGCCGAGTGAACACTCGGCCAATGTCAGGGACAGATCATCTTCGCCGCCTGGACGTCAGTTCGCTCTACTGGAACGCCATTCGACTCAGGCCGACAACCGTCCGGCGACCCCCTCGCCCACGGGAGCACACAACCGGACCAGCTCGTCCAGGGACAGACCGAGGGCTCCGGCGAGCGCCGCCACCGTGAAGAAGGCGGGCATCGGAGCCCGGCCGGTCTCGATCTTGCGGAGCGTCTCGGCCGACAGGCCCGCCGCCGCCGCGATCTGGACCATGCTCCGCTCGCCCCGGGCCTGCCGGAGCAGAGCACCGAGGCGTTCGCCGCGTTCACGTTCGAAGGGAGTGAGTGGGGTGCGCACCATGACCGTGATACTAATACCGGTATAAGAATTGGCCCACTGTGGGGTCACGGCGATCGACTGGGGAGGCCACCGGAGATGGTGGAGATCAAGACTGACGCGGCGTTGGACGCGATGCGAGAAGCCGGAAGGGTCGTCGCCGACGCGCTCGACGCGGTACGCCGCACGGCGGCGGTGGGGGTGTCCCTGCGGGAACTGGACGAGGTGGCCCGCGAGGTGCTGCGCGAGGCCGGGGCCGACTCGCCGTTCCTGGGCTACCGCCCCGGCTTCGCCGCCACCCCGTTCCCGGCGGTGATCTGCGCTTCGGTCAACGACGCCGTGGTGCACGGCATCCCGACCGGCTACCGGCTGCGCGACGGCGACCTGGTCAGCATCGACTGCGGGGCCGAACTCGGCGGCTGGACCGGCGACGCGGCCGTCAGCTTCGTCGTCGGCACGCCCGCGCCCGCCGACCTGGCGCTCATCGAGACCACCGAGCGCGCCCTCGCGGCGGGCATCGAGGCGGCGCTGGTCGGCGCCCGGATCGGCGACATCTCCCACGCCATCGGAAGCGTCGGCCGCGCGGCCGGCTACGGGATCCCCGCCGACTTCGGCGGCCACGGCGTGGGCCGCGGCATGCACGAGGACCCGCACGTCCCCAACGACGGACGCCCAGGACGCGGCATGGTCCTGCGGCACGGCATGGTCCTCGCGATCGAGCCGATGTTCCTGGCCGGCGGGCGGGACCACTACCGCACCGCCCCCGACGGCTGGACCCTGCTCACCCACGACGGCAGCCGGGCCGCGCACGCCGAACACACCGTCGCCATCACGGAGGACGGGCCGCGCATCCTGACCCTGCCGTGACCGGCCGGCCATCGCGCGTCCCACCCCCGCCCTGACGGGCTGGCCGCCGGGCCGCGCACGCCGACCGGCCGGCCACCGGCCCCCACCGTCCGGCGTCAGCCCATCTGCTGCTCCAGGTCGAGCAGTTGGGCCTCACCGCGGCCTGCGGACCAATCCGCCGAACCGTTCTCGGTCAGCACCACCAGGACGTCCTCGGACCGGACCCCGACCTTGCCCGCCTCCTCGGCGATCCGCCGGTACAGGGCGCGCTTGGTCTCCTCCGGGCGCCCCCGGCGCAGCGTGATCTCCACGCAGACGACGTCGCGCCGGTCGACGCCGAGGTACTCGGGGTCGAAGAACATCTGCTCGGCGGGCAGGGCCTGGACGATCTGGAAGCGGTCCTTCTCCGGGATGCCGACGGCGTCGACCAGCGCGCGGTGCACCGCAGCCGCGATCTCCGGCCGCTGCTCGGCGGGGCGGTCGGAGCTGAGCGTGATGCGGACGAGCGGCATGGCACGTACCTCCTGATGGCGGCCGGCGGCGGGCCGGACCGATGACCGGCCGCCACGGGCAGTGCGATCCGGTCCCGACTTCCTGATGGACGGTCAGCAGTCTACGCAGCTGGCTTTCAAATCGAAAGCCAACATCTCTCAACGGCTACAGTGGGTCCGTGGAGTGGGGTGAACAGGACGTCAGCAACTGCGGCATCGGCCGCGCGCTGGAAGTGGTGGGACGGCCGTGGGCGCTCCTGGTCGTCCGGGAGATCGCACGCGGCCTGGAGCGTTTCGACGAGATCCAGCGCCATCTGGCGGTCTCGGCCGCGGTGTTGAGCCGGCGACTGGACGAGCTGGTGGAGTCGCGACTGCTGGAGCGGTTCCCGTACCAGGAGGCCGGCCGGCGCACCCGGTTCGGATACCGGCTGACCCCGCGCGGCCGCGAGCTGTACCCGATCCTGCTCTCGCTCAAGGAGTGGGGCGACCGGCACCGGGGCGACCCGGCCGGTCCGGCCACCAGGCACCGGCACGCGGACTGCGGCGCGGACGTCCGTCTGGCCCTGGTCTGCGAACGGGGACACCCGGTGACGGGCCTGGCCGAGGTGGAGCTGGTCCAGGGCCCCGGCGCCCGCCCGGCGCCCCGGCCGTAGCACCGGGGCGGTCACCGAACCCCTGTGACCAGCTCGTATATGAGACGTAGATCGCGAGCGGTGAGGATAAGGGCCTGAGCACACCGTTTGAACCGACCGGGAGTCTCCTCATGAAGCGATCTGCAGTGTTCCGCCGATTCCGTGCGGCGGTACTCGTCCCGGCCGCCGTAGCCGCCGTGCTGGCCGCCGCCGGTACGGTCGCTTCCGCTGTCACCCACGAGGTGCCCACCGGTCACGCCGTCGCCGGCGGCGGCTCGGGGCCGCAGCCGCCGAGCGACGTGACCGAGTGGAACACCAAGGTCTGATCGGGCCGTTCCCGCTCAGGCTGGCGGGATCGGTCCGTCCGTGGCCTGCGCGAGCGTGAGGGAGCGGGCCCGGCCCGGCAGCGCCGCGGCCTCGGCGGCCTCGGGGAGCCCGATGCCGCCGAGCACCAAGTGCGCCTCGGCCGCGCGGGCCAGCCCTTCCTCGACACGGCCGAGGTCCAGCGAGACCTGGGCGAGGATCAGCAGTGCGTGGCCCCGGTCGCGCTCGCTGCCGACCGCGGTGCGGTAGTGGGCCAGGGCCCGCTCCGCCTCCCGGTACGCCTCCGGCAGCCGGCCAAGTGCCCGCAGCGTGGCCGCACCGCGGTAGCGGGCCTGGGCCGCCTGGCCGGGGATGTCCGAGCTCGCGCAGATCTCGAGGCACTCCCGGTACCCGGCGAGCGCCTCCGGGTACCGCCGCAGCTCGTGCAGGGCCAGACTCCGCACGCACAGCGCGTGGGCGGTGCCGTGGTGGTCGGCCACCTCGCGCAGCAACGGCAGTGCACCGTCACAGGCCGCCACGGCCTCGTCGGCCCGGCCACTGCGCAGCCTGGCCATGGCCGCGTTCAGCACGGTGACGAGTTCGCCCGAGCGGTGGCCCATCTGCCGGGCCAGGGCCAGCGCCTGGTCGAAGTAGTGAACGGCTTCGTCGTAGCGCTGCTCGAACTGCGCTATCACACCGAGGTCGTTGAAGGTCTGACGCAGGATGACCGTGTCACCGGCACGGCGGCAGGCCTCGGTCGCCAGCCGGATGTGGGCGCTCGCCGCTGCCAGCCGGGTGGTCTGCAGCGCGGCGTTGCCGCACACGAAGAGAGCCCGGCCCGCGGCACGGTCGTTGCCGGCGCGGACGGCCTTCTCGGCCACCGCCGCGGCGGCGGAGGCCAGTTGGCTGTAGGGGATGTCCCGGCCGAACGGACTCAGCGCGATGAGCAGGTCGGCCGCGGTGTCCAGCAGCTCCGGTGTCGCCGTGCCACCCTGCACCGCGAGCTGGATGATGTGGACGGCCCCGTCGAACTCCTCGGCCACCCAGGCGCGGGCGTCCGCCAGGCCGGTGAAGCGCGGTCCGCGCGGGTCTCCCGGGGTGAGCGTGGTGTGCACGGGGTCGCCCGGGACCATCTGCTGGAAGGCCGATCCGGCGGCTCCCAGCAGGAAGTTGAGCAGCCGGTGGGCCACCCCGGTGCGCCCGCCGTCCTGTTCCCGGCCCGCCGGCGCGGGCAGCTGCCGGGCGAAGGCCTGGACCAGCTGGTGGTACCGGTAGCGGCCCGACGACGGCGACTCCAGCAGCGCGGTGTCGACCAGCGACTCCAGCAGCGGCTCCGCCTCGTCCTCGGTGAGGCCCAGGGCGGCCGCCGCCGCGCCGAGGCCGATGCTCCCCCCGGTGACGGGCGCGAGCGTCCGGAAGGCGTGGGCCTGGGACTCGGTCAGCTGGTGGTAGCCGAGCTCGAACACGGCGGCCACGGCCAGCTCGCCGGCCTGGAGTTCGGTCAGCCTCCGGCGTTCGTCACCGAGCCTGCGCACCAGGTTCGCCACCGTCCAGCCCGGCCGGGCGGCCAGCCGGGCCGCCACGATCCGCACGGCGAGCGGCAGGTTCGCGCAGGAGGTGACCAGCTCGACGGCGTCGGCCCGTTCCGCCGCGACGCGTTCGGTGCCGATGACCCGCTGGAGCAGTGCCAGCGCCTCCTCGGTCTCGAACACGCACAGCCGGACGTGGGCGGTGGCGGGCAGCCCGGCGAGGCGGGCCCGGCTGGTGAGCACGACCGCGCAGTCGGCCGAGCCCGGCAGCAGCGGCCTGACCTGGGCGGCGTCCCTGGCGTCGTCGAGCAGCAGCAGGACGCTCCGGCCGTCCAGCACGGTACGGAAGAGCCGGGTCCGGTCCTCCAGGGAACGGGGGATCTCCTGGCCCGGCACTCCCAGCGCCGACAGGAAGCTTCCCAGCACCACACCGGGTTCGGCCGCGTCCGTCCCGGTACCCCGCAGGTCGGCGTAGAGCTGGCCGTCGGGGTAGCGCCCCTTGACCTGGTGCGCCCCCCGCAGCGCCAGGGTGCTCTTGCCGATGCCGCCCATCCCGCTGACCGAGGCGACCGTCAGGGCGGTCCGGTCCGCGCCGAGCAGGGCCTCACGCAGTTCCGCCACCGCTTCCTCGCGGCCGCTGAAGTCCGCCGTGTCCGGCGGGAGTTGAGCGGGACGGGCAAGGGCGGGCGAGGTCGCGGGCACGGCGGCCGGGGGCGCGGCGGGCCCCGCGCCGATCCGTACCGGCGCGGGCGCCCCGGTGCGTGGCGCCAGGTCGTTGGCCAGGATCCGCCGGTGCAGCTCGCGCAGTTCCGGCCCCGGGTCCACACCGAGCTCGTCGGCCAGCAGCTGCCGCGCCCTGGCGAAGACGGCGAGCGCCTCGCCCTGCCGTCCGCAGCGGTACAGGGCCTCCATCAGGAAGCCGTACGGCCGCTCCCGCAGCGGGTGTTCGCCGGTGAAGGCGGTCAGGTCCGGGATGGTGGACGGGTACCGGCCCAGCAGTAGGTCGTGATCGAAGCGCTCCTCCAGCAGCATCAGCCGCAGTTCGGCGAGCCTGGAGCGCTGCTGCTCGGCGAAGGGTCCGGGCACCCCGGCCAGCGGCTCGCCCCGCCACAGCGACACCGCCTCGGTGAGCAGCCGGGCGCACTCCTCGTGCCACCTCGCCGCGCGGGCGCGTGCCGCCTCGGCCGCCAGCTCCTCGGCGCAGTGGGCGTCCACGCCGGCCGGCGCCACCGCCAGCCGGTAGCCGGACCCGGCGGAGAGCAGCAACTGCGGGGTGGCGCGCCCCTGTTCCAGTCGCTGCCGCAACCGCCAGACGTAGGTACGCAGACTCGTCACGGCGGAGTCCGGAGCCTCCTCGCCCCAGACCATGCCGACCAGTTCGTGCAGCGAGGCAGCTCGCCCCGAGCGGAGCAGCAGCACGGCGAGCGTGGCCTGCTGCTGTGGTGGCCCGACCGGGACGTCGGCCCCGTCGAGACAGATCTGCATGGCGCCGAGCACGTTGAACCGCACCGCCCCCTCCATGCCACATTCCCTTCCCCGGCGCGACCGGGCCGGCCTCCGGCCGATCGCGCGACACTTCCGTACGGAAACAGTTCGGTCATATTAATGACGGGTGAGCAGGATGGAACGGTTAGGGCGCATACGATCTGAGTGTCGGCGCCCGTCTTCCGGCGCGCCGGGACCGCGCGGACCGGGGCGAGCGGTCCGGCTGGACGGCCGGCTGGTATGGGTGGACGCAATGTCCGCCGCGCTTCCCGGCCACGTGACGGGTCCATCGCTTCACCGCGTACCGACTGCCGTGCGTGCCCGGTCCACCCAAGTCCGGCCGCTGGAACCGCTCATGAGAACATCAGCCGGTGCGCAGACTGACGGTACTGGGGACGTGCGGGGCCTGGCCCGAGGCCGGCCGGGGCGCCAGCGGCTACCTGCTGGAGTACGACGGGTTCCGACTGGTGCCGGACCTGGGCTACGCGGCCTTCCCGCGCTTGCTGGAGCACTGCGCAAACGCGCAGTTGGACGCCGTGGTGATCACCCATGAGCCCCCCGACCACTGCGCCGACCTCAGCGCCCTGTGCCGCGCGCGCTACTTCGCGACGGAGCGGGGCGCCCGGCTGCCGCTGTACTGCCCTCCCGGGGTGACCGGACGCGTCCAGGCGATGGAACCGACGGAGGATCTGCTCGACGTCTTCGACGTGCACCCACTCCCGTCGAACCACCGGGTGGGACCGCTGCGGCTCGACTCCGCGCTGCTTCCGCACCATGTCCCGCACTCGGGCGTACGGTTGACCGCCCCCGGCCTGACCCTCGCCTACAGCGGCGATGCCGGGCCGGACCCGGCCCTGTCCCAACTGGCTGCAGACGCCGACCTTTTCATCGCCGGAGCCACGCTCCAGAGCACATCAGCGGAGAGCGGCGACCCCTATCTGATGAGCGCCGTCGATGCCGGAACCTGGGCCACCCGCGCCGGGGCCAAGCGCCTGATGCTCACCCACTTCTGGCCCGGCAGTGACCGCGCTCGTTCGACCGCCGACGCCCGCAGCAGCTTCTCCGGCGAGGTGATCGCGGCGGAGGAGCACATGGCGTTCACCTTCTGATACTCCGGCGTGACTTCGCGATCCATCCGGTCGCGGCTCCGCACCGATAGCAGCGGCCCGATCGGCGACATGCCAGCCCTGTTCGCAGGCATCTAGAAGTTCAGTCAACTTGACCCGGCCCTGAAGGGCCGGGCTTGTGGGTAGGGCGCGGCTGGCTGCCGTGTGGCCTCCCACGTCTGAGCCACCTACGGGGTGGCTGGGA
>NZ_JYJF01000147.1 GCF_000955975.1 Saccharothrix sp. ST-888
CGCGCTGGCGGTCGTCGAAGTCGATGTCGACGTCCGGGGGGTTGATGCGCTCGGGGTTCAGGAACCGCTCGAACAGCAGGTCGTGCTCCAGCGGGTCCAGCTCGGTGATCCGGGTCAGGTACGCCACCATCGAACCGGCCGCCGACCCTCGGCCGGGGCCGACCGGGATGCCGTTGTCGCGGGCGTACTGGCAGATGTCCGCGACCACGAGGAAGTAGGCGTC
Organism: Saccharothrix sp. ST-888; assembly: GCF_000955975.1. Lineage (GTDB taxonomy): Bacteria > Actinomycetota > Actinomycetes > Streptomycetales > Streptomycetaceae > Kitasatospora. The sequence continues at coordinate 224 of NZ_JYJF01000147.1, forward strand.
GAACCCCATCGGGGTGATGACGCCCATCTCCAGCTCGATCCGGTCCAGCACCTCCTGGCTCGGGTTGTCGCCGTAGCGCACCTTCAGCCCGGCCGCGATCTTCTTGCGCAGGAACGACGCCTGGGTCTCGCCCTCGGGGACGTCGAACTGCGGCATCCGGTCGATGTAGGTGAAGACCTCGTCGTACGACTCGATGCGCTCGGCGATCAGCAGGGTGTTGTCGCAGGCCTCGGGCAGCTCGCGGAACAGCTCGCGCATCTCGGCGGCGGTCTTGATGTAGTAGCCGGTGCCCTGGAACTTGAAGCGGTTCGGGTCGTCCTTGTTCTTGCCCACGCCGACGCAGAGCAGGCTGTCGTGGGCGTCCGCCTGGTCGGCGGTCACGTAGTGCGAGTCGTTGGTGGCCAGCAGCGGGATGTTCAGCTGCTTGGCCAGGCGCAGCAGGTCCTCGCGGACGTCCCGCTCGATGGACAGGTCGTGGTCCATCAGCTCCAGGAAGTAGTTCTCCTTGCCGAAGATGTCCTGGTAGGCCCCGGCGGCCTTGACCGCCTCGTCGTACTGCCCCAGCCGCAGCCGGGTCTGCACCTCGCCCGAGGGACAGCCGGTGGTGGCGATGATCCCGGTCGCGTTCGCCGAGATCAGCTCCCGGTCCATCCGGGGCTTCATGTAGTAGCCCTCCATCGACGCGAGCGAGGAGAGCTTGAACAGGTTCCGCAGGCCGGTCGCGTTCTGCGCCCACATGGTCATGTGGGTGTAGCGGCCGCCGCCGGACACGTCCTTGCCGCCCTCGCCGTCCGCGCTGGCCGGCCGCTGGCCGCCCGGGGACCAGAAGACCTGCTTCTTCTCGAAGCGCGAGCCGGGGGCGACGTACGCCTCGATGCCGATGATCGGCTTCACGCCGGTCTTGGCGGCGGCGTGGAAGAACTCGTAGGCGCCGAACATGTTGCCGTGGTCGCTCATCGCGATGGCCGGCATGCCCTGCCGCTCGGCCTCCGCGAACAGCTTGCCGTTCTTCGCCGCCCCGTCCAGCATCGAGTACTCGGTGTGGACATGAAGGTGAGCGAACGTGTCAGACACTGCGGTGAGGCTCCTCGCGGATCGGGCCCGGACAGAACTGCTCAACCCTAGCGGGAGTCGCGCAGCGGTCTGGAATCGATCACCGGGGGACGAGGTGTTCCTGATGCACTCCCTACGCGCGGGGCCGCCCTGTGCCAGGGCGGCCCTACGGGCCCTGGGTGAGGGTGATCCGGATGCCGGTCGTGCCCTGCTCGCCCCGGCGCAGCCGGCTGCCCAGCAGGGTGAGCACACCGAGCAGGCCGTACTTCTGGCGGAGCAGGGTGCGGTAGGCCGCCGTGCGCTCCGGCGGGCAGATCTCCGCCACGGCCGGTACCTGCTCGCCGGTCGGGTTGCCCCGCACGTCGCACGGGCCGACCAGGACGTCGGCGCGATTGCGGATGCGCCGCACCTTCCAGGACTCGGTGACCGTCCAGATGCCGAGCGCGTCACCGTCCCGGACCACCCAGACCGGGGTGGGCACCCCGGTGCCGTCCTTCCGGAAGGTGGTGACCAGCAGGTAGTTCCCGGCGGCGAGTCGGACGAGGCGTTCGAGCCCCTCCGGCGGCGTGGCGTTCATGCCGGGAAGTCTAGGTCCTGGGCCGCAGCGGGAAGTCGCAGGCCGCCAGGTGGCCGTCCGGGCCGTAGGCCGTCAGCGGCGGCCCGGTCTCCGCGCAGAACTGGGCGGGCAGCAGGGATGCGCCGACGATGTGGGCGGATCCGCCGAGGGCGTTGAACAGCAGGCCGGAGACCGGGCGCTGCTCGATGCAGTCCACGGAGGTGCCTCGACCAGGCGCACGGGTGGCTTTTCCGGCGGCCCGGAAGGCGTAGGCGTTTCCGGGTTTCCTCGGCATAATGCCGGCCCCGCGCCGCCCGGTGCTACCGGGCAGGCCCATTTCTCGGACGGAGAGAAGCCTCGGAACGGCTGCAGTTCGTCAGGTTTCCATCAAGGAAGGGATCTTGAGGCCGAGTATGCTCCTTTCGGCGGGGAGCCGGGAGAATCCGGGGAAAGCAGGCCGCCGAATTCGCCTTTCATGGAATTCTCGCCATCCGTCCGGTGAATTTCCGGGCGAAAACAGGAGCGTGCGGGGTGCCCGGCCCCTAGGGGGCGAATAGGGGTTGTGGGTCTGTTGGAGCCGCTCTTAGCGTGACGCGAGGGAGCGGCGTCTGCCAGCGCTTTTACGACCGCCATTACGGCGGCCGTCGGTGGGACGCCGCCCACGGCATACCGCCGCCCGGTCGGAAAAACCTCCTGCCTGGGCGATATCCCGCTCGTAGCTGCAAAGCCGTAAAGAGGGCACATCGAATGGCGAATGAAGAGACACTCCGCGGCTACCTCAAGCGGGTGACGGCCGATCTGCACCAGACCCGGCTCCGGCTGCGCGAGGTGGAGGCCAAGGACCAGGAACCGATCGCCATTGTCGGAATGAGCTGCCGCTTCCCGGGCGGCGTCGGCTCGCCCGAGGACCTGTGGCAGCTGGTCGTCTCCGGCGGGGACGCCATGTCCGAGTTCCCGGCCGACCGGGGCTGGGACGTCGAGGCCCTCTACCACCCGGACCCGGACCACCCCGGTACCAGCTACACCCGCGAGGGCGGCTTCGTCCACGACCTCGCGCACTTCGACCCCGCCGTCTTCGGCATCAGCCCGCGCGAGGCGCTGGCGATGGACCCGCAGCAGCGCCTGCTGCTGGAGGCGTCCTGGGAGGCGTTGGAACGGGCCGGCATCGACCCGCACTCACTGCACGGCAGCCGGACCGGCGTCTTCGCCGGCACCAGCGGCCAGGACTACCTGGCCGTCCTGCTGAGCTCCACCGACGACGTCGAGGGCTACCTCGGCACCGGCAACGCGGCCAGTGTCGCCTCCGGCCGGATCGCCTACAGCCTGGGGCTGGAGGGCCCGGCCGTCACGGTGGACACCGCGTGCTCCTCCTCGCTGGTGGCGCTCCACCTGGCGGTACAGGCGCTGCGGAACGGCGAGTGCACCCTGGCGCTGGCCGGCGGCGTCACCGTCATGAACACCCCGGGTACCTTCGTCGACTTCAGCCGCCAGCGCGGCCTGGCGGCCAACGGGCGCTGCAAGTCCTTCGCCGACGCCGCCGACGGCACCGGCTGGGCGGAGGGCGTCGGCATGGTGCTGGTCGAGCGGCTGTCCGACGCCCGCCGCAACGGCCACCCGGTGCTGGCGATCGTCCGCGGCTCCGCCGTCAACCAGGACGGCGCCAGCAACGGCCTCACCGCACCGAACGGCCCTTCGCAGCAGCGGGTCATCCTCCAGGCGCTCGCCAGCGCCCGGCTCACCCCCGACCAGGTCGACGCCGTCGAGGCGCACGGCACCGGCACCATGCTGGGCGATCCGATCGAGGCCCAGGCGCTGCTCAGCACCTACGGGCAGGACCGTCCGGAGTCCTCGCCGCTGTGGCTGGGCTCGCTGAAGTCCAACATCGGGCACACCCAGGCCGCCGCCGGAGTCGCCGGTGTGATCAAGACGGTCATGGCGATCCGGCACGGTGTACTGCCGAAGACCCTCCACGTGGACCGGCCGACGCAGAACGTGGACTGGTCGGCGGGCGCCGTCGAGCTGCTCACGGAGGCCCGGCCGTGGCCCGAGACCGGCCGGCCCCGCCGGGTCGGCATCTCCTCCTTCGGCATGAGCGGCACCAACGCCCACACCATCATCGAGCAGGCGCCGGAGGACACCGCCGCACCCGGCGGCGAGCCCGACCCGGCAGGCCCGGCCGAGCGGCCGTCCCGGGCCGGGCAGGCCGCCGCACTGCCGTGGGTGCTGTCCGGCAAGGGCGAGGCCGCGCTGCGCGCGCAGGCGGCCCGGCTGCGCGAGCGGCTGGACGGCGAGCGGCCGGACGGCGACCCCGGCCTCGAACCGGCGGATGTGGGCTACTCGTTGGCGGTGGGCCGGGCGGCGCTGGAGCGTCGTGCGGTGATCGTTGCCGAGGACCGGGAGGAGTTCCGCCGGGGCCTGAGCGCGCTGGCGGCGGGCGAGTCGGCGGCGAACGTGGTGCAGGGTTCGGTGGTTGAGGGCCGGACGGCGTTCCTGTTCACGGGGCAGGGGAGTCAGCGGGTCGGGATGGGCGCCGAGCTGTATGCGGCGTTCCCGGTGTTCGCCGGGGCTTTCGACGCGGTGTGTGTGGAGTTGGACCAGCACTTGGAGCGTCCGCTGCGCGAGGTGGTGTTCGCGGGTGAGGGTGGTCTGCTGGACCGGACCGAGTACACGCAGCCTGCGTTGTTCGCGGTTGAGGTGGCGCTGTTCCGTCTGGTGGAGTCGTGGGGTGTCCGGCCGGACTTCCTGGCGGGTCACTCGATCGGTGAGCTGGCTGCTGCGCACGTCGCCGGGGTTCTCTCGCTGGCTGATGCTGCGGTTCTGGTGGCGGCTCGTGGTCGTCTGATGCAGGCGTTGCCCGCTGGTGGTGCGATGGTGGCGGTGCAGGCGTCGGAGGCGGAGGTGCTGCCGCTGCTCAGTGGTGAGGTGGGTGTTGCGGCGGTCAACGGGCCTTCGTCGGTGGTGATTTCCGGTGCTGAGGCTTTGGTGCTGGAGGTTGCGGAGAAGCTGGCCGCCGACGGCCGGAAGACGAAGCGGCTGACGGTGAGTCATGCGTTCCACTCGCCGTTGATGGAGCCGATGCTGGCGGAGTTCCGGTCGGTTGTGGCGGGGCTGACGTTCGACGCTCCTCGGATTCCGATCGTCTCCACGCTGACCGGTGGGATCACCGATGAGCTGTGCACGCCCGAGTACTGGGTGCGGCATGTGCGTGAGGCGGTCCGCTTCCACGACGCCGTGCAGGCGCTGGAGGGTGAAGGCGTCCGTACGTTCGTGGAGTTGGGGCCGGACGGTGTCCTGTCGGCGATGGGTCAGGAGTGTGTGACCGAGGTGGTGGTGTTCGCGCCGGTGCTGCGCGGAGACCGTCCTGAGGTGCGGGCGCTGACCACGGCTCTGGCACAGGCGTATGTGCGTGGTGCGGGCGTGGCGTGGGAGGCGGTGTTCGCGGGTACCGGCGCGCAGCGCGTCGACCTGCCGACCTACGCCTTCCAGCGGCAGCGCTACTGGCCGACGGCCGCAGCCTGGGACGAGACCGCCGCCGTGGGCGGCGGTGGTACCGACCCGGCGGACGCCCGGTTCTGGGAGGCCGTCGAACGCGGCGACCTGGAGATGCTGACCGCCACCCTGGACCTCGACGGCGACCAGCCGCTGAGCTCGGTCCTGCCCGCTCTGACGGCCTGGCGCCGGCAGAACCGGGACCAGTCCACGGTCGACGGCTGGCGCTACCGGATCAACTGGCGACCGGTGGCGGAGACGCCGTCGGCCACGGTCTCGGGCGAGTGGCTGCTGGTGGTTCCGGCCGACCGGGCCGAACACGAGTGGCCGACGGCCTCGGCCGGAGCGCTGGCGCAGCGCGGCGTCCGGGTCCGGCCGGTCCTGTTCGACGCGGCGACCACCGACCGTGCCGAGCTGACCGAACGGCTGCGCGCCGCGCTGCCGGAGGACGGGCCGACGATCGCCGGTGTGCTCTCGCTGCTCGCCCTGGACGACAGCCCGCACCCCGGACTCCCGTCGGTGCCGGCCGCCCTCACCGGCACCCTGGCGCTGGTCCAGGCCCTCGGGGACGCAGGTGTCGAGGCGCCGCTGTGGTGCGCCACCCGTGGGGCGGTCTCGACCGGGCGGTCCGACCGGCTGCAGAGTCCGAGGCAGGCCCAGGTCTGGGGTCTGGGCCGGGTCGTGGCGCAGGAGTACCCCGAGCGCTGGGGCGGTCTGGTCGACCTCCCCGAGGTCCCGGACGAGCGTGCGCTGAGCCGGCTCGTCGCCGTGCTCGCCGGCCTCGGCGACGAGGACCACCTGGCCGTCCGGCCCTCCGGGATCCTGGCCCGCCGACTGGTGCGGGCCCCGCACGGTGAGACGCCCGTCCAGGGCTGGTCCCCGCGCGGTACCGCGCTGGTGACCGGTGGTACCGGTGCGCTGGGTGCCCATGTCGCCCGCTGGCTCGCCCGCGCCGGTGCCGAGCACCTGGTGCTGACCGGCCGCCGTGGCCGGGCCACTCCGGGAGTCGCCGAACTCGAGGCCGAGCTGGTCGGGTTGGGCGCCCGGGTGACCGTCGCCGCCTGCGACGTGGCCGACCGCGAGGCGCTCGCCGTACTGCTCGACTCGCTCCCCGCCGAGTACCCGCTGAACACCGTCGTGCATGCGGCGGGTGTGCTGGACGACGGTGTGCTGGACGCGCTGACACCGCAGCGACTGGCGGGCGTGCTCCGTCCCAAGGTGGACGCGGCCGTCAACCTGCACGAGCTCACCCGGGACCTCGACCTCTCGGCCTTCGTGATGTTCTCGTCCTTCGCCGGTACCTTCGGCGGCCCCGGCCAGGCCAACTACGCGGCCGCGAACGCCTTCCTGGACGCGCTCGCCGAGCAGCGCCGCGCCGCCGGGCTCCCCGCCACCACCATGGCCTGGGGCGCCTGGGCCGAGGGCGGCATGGCCGTGGACGAGGTGGTCACCGAGCGACTGCGCCGAGGCGGCGTGCCCGCTCTCGCCCCGGACCTCGCCGTCGCCGCCATGCAGCACGCGCTGGACCGCGACGAGACCTTCTCGATCGTGGTGGACATCCTCTGGGACCGCTTCGCGCCCCAGTACACCGCCATCCGTCCGAGCACCCTCTTCGACGAAGTGGCCGAGGCCCGGCGGGCCATGGCGGACGCCGCCGCCGAGGAGGCCGCGCAGTCCGACGCCTCCTCGCTCCAGCAGCAGCTGGCCGCCGCCTCGCCGGGCGAGCGCAGCCGGCTGGCCCTGGACTTCGTCCGCGCCCAGGTCGCGGTCGTGCTCGGATACCCGGGACCGGACTCCGTCGAACCCGGCCGAGCCTTCCGGGAGTTGGGCTTCGACTCGCTGACCGCCGTCGAGCTGCGCAACCTGCTTGCCGCGCTCACCGGTCTGCGGCTGCCCGCCACGCTCGTCTTCGACTACCCCAGTGCCACCGCGCTCGCCGAGCACCTGAGCGCCGAGATCCTGGGCGCCGCGCCCGCGATCGCCCCGGCCGCTCCGGTTCCGGCGCTGACGGCGGGTGCCGTGGACGACGATCCGATCGCGATCGTCGGCATGAGCTGCCGCTTCCCCGGCGGCGTGGCCACCCCCGAGGACCTGTGGCGGCTGCTGTCCACCGGGACGGACGCCCTCGTCGGCTTCCCCGCCGACCGGGGCTGGGACCTCGACGCCATCCACCACCCGGACCCCGAGCACCCCGACACCACCTATGTGACCGAGGGCGGCTTCCTGGCCGAGGCCGGCGCCTTCGACCCGGGCTTCTTCGGGATCTCGCCGCGCGAGGCGCTGGGCATGGACCCGCAGCAGCGGCTGCTGCTGGAGACCTCCTGGGAGGCGTTCGAGCGGGCGGGCATCGACCCGGCCACCCTGCGCGGCAGCCGCACCGGCGTCTTCACCGGCACCAACGGCCAGGACTACCTGCCGCTGATCCTGAGCGCGCCCGACGGTTCCGAGGGCTTCCTGGGCACCGGCAACGCGGCCAGCGTGATGTCCGGCCGGGTGGCCTATGCGCTCGGTCTTGAGGGCCCGGCCGTCACCGTGGACACCGCCTGCTCGTCCTCACTGGTCGCGCTGCACTGGGCGATCCAGGCGCTGCGCGCCGGGGAGTGCTCGCTGGCGCTGGCGGGCGGCGTGACCGTGATGTCGACCCCGGGCGCCTTCATCGACTTCAGCCGCCAGCGCGGCCTGGCCGCCGACGGCCGCTGCAAGGCGTTCGCGGCAGCGGCCGACGGCACCGGCTGGGGCGAGGGCGTCGGCATGCTCCTGGTCGAGCGGCTCTCGGACGCCCGCCGCAACGGCCACCAGGTACTGGCGGTGGTACGCGGCTCCGCCGTGAACCAGGACGGCGCCAGCAACGGTCTGACCGCGCCCAACGGACCCTCGCAGCAGCGGGTGATCCGGCAGGCGCTGGCCTCGGCCGGCCTGTCCGCCGGTGAGGTGGACGCGGTGGAGGCGCACGGCACCGGCACTGCACTGGGCGACCCGATCGAGGCCCAGGCGCTGCTGGCGACGTACGGCCAGGAGCGCCCCGAGGACCGGCCGCTCTGGCTGGGTTCGCTCAAGTCCAACATCGGGCACACCCAGGCTGCGGCCGGTGTCGCCGGTGTGATCAAGATGGTGCTGGCGATGCGGCACGGTGTGCTGCCGCAGACCCTGCACGTCGACCGGCCCACGCCCGAGGTCGACTGGTCGGCGGGCGCGGTCTCGTTGCTCACCGAGGCGCAGCCGTGGCCGGAGACCGGCCGTCCGCGCCGTGCGGCGGTCTCCTCCTTCGGCGTCAGCGGTACGAACGCGCACACCATCCTTGAGCAGGCACCGCTCGTCGAGGACGGGGACACCGGCATAACTCCGTTGGCGGACGGGTCGGTTGGGACATCGTCGGTCGGGACATCGCCGGTCGGGGGCGCGGCCACCTCGATGGTGCCGTGGCCGCTGTCCGCCCGGACGGCGGACGCGCTGCGTGGGCAGGCCGAGCGCCTGCTGGCCCGGGTGGCTGCCGAACCGGAGCTCGACCCCGTCGACGTCGGCTACTCGCTGGCGACGACCCGGACGCCCATGGAGCGCCGGGCCGTGGTGGTGGCGGAGGACTCGGCCGGTCAGGCTCGCGCCCTGGCTGCGCTGGCCGCCGGGAACGACGCACCCGGCCTGGTCGAGGGCACGGCCGGACTGGGCCGGACGGCGTTCCTGTTCACGGGGCAGGGGAGTCAGCGGGTCGGGATGGGCGCCGAGCTGTATGCGGCGTTCCCGGTGTTCGCGGATGCGCTGGACGAGGTGTTCGCGCACCTGGACCAGCACCTTGAGCTCCCGTTGCGGGAGGTGGTGTTCGCGGGTGAGGGTGGTCTGCTGGACCGGACCGAGTACGCGCAGCCTGCGCTGTTCGCGGTCGAGGTGGCGCTGTTCCGTCTGGTGGAGTCGTGGGGTGTTCGGCCGGACTTCCTGGCGGGGCATTCGATCGGTGAGGTGGCTGCCGCGCATGTGGCGGGTGTGCTGTCGCTGGCGGATGCTGCTGCGCTGGTGGCGGCGCGTGGCCGGTTGATGCAGGCGCTGCCCGCTGGTGGTGCGATGGTGGCGGTGCAGGCGTCCGAGGACGAGGTGCTGCCGCTGCTGACCGCTGAGGTGGGTGTTGCGGCGGTCAACGGGCCGTCGTCGGTGGTGATTTCGGGTTCCGAGGCGGCTGTTCTGGAGGTTGCGGAGCGGCTGGCGGCCGAGGGTCGGAAGACGAAGCGGCTGACGGTGAGTCATGCGTTCCACTCGCCGTTGATGGAGCCGATGCTGGCGGAGTTCCGGGCGGTTGTGGCGGGGCTGGCGTTCGAGGCTCCCCGGATCCCGATGGTCTCGACGCTGACCGGCCAGGCCACGGATGAGCTGGTCACTCCCGAGTACTGGGTGCGGCATGTCCGTGAGGCGGTCCGCTTCCACGATGCTGTGCGGGTGCTGGAGGGCGAAGGCGTCCGCACGTTCCTGGAGCTGGGCCCGGACGGGGTCCTGTCGGCGATGGGTCAGGAGTGTGTGGCGGAGGAGGAGGCGGTGTTCGCGCCGGTCCTGCGCCGTGACCGCGCCGAGGCGCTCAGCTTCACGACCGCACTGGCGCAGCTGCACGTGCGTGGTGCCGGGCTCGACTGGCAGGCAGTGTTCGCGGGTACCGGCGCGCAGCGCGTCGACCTCCCCACGTACGCGTTCCAGCGGCAGCAGTACTGGCCGAACGTCCCGCCGCTGGGCGCGGGCGATGTGACCATGGCCGGTCTGGGTACGGCGGACCACCCGCTGCTCGGAGCGGCGGCGGAACTGCCGGACTCGGGCGGGTTCGTGTTCACCGGGCGGCTGGCGCTCTCCACCCATCCGTGGCTGGCCGATCACACGGTGCTGGGGAGTGTGCTGCTGCCGGGCACGGCCTTCGTGGAGCTGGCGATCCGGGCGGGCGACCAGGTGGGTTGCGACCTGCTGGAGGAACTCACCCTGGCCGCACCGCTCGTGCTGCCCGAACAGGGCGGGGTGCAGCTGCGCCTCACGCTGGGTGCGGCGGACGGGTCGGGCAGCCGGGCGCTGAGCCTGCACTCGCGTCGGGAGGACGCCCCCGCCGAGGAGCCGTGGATCCGGCACGCCACCGGCCTGCTGGCCTCCGGCGCGGGTACCGGTTCCGAAGTGCCCGCTCGCGCGGCGGCGTTCGCGGCGGAGCAGTGGCCGCCGACCGGCGCGACCGAGGTCGAGCTGGACGGCCGGTACGAGGCGCTGGCGGGGATCGGCTTCGACTACGGCCCGGTGTTCCAGGGCCTGCACCGGGCCTGGCGGCGCGGTGACGAGGTCTTCGCCGAGGTGCGTCTGCCGCAGCAGGCCGAGGCCGAGGCCGGCCTGTTCGGCCTGCACCCGGCGCTGCTCGACTCGGCTCTGCACGCACTCGGCCTGGTGGCCCCCGAGGGGACCGACTGGCAGGGCAGGCTGCCGTTCTCCTGGACCGGAGTGTCGCTGTACGCCGTCGGTGCCTCGGCGTTGCGGGTGCGGTTGGCGTCGACCGGGACGGACGGTGTGTCGCTGGAGCTGGCGGACGAGGCCGGCCGGCCGGTCGCGTCGGTGGATTCGCTGGTGCTGCGCGCGCTGTCGGCCGGGCAACTGCGGTCGGCGCAGGCCGCGTTCCACGAGTCGCTGTTCCGGCCGGAGTGGGTTGCACTGCCCGCCGGTGCGGCGTCCGAGGGCGGCCGTTGGGCGGTGCTGGGCGCTGATGCGCAGGTGCTGGGCGATCTCGGACGGAACGTCGAGGCGTACCCGGACCTGGCGGCACTCGTGGCGGATGCCGGTGCGGCGCCCGAGCTGGTGTTCGTCCCCTGCTTCGGGCCCGGCGCAGCGGAGCAGGACACGATCGGTGCCGTCCGGGCCGGTCTGAACCGGGTGCTCGACCTGGTCCGGTCCTGGCTGGCCGAGGACCGGTTCGCCGACGCGCAGCTGGTGGTGCTCACCCGTGGCGCCGTGGCGGCAGCCGCCGACGAGGACGTCACCGACCTGGCCCACGCCGCAGCGTGGGGCCTGGTGCGTTCGGCGCAGACGGAGAACCCCGAACGGATCGTCCTGGTCGATCTGGACGACGAGGAATCGTCCCGTGGCGCGCTGACCGCCGTACTCGCGGCGGGCGAGCCGCAGCTGGCCGTCCGGAACGGCGTGCTGCACGCGCTCAGGCTGGCCCGGGTCGAGGTCCTGGCCCGGCCGGAAGGGGCTTCGGAGGTCGAAGAGGCCGCCGAGGTCGAGGGTGCGGTGTTCGGTCCGTCCGGTACGGTCCTGATCACCGGTGGTACGGGTGCGCTGGGTGCGCTGGTGGCCCGGCACCTG
>NZ_JYJF01000148.1 GCF_000955975.1 Saccharothrix sp. ST-888
GACCTGGTGGAAGCAGCCCGGCCGGGAAGGCGGGCTGCTCACCCGAGGTAATCTCTGGGCAAGGCCGCATACACCATGCCCTACCGATTCCCCAGGAGCCGCACCGTGTCCCAGCGCACTCTCGTCCTGCTGAAGCCCGACGCCGTCAAGCGCGGCCTGGCCGGCGAGATCATCAGCCGTATCGAGCGCAAGGCGGGCTGGACGCTTGCCGCCGTCGAACTGCGCACCTTCGACCGGGCGACGCTGGAGCAGCACTACGCGGAGCACGTCGGCCGCCCGTTCTACGAGCCGCTGCTGGAGTTCATGACCTCGGGCCCGTCGATCGCCCTGATCGTCGAGGGCGAGAACGTCGTTCCGGGCATCCGCATGCTGGCCGGCGCGACCGACCCGCTGCAGGCCGGTGCCGGCACCATCCGCGGCGACTACGCGACGATCACCCGCGAGAACCTGATCCACGCCTCGGACTCCCCGGAGTCCGCCGAGCGCGAGATCAAGATCTTCTTCCCCGCGCACGCCTGACCCGCACTCCGGTCGAGATGCCCTGGTCGGGCCGGTCGCAGGCCGATGCGGCCCGACCAGGTGAATCTCAGATTTTCATCCTCAAATAACGGAACTCCGGACCTCGACACGGCGTCCCAATCCAGGAAGAAGCCATCGAGTCCCCGGAGAATGGGCGGCGGACCTTACTCGCCGCTCGTGCTGACCGGCGTGGCTACGATGGACACAACTCATGGGCCCGGTGCGGCTGCTCAGCCGAAGTCCGCCCCCTCGCCGTGGGCGAACGCGACCGCCGGCCCACTCCCCGCCATCTGACTCCGAGTTCGGGAAGGCACTTCACACCCCATGGCCAACAATCTGTCGTTCATCGGCCGTGACATGGCGATCGACCTTGGTACTGCCAACACGCTGGTGTACGTCAGGGGCAAGGGGATCGTCCTCAACGAACCGTCCGTCGTCGCGGTCAACACCAACACCGGCGGGATCCTGGCGGTCGGCTCCGAGGCGAAGAAGATGATCGGCCGCACCCCCGGCAACATCGTCGCCATCCGCCCGCTCAAGGACGGCGTGATCGCCGACTTCGAGATCACCGAGCGGATGCTCCGCTACTTCATCCTGAAGATCCACCGCCGCCGCTACCTGGCCCGGCCCCGGGTCGTGGTCTGCGTGCCCTCCGGCATCACCGGAGTCGAGCGCCGTGCCGTGATCGAGGCCAGCTCCCAGGCGGGCGCGCGCCAGGTGCACATCATCGAGGAGCCGATGGCGGCGGCGATCGGCGCGGGCCTGCCGGTCCACGAGCCCACCGGCAACATGGTGGTGGACATCGGCGGCGGCACCACCGAGGTCGCCGTGATCTCGCTCGGCGGCATCGTCACCGCCCAGTCCATCCGGGTGGCCGGTGACGAACTGGACAACGCGATCGTTCAGCACATCAAGAAGGAGTACAGCCTCCTGCTCGGTGAGCGCAGCGCCGAGCAGATCAAGATGAGCATCGGCTCCGCCTTCGCGCTGGAGGGTGAGAAGGACGAGCACGCCGAGATCCGCGGCCGCGACCTGGTCAGCGGTCTGCCGAAGACCGTAGTGATCTCCGCCGCCGAGGTCCGCGAGGCCATCGACGAGCCGGTGAACTCCATCATCGACGCCGTCAAGACCACTCTCGACCAGTGCCCGCCCGAGCTGGCCGGCGACGTGATGGACCGTGGCATCGTGCTCACCGGCGGCGGCGCCCTGCTGCGCGGCCTGGACGAGCGGCTGCGCCGCGAGACCGGGATGCCGATCCACATCGCGGAGAACCCGCTGGACTCCGTCGCGCTCGGCTCCGGCAAGTGCGTCGAGGAGTTCGAGGCGCTCCAGCAGGTGCTCGACGCGCAGCCGCGCCGCTGAGCCACCCGCATCTGACAGTCTTTCAACTGAACGGTCCTCGTCCCGCTCCGCACGGCGCGGGACGAGGTCAGGAACTGAAGGGGCAGCTCCACCACCGTGAGGGACACCCGAGAGAGCCGGCTACTGCTCATCCTGCTGGTCGCCGTCGCCTTCGCGCTGATCACCGTGGACATCAGGGGCGGTGAGAGCTCTCCCCTGGGTGGTGCCCGGCATGCCGCCGCAAGCGTCCTCGGGCCGGTCGAGCGGGCCGCCTCCGGCGCCGTCGACCCGGTCGCGGGCGCGGTACGGGCGATCCGCGACGCCGGCACCCACCAGCAGCGGCTCGACCAGATCACCCGTGAGAACACCGACCTGCGCCAGCGCCTGGCGTCCTCCGACACCGCCGCGGGACGCACCAAACAGCTCGACGACATGCTCCGCACCGCCGGGGCGGGCGGCTACACCATCAAGGCCGCCCAGGTGATCGCGATCGGTGCCGCCCAGGGCTTCTCCTGGACCATCACCATCGACGCGGGCACCGAGGACGGCCTGACCCGCGACATGACGGTGATCAACGGCCAGGGCCTGGTCGGCCGGGTCACCACCGTCGGCCCGACCACCGCCACCGTGCTGCTCGCCTCCGACCCCGGCTTCACCGCCGGCACCCGGCTGGAGGGCAGCAACGAGATCGGCTTCGCCAACGGGCAGGGCACCGGACCGATGCGGATCTCGCTGCTGAACGGCCGGGCCCAGGTCAAGAACGGCGACCGGGTGGTCACCTTCGGCTCGCAGGGCGGCCGCCCGTTCGTCCCCGGCGTGCCGGTCGGCACCGTGGTCGAGGTCGAGGCGACCCCCGGCGAGCTCACCAAGACCATCCTGGTCGAGCCGTACGTCCAGTTCACCCGGCTCGACCTGGTCGGTGTCGTGGTGGTCCCGCCGCGCACCGACCCGCGCGACGCCGTACTGCCGCCGACCCCGACCCCGGCTCCGACCGGGGCACCCACCCCGTCGCCCGCCGCCCCCGCCAGCCCCGGCGCCTCCGCAGCGGCCACCTCGTCCGCCGCACCCGGTGCCGCCGGTGCGAGCCCCGCGCCCACCGGTACCGGAACCGGCACCGCCGGGGCGAACCCCAGTCCCTCAGGGGGGAACTGACCCATGCGCCCCAGCCGCATCCTGCTCTCCGCCGTCCTGCTGGTGCTCGGCCTGGTGATCCAGGTCAGCATCCTCGGACGGCTCCAACTCCCGGGCGCCACACCGGATCTGCTGCTGCTGATGGTGGTCGGCCTGGCCCTGGTCTACGGGCCGACCGGCGGCTGCCTGGTCGGCTTCGCCGCCGGGCTGCTCGCCGACGTCGCACCGCCCTCGGACCACGCCATGGGCCGCTACGCCCTGGTGCTCTGCCTGATGGGGTACGCCGCCGGGCTGCTGCGCCCCGAGGGCGGCCGGCAGCGCTCGGCGGTCAGCGCACTGCTTGTGGTCGCGGGTGCCGCGGTGCTCTCCACCCTGCTGTACGCCCTGGTCGGCGCCCTGGTCGGGGACACCGCCGCCCGTCATGTCGGTCTCATCGGACTGGTGTTCAGCGCCCTGCTGTACGACGTGCTGCTGGCCCCCTTCGTGGTGCCGGCCGTGATGCTGCTGGCCCGCCGCTTCGACGGCGAGCGCGCGGTGGTCGAGTCCGAGGACGGCAACCGCTCGGGCCTGGGCAGCCTGGCCCGCTACCGGACCACCCGGGAGTCCTCGCCGATGCCCGCGTACAAGAAGAAGCGCCTGCCCGGCCTCGCCAAGCGCCCGTGAGGAGCGACCGCACGTGAGCAACATTCCGGAGACCGGCCGCACCCGCCGGGTGACGATCCGTCTGGTCGTCCTGCAGATCCTGGTGCTGTCCCTGCTCGCCACCCTCGGCGGACGCCTGTGGTACCTGCAGGTCCGCAACGGCAGTGAGTACGCGGCCAAGGCCCAGGGGAACCACATCCGCGAAGTGGTCGAACCCGCCGTGCGCGGGGAGATCCTGGACGCCTCCGGGCGGATCCTCGCCGGGAACGAGACCAAGCTGGTGGTCTCGGTCAGCCGGACCGCCCTGCTCCAGCAGAAGGACCACGGCAAGGCCGCCCTCACCCGGCTCGCCGAGGTGCTCGGCATGTCGGTCAAGGACGTCGAGAACAAGGTCAGGCTCTGCGACGCCAAGACCCCGCAGCCCTGCTGGAACGGTTCGCCCTACCAGCCGATCCCGGTGACCCAGCAGGCCACCACCCAGCAGGCGATGCAGATAATGGAGCGTCGCGAGGACTTCCCCGGCATCACCGCCCAGTCCACCGCGCTGCGCCGCTACACCGGCGTCGAGGGCGCCAACGCCGCCCAGGTGCTCGGCTACCTCTCCCCGGTGACGGACGACGAGGTCACCAAGAGCGCCGACAAGTCCGGACGCGACCGCCGTCAGCCGTCCGACCAGATCGGCCGGGCCGGTCTCGAGTCGGTCTACGACGACGACCTGCGCGGCACCACCGGGGTCGACAAGCTGGAGGTCGACAACCTCGGCCGGGTCATCGGCAGCGCCGGGCGCACCCCGGCCCAGCCCGGCGACAACCTGGTCACCAGCATCGACGCCCGGGTCCAGAAGGTGGTCGAGGACCAGCTGGCACAGGCCATGGCCGACGCCCGCAAGACGTACGACAAGGAGACCCAGAAGAACTTCGAGGCGGACTCGGGTGCCGCCCTGGTGATGGACGTGCACACCGGCCGGATCGTCGCGATGGCCAGCGCACCGACCTTCGACCCCAACCTCTGGGTCGGCGGCATCTCCGCCAAGGACTACCAGAACCTCACCGGCAAGGACTCCAACTACCCGCTGCTCAACCGGGCCATACAGGGTCAGTCCGCCCCCGGCTCCACCTTCAAGGTCATCTCCACCACCGCGGCGGTCCAGGCCGGCTACTCGCTCGACGGCCACTACGCCTGCCCGAAGAGCCTGACCATCGGCGGCCGGGAGTTCAAGAACTTCGAGAGCGAGAGCTTCGGCGACATCTCGCTGGAGCGGGCCCTGGAGGTCTCCTGCGACACCGTCTTCTACGGTCTGGCCTACGACCAGTGGATGAAGGACGGCGGCATCAAGCCGAAGAAGGACCCCGCCGACTGGTTCTTCAAGACGGCCCACCAGTTCGGCCTGGGCGCCAAGACCGGCGTCGACCTGCCCGGCGAGGTGCCCGGCCGGGTGCCGGACCGTCAGTGGAAGCAGTCCTTCTACGACGCCAACAAGGACGCCTGGTGCGCCCAGGCGGCCAAGGGCGGCCACGAGTACGCCGACGAGATCGCCCGCGAGAACTGCGTGGACGGCAACGTGATGCGCGCCGGTGACTCGGTCAACTTCGCCATCGGCCAGGGCGACACCCTGGTCACCCCGCTGCAGATGGCCCGGATCTACTCCGCGCTCGCCAACGGCGGCACGCTCTACCGGCCGACCATCGGCAAGGCCGTGGTCAGCCCGGACGGCAAGCCGGTGCGCGAGATCGCCCCGCACGTCGACGGCAAGCTGCCCGACGACGGCAAGCTGCTGAGCTACATCGACCAGGCCACTGCGGGCGTCATCACCAGCGGCACCGCGGCCTGGAAGTTCACCGGCGCGGGCTGGCCGCAGGGCACGATCGAGCTGCACGCCAAGACCGGTACCGCCGAGGTCGCCGGCAAGCAGACCACCTCCTGGCTGACCACGTACAGCAAGGACTACGCGGTCGTGATGACGATAAGCCAGGGTGGTACCGGCTCCGGTGGTTCCGGTGACGCGGTACGACGGATCTACCAGGCGCTGTACGGCGTGGACGACAAGGGCGGCATCGACAACTCCAGGGCCCTGCTGCCCAAGCCGCAGGCCGAGCTGCCGAAGTTCAACCCGGACGGCACCGCCGTCATCCAGCAGGCCGCCTACCCGGCCGGGTCCTCCTTCCTGGACCCGACCCCGCCGGCCGGCGCCCAGGCCCCGGTCGACGGGGTGCCCGCCGCGCTCGAACCCACCCGCTCCACCGGAAGGGGACGGGCATGACCTCGTACGGCTCGTACCGCCCGATCCGGCTCTCGCCGCAGCGCCGCTCACTGGCCCGGGTGCTGGCCAAGGACTCCCCGCTGCGGCGGCTCGACTGGATAATGATCCTGGCCGCGCTGACGCTCTCGCTGGGCAGTTCACTGCTGGTCTGGTCGGCCACCCGGGGCCGGGACTCGCTCACCCACGGTGATCCGCAGTACTTCCTCTACCGGCACCTCACCAACCTGCTGATCGGCCTGGTGCTCTGCGGCACGGTGATCACGATAGGGAACCGCCGGGTCCGTACCGCGGTCCCCGTCGTCTACGTCGCCGTGCTGCTGATGCTGGCGGCGGTGCTCAGCCCGCTCGGCTCCACCATCAACGGCGCGCACTCCTGGATCCAGTTCGGCGGCGGCTTCTCCATCCAGCCCGCCGAGTTCGCCAAGCTGGGCATCGTGCTCGGCATGGCGCTGCTGCTCTCCGCCCGGGTGGACGCGGGCGAGCGGGAGATGCCCTCGGACCGCAGCGTCCTGCAGGCGCTGGGGCTGGCCGGCGTCCCGATAGGGATCGTGCTGCTGATGCCCGACGTCGGCTCGGTGATGGTGATGGCCGTCATCATCCTGGGCATCCTGCTGGCCTCCGGCGCCGCCAACCGCTGGGTCTTCGGCCTGCTGGTCGCCGGGACGGCGGGATCGATCGCGGTCTGGCAGCTCGGCATCCTCAGCAAGTACCAGATCGACCGCTTCGCCGCTTTCGCCAACCCCGCGCTCGACCCCTCCGGTGTCGGCTACAACACCGCCCAGGCCAGGATCGCCATCGGCTCCGGCGGACTGACCGGGATGGGCCTGTTCCACGGCACCCAGACGATAGGGCAGTTCGTCCCCGAGCAGCAGACCGACTTCGTCTTCTCGGTCGCGGGGGAGGAGCTCGGCTTCGTCGGCGGCATCGCCCTGATCGGACTGCTCGGCGTGGTGCTCTGGCGCGCCTGCCGGATCGCCCGGCAGGCCACCGACCTGTTCGGCACGGTGGTCTGCGCCGGGGTGATCAGCTGGTTCGCCTTCCAGGCCTTCGAGAACATCGGGATGAACCTCGGCATCATGCCGGTCGCCGGCATCCCGCTGCCCTTCGTCTCCTATGGCGGATCCTCGATGTTCGCCGTCTGGATCGCGGTCGGGCTGCTGCAGTCCGTCCGCTCCCAGCGTCCGATAGGGATCTGAGCAGGCACTGCCCCGCCGTCCGGGACCCTCGGTCGCTCGCGACCGGGGGTCCCTTCGCGCGGTCCGGGGCCCTCGGGCGCTTCGGCTACTCTTGAGGGTCAGCTTGTTTTCTCCGTAAAGGCCAGTACATGACTGCCGAGTCGGTCTTCCCCCAGCTGGAAGCCCTCCTCCCGCACGTCCAGAAGCCGATCCAGTATGTCGGCGGCGAGCTCAACTCGACCGTGAAGGACTGGGACGCCTGCGACGTCCGCTGGGCGCTGATGTACCCCGACGCGTACGAGGTCGGTCTGCCCAACCAGGGCGTCATGATCCTCTACGAGGTGCTCAACGAGCGCGAGGGTGTGCTGGCCGAGCGCACCTACAGCGTCTGGCCCGACCTGGAAGCGCTGATGCGCGAGCACGGTGTGCCGCAGTTCACGGTCGACGCCCACCGCCCGGTCCGCGCCTTCGACGTCTTCGGGCTGTCCTTCTCCACCGAGCTCGGCTACACCAACATGCTGGCCGCGCTCGACCTTGCGGACATTCCGCTGGAGGCCAAGGACCGGACCGTCGACGACCCGATCGTCCTCGCGGGCGGCCACGCGGCCTTCAACCCCGAGCCGATCGCGGACTTCATCGACTGCGCGGTGATCGGCGACGGCGAGCAGGCCGTGCTGGACATCACCGAGATCATCCGGGCCTGGAAGGCCGAGGGCCGGCCGGGCGGCCGCGACGAGCTGCTGCTCCGTCTGGCCAAGACCGGTGGCGTCTACGTCCCGCGCTTCTACGACGTCGAGTACCTGGCCGACGGCCGGATCGCCCGGGTCGTGCCGAACGCCCCCGGTGTGCCGTGGCGCGTCTCCAAGCACACCGTCATGGACCTGGACGAGTGGCCCTACCCCAAGCAGCCGCTGGTCCCGCTCGCCGAGACCGTGCACGAGCGGATGTCCGTCGAGATCTTCCGAGGCTGCACCCGAGGGTGCCGCTTCTGCCAGGCCGGCATGATCACGCGCCCCGTGCGGGAGCGAAGCATCACCGGCATCGGCGAGATGGTCGAGCGCGGACTGAAGGCCACCGGCTTCGAGGAGGTCGGTCTGCTCTCGCTCTCCAGCGCCGACCACACCGAGATCGGCGACATCGCCAAGGGCCTGGCCGACCGCTACACCGAGGACAAGATCGGCCTCTCGCTGCCCTCGACCCGGGTCGACGCTTTCAATATCGACCTCGCCAACGAGCTGACCCGCAACGGTCGCCGCTCCGGCCTCACCTTCGCCCCCGAGGGCGGCAGCGAGCGCATCCGCAAGGTCATCAACAAGATGGTGTCGGAGGAGGACCTGATCCGCACCGTCGCCGCGGCCTACGGCAACGGCTGGCGCCAGGTGAAGCTGTACTTCATGGTCGGTCTCCCCACCGAGACCGACGAGGACGTGCTGCAGATCGCCGAGATGGCGAAGAACGTCATCCAGAAGGGCCGCGAGGTCACCGGTCAGAACGACATCCGCTGCACGGTCTCCATCGGCGGGTTCGTGCCCAAGCCGCACACCCCCTTCCAGTGGGCCCCGCAGCTCTCCGCCGAGGCCACGGACGCCCGCCTGGGCAAGCTGCGCGACGCGATCCGCCAGGACCGCAAGTACGGCAAGAACATCGGCTTCCGCTACCACGACGGCAAGCCCGGCATCGTCGAGGGCCTGCTCTCGCGCGGCGACCGCCGCACCGGAAAGATCATCCGCGCGGTCTACGAGGACGGCGGCCGGTTCGACGGCTGGCGCGAGCACTTCTCGTACGACCGCTGGATGAAGGGCACCGAGACGGGCCTGGCCGGTACCGGCGTCGACGTCGAGTGGTACACCACCCGCGAGCGCGCCTACGAGGAGGTGCTGCCCTGGGACCACCTGGACAGCGGCCTCGACAAGGACTGGCTCTGGGAGGACTGGCAGGACGCCCTGGAAGAGGTCGAGGTCGAGGACTGCCGCTGGACCCCGTGCTTCGACTGCGGCGTCTGCCCGCAGATGGACACGACCATCCAGATCGGCCCCACGGGCAAGAAGCTGCTGCCGCTGACGGTGGTCAACCAGTAGCGTCACATCCGCCGGAACGCCCCGGACCGGTCTCACCGGCCCGGGGCGTTCCGGCTTGTCCGGCGGCCGACGGCCGACGGGCGGTCACAACGTACGACTGACGGGGAGACGGTGATGGGGGAGCAGCGGCCTGCGGGGTGTCTGACCGGGGTGGCACGGGCGATCGCGCTGGTGGTCGTGGTGCCGTTGCGATTCCTCTGGGAGATCGCCGCTGCGGTGGGGCGGTTGGTGGGGACCGTTCTGTACGCGGTGTTCGTGTGGCCGTTCGCGATGCTGTGGCGGTACGTGCTGGCGCCGACCGGCCGGGTGCTGTTCGTCGTGCCCGCGGTGTGGCTGTGGCGGACGGTGCTCGCCCCGCTCGGACGGTGGCTGGCCGAGTGGGTGCTGGTCCCGCTCCTGCGGGGCTTCGGCTGGCTGGTGACGTACCTGCTGGTGGTGCCGTTGCAGTTGCTGTGGCGGTACGTGCTGACGCCGGTCGGGCGGGCGGTGGCCTGGCTGCTGCGGTACCTGGTGGCGATCCCGGTGGCGTGGCTGTGGCGGGTGCTGCTGTTCCCGGTGCTGCGGGAGTTCGGGCGGGCGGTGGCCTGGGCCTGGGGTGTGGCCGGGCGGGTCTGGGGGTTCCTGGTGGTGCGGCCGTGCCGCTGGCTGCGGCGTGAGCTGTGGTGGCCGGTGAAGGCGGAGGTGCGGCGGGTGCTGCACGAGGTCCGTCGGGCCCTGTTGGGCTGATCCGCTCCGAGCGGAGGCGAGTGGGCGTGTCGCGGGCGCGTACCCTTGTCCTGACAGAGTCCGGCCAGATACCGCCGGATGGGGAAACTGACTAAGGACTGAGCGACCCTGGCACGCCGCACGCCCGACGGTCCGCCGCCCGCGCCGACGGTGCAGCGCATCCGTCTCCGCTACACAAAGCGCGGCCGTCTGCGCTTCACCAGCCACCGCGACTTCCAGCGGGCGTTCGAGCGGGCGCTGCGCCGCTCGTCGGTTCCGATGGCCTACTCGGCGGGCTTCACCCCGCACCCGAAGGTCTCGTACGCGAACGCCGCTCCGACCGGGGTGGCCAGCGAGGCCGAGTACCTGGAGATCGGCCTCGCCGAGGCCCGCGACCCGGAGGCGCTGCGCGCGAAACTGGACGAGTCGCTGCCGGCTGGCCTGGACATCATCGACGCCGTCGAGGTCCGTACCCCGAACTTCGTGGAGCGTCTGGAAGCCTCCGAGTGGCAGGTCCGGCTGGCCGGCGTCGCCACGGAGGAGGCGGCCCGCGCGGTCGCGGCCTTCCTGGCCGCCGAGCAGGTCGAGGTCCAGCGGCTCACCAAGAACGGGGTCCGGGTCTTCGACGCGCGAAGTGCGGTCGCCGCCCTGGAACTCCTCCCCGCGCAGGTCGATGACGGTAACGACACCGCTACGGACCGCACCGGCGATGTTCGTACGGGCAATCCCTGTGCGATACTGCGGCTGGTAGTACGACACGCCACACCCGCCGTACGACCCGACGACGTTTTGTCCGGTCTTCGTGCGACGGCCGACCTGGCGCCGCCGGTCCCCGCTGAGGTGACCAGGCTGGCGCAGGGGCCGCTCGACGAGGAGACCGGCACGGTGACCGACCCGCTGGCGCTCGACCGCGCAGCGGCCCCGGCCGGCCTGTAGCGGCTGCCGGGCCGCGCGCACCTGCGTCCGCCTAGCGGGAGGGGAACGGGGCCCGGAATCCGGGCCGAGGTTCTCCTGGCCCCCGCGGCTCCCCAGGGGAGCGAGCGTCGTCGCACGCAGGCCGGCTCCTTGCGTCCTGCCGACCCCGATGGTCGGCGGGCCCGAGGGTCCGCCGTCCTTGCCCGTCACCGGGCAGGGGGCACACCCCAGCCTTCGGCCGGGGGACCCCCGCCCAGCCCGCCAGGCTGGGGGAGAGCGGACCGGCTAGGCCTGGACAACCTGAGAAGACTGGTCAGACCAGAAGACTTTCGACACCCCGCAGCGTGCGGGGCGCCGAGCGAGACTACGAGCCCCTGTGCGGCTCTGTGTCCGTACGGCGACACCGTGGAAGTCGGCCCGCCAATACCGCGGCCGACCGGAAGAGCGGTGCCGCGCCGTGCCCGGATGCGGAGCCCGGGGGCCTGACGGGAGATCCACCCGCATGCTCGATAACACCGAACCGCAGCAGTCTGCCGCAACGGGCAGTTCCGAGGCCGACGGCTCCGCCGTGCCTCCGCGCCGTCGTCGCCGGGCGGTGTCCCGCCCGGCCGGTGCGCCGCAGGGCGCGGCCGCCGAGACCGCCGAGACCGTACTGCCTGCCGAGACCCCCACCCAGCCGTCCGCCGGGGAGACCCCCGGCACCGAGGCGCCCGCCGCCGAGCCGGTGGCCGAGAAGCCGGTGCGGGCCC
>NZ_JYJF01000149.1 GCF_000955975.1 Saccharothrix sp. ST-888
TCCGCGCGGCTCGGTCCCCGCTCGGTCCGGGCCCGCCCGGCGCCGGGGCGGGCTCTGGCTGGCCGCCTGCGTGTCGACGGCCGTCCTGGCCACCTCCGGTACGGGCTGGGCGGTGCTCAACGGGGTGGGCAGCTCGATCGGCCGGGTGGACGCCTTCGCCGGGGCCGAGGACCGTCCCGACGACGACGGGGGCACCACCATCCTGGTGGTCGGCACCGACGACCGGGAGGGCATCCCGGAGGCCACCCTCAAGAACGTGCTGCACGCGGGCGGCGAGTCCTGTCACTGCACCGACACCATGATGCTCGTCCAGCTCGCCAGGGACGGCGGGCGAGCCAGTGTGGTCAGCATCCCGCGTGACTCCTACGTCACGATCCCGGCCCACCGGGACCCGGCCACCGGCAGACAGGTCCCGGCCGGGAAGGGCCGGATCAACGCGGCGTACGGGATGGGCGGCGCACCGCTCACCGTCCGTACCGTGGAGCAGAACACCGGCCTGCGGATCGACCACTACCTCCAGGCCAACTTCCTCGGCTTCGTCTCCACCGTGGACGCGCTGGGCGGGGTCGAGGTGTGCACCGCCAAGCCGCTGAAGGACGAGTTCGCGGGCCTGGACCTGCCCGCCGGGACGACCCGGCTGGACGGCGCGGGCGCACTCAGGTACGTCCGCGCCCGGCATGTGGACGGCAGCTCCGACCTCGGCCGGATGTACCGTCAACAGCGGTTGCTGGCACAGCTGTTGCGCCAGGCCACCAACACCGGCACGCTGCTCAACCCGGGACGGCTCGGCCGGGTGGTGGACAGCCTGCTGAAGTCGGTCAAGGTCGACAGGGGCCTCTCCGCCGACGACCTGCTCGCCTTGGCCGGCCGGCTGAAGGACCTCTCGGCGGCCAACGCGGACTTCGCGACCGTCCCGCTCTCGGTCATCGACCACCAGGTCACCGGCGTGGGCTCGACCGTCCTGTGGGACCAGCGCGCCGCCAAGGCCCTGTTCACCGCCGTACGCGAGGGCAGGCCGCTCACCGGGCGCTCGGAGGCGTCCGCGGGGCCGTCGCCCTCGCCCAGTGCGTCGGGCACCTCGGGTGCGGCGGGTGCTTCCGCATCGCCCGGGTTGAGCGTGCCGCCCGGGCAGATCCGGGTGCAGGTGCTCAACGGGGCCGGGACGCCGGGACTCGGCGCCCGGGTGGACGGTGACCTGCGCAAGCTCGGCTTCGCCACCACCGGGACACCGTCCAACGCCGACGGCGGCGGCACCGCGACCAGGACGCTGATCAGGTACGACCCGCGCTGGGACGAGTCGGTACGGACGATCGCGGCCGCCCTGCCCGGTGCGCAGCTGGTCCGGGCCCCGGGGCTGGGGGCGACCCTGCTGGTGATCGCGGGCAGCGACTACCTGGGGGTGACTGCCCTGCCGAGTTCGGCGTCCGGTTCGGCACCAGCATCGGCTTCGGCGCCGGAGGCGAGGGCGGGGGCGGGGGCGGGTTCGGCGGGTGACTCGCCACCGGGCCCGGCAGCGGATCCCTCGGCGTCGCGCCCGGCCGGGCCCGCGCCGACCGTCTCGGCAGCCACGGGCAGCGAGATCGGGTGCCCGTGACCCGTTGCCGGGGAGCGGCGACCGGGGCGCAGCGGCCGGGGAGCCCGGTAAGCGCCGGGCGCAGGGGCCTGCGCGAGCAGCGCCGGCGGCTCGGTGCGGGACTGCCTGCGCAACGCAGACAGCTGAGCAGTTGATCAGGCTACGCCGGCAGGTCGGCGCCCCTGGCACAACGGGTGGCCGGGTGCTTGTGCACCCGGCCACCCGTTCCCCCGATCCGGCCGTTTCCGGCCGGTCGCTGTGCGGTCAGTCCGTCGCGATCGCCGCGAGGACGTTCATCCGTCCGGCCCGGAAGGCCGGGAGCAGTGCGGCCAGCAGGCCGATCACGGCCGAGGCCAGCAGGATGACGACGATCTTCTCGGTCGGAATGGCCAGGGTGCTCAGCCCCTTGTCGACGAGGACCCGCTGGGCGGTGATGCCCCAGGCCAGGCCGAGACCGGTGCCGAGCAGGGCGCCGAAGACCGCGATGACCACCGACTCCAGCCGGATCATCCGGCGCAGCTGACGGCGGGACAGGCCGATCGCCCGGAGCAGGCCGATCTCGCGGGTCCGCTCGACCACCGAGAGGGCCAGGGTGTTCACCACACCGAGGACCGCGACCACGATGGCGAGCAGGAGCAGGCCGTAGACCATGTAGAGCAGGGTGTTGATCTGGTCCTGGACGATCTTCTTGTAGCCGGCCTGGTCCTGGACGGTGAGCTGCGGGTACGCCTTGAGCGCCGTCTGCAGGGCGTCGAGGGTCCTGGCCTTGTCCGCGCCGGCCTCGGCCTTGCCGAACAGTGCGGCGTCCTGCGGCAGTTCGGCGGCCGGGACGGCCTTGGCGACGGTGTCGAGACCGATGAACAGGTTGCCGTCGGAGAACGAGTTGCCCTTGGCGGTGATCAGGCCGAGTACCAGGCTCTGGGTGTGGCCCTGGCCGTAGTCGGCAGTGAGCCGGTCGCCGACCGAGAGGTGGTGCCGGGTGGCGAAGTCCTCGTCCACCGAGATGCCGCCTCCGGTGATCGTGGTGGCCGAGCCGGCCTTGACGGGGAGCCGGAAGTCGTCGACGAAGGTCGGTGAGACGGCCGCCAGCTGGGTCTTGCTCGTGCTGCCGTCCGGCAGGGTGAGGGTGGCGGCGAGCTGCTTCTGCTCGGTGAGGTGGGCGAGGCCCTTGGCGGACTTCGCGGCGCTCACCATGGCCGGGGTGAGGCCGTTCTGGTTGCCCTGCACGACGTAGTCGGCCCCGACGGACTTGTCGATCTGGGCATTGGTCGAGCTGACCATCGAGGAGGTGAAGACCGAGGCTCCGATGACCAGCGCCAGGCCGATCATCAGCGCGGCGGCGGTGGCACCCGTCCGGCGCGGGTTGCGCATCGCGTTGCGCTGGGCGAGGCGGCCGGACGGGCCGAAGAGTGCGGGCAGCACCGCGCCGAGCACCCGGATCAGGCCGGTGGCGAGCAGCGGGCCGATCACCACGAAGCCGATCAGCGTCAGCACCACGCCGAGGCCGAGGAACGCACCGCCGGTGGCGGCCTTGCCCGCCTGGGCGGCCGCGACCAGCAGGCCGGCGCCACCGGCCGTCAGCACCAGGCCGGCGGCAGCGCGGATCCGGTTGGCCCTGGCCTCGGTCGGGGTGCCGTGGTCGCGCAGGGCGGACATCGGGGAGATCTTCCCGGCCCGGCGGGCCGGTATGAAGGCCGCCACCAGGGTGATCACGATGCCGACGGTGTACGAGGCGATCGGGACGGAGGCGCCGATCTCCAGGGCGGCGGAGGTCAGGTTCATACCGACCGCGCTCATCAGCTGGATCAGCAGCACGGCCAGGCCGATGCCGCCGAAGAGGCCGAGCGTCGATCCGAGCACCGCCAGGATCAGGGCCTCGACCAGCACCGATCCGTTGACCTGGCCCCGGCTGCCGCCGATGGCGCGCAGCAGGCCGATCTCACGGGTGCGCTGGGCGACCAGCATGGAGAAGGTGTTGATGATCAGGAAGCCGCCGACCAGCAGCGAGATCCCGGCGAAGCCGAGCATGGCGTACTTCATGAAGTCGAGGAAGGACCCGACGCTCTTGGCGTTCTCCGCCTTCTGCTCGGCTGCGGTCTTCAGGTCGAAGCCGGTGCCGACGGCGGTGGCGGCCTCGGTCCTGAGCTCGTCGTTGCTGCGGCTGCCGTCGCCGAAGACCTCGACCGAGGTGTAGGCGGTGGAGTCGAGCAGCAGCCGCTGGGCGGTCGGGGTGTCCAGGAAGGCGAGCGCCGCGCCGGGGTTGGTGGTCCTGAAGGTGGCGATGCCGGAGATCTTGAGGTCGTAGCTGCCGGTCGCGGTGATCAGGCGGAGCGGGCTGTCCAGGCGGAGGCCGGCCTTCTTGGCGGTGTCGCTGTCCAGCAGGACCTGACCGGAGCCCTGCGGGGCGCGGCCGGAGGTGATCTCCAGGGACTTGCGCGGGGTCTCGACCCAGCTGCCGGTGAGGGTCGGGGCGCCGCTGGTGGGGCCGACCGTCTTGTTGGTGGCCGGGTCGACCAGGACGGCGCTGGACACGAGGACCTCGCCGACCGCGGACTTGACGCCGGGCAGGCCGGAGACCTTCTGCACGGTCTGGACCGGGACCGTCCCGACCTTTCCGCCGACCTGCCGGTCCGCGGTGTCGTCGCTGTGCGGGCGGACCGAGACGTCGGACGCCGTGGAGGCGAAGAGCTTGTCGAAGGTCGAGGTGGCGGTGTTGGAGAAGACCAGGGTGCCGGAGACGAAGGCGACCGAGAGCACCACGGCGATCAGCGAGAGCGCCATCCGCCCCTTGTGGGCGAGGAAGCTCCGCAGTGAGGTCTTGAGCAGCATCGGACCGGCCCCTCAGCTGGTGCGCTTGCCGTCGAAACGACGCATGCGCTCAAGGACGGAGTCGGCGGTGGGGGCGTGCATCTCGTCGACGATGACGCCGTCGGCGAGGAAGAGCACGCGGTCGGCGTAGGAGGCGGCGACCGGGTCGTGGGTGACCATGACGATGGTCTGGCCGAGCTCGTCCACCGAGCGGCGCAGGAAGGTCAGCACCTCGGCACCGGAGCGGGAGTCGAGGTTGCCCGTCGGCTCGTCCCCGAAGATGATCTCGGGGCGGGCGGCCAGCGCCCGGGCGACCGCGACGCGCTGCTGCTGACCGCCGGAGAGCTGGGTCGGACGGTGCTTGAGCCGGTCGGCCAGGCCGACCGTGGCCACGACCTGGTCCAGCCAGGCCCGGTCGGGTCTGCGGCCGGCGATGTCCATCGGGAGCGTGATGTTCTCCAGCGCGCTGAGCGTGGGGAGCAGGTTGAAGGCCTGGAAGATGAAGCCGATCTTGTCCCGGCGGAGCCGGGTGAGCTGACGGTCCTTCAACCCGGTGATCTCGGTGTCGCCGACGAAGATCCGGCCCGAGGAGACGGTGTCGAGGCCCGCCAGGCAGTGCATCAGCGTCGACTTGCCCGAGCCGGACGGCCCCATGATGGCGGTGAACCGGCCCCGCTGGATGTCCACATCGACCGAGTCGAGTGCCGTGACCCTGGTCTCCCCCGCACCGTACGCCTTGGTCAACTGCCGTGCGGAGGCCGCCGGAGCGGTCTCACCGCCGGGAAGCCGTGGGTCCTGTACGGCTGTCGCTGCCGTCGTCACTGGAGTCTCCTCGATCTGTGGTCCACCCGTTGACCCGAGCCTGACGCAGACCCCCCGCCCGCCGACATGGTGCAGGCTTCCGTCTTCGTCCTCGGGTTGACCCCACCCCTGAGCTGCGGCCGGCGTTACCGCCATCCGGTGGAGTGGGGAGATAAACACCACGTTAGGAGCCCCCTGCGAGTGAATCGTCATCCGCCGGGAGGAAGCCGGACGACTCCTGCTGTACGGGATGCGGGCCCCTCCCCTTAGGGGGCTTCGCCGCCCGTCTCGGGGTCAGCCCGTCAGGGCCGCTCGGGCGGCCGGCTCGGCGTTCGTACCGGTGTGCCGGTCCAGGGCGGCCGCGAAGGCGTCCACCACCGGTGTGAGCAGGACGTCCGTCTCCCGCTCGACGGCGGTGCTGCCGTCCTCGCGGACCGCGATGTGCCGGTCCAGCACGAACCAGCCCTGGGTGATGTGCTCGGCCCCCATCGAGGCGAGCACCGGGCGCAGCGCGTAGTCCACCGCGAGGACGTGGGCGGCCGATCCGCCGGTGGCCAGCGGCAGCACGGTCTTGCCCGCCAGGGCGTACTGAGGCAGTACGTCCAGCAGGGTCTTCAGCAGGCCCGAGTACGCGGCCTTGTAGACGGGCGTCCCGATCACCACGCCGTCGGCCCGGGCGAACAGCTCCACGGCGCGGGCCAGCTCGGGGTGCGAGGTGTCGGCGGTCAGCAGTGCCTCGGCCGGGAGGCTGCGGACCTCGAACGGGACCACCCGGTGGCCGTGGGCGGTGAGGCGGGCGTCGACGTGGCGCAGCAGGCGGGTGGTGCGGGAGGTCGGGGAGGGCGAGCCGGAGACGGAGAGGACGGTGGCCATGGGGTTCACCTCGGGGCAGGGCAGGGCACGGCGCAGGACCGGGCGGGGACGCCTGCCCGAACCGTCCGGACCACGGGAGTGGGGACGGCCGGAAGTCGGACGGACGGCGGCCGGGCAGGCAGGAGCGGGAGGGACCGGCGCCTCGGATGCGGGCGCTGCGGCGGGAGCGAGGGTCGAACGGTGGCGAGCGGTCAGCCACGACACAGCGAACAGGACACCCGCAGCAGGTCGACGTGCCGCCGACGGGTGAGGATCCAGCGCTGTTCCATGCGCGCCATGCAAACACGCGTGCTTCGGACCGGTCAAGGATGGTCCCATCGGGTGAACACGCCGGTGACCATGCGGCGGAACCATCCGATGCGTGCATCAAATCTGCTACAAGCGGGCCGCTGGGCACCCCGGCCGCACTGCCGGCCACGGGTTTGGGGCATTCTTCCCCACATGAACACGTGGCAGGAGGACCGCCCGAGCGGCGGCGGCAGCTCGTACGGTCAGGGCAACGGCGCCGGCTCTCACGGTCGGGGCAGCGGTGCGGAGCCGCCGCTGCCGCCCTCGCTCAACCCGCGCGGGCCCGGCGCGCCCGCACCCCGCGGTCCGCAGCCCGCGGCACCGCAGGGCGGCGGCTACGGCGCCGCGCCCGGGTACCCGCCGCGGCAGGGCGGGATGCCGGGTGCGGGCGTGCCCCGGCAGGGGGCGATGCCCCCCGGCTCCATACCTCCCGGGGCCGTGCCGTCGGGCCCCGTACCCCCGGGTTCCGTGCCGCCCGGTTCCGTGCCGCCGGCCCGGGTGACGCCCGGGGACGGGGCGAACCCGCGCTGGCCGCGCAGCCGGAAGATCAAGGTGACCGCACTGGCCCTGGTCGGCGCGCTGCTGGTGACCGGTCTCGGCACCTACTTCTGGGCCGACTCCAAGCTCAACCACGAGAACACCCTGGCCTCGTACCCGGGCCGCCCGCCGGCCGGGAAGGGCACCAACTGGCTGATCGTCGGTTCGGACAGCCGGGACGGGCTCACGGACGCGCAGAAGGACTCGATGCACACCGGTACCGACACCGGTAAGCGCAGCGACTCGATGATGGTCCTGCACGTCGGGGACAACGGGAACACCCTGATGAGCATCCCGCGCGACTCCTGGGTGCCGATCCCGCAGCACCTGAACACCAACGGGAACGGCAAGACGATCCCCGCCACCACCGCGAAGATCAACGCGGCCTTCAACAACGGCGGCGGCCAGCTGCTGGTGCAGACCATCGAGACCAACACCGGTATCCACATCGACCACTACGCCGAGATCGGCTTCGCCGGGTTCGTCGGCATCGTGGACTCGATCGGCGGTGTGAACATGTGCATCGACAAGGACATCTCGGACCAGGACTCGGGCCTCAACCTGAAGGCCGGCTGCCAGACCCTGAACGGCACCCAGTCGCTGGCCTTCGTCCGGCAGCGGCACCAGATGGCCGACCAGGACCTGGGCCGGATGCGCAACCAGCAGAAGTTCCTCTCCTCGCTGGGCAAGCAGGCGTCCTCCCCGGCCACCCTGCTCAACCCGTTCACGCTCTACCCGATGATCAGCTCGGGCCTCGGCACCCTGATCGTGGACAACGACACCGGCCTGACCGACCTCGGCTCGTTCTTCCTGGCCATGAAGGGCGTCTCCGGCGGCAGCGGGAAGACCATCACCATCCCGGTCGGCAACGCCAACTACCGCACCCCGGACGGCGAGTCGGCGCTCAAGTGGGATCCGGTGAAGTCCAAGCAGGTCTTCGACGCCTTCAAGAACGACACCGCGGTGCCGGACGTCAAGTAGCCCAAGTAGCCCGCCGAGCAGCACGAAGGGCCCCGCCGACGCGCCGTCGGCGGGGCCCTCTCGTCGCCGGTGGCTACGGCAGGTTGCGCGCCATGACGATCCGCTGGACCTGGTTCGTCCCTTCATAAATCTGGGTGATCTTGGCGTCGCGCATCATGCGCTCGACCGGGTAGTCGCGGGTGTAGCCGTAGCCGCCGAGCAGCTGGACGGCGTCGGTGGTGATCTCCATGGCGACGTCCGAGGCGAAGCACTTGGCCGCGGCGCCGAAGAAGGTCAGGTCGCCGTCCAGGCGCTGGGACTTGGCGGCGGCCGCGTAGGTGAGCTGGCGGGCGGCCTCCAGCTTCATCGCCATGTCGGCCAGCATGAACTGGACGCCCTGGAACTCGGCGATGGCCTTGCCGAACTGCTTGCGCTCCTTGACGTAGCCCTTGGCGTAGTCGAGGGCGCCCTGGGCGATGCCGAGGGCCTGCGCGGCGATGGTGATGCGGGTGTGGTCCAGCGTCTTCATCGCGGTGGCGAAGCCGGTGCCCTCCGCGCCGATGATGCGGTCGGCGGGGATCCGGACGTTGTCCAGGTAGACCTCGCGGGTCGGCGAGCCCTTGATGCCGAGCTTCTTCTCCGGCGCGCCGAAGGAGACGCCCTCGTCGCCCTTCTCGACCACGAAGGCCGAGATGCCCTTGGAGCGCTTCTCGGGGTCGGTCACCGCCATGACGGTGTAGAACTCCGAGACGCCCGCGTTGGTGATCCAGCGCTTCACGCCGTTGAGCACCCAGAAGTCGCCGTCGCGCTCGGCGCGGGTCTTCATGCCGGCGGCGTCCGAACCGGCGTCCGGCTCGGAGAGGCAGTACGAGAACATGCCCTCGCCGCGCGCCAGGGCGCCGAGGTACTTCTGCTTCAGCTCCTCGGAGCCGGAGAGCTGCACCGGCAGCGAGCCCAGCTTGTTGACGGCCGGGATCAGCGAGGAGGACGCGCAGACCCGGGCGACCTCCTCGATCACCAGCACGGTGGCCAGCGCGTCCGCGCCCTCGCCGCCGTACTCGGTGGGGACGTGGACCGCGTGCAGGTCGTTGGCCTGCAGCGCGTCCAGCGCCTCCTGCGGGAAGCGGCCGTGCTCGTCGACCTCGGCCGCGAACGGGGCGATCTTCGCCTCGGCGAGCGAACGCACCGCCTCGCGGAGCATCTCGTGCTCGTCGCTGAGCCGGAACAGGTCGAAGTCCGCCCCTGAGTTGCCCGCCATCTGCCTCGCCCCTTGACCGTGTTAGTTACCGTTAAGTAGCAGTATTGATCCTCATTCTAGGCTCGCTCCCTGTCTACCCCGTACGTGACGTCCGCGACACCCCGCCCGGCGGTCAGCGGACGCTGTCGCCCAGGACGTCACCGCTGGTGCGGTGCGCGGCGAGGTACTCGCTCATCCGGTCGTTGCGCATGGCCTCCCAGAGCGGGGCCGCGGCCTCCCGGTCCAGCTTCACCGCGGCCTGGCCGTCGATGGTCGCGAAGCCGCCGAAGGGCGCGTTCATGAAGCTCACGTCGCCGACCCGCAGGCTGCGCATGCTCCAGGCCAGGTCGTACAGGTCGCTGTTGCTCAGCTTGTCGTCCACGCTCACCACGTCGCCCACCGACTGCAGCTGGCCGCCGAGCCTGGTCGGGCTGGAGAGGGTGCCCGAGTTCATGGTCTGCTTCATCAGGGCCCGCAGGAAGTTCTGCTGGCGCTTGGTGCGGTCCAGGTCCCCGTTGGGCAGGCCATGGCGCTCGCGGACGTACTGGAGGGCGGTGTCGCCGTCCATGTGCTGGGTGCCGGCGTCCCAGTGTCGGGCGCCGCCGACCGCCTCGATGGTCTTGGGGATGGTGATGTCCACGCCGCCGACCGCGTCGGTCAGCGAACGGAAGCCGTCCCAGTCGATCACCGCGATGTGGTCGATCCGGATGTCGGTGAGGTTCTGCACGGTCTGGACCATCAGCGCCGGGCCGCCCCAGGAGTACGCGGCATTGATCTTCGCCTGGCCGTGGCCGGGGATGTCCACCCAGGTGTCACGGGCGATCGAGACCACCGAGACGCTTCTGCGGTCGGCGGCTATGTGCATCAGCATCATGGTGTCGCTGCGGGCCGCCCCCTCCTTCCAGGCCGGGCCCTTGGCCTCGGACCCGGTGGTCGGCACGTCCGAGCGGGCGTCCAGGCCGACCAGCAGGAAGGTCATGCCGCTGTGCGGGACGGCCTGCGGCTGGGCGGACTCCGGGAGGGTCGGGAAGGCGTTCGGAATGCGCTGCACCGAGGAGGCGTAGTGGTTCGCCGTCCAGTAGAGCGCGCCGACCCCGCCGCCGATCACCACCAGCAGGGCCACCAGCGCCCAGAGAAGCACCCGCCGGGTGCGCCGCCGGCGCCCGCCGCCGGCAGGGTCCGCCGGCCCGGATCCGTCGGACTCCGCGGCGGACCGGTCGTCGAACAGGCTCAGGTGGGCGGGCTGGTCCGCGACCGGGTCGTGCTGCATGTCGTCCTTCGAATCCATGCCGGGCATTCTGCCGTCAGTCACACGGATTCCCGTCACCGGGACGGCAGTTCCGGGCGGTCCGCAACCACCCGGGAACACCATCGTTACCGACCGGCAGCCTGCCGCTCCCGGCGCCCGGCACGGACCGCTGCGGAGCCCGTCCGGCCGCCGGATACCATCGACCCCTGCGGCCGGACGCAGACCTGCACGGTTCCGGCACACCTGACATAAGGGGAAGCACGTGACCCTCCGCATCACGGTGATCGGCACCGGTTACCTCGGCGCGACGCACGCCGCCTGCATGGCGGAGCTCGGCTTCGAGGTGCTCGGCCTGGACATCGACCCGGAGAAGGTCGCCGCGCTGTCCGCCGGACGCGTGCCGATGTACGAGCCGGGCCTCGGCGAGCTGCTGCTCAAGCACGTTGCCGGGCAGCAGGGCTCGACCGGGCGGCTGCGCTTCACCACCTCGCCGCAGGAGCTCGCCGACTTCGGCGACGTGCACTTCATCTGCGTCAACACCCCGCAGAAGAAGGGCGAGTTCGCGGCCGACATGTCCTACGTGGACGCCGCGCTCGACTCCATCGCGCCCTACCTGACCCGGCCCACCCTGGTGGTCGGCAAGTCCACCGTCCCGGTCGGCAGCGCCGCCCGCCTGGCCGACCGGCTGGCCGAGCTCGCCCCCGCCGGCGCCGACGCGGAGCTCGCCTGGAACCCGGAGTTCCTGCGCGAGGGCTACGCCGTCGGCGACACCCTGCACCCCAACCGGCTGGTGGCGGGCGTGCGCAGCGAGCGGGCCGAGCAGCTGCTGCGCGAGGTGTACGCGACGCCGATCGCCGAGGGCGTCCCGTTCGTGGTCACCGACTTCCCGACCGCCGAGCTGGTCAAGGTCGCCGCCAACTCCTTCCTCGCCACCAAGATCTCCTTCATCAACGCGATGGCCGAGGTGTGCGAGAGCGCGGGCGCAGACGTGGTCCGGCTCAGCCAGGCGCTCGCCCACGACGACCGGATCGGCGCCAAGTTCCTCGGTGCCGGGCTCGGCTTCGGCGGCGGCTGCCTGCCCAAGGACATCCGCGCCTTCAT
>NZ_JYJF01000150.1 GCF_000955975.1 Saccharothrix sp. ST-888
CCCGGATGGTGGTGCCGCCGAGCTCGATGTCCTCCAGTGCGACCCGGGCGGTGCCGGAGTCGGAGATGCTGAAGAAGCGCAGCAGCTCCTCCACCGCGCGGGGGAGCAGCGCCGGGTCGGCCTGGACGGCGGCGAGCTGGTCGGGGTGCTCCAGCAGCGCGAGGGTGCCGAGGGCGATCATGTTGGCGGTGGTCTCGTGCCCGGTGACGAGCATCAGCCGGGCCATGCTCACGATGTCGGCGTGCTCGACGGTCGGCTCCGCGCGGTTCTGCGCGACCAGCCTGCTGATCATGTCATCGCCCGGCTCGGTCTCCTTGGCGGTGACCAACTGGTCGACGTACTGGTCGAGTTCGTAGTGGGCCTGGCCGCGCTCCTGGTCGCTGATGTCGCGGTTCATGATCTGGCCGGCCCAGATCTCGAACTGCGGGTGGTCCTCGTAGGGGACGCCGAGCAGTTCGCAGATCACCAGCGAGGGCACCGGCAGCGCGAGTGCGGTCACCAGGTCCAGCGGGCCGCCCTTGGCGAGCATCGCGTCGATCTGGTGGTCCACGATCTCCTGGATCCGCGGCCGCAGCGCGCGCATCCGGCGCAGGCTGAACTCGGGGGCCAGTAGGCGGCGCTGGACGGTGTGCTCGGGCTGGTCCATCGACAGGAAGGTCAGCGGGACCGCCTGGAGCATCTCCTCGGGCACCGGCACCTGGAGCGGGTAGCCGGGCAGCTTGAGGTTGGAACTCACCCGGGAGTCGCCGAGCACCTTCTTGACGTGCTCGTACGTGCTGACCAGCCAGGCCGGCTTGCCGTTGACCCGCAGCGCCGCGCGGGAGATCGGCTCGTTCTCGCGCAGCTTGGCGTACTCCGCGGGCGGGCTGAACGGGCAGCTGCGGGCCATCGGGAAGGCCGGAAGCGCGGCCGGGTGGTCCTGATCGGCAGTCTGGGTCATGGTGCCCTCTCGAACTCGTCGAACTCGACTCGAACTCGCATACGTCGTATGCGCGGGCACGCTGACCCGGGGTGCACGGCGCCGCCGTCAGCACGGCGCATCCGACCGCTGTTCGGACGTTAGGCACCCCGACCGCCGGATCACACCCCTGGCGACCCCTAGTCGTCCGGCAGGTGCGGAATTCCGGGCCGGCCGGCCCGCCGGTCCGTCGCAACCCCTGCCGGGCTAGGGGCCGTTAGGGGTCCAGCGGGGCCGTGGCAGCGGGTTAGCGTCGGACCGGATCACGACCCCGTGCACCCCGAACATGTCTGCCGACTGAGGTGGTTACCGTGCCCCTGGACCCCAGCGCTAAGGGAACCGTCCCGTTCGGGGAGTACCGGACCTGGTACCGGGTCACCGGCGACCTGCACGCGGGGAGGCCCGCCGTCGTGGTGGTGCACGGCGGTCCCGGCAGCACCCACGACTACCTGCTGTCGATGGCCGAACTCGCCGAGCACGGCTGGCCGGTGGTGCACTACGACCAGCTCGGCAACGGAGGCTCGACGCATCTGCCCGACAGGGGCGCCGACTTCTGGACGGTGGACCTGTTCGCCGCCGAGCTGGAGAACCTGCTCACCGAGCTCGGTATCGCCGGGAACTACGTGCTGTTCGGGCAGTCGTGGGGCGGTCTGCTCGCCGCCCGGCACGCGACCGCCCGGCCGGCCGGGCTGCGCGGCCTGGTGGTGGCCAACTCGCCCGCCTCGTACCCGCTGTGGCTCAGCGAGATGGCGGTGCTGCGGGCACAGCTGCCGCCGGACGTGCAGCAGACCCTGCTGCGGCACGAGGCGGCCGGCACCTTCGACTCGCCCGAGTACCTGGCCGCGATGCGGGTCTTCTACGACCGGCATGTCTGCCGGGTGCTGCCGTGGCCGCGGGACTTCCTGTCCTCGTTCATGGAGATCTACAACGACCCGACCGTCTACTACACGATGAACGGGCCGAACGAGTTCCATGTGATCGGCACGCTGAAGGACTGGTCGATCATCGACGAGCTGGACGCCATCCGGGCGCCGACGCTGCTGATCGGGGGCCGGTACGACGAGGCCACCCCGGTGACCATGCAGCCCTACTTCGACCGCATCCCCGACGTGCGGTGGGAGACCTTCGAGAACTCCAGTCACTGTCCGCACCTGGAGGAACCGGAACGGTTCACCGAGGTGATGGTCGCCTTTTTGAAGAACCTGGCGGGGCCCGCGAAGCCCTCGGCGGAAGGGCGTGTCCAGTCATGACGAGCAAGACCGCAGTCGTCTTCCCGGGCATGGGCCCGTCCGCCTTCACCGACGTCGGCCGGTTCATGGTGGTGAACCGGCACGCCAGGGAGCTGGTCGCGGTCGCCGACGAGGTCCTCGGCTACTCCCTGGTCGACGCGTTCCGACAGGCCGAGGGCGACTACTCCGAGGCGGCGCAGGTCGCGTTCCTGGTGAACTGCCTGGCCTCCGCCCGCTGGGCGGTGGACAGCCTCGGCATCGAGCCGGCGGCGGTCCTGGGGCCGAGCTTCGGCGAGAAGGCGGCGATCGCCTTCACCGAGTCGCTGCCGGTGCACGAGGCCGTGCGGATGACCGCCGAACTGGCGCGCTGCATGGACGAGTACTTCAGCCACGAGCACACCGACATCGTGACGCTCTCCTTCGTCCGCACCCCCGAGGCCAGGCTCGCCGAGATCCTCGCCGACCTGGACGAGCAGGGCGAGTGGCACGACATCTCCTGCTACGTCGACGAGGGCTTCTACATGCTCTCGCTGCGCGAGACCCGCGTCGAGTGGGTGCAGCAGCGGCTGCGCGCGATCGGCGGGATGTCGCTGTACACCATGCGCCCGCCGCTGCACTCGCCCGCGTTCGCCGGACTGCGGGACAAGGCCGAGCGCGAGGTGCTGTCCACGCTGGAGTTCACCGACCCGAAGCTGCCGGTGGTGGCCGACCAGGACGGCGCGCTGCTGACCTCGGCCGACGGCATCCGCACCATGCTGCTGGACAGCATCGTGCGCCCGCTGCGCTGGCCGGACGCGGTGGCCGGGCTGAAGCGGTTCGGCGTCGGACGGGTCTGTGTCGCGGGACCGGACAGCCTGTTCGGCCGAGTCCCCTGCACGACAGCCAACTTCGAGGTCATCCCGGCCAACCCGCGGCTGGCGATGACGCCCCGGCGCCGGTCCGCCGCCGCCTGAGTACCCGGCGCCGACCCTGCGCCGTCCGAGCACACCCGACGGAAACCCGACGGGACACCCGATGGACAGCCGATGAATGGAGTCATCATGTGGGACGAGACGTTCGAAGCGACCCTGCGCAAGTTCCTGCCCTTCCTGCCCCCGGGCGAGCGGCTGGAGAGCGACACCCAGCTGCGTGAGCTGGGGCTGGACTCGCTCGGCACGATCGAGCTGCTGGGCACCCTGGAGAACGCCTACGACGTGCGGTTCCTGGACGACGCGCTGACCCTCGAAACCTTCGAGACCCCCGGTGTGCTCTGGAAGACCGTGCAGAGCCTGCTGCCGGGCGCCGCGGCCTGACGGGCCCGAGGGACACTGAGGGGCCACCACGATGGACGACACCGTGGACGTCGCGCTGTCCGGGCGCTTTCTGCGCGGACTCGCCAAGTCGGCGGACCGGCCGGCGCTCCGGGCCGGCGGGACCGAACTGACCTACCGGGAACTGCACGAGCGCGCGCTGCTGCTGGCGGGTTCGCTGCTGGCGGGGCTGGAGTCGCGACCGGCGGCGATCGGTGTGCTGGCGGGCAAGGGCGCCTCGGCGTACGTCGCGGTCCTGGCCGGGCTGTACACCGGGATCACCATGGTCCCGCTCCAGCCCGCCTTTCCCGCCGCCCGGACCCGGCAGATGATCGAGGCGAGCGGGGTCGGCGCGCTGATCGCCGACGACGACTCGCTGCCGGTGCTCGCCGGGCTCCGGGAGGCCGGTGTCGACCTGCCGGTGCTGTTCCCGCCGGGCGGGCAGCCGATGCCGGCCGTGCCGGTGCAGGCGGCCCGCGCGCTGTCGGCGCCGGTGCCGGTGCGCGGCGAGGACGTCGCCTACGTCCTGTTCACCTCGGGCTCGACCGGGCGGCCCAAGGGCGTCCCGGTCACCCATGCCAACACCCACCACTACTTCGGCCTGCTGGACGAGCGGTACGACTTCGGTCCCGAGGACGTGTTCTCGCAGAACTTCGACCTCAACTTCGACTGCGCGATGTTCGACCTGTTCTGCGCCTGGGGCTCCGGCGGCACGCTGACCGTGCCGCCGCCGCAGGCGTACCGGGACATGCCGGAGTTCGTCGCGGCGCAGGGGCTGACCGTCTGGTTCTCCACCCCCAGCGCGATCGCGCTGGTCCGGCGGATGGGCGGCCTGCGGCCCGGCGCCATGCCGTCGCTGCGCTGGAGCTTCTTCGCCGGCGAGGCGCTGAGCTGCCAGGACGCCAGGGACTGGCAGGACGCGGCGGCCGGCTCGACGCTGGAGAACCTGTACGGGCCGACCGAGCTGACGATCACCGTCGCCGCGCACCGGTGGACCGGCGAGGACGGGCTCAACGGCATGGTGCCGATCGGCTCGGTGCACGCCGGCCACCGGGTGCTGCTGCTCGACCGCGCGGGCGAGGAGCACCGGACCGAGGGTGAACTGTGCATCGCCGGGCCCCAGTTGACCGCCGGCTACCTCGACGCCGGGGACGACGCGGGCCGGTTCTTCGACCGGGACGGCCGGCGCTTCTACCGCACCGGGGACCGGGTCCGGCGGTCGGCCGACGGAGCCCTGGACTACCTGGGCCGGGACGACGCACAGGTCCAGGTGCACGGGGTGCGGGTGGAGCTGGCCGAGGTGGACGCCGCGGTGCGGACCTGCCCCGGCGTGCAGGACGCGGTCACCGTGGCGGTCGCGGCCGACGGGTCGGTGGAGCTGGTGGTGTTCTACACCGGCGAGGCGGTCCCGCTGGTCCAGCTCGCCCGCGACGTGCGCCGGGTGCTGCCGGTCGCGATCGTCCCGAAGCGGTACCACCGTCTCGCCGAGTTCCCGCTCAACTCGAACCGAAAGATCGACCGCGGGCAGCTCGCACTCCAGGCCGCGACGACAACCGATTGAGGGCTCTGATGACAAGGACTGTGGGGGCGCAGTGAGTCGTAACTCGATACCGGAGGTCCGGTCCGCCGTGCTGGTGCACGAGGTGCTGGACGAGGCGACGGCGGACGCCGCGCCCGGTGCCGTCGCGGTCGCCGACCGGGACGGGCGGTGGACCTACCGGGAGCTCGGCGAGTACAGCCATGCGGTCGACGCCTGGCTGGACGCGCGCGGGGTCGGCCCCGGCGACCGGGTGCTGGTGCAGCTGCCGAGCACCCGCGAGCTGGTGGCGCTGTTCTACGGGACCGCCCGGCGCGGTGCGGTGCTGGTGCCGGTCAACCCGGGCATGAAGGAGTACCACCTGCGCTCGGTGCTCGCCAACGCCGAACCCCGGCTGGTGCTCGCGGCCGACGCCTCGGTGGCGCGGCTCGGCGCCTTCTCGCCGGTCCCGGTGCTCGGCCTGGGCGAGGTCTGGCGCGAGGTGAGTGACCTGCACGCCGCCGGTGCGCGGGCCGCCGCGGTGGCGGTCGCCGCCGACGACGTCGCGGTGCTCGTCTACACCTCCGGCAGCACCGCCGCACCGAAGGGCGTCATCTGCCCGCACGGCCAGATGGTCTTCGCCTCGAAGGCGATCAACCTCGAACTCGGCTACCGGCCCGACGACGTGGTGTTCTGCCGGTTCCCGATCTCCTGGGACTACGGGCTGTACAAGATCCTGCTGGCCGCGCTCGGCCGCTCGGAACTGGTCCTGGCCGACGGCGACTCGGACCTGGTGCTGCTGAAGCGGATCCGCGAGTGCGGGGCGACCGTGGTGCCGATCGTGCCGTCGCTGGCCGCGATGATCTGCGCGCTGGCCGAGCGCGACCCGGAGCAGCGCGAGCCGGGGCGGCCCTCGCGGGTCCGGATGTTCACCAACACCGGTGCCGCGCTGCCGAAGACGACGGTCGACGCGCTGCGCGCGGCGTTCCCCGGGGCCGAGGTGATCCGCCAGTTCGGCCAGACCGAGTGCAAGCGGATCTCCGTACTGCCGCCGGAGTTCGAGGACCGCAAGCCCACCTCGGTCGGCCGGCCGCTGCCGGGCACCAGGGTGCTCGTCCTGGACGAGGCCGGCCGCGAACTGCCCACCGGTGAGAGCGGCGAGATCGTGGTCGAGGGCCCGCATGTGATGCCCGGCTACTGGCGGGCGCCCGAACTCACCGCGAAGGCCTTCCGGGTGGACCCGGTCAGCGGGCAACGGCGCCTGCACACCGGCGACTTCGGGAGCGTGGACGAGGACGGCTTCCTCTACTACGAGGGCCGCCGGGACGACATGTTCAAGCGCAAGGGCGTGCGGATGAGCACGATCGAGATCGAGGCGGCCGCGATGGACATTCCCGGTGTCCAGGCCGCCGCGGTGCTGCCGCCGACCGAGGACCGCGACCTCGCGGTGTGCGTCGAGGGCGACCTGGCGCCGCACACCGTACTGCGGGAGCTGTCCCTGCGGCTGGAGCCGGCCAAGGTGCCGGGCCTGTGCCGGGTCGTCGGCGAGCTGCCGCTCACCCTGCACGGCAAGCACGAGCGCCGGAAGCTCGCACAACTCTTCGAAGGGACCACCCCGTGATCGGCTACGCCGAGCTTGCCAAGCGTTTCGGCACCCCGTCGTACGTCTACGACCTCGACCGCATCGCCGCCGCCCGGCAGGACCTGTTCTCCGCGCTGCCCGACGAGGTCGAGCTGTTCTACGCGGCGAAGGCGAACCCGCACCCGGAGCTGCTGCGCGAGATGCGCCGCGGCGAGGGCCGGCGCTGCCGGGCGGAGATCAGCTCCACCGGCGAGCTCGCGGCCGTCCTGGCCGCCGGCTTCGCCGCGGCGGACATCCTGTACACCGGCCCCGGCAAGACCGAGGGCGAGCTGGCCGAGGCGCTGGCCGCCGGGGTGAGGCTGTTCTCCGTCGAGTCGCCCGGCGATCTGCGGAACGTCGGCGCGGCCGCCACCCGGCTGGGCGTGGTCGCCGACTGCCTGCTGCGGGTGAACAGCGCCAGCGCCAGCGCGACCTCCAGCATCCGGATGACCGGCCTGCCCTCCCAGTTCGGGTTCGACAGCGAGACACTGCCCGAGCTCAGGGACGAGCTGCTCGACGTCCCCGGGGCCGAGGTGGCGGGCGCGCACTTCTTCCCGCTCAGCAACGCCAAGGACGAGGCGAGCCTGATCGCCGAGTTCCAGCACACCATCGGCCTGGCCGCGCGGTTGCAGGAGCAGCTCGGCGTGCGGTTCCGCTTCGTCGACATCGGCGGCGGCTTCTCGGCACCCTACGCGGTGACCGGCGAGCGGCCGGTGTACGGCAACCTGCGTGCGGCGCTGGCGGGTTCGCTGGACGAGCACTTCCCCGGCTGGCGCACCGGCGGGCCGCGGATCGCCTGCGAGTCGGGGCGCTACCTGGTCGGCGACAGCGGCACGCTGATGGTCGGCGTGGTCAACCTCAAGGAGAGCCGCGGCCGCCGCTTCGTGATCCTGGACGGCGGTATCAACACCTTCGGCGGGATGTCGGGCCTCGGGCGGATCCTCCCGGTCTCGGTGCGCCCGTACGACGAGGGGGCGCCGCACGAGCAGATCGCCAGCCTGGTCGGCCCGCTCTGCACGCCCGGCGACGTGCTCGGGCGCGATGTGGAGCTGCCCGCGCTGGCGCCGGGGGACACCGTCAGCATCCCCAACGCCGGCGCCTACGGCCCGACCGCCAGCCTGCTGATGTTCCTCGGCCGGCCGGCCCCGACCGAGATCGTGGTCCGGGGCGAGGAGCTCGTCTCGGTCTCCCGGATCCAGCACGTCCGCGCCTACGAGCACGGCCGGGAGCTGTGATGAGCCAGCCGGCCAAGAAGGAAGCGCCCGCCGTCGCCGCCCGGGAGGCGACCGTCATCGTCGCCGGGGGGACGTCGGACTCGCACACCTGGAACCTGGTCTTCCTGCAGCTGCTGCTGGAGGAGATGGGCTTCGAGGTGGTGAACCTCGGTCCCTGCGTGCCCGCGGAGCTGCTGATCGCCGAGAGCCTGGCCCGCCGACCGGCCCTGCTGGTGGTGAGCAGCGTCAACGGACACGGCTACCAGGACGGCATCCGGATGATCAGCAAGCTGCGCGAGCGCGCGGAGCTGCGGGCGATCCCGGCGGTCATCGGCGGGAAGCTGGGGATCTCCGGCGCCCAGAGCGCCGAGCAGCTCGCCGATCTGGTCAACGCCGGCTACGACGCGGTCTTCGACGACGGAGCGGAGGGGATCGCCTCCTTCCAGCGACTGCTCGACTCGCTCCCGCAACGGGTACTGGCGTGAGGGGGACGGGGTTCGGGGAGTTCGTCCGCCGGGTCCAGCAGGCGGGCGAACTCGTGGTCCAGCCCCGGATGGGTATGAGCGAGCCGGACCGGATGCGGGCCGGACTCAAGGCGACCAAGGCCGCCGCCGGGCGGACGGTCGGCACCATCACGCTGGACAGCTACACCCGGGTCGGCGACCTGGAGTCGGCCGAACTCGCCCTGCTGGAAGGGGTGTCGCTCAACGGCTACCCGATCGTCAGCCACGACGTGGCCACCACCGAGCGGGTGCTGGAGGGGATTCGCGGCGACGACTTCCCGGTCCAGGTCCGGCACGGTTCGGCCGCCCCGATGGCCATCTTCCGGGCGTTGATGACGGTGGGCCTCGACGCCTCGGAGGGCGGCCCGGTCTCGTACTGCCTGCCGTACGGGCGGATTCCGCTGCACGAGTCGGTGGACAACTGGTCGCGCTCCTGCGACCTGTTCGTCCGGCTGCGCGAACTCGGCCGGGAGCCGCACCTGGAGACCTTCGGCGGCTGCATGCTCGGCCAGCTCTGCCCGCCGAGCCAGCTGGTGGCGATCAGCGCGCTGGAGGCGCTGTTCTTCTACCAGCACGGCCTGCGCAGCATCTCGGCCAGCTACGCCCAGCAGACGCACCAGCAGCAGGACGTCGAGGCCGTGTTCGCGCTGCGCCGGCTCTGCGCGGAGCTGCTGCCGGAGGCGGACTGGCACGTCGTCGTCTACGCGTACATGGGGGTCTACCCCACCACGCCGGAGGGCTCGTACGGGCTGCTCGGCCGGGCGGCCGAACTGGCGGCGTCGACCGGCTCCGAGCGGCTGATCGTGAAGACCGTCGCCGAGTCCGTCCGGATCCCGACGATGGAGGAGAACGTCAGCGCGCTGGAGTACGCGGCGGCGACGGCGGCCGCAACCGGGCGGATCGGTGCCGCGGCCGCCGACTCGCAGACCTACGCGGAGGCCGCGGCGCTGGTCGCGGCCGTGCTGAACCTGGCCCCCGACGTCGGCCGGGCCATGCTGCTGGCGTTCCAGCGCGGGTATCTGGACATCCCCTACTGCCTGCACCCGGACAACCAGGGGCGGACCAGGAGCTACCTCGACGCGGAGGGACGGCTGCGCTGGGCGGACATCGGCCGGCTGCCGCTGGCCGGGGTGGTCGAGGCCGGGGAGTCCCACACCGTCACCTCCGGCGAACTGCTGGAGTCGCTGTCCTACATCCGCCGGAAGTTCGACTCCGGAGCGATCTCCGGCGGGCCGGGCACCAAGCTGCTCGACCACAAGGCTGTCTGAGGGCGCAGCCGTTCTCCGGCGTCACAGCCCGGTCGGCGCCGCTGCTTCGAGGCACCGCCGTTCCAAGGCACCGCTGTTCCAAGGCACCGCTGTTCTGAGTAAGAGGTCTCGGCCGAAAGTGGAGATGCGCGGATGAATGAGTCCAGTTCCGATTCAGCACTGGCCCGGCTGCTGGCCGCCGCCGCGCCGTCGGAGCACCGGAGGTTGGTTCTCGACCTCGTACACACCACCGCGGTGGCGGCGCTGAAGGCGGCGCGCCCCGACGCCGCCGAGACACTGGACACCACGCTCCCCTTCACCGAACTGGGCTTCGACTCACTGGCCTCGGTCGACCTGCAGGGCCGGCTCGCCGCGGCGACCGGCCTCGACCTGCCGGTCACCCTGGTCTACGACTGCCCGACGCCCGCCGCGCTGGTCGAGCGGCTGCTCGCCGGAGCGCTCGGCACGGTCGCCGCCGAACCGGCGCCGGCCTCCCAGGCCGATCCCGCGGACGAGCCGATCGCGATCGTGGGCATCGGCTGCCGGTTCCCGGGCGGCGTGGACTCGCCGGACGACCTGTGGCGGCTGCTGGCCGACGGCGGCGAGGTGCTCTCCGGCTTCCCCGACGACCGGGGCTGGGACCTGGCCGGGATCTTCGACGAGGACCCCGAGGCGCCCGGCAAGAGCTATGTCCGCAGCGGTGGATTCCTCGACACCGCAACGGAGTTCGACGCCGACTTCTTCGGGATCAGCCCGCGCGAGGCGCTGGCCATGGACCCGCAGCAGCGACTGGTGCTGGAGACCGCCTG
This sequence comes from Saccharothrix sp. ST-888, assembly GCF_000955975.1. GTDB lineage: Bacteria > Actinomycetota > Actinomycetes > Streptomycetales > Streptomycetaceae > Kitasatospora. The sequence continues at coordinate 10,387 of NZ_JYJF01000150.1, forward strand.
GGAGGCGCTGGAGCACGCCGGGATCGACCCGGCCGGCCTGCGCGGCACCGAGGCCGGGATGTTCTTCGGCGCCGAGGTCCAGGAGTACGGCCCCCGCCTGCACGAGGCCCCCGACGGCCTCGACGCCTACCTGATGACCGGCAACGCGCCGAGCGTCATCTCCGGGCGGGTCGCGTACGTGCTCGGCGCGGTCGGCCCGGCGGTCACGGTCGACACCGCCTGCTCGGCCTCCCTGGTCGCCATCCACCTGGCCTGCCAGTCGCTGCGCGCGGGGGAGTCCTCGATGGCGCTGGCCGGCGGCGTCGCGGTGATGGGCGGCCCGGGTGTGTTCACCGCGTTCAGCCGCCAGCGCGGCCTGGCCCCGGACGGCCGCTGCAAGGCCTTCGCGGCGGCGGCGGACGGTACCGGCTTCGCCGAGGGCGTGGGCGTCCTGGTCCTGGAGCGGCTGTCCGAGGCGCGGCGCAACGACCACCGGGTGCTGGCCGTCGTGCGCGGCTCGGCGATCAACCAGGACGGCGCCAGCAACGGACTCACCGCACCGAGCGGCACCTCGCAGCAGCGGCTGATCCGCCAGGCCCTGGCGAACGCGGGCCTGACGGCCGCCGAGGTGGACGCGGTCGACGCGCACGGCACCGGCACCACGCTCGGCGACCCGATCGAGGCCGGCGCGCTGATCGCGACGTACGGCCAGGAGCGTCCCGAGGGCGCGCCGCTGCTGCTCGGCTCGGCCAAGTCGAACCTGGGCCACACCCAGGGCGCCGCCGGTGTGGCCGGCGTGATCAAGATGGTGCTGAGCATGCGCAACGGCTACCTGCCGAAGACGCTGCACGTCGACGCCCCGAGCCCGCACGTCAACTGGTCGGCGGGGGCGGTCGAACTGCTCACCGAGGGCAGGCCGTGGCCCGAGACCGGGCACCCGCGCCGGGCCGGGGTGTCC
>NZ_JYJF01000016.1 GCF_000955975.1 Saccharothrix sp. ST-888
GATGGCGGCGGCGGTCCGCCGGGAGTTCGGCAGGGGGCGTCCTGGACGCGGCACGCTCTCGTGGTCAATGGTCATCAGCGCACGAACTCCCCTGCTGTGAACCTGCCCGGGCAGACTGTGCGCCCGCCTCGACAGGAAGGCCGGACCGGCATCCGGATCGGCGCGGACATCCCGGCTCGATGGATTCGGCCCGGGTGACACCTGCCGCCATGGGCGGATTTCAGCCAATTCCCGGACTGCCCCCCGGAGGGCCGACGGCTCAAAGAGGTAACGAGGCAGGCAGAATCAGACAATACCGAACGGCGGCTTGATTTCGATGAGGTGACTTGCCATTTCATTCCACCCGCCCATTGATCAGACTTTCCGATTTGAACCCTCGATCGCGCAGTCGGGAAGCGAACACGGCGGTGCTGTCGCGGCGAGCATTCACGGCCTGAGAAACGATCAGGAACGCCCCGGGACACGGGCAGTTCGGCGGGGCGGAGGCAGAATGCCCGATGCATCCGGGAATTCCGCGAGGAGAATTGTTCGATAGAGCTCCGTCACCCGCCGCACCACCGAGCGCACATCATGGTGGCCGATCACATGTTCCCGGGCGACCGCACCCTGACGTTCGCATTCGATCAGATCGGAGAGCGACTCGGCCATTCGCCGGGCGAGTTCCGTCGGATTCTCCGGCGGAACCAGTCCGCCCGCCGACCGTCCGGGCGGCAGCGACTCCCGCGCCCCCGGCACATCCGTCAGCAGCACCGGGCGGCCGGTCGCCATCGCCTCCAGCGGAGCCAGCGCCATGCCCTCCCAGCGGGACGGCAGCACCACCAGATCGGCGGCGGCCAGCCAGGGCCGGAGGTCCGCCACATCGCCCGCCAGCCGCACCCGGGACGGCTCGGGCAGTGCACGGACCAGATCAGCCAGTGCGGTGGCGTCCGGACCGCCGCCGACCAGGGCCAGCCTCGCCTCCGGCAGCCGCTCGGCCACCTTCGGCCAGGCCGCCAGCAGGACGTCCTGGCCCTTCTGCCGGCAGAGCCGGCCGACGCAGACCGCCAGCGGGGCGTCCAGATCGAGGCCCAGCGACATCCGGGCGGCCCGGCGGGCCGCCGAGTCGGCGAAGGTGTGGTGCCGGACGTCCACCCCGTTGCGGACCACCCGCCAGGGCGCGACCAGTCCGGCCGCCTCGCCGTCCTGCCTCTCCCGCTCGCTCACGCAGAGCACCGCACGGGCCCAGCGGGTGGCGTACCGCTCCCAGCGCAGGGAGGCCGCCGCGAGCGGGCCCTCGACGGCGGCGAACGACCAGGCGTGCGGCTGGAAGACCGTCGGCACCGCCCCCCGGACGGCCAGCCGACCCGCCAACCCGGCCTTGGCGCTGTGCAGATGGACCACGTCGGGGGCCGCCGCCAGGACGATCCGGCGCAGCCGCCACGCCTCTGCGGGCGTCCACGGACCGGGCGCGCGCCGGGCCGGCCAGTCCAGCACCAGCGCCCCGGCCGCCGTCGCCTCGGCGGCCAGCCGGCCACCCTGCGGGCAGGCGACCAGCACCCGGAACCCCGCCTCGCGCTGCCCCCGGACCAGGTCCACCACCACCCTGGCGACGCCGCCGTCCACGGGCTGGGAAACATGAAGGATCGTCATATGCACGGCGGCGAGCCTAGGTTGGCGCGAGACCCGGGCTCGGGTGCGGTCACCCGGGACGGGGAACGCAATCACCCGTACGGCCCAACGGCCGTACGGGTGTGCGGCAGCGCTCCGGGAGCAAACCGTTCAGGGCAACCGGGTGCGCCCGTGGTTGCCCCCGGCGGGGAGAGGTCAGGCGACCTCGTCGGTGAGGCGGGTGAGGAGTGCGTCGTGGATGCGGTTGAGGCCCTTGGGTGCGAAGGTCCGCTCGAAGAAGCCGCCGATGCCGCCTGCGCCCTGCCAGACGGTCTCGACGAGCACCTTGGCCTGGTCCGCACCGGCCGCCGTGACCGTCCAGGTGATCACCATCGAGGAGTTGGCGTCGGACTCGACCAGCTTCAGCGGCGCCGGCTCGGTGACGTTGAACAGGCAGTCGCGGACCCGCTTCTCGGTGGCCTGGAGCTTCCAGTGCACCTGGGTCCCCGCGCCGGTGCCGCCCGCCCGGACCTCGTACTCGCTGTACTGCGCGGGCAGCAGCTTCGGGCGGGTGACGGCGTAGTCCGCCAGCGCCTCGTACACCCGCTGCGGGGACGCCTGGTAGACCCGCTCGGTGGCGGCGTACACCTGACCCATGACTTGTACTCTCCTCCGGCTGGGTGGCAAAGCTCCGAATATCCGGCCCAAGCCAACCACCGCTCACCTCCCGCGCCAAAACCGGGGCCGCGTCCGCGAGCTGCCGGGTTAGGGTGGCCGGTGTGCTGACCGAGGTGACTGCGCTCCGCTATCTGGACCCGCTGCGGGCGGGCGGCTCCGTGCCCGGGATCGTGGAGACCGACGACCTCGGGACGTACGTGGTCAAGTTCACCGGCGCCGCGCAGGGCCGCAAGGCGCTGGTGGCCGAGGTGATCGTCGGTGAGCTGGCCAGGCGGCTCGGCCTGCGGGTGCCCGAACTGGTCGTGGTGGACTTCGATCCGACCGTCGCCGCCGAGGAGCCGGATCCCGAGATCCAGGACATCCTGCGCGCCAGTGCCGGGCGCAACCTCGGCATGGACTACCTGCCGGGCGCCCGTGACTTCCAGCCGGGCGGCGGCGCCGCGGGCGGCCCGCCGATGGTGGACGTCGACCCCGTCGAGGCCGGGCAGGTGGTCTGGCTGGACGCGCTGACCGGCAATGTGGACCGCAGCGTCCACAACCCCAACCTGATGGTCTGGCACGGCCGGCTCTGGCTGATCGACAACGGCGCGGGGCTGATCTTCCATCACCGCTGGTCCGGTGCGCATGCCTCGCTGCTCAAGCGGTACGACCTGAGCGGTCACGCCCTGGCCGCCTTCGGCCCCGACGTACCCGCCGCCGACGCCCGGCTGGCGCCGCTGGTGACCGAGGAACTGCTGCGCGAGGTGGTCGCGTTGGTGCCCGAGCAGTGGCTGGCCGAGGAGCCCGGGTTCGACTCGGTGGCGGAGCTGCGCGAGGCGTACGTCCACCATCTGGCCGCGCGGGCCCGGGGGTCCGCCGCCTGGCTGCCGGACGGGTTCGCCACGCTCGAGCAGCTGCGGCGCACCGAGGCCGAGCGGGCCGCCGCGACCCGGGCCGGGCGGCCGGCCTGGCTCCAGCACGTGCCGGACCTGCACGGGAAGCCCGCGGCCGCGCCCGACTGGAGCCGGCACATCGACTGACCGCAACTGCCGAGGGGCGCGGGAGCCGTGCGATCGGCCACGACCTGCGTGTCCGGTTTCTCGCACGGCCCCCGCGCCCCTGCGCTGCGGCCGGTCAGGTGGCGGTGGAGCGGTTACCAGCGCCACCAGTCGACGGCCTTGGCGGCGTTGACGACTCCGGCGCCGTAGAAGCCGTTGTTCTGCAGGCCGCCCTCACAGGTGGCCTTGTAGGACCCGGTGCCGCCCGGGTCGTAGACCGAGGTCGGGCAGGCGTGCTCGTCGGCCTGGCTGGTCAGCAGGTGGCGCAGCTCGTCGGGGCCGGCCCACGGGTGGCTGCTGGCGAGCAGCGCGAGGACGCCGGCGACGTGCGGCGAGGCCATCGAAGTGCCCTGCATGTAGGCGTACTTGTTGCCCGGGACGGTGGAGAGGATCCGACCGTTCTTGTCCGGGGTGTCCGGGGTCTGGTAGCGGGCGTCGCCGCCGGGGGCGGCCACGGTGACCTTGTTCAGGCCGTAGCTGGAGTAGTAGGACTTGTCGCCGTTGCTGCCGGTCGCGGCGGCCACGACCACGCCGGGGAGTTCGACGGGCAGCGAGAGGCAGCTGCCGTCGATCGGGCGGGACGCCGGGGTGGTGTCGTCGGGACTGGAGGCGTCCGTGGTCTTGTGGGCCAGGTCGATGTTGGCGTTGCCCGCCGCCGCGACGCTGAGCACGCCGTTGCGCTGCGAGAAGGCCACCGCACGGCGGACGCCCTCACTGATGGCGGCCTGGTCCGGGTCGGCCTTGCAGTTGAACATCCAGGGGTCGACGTAGTAGCTGTTGTTGGTCACCTGGAAGTGGTGTTGACCGGCCCAGACGAAGCCGCAGATGGCGTACTCGGGGTAGATGAAACCGCCGTCGTCGACCACCTTGACCGCGGCCAGCCGGACGTTCGGCGCGATGCCGACGACGCCCTTGCCGTTCTTGGCGGCGGCGATGGTGCCCGCCACGTGGGTGCCGTGCTCGCTGGTGGTGGGCTGCCAGGCCTTCCAGTCGGTGTCGGGCTTCCCGCCGTCGATGCAGGAGACCGAGAGTGCGGGGTCCACGTTGGGCGCGAGGTCCTCGTGGGTGGCGTCGATACCGGAGTCGAGGACGCCGACCACCACGTTGCGGCTGCCGAGGGTGGTGCGGTGGGCCTGGTCCGCGCCGATCTGGCGCAGGTCCCACTGGTTGGCCTCCAGCGGCTCCGTGCCGTCGGCGGGCGCGGCGGCCGGGGCGGCCACCTCGGTCGCCGTCTCCAGGTCGTTCTGCACGATGCCCTTGGTGCGGCTGGCTCCCACCGAGTCGACGGTCTTCGACTGCCGCAGTTCGGCGGCGAACCGGGTGTCGGCGGAGCGGGCGATGATCACGCCGATCTGCTCGTACGAGTAGACCACGGTGCCGCCGAGTGCGGTGATCTCCCGTTCGGCCTTCTTGACCTGTCCGTGGTTGGCCTTGGTGTTCACCACATAGCTGACCAGCGGCCCGGTGGCCGCGGCGGCGGTGGCCGCGGGCGGCACCGGTGCCGTGGCCGCGACCGCGGTACCGGCCGGCAGCGCCAGCGCACCGGCGGTGGCCAGCGCGAGCCCTCCCGTTGCGAACCTGATCCGGCGTATCCGGGGAACTCTCATAGGGGTTGGCCCTCCCGAGTATTCATATGAATGCCCGGGACGGTAGTGAACAGACCTTGCCACCGGCAAGAGGTCGACACAGAACTGTCATACCGTCAACATGACTTGAAGCCAGCTGAAACCAACCGCCATCAGGTGGTCAAGGGAGCTCAGAGACGGTACAGGCGGCGGGCGTTGTCGGCCGAGACCAGTCGCTCGATCCGCAGCCCGTCGGCCGCCGAACAGGCGCCGTCCGCCCGCCAGTCGGCGAGCAGCCGCCCGAGGCTGTGCCGGTACTGGGCGGCGCCGACCAGGAACAGCTCGGGCAGACCGTACGCGTCGGTGGAGAACAACACCTTGCCGAACGGGGCGAGTTCGAGCACCTCGCCGATCACCTGGGCGGCCCGGGCGCCGGTGTACGAGACGGTGAGGCCGATGTCCGCGTACACCTGCGGGAAGGAGGCGGCCAGCCAGGCGGCCTGTCGGTGGTACGGGTAGCCGTGCAGCAGGACCAGCGGGACGCCGCTGGGCTCGGCGGCGCGGACGAAGTCGACCAGCAGCGCCGGGTCGGCCCGGTGCAGCCGCAGGTCGGGGTCGCCGAAACCGGTGTGCAGCTGGATCGGCAGGCCCAGTTGGACACAGACGTCGACGGCCGTCCACAGCAGCCGGGCGAGCAGGACGGGGTCGGTCAGCCTGGTCCGGGGGCCGCTCAGCCAGGCGCCGGCCGCCCGGACCACGTCGGCCTCCGCCGGCGGTGCCGGCGGTACCGCCAGCCCGTGCCGGTAGGCCAGGACGGACTTCACCGCCACGGCCCCGGCGCAGGCGGTCCCCAGCGCCGACCGCAGGGCCCGGGACCAGCCGTCCGCGGTGGCGGTGACCCGTTCGGCGACGTTTTCCAGCCGGACCACCTCGCGGACCTCGGCGCCGGTGGCGGCGGCCAGTTCGGTGAGCGGGAGCAGGGTGTGCCCGGCGGCGGCGGTCAGCCCGGTGTCGACCAGGCAGGTGTCGAGCGCGGCCGCCGCCAGCAGCCGCGCGGTGGCCTCGGCGGGGCCCAGCTCCCGCCGCCGGGCCAGGTAGTCGGCGGCCGGGGCGTGGGCGGGCAGCCCGAGGACCGGCGGGCACCAGCGGCGGACGGCCAGGCCGAGCGCGCTGTCGAAGGGGGTGGTCCCGGCGGCGGGCGGGCGGTCGGACTCGGTGAGCAGGGCGGCGAACCGCTCCGGCTCCAGGTCGGCGAGGACCACGCTGTGGCAGTGCTGGTCGACCAGGTCCACGGTCAGTACCGCCAGCGGGTCGCGGCGATCAGCTCCTCCGCGCCCAGGCTGCCGAGGAGTTCGATCTCCGCCCGGCGGACGGCGAGCACCGCCGCGTGCAGCTGGGCACCGAGTGCCTCGCGCAGCAGGACGGACTTCTCGTACGCGTCCACGGCCACCGCGAGGTCGGCGGGCAGGCGTTCGACGCCGGACACCCCGGCCGGGTCGCCGTGCACCTCGGGCGGCAGCGACCGGCCCGCGTCCAGCCCGGCGAGCCCGGCGGCCAGCACCGCGCCGACCACCAGGTAGGGATTGGCGGCCGCGTCGAAGCACTTGATCTCGGCGTTGGCCTGCGCGCCGGTGGAGCCGGTGATCAGCCGCAGCGCGGCCTCCCGGTTCTCCAGGCCCCAGCAGCGGAACGGCCCGGCCCAGCGGGAGGGTTGCAGCCGCAGGTAGCTGGCGACGCTGGGCGCGCCGAGGGCCAGCAGGGCGGGGAGCTCGGCCAGCACCCCCGCGAGAAAGGTCTCCGCGTCGTGGTGCAGACCGTACGGGCCCGAGCCGCCGTGGCCGAGGTTCTGCTCGCCGCGCCACAGGCTCAGGTGCAGATGGCCGCCGTTGCCGACGCCGTCCGGCGTGACGGCGGGCGCGAACGAGGCGCGCAGCCCGTACCGGTGCGAGACGGCGCGCACGGTGTGCCGCACCAGCAGCGCGGTGTCGGCGGCCTCGATCGGGCCCTCGGCGGCGACCGAGACCTCGAACTGGCCCGGGGCGTACTCGGGGTGGATCTGCAGTACCGTCAACTCCTGTGCGGTGAGGGCCCGCAGCACGTCCCTGAGGTAGTCGGAGAGGTCGATCAGCCGGTTCATCCCGTACGCCGGGCCTTCGCCGGCGGGCCGGCCGTCGGCGTCGGTGACCACCCACTCGACCTCGAACCCGGCACGCAGCGCGAGGCCGCGCCGCTCCAGGGCGTCCACCATCCGCCGGGCGAAGCGCCGCTGGCAGCCGGGGTGCGGGGTGCCGTCCTGGGTGTAGCGGTCGGCGGGCGCCCAGGCCCAGCCGGGCTGGGCGGCCAGCCGGGAGAGCCGGGCCAGGTCGGGGACCAGCCGCAGGTCGCCCTCGGGGCCGGTGGTGAACGGGCTGCTGGTCATCGAGTCGTCCAGCAGGAACACGTCGAAGCAGGGTGCGGCTCCGACGCCCCACTCGGCGGCGTGCGCCAGCTGGCGCACCGGGACGGCCTTGACCCGGCTGATCCCGGCGTTGTCCACCCAGCCGAGCACCACGCCGTCGATGGCCTCGTCGGTGAGTCTGGCGGCGGCCAACCGGGCCTGGGCGGCGCGTTCCGCGCGGGGCTGCGTGGTGCTCATACCTCCATGCTGCCGTTCCCGCATCCGTCGGGGGCCGAACCGGGCAGATCTGTCACCCGTCCGGCCGATCCGGCGGCCCGATCCGGGTTCCGGGGCGCATCTGCGACCATGGATGCCTCGGTGGCCGAGTCCCGCCCGAACCGAAATTCGGTTGAACCGGGCGCCGTTGTCGCGGAGAGTGGTCACTCTGGGCCTCGTCTGCGGCGAAGGGGGCCGAAGGCCGCGCCGAGCGAATTCCGAAGCCTGTGACGCAGGTCACCTCCGATCCCGAAATATCCGGGGATGAACTCCCCGTTTACTCCTCTGTCCGCACGATCCGGGGACACATTCCCCGGAAGCACACCTGCCGCCGGACTCACCCCGAAGGGAGCCCTCGACCATGACCGTCACCGCCGCCAAGCCGGCCGAACCCCGACTCAGGGCCGATGCCTCCCGCAACCGGGCGCGGATCATCACCGCCGCCCGCGAGGCGTTCGTCGAGTCCGGTGCGGACGTGCCACTGGACGAGATCGCGCGCCGCGCCGGGGTGGGGAACGCGACGCTGTACCGCAACTTCCCGGACCGGCGCGAGCTGATCCACCACGTGACGCTCTCGGTGCTCACCAACGTCGTCGAGCACGCCGAGGCCGCGATGGCCGAGGAGGCGGACACCTTCGAGGCCGTCCGCCGCTTCGCCCTCGCGGCCGCCCGCGAGCGGATCGGCGCCCTGTGCCCGCTGCTCTCCGACCACATCGACCAGGACGACCCCGACCTGGCGGCGAGCCGCCTGCGCCTGGAGCAGACGGTCACCGAACTGGTGACCCGTGCCCAGCGCAACGGCCGGCTCCGCCCCGACGTCGCCGTCGGCGACTTCGTGGTCGTCCTCACCCAGCTCACCCGTCCACTCCCGGGCAGTGGATGCCTGACCATGGACGGTTTCGTCCAGCGCCACCTCCAGCTCTTCCTGGACGGCCTGGAGGCCCCGGCCCGTTCCGTACTGGACGGCCGCGCCGTGACCCTGGAGGACCTCAAGCCGCACAACTGACCTGCATCCGATCTGCGCTCTGACTCCCCGCACTTCTGCACGCTCTTGTACGTAAGTGGGTACCCCCATGTCTGAAACCGTCCTCCAGCCGGACCCCCGGCGTTGGAAGGCCCTGGTCTTCATCGGCCTCGCCCAGCTGATGGTCGTGCTCGACGCGACCATCGTGAACATCGCCCTCCCGTCCGCCCAGGCCGACCTCGGCTTCTCGGACGCCAACCGCCAGTGGGTCATCACGGCCTACGCCCTGGCCTTCGGCGGCCTGCTGCTGTTCGGCGGCCGGATCGCCGACCTGTGGGGACGGCGGCGGACCTTCATAGTCGGCCTGACCGGCTTCGCGCTCGCCTCCGCACTCGGCGGCGCGGCCGCCAACACCGCCATGCTGCTCGGCGCCCGCGCCCTGCAGGGTGTGTTCGGCGCACTGCTCGCCCCGGCCGCGCTCTCGCTGCTCGCGGTGATGTTCACCGAGGCCCACGAGCGCGCCAAGGCCTTCGGCATCTACGGCGCGATCGCCGGTGGCGGTGGCGCCATCGGCCTGATCCTCGGCGGCCTGCTGACCGAGTACCTGAACTGGCGCTGGACCTTCTTCGTCAACATCCCGTTCGCCGCGATCGCCATCGCCGGTGCCGTCCTGGTGATCCGCGAGCCCGCCCAGGGCCGCAACCGCAACAAGCTGGACGTCCCCGGCGTGCTGCTGGTCACCACCGGCCTGGTCTCCCTGGTCTACGGCTTCACCCGGGCCGAGTCGGACGGCTGGACCTCGGGCAGCACGCTCGGCCTGTTCGCCGCCGCCGCGGTGCTGCTGGTCTCCTTCGTGCTGGTCGAGCGCTCGGTCAAGGCTCCGCTGCTGCCGCTGCGGGTGATCACCAACCGCAACCGCGCCGGTGTGTACCTGTCGCTGGGCTCGGCCGTGATCGGCATGTTCGGGCTCTTCCTGTTCCTGACCTACTACCTTCAGGTCGTGCTGCGCTACACCCCGGTCGTCACCGGCCTGGCCTTCCTGCCGATGGTCGCGGGCATGATCACCGGCTCGACCCAGATCGGCGCCCGGCTGATGACCAGGGTCGCCCCGCGCCTGCTGATGGTGCCCGGCTTCCTGACCGCCTCGCTCGGTATGCTGATCCTCACCCAGATCAAGGTGGACACGTCCTACCCGACGCTGATCCTGCCCGGTCTGGTCCTGATGGGCCTCGGCATGGGCACCGCGTTCATGCCCGCGATGAGCCTGGCCACGTACGGGGTCGAGCCGCGTGACGCGGGTGTCGCCTCCGCCATGGTCAACACCTCGCAGCAGGTCGGCGGCGCGATCGGCACCGCGCTGCTGAACACCATCGCGGCCAGCGCGGCGACCGCGTACGCCAAGTCGCACCTGGCGTCGGCGGCCTCGCCGCTGTTCAAGGTGCAGACCATGGTGCACAGCTTCTCGACCGCGATCTGGTGGTCCTTCGGCATCCTGGTGCTGGCGGCGGCGATCGCCTTCGTCTTCATCAACGTCGGCCGCCCGAACACCGAGTCGCAGGGCGCCGCGCAGGAGAACGACGTGCCGGTGCTGGTGCACTGACCTTCGCGTCCTCGAAGCCCCCGCGGTCCGTCCCTGTCAAGGGGTGGGCCGCGGGGGCTTCGTCATGCCCGGAGTCCTGTCCCAACTCTTCCTACGCGGCGGTAACTTCGCTACAGTGACCGCACGCACCACCGCCGGGCTTCGGGAGCCGCACCGGCGGGGCAGGCGTCCGACGCGCCATCGCGCGGTCCACGGGCCCGGCACAGGTGCCCGCTTCCCGGCCACGGCCCGCTTCGGGCGACGGCCACCTTCTCAGCGTCAGCGTCGCTTCATCCCATCCAGCGCGCCTGAGCACCACGGCACACCCGCAGCACGGCCGGAGCGGACCGGCCCTGCCTGCGGTGCCGCAACCGTCATCACCACTCCCCCGCGCCGCCGCGCCCTCCTCCGGCCCGGCCGTGGCACAGCGCTGCCCCGGCGCAGCACCGGAGCGCGGCGCGGGGCCCATGACAAGGAGTCAGGACCATGGAGCGTCCCTTCCCCACCGTCGCCGTGGTCGGCCTCGGCACCATGGGTGCCGGTATCGCCGTGGCCGTCGCCCGTAGCGGCCGCCGGGTGATCGGCATCGAGGCCGGTCCGGACGCCGCCGCCCGGGCGCTGGCCCGGATCGAGGAGGCCACCGCGCACGCCGTCCAGCGCGAGCGGTTCACCGCCGAGGAGCGGACGGCACTGCTCGCGCTGATCGAGGTCGGCGACCGGCTCGACGCGGCGGCCGCCGCCGACCTGGTGATCGAGGAGGTCCCCGAGCAGCTGGAGCTCAAGCGGGAGGTCTTCGCCGAACTGGACCGGATCTGCCCGCCGGAGACCGTCCTGGCCACCGGCACCACCGCACTCTCGGTCACCCGGATCGCCGCCGCCACCGCCCGCCCCGAGCGGGTGCTCGGCCTGCACTTCTTCAACCCGGTGCACAGCATGAAGCTGGTCGAGGTGGTCCGCACCGTGCTGACCTCGCCGCAGACCGCCGCGCAGGCCGCCGAGTTCGCCCGGGAGCTGGGCAAGGAGCCGGTGGCGGCGGGCGACCGGGCCGGGTTCGTGGTCAACGGCCTGCTCTTCGCCTACCTCAACCAGGCCGCCGCGATGTACGAGTCCAAGTACGCCACCAGGGAGGACATCGACGCCGCGATGCGGCTCGGCTGCGGCCTGCCGATGGGCCCGCTGGCGCTGCTGGACCTGATCGGCGTGGACACCGCCCGTACCGTCCTGGAGGCGATGTACGAGCAGTCCAGGGACCGGCTGCACGCGCCCGCGCCGATCCTCGGCCAGCTGGTCGCGGCCGGGCTGCTCGGCCGCAAGTCGGGGCGCGGCTTCTACACCTACGAGGCACCGGGATCGTCCAAGGTGGTCGCCGAGGCCGCCGTCGGTGCCGCGCCCGCGCCGGCCGGCCGGGAGGTGCGCAGCATCGGCGTCTGCGGCTCGGGCACCATGGCGACCGGCATCGCCGAGGTCTTCGCCAAGGCCGGGTACCGGGTGCTGCTCGCCGCCCGCAGCCAGGACAAGGCCGACCGGGCCAAGGCGCAGCTGGCCAGGTCGCTGGAGCGCTCGGTGGCCAAGGGCCGGCTCAGCGAGGCGCAGCGCGAGGCGGCCCTCGCGCTGGTGGCCCCGACCGGTTCGTACGCCGAACTGGCCGAGGTGGACCTGGTGGTGGAGGCGGTGGCCGAGGATCTGGCGGTCAAGCGCGAGCTGTTCGCGACCCTGGACAAGATCTGCAAGCCGGGCGCGGTGCTGGCCACCACCACCTCCAGCCTGCCGGTGATCAGTTGTGCGACCGCCACCTCGCGGCCGCAGGACGTGATCGGCATGCACTTCTTCAACCCGGCCCCGGCGATGAAGCTGGTCGAGGTGGTCTCCACGGTGCTGACCTCGGCGGATGTCACCGCGACCGTGCTGGGGCTGTGCACCGCGGTGCGCAAGCACGCGGTGGAGTGCGGGGACCGGGCCGGTTTCATCGTCAACGCGCTGCTCTTCCCGTACCTGAACGACGCGGTGCGGATGCTCCAGGAGCACTACGCCACGGTGGACGACATCGACACCGCGATGAAGCTGGGCTGCGGCTACCCGATGGGCCCGTTCGAACTGCTGGACGTGGTCGGCCTGGACGTGTCGCTGACCATCGAGAAGGTGCTGCACCAGGAGTTCCGCGAGCCGGGTCTGGCGGCGGCGCCGCTGCTGGAGCACCTGGTGGCGGCCGGGTGCCTGGGCCGCAAGACCGGCCGCGGCTTCCGCGACCACGCACGCCGGTGAACGGCCTGCCGGCGCAGGGTCCGGCAGCCGGCCGGGGGCGGCCGGGCGGTGCCCGGGCGAGCGGGGGCGACGGGGCCGTCCGGCCGGTCTGGGACCCGGGGGCGGTCTCCGCCCGCTGGCCGCGGCCGATCGCGACCGGGCCGGTGACGGCCGTGCGCCGCCCCAAGGCCCCGGGCGTGACTGCCGGGGCGTGTAGCGTGCCTGGCATGGATCGGGATCAGTCATCCGTGCAGCAGTCGGCCCTCGAAGAGGCACTGGCAGTACCGGTGCCGGCAGCGCAGTCGGCGGTGGCCTCGCCCGCCGGTCACCGGCGGGCGGCGGCCCAACGGCAGCAGATGCGCCAGGATCTGGCCACGGCCGCCATGGAACTGTTCGCCTCCCAGGGGTACGAGGAGACGACGGTCGATCAGATCGCGGCCGAGGCCGGGGTGGCCCGGCGGACCTTCTTCCGGTACTTCCGGTCGAAGGAGGAGGCGATCTTCCCGGACCACGACGACACCCTGGTCCGGGTGGCCGACCTGCTGGCCAGCGCCGAGCCGGAGGAGCATCCGCTGGACGTGGTCTGCCGGGGCATCAAGGAGGTGCTGCGGATGTACGCCTCCACGCCCGGGGTGTCGGTCGCCCGGTACCAGCTGATCCGTCAGGTCCCGGCGCTGCGCGAGCGGGAGATCGCGGTGGTCTCCCGGTACGAGCGGCTGTTCACCCGGTACCTGCTGGGACGGTTCGACGCCGCCGAGGAGATCCCGCCCGGCTGGCAGCGCGGCGGGGACGACGACTCGATGCTGGCCGAGGTGTCGGCGGCGGCCGTGGTGGCGGCGCACAACCACGTGCTGCGGCGCTGGCTGCGCGCGGGCGGCCACGGCGACGTGGAGGCGCAGCTGGACCACTCCTTCGAGGTGATCCGGGGGACGTTCTGGGCGACCGCCCCGCATCGGATGCGACGGCGTGGCACCGCTGTGGCACCCGGTGCCACCGATGACACGTTCCCTTCGCTGGAGGAGACGGCGGTGAGCGCACTGAGTGCCAGCCCGGGCGGTGAGGTCCTCATCACAGTGGCCCGCACGGACGCTCCGCTGGACCTGGTCGTGGACCGGATCAAGGCCGCCCTGAGCGGCGCGTCGATGAGCTGATTCCGCAGGTCAGACAGGTTCCCAAGGCCCGTTCCGCAGTAGCGGGGCGGGCCTTTGCACTGCCCGTTTCGCGGCATTCGAACGGTCGTCGCACTCGCCCGAATTGATGACACCCAGTGTCTTTACGAGTGGCACAGGGTGCCACTACGTTGTTACTCACCAGTCGCGGCGCCGCGGCTCCCCACCTCGGCGCGCCTCGTCCGGTGCGACACCACCACCCGTCGCAGGCACCACCACCCACCCTCAGACCGATAGCGAAGCCGGTGTCCGCTCCCGGCTACCCCAGACGCCCTGTGCAGCCCTCACACAGGTACGCCTTCGGAGGCAGCCATGAAGGAAATCCTCGACGCGATCCTCAACTCCGACAGCACCTCGGCGGACTTCGCCGCCCTCAAGCTGCCGGAGTCCTACCGAGCGGTGACGCTCCACAAGGACGAGGAGCAGATGTTCGCGGGCCTCGACAGCCGCGACAAGGACCCCCGCAAGTCCCTCCACCTCGACGACGTGGCCCTGCCCGAACTCGGCCCCGGCGAGGCCCTGGTGGCCGTCATGGCCAGCGCGGTGAACTACAACACCGTCTGGAGCTCGATCTTCGAGCCCGTGTCCACCTTCGGCTTCCTGGAGCGGTACGGGAAGCTCTCCCCGCTGACCAAGCGCCACGACCTGCCGTACCACGTGGTCGGCTCCGACCTCGCGGGCGTGGTGCTGCGCACCGGCGCCGGGGTCAACGCCTGGAAGCCCGGCGACGAGGTGGTCGCGCACTGCCTCTCCGTCGAGCTGGAGAGCTCCGACGGCCACAACGACACGATGATGGACCCGGAGCAGCGCATCTGGGGCTTCGAGACCAACTTCGGCGGCCTGGCCCAGCTGGCCCTGGTGAAGACCAACCAGCTGATGCCCAAGCCCGCCCACCTCACCTGGGAGGAGGCCGCCTCCCCCGGCCTGGTCAACTCCACCGCGTACCGCCAGCTGGTCTCGGGCAACGGCGCGGGCATGAAGCAGGGCGACAACGTGCTGATCTGGGGAGCGAGCGGCGGACTCGGCTCGTACGCCACCCAGTACGCGCTGGCCGGCGGCGCCACCCCGATCTGCGTGGTCTCCAGCCCGCAGAAGGCCGAGATCTGCCGGGCGATGGGCGCCGAGGCGATCATCGACCGCAGCGCCGAGGGCTACCGGTTCTGGAAGGACGAGCACAACCAGGACCCGCGCGAGTGGAAGCGGCTCGGCGGCCGGATCCGCGACCTGACCGGCGGTGAGGACGTGGACATCGTCTTCGAGCACCCCGGCCGGGAGACCTTCGGCGCCTCGGTCTACGTGACCCGCAAGGGCGGCACCATCGTCACCTGCGCCTCCACCTCCGGCTACATGCACCAGTACGACAACCGCTACCTGTGGATGTCGCTCAAGCGGATCGTCGGCTCGCACTTCGCCAACTACCGCGAGGCGTGGGAGGCCAACCGCCTGGTCGCCAAGGGCAAGATCCACCCGACGGTGTCCAAGGTCTACTCCCTGGAGCAGACCGGGCAGGCCGCGCTCGACGTCCACCACAACAGGCACCAGGGCAAGGTCGGCGTGCTCTGCCTGGCCCCGGAGGAGGGCCTGGGCGTGCGCAACCACGAGCTGCGGGCCACCCACCTCGACGCGATCAACCTGTTCCGTGAGGTCACCGAGCGGACCGAACAGCACAGCAGGAACATCTGATGAGCACTCAGAAGCGCGACCGCCCCTGGCTGATGCGCACCTACGCGGGCCACTCCACCGCCCACGACTCCAACGCGCTCTACCGGCGCAACCTCGCCAAGGGCCAGACCGGCCTCTCGGTCGCGTTCGACCTGCCGACCCAGACCGGGTACGACTCCGACCACGTGCTCGCGCGCGGCGAGGTCGGCCGGGTCGGTGTGCCGGTGGGCCATGTCGGCGACATGCGCACGCTGTTCGACGGCATCCCGCTGGAACAGACCAACACCTCGATGACGATCAACGCCACCGCGATGTGGCTGCTGGCGCTCTACCAGGTGGTCGCCGAGGAGCAGGGCGCCGACATCGCCAAGCTCACCGGCACCACCCAGAACGACATCGTCAAGGAGTACCTGTCGCGCGGGACGCACGTCTTCCCGCCCGGCCCGTCCGTGCGCCTGATCACCGACATGATCGCGTACACGGTGGCCAACATCCCCAAGTGGAACCCGATCAACATCTGCAGCTACCACCTCCAGGAGGCCGGGGCCACCCCCGTCCAGGAGATCGCGTACGCCATGTGCACCGCGATCTCCGTCCTGGACGCCGTCCGCGACTCCGGCCAGGTCCCGGCGGAGCGGATGGGCGAAGTGGTCGGCCGGATCTCCTTCTTCGTCAACGCGGGCGTCCGCTTCGTCGAGGAGATGTGCAAGATGCGCGCCTTCGCCGCACTCTGGGAGAAGGTCACCCTGGAGCGCTACGGCATCGAGGACGCCAAGCAGCGCCGGTTCCGCTACGGCGTCCAGGTCAACTCGCTCGGCCTGACCGAGGCCCAGCCGGAGAACAACGTCCAGCGCATCGTGCTGGAGATGCTCGCCGTCACCCTCTCCAAGGACGCCCGCGCCCGCGCCGTCCAACTTCCGGCCTGGAACGAGGCGTTGGGCCTGCCCCGGCCCTGGGACCAGCAGTGGTCGCTGCGCATCCAGCAGGTACTCGCCTACGAGTCCGACCTGCTGGAGTACGGCGACCTGTTCAACGGCTCCGCGGTGGTCGAGGCCAAGACCGCCGAACTGCTCGCCGGGGCCGAGGCGGAGATCGCCAAGGTGCTGGAGATGGGTGCCCAGGCCGGCAACCGGGGCATCATCCCGGCCGTCGAGTCCGGCTACCTGAAGTCCAACCTGGTGGCCTCGCACGCCGCCCGGCGGGCCAGGATCGAGTCCGGCGAGGACAAGATCGTCGGGGTCAACTGCTTCGACACCACCGAGGAGAGCCCGCTCACCGCCGACCTGGACACCGCCATCATGGTGGTCGACCCGGCCTCCGAGCAGTCCGTCCTGGCCGCCCTCAAGCAGTGGCGTGAGCAGCGCGACGAGGCCGCCGTCCAGATCGCGCTGGAGGAGCTGAAGGCCACCGCGGCCACCACCGCCAACCTGATGCCCGCCACCCTCGCCTGCGCCCGCGCGGGCGTCACCACCGGCGAGTGGTCCTTCGCCCTGCGCGAGGTCTTCGGCGAGTACCGCGCCCCCACCGGGGTCGGTGGCGCCCCGGTCGCGGTGGCGGCCGAGCCGGGCGGCGAACTCGCCGGCGTCCGCGAGGCGGTGGCCGCCACGGCCGCCGAGCTCGGCGCGGGCAAGCTGCGCCTGCTGGTCGGCAAGCCCGGACTCGACGGCCACTCCAACGGGGCCGAGCAGATCGCCGTCCGCGCCCGCGACGCCGGTTTCGAGGTGGTCTACCAGGGCATCCGCCTGACGCCCGAACAGATCGTCTCCGCCGCGGTCGCCGAGGACGTGCACTGCGTCGGCCTGTCGATCCTCTCCGGTGCCCACCCGGAACTGGTTCCCGACGTTCTGCACCGGCTGCGCCGGGCAGGGGTGGAGGATGTGCCCGTCGTCGTGGGTGGCATCATCCCGGCAGCGGATGCCGAGGCCCTGAAGGCCGCGGGAGTCGCAGCAGTCTTCACCCCGAAGGACTTCGGCATCACCACCATCATCGGCCGGATCGTGGACGAGATCCGGCTGGCCAACAGGCTCCAGCCTTGGGCCGCGACGCTGCACGGCATCGAGCAGCAGGCCGCGACCAGCTGACCGGAAGGAACGAATCCCGCACATGACCACCGTCAACCGCCTCCGGCCCCGCCGTTCCTGCCTCGCCGTGCCCGGGAGCAACCCGCGCTTCCTGGAGAAGGCCCAGGGGCTCGCAGCCGACCAGGTCTTCCTCGACCTGGAGGACGCCTGCGCCCCGCTGGTCAAGGAGAGCGCCCGGCACAACATCGTGGACGCGCTCAACAACGGCGACTGGGGCAGCAAGACCCGCGTCGTGCGGGTCAACGACTGGACCACCCACTGGACGTACCGGGACGTGATCACGGTCGTCGAGGGCGCCGGACCGAACCTGGACTGCATCATGCTGCCCAAGGTCCAGGACGCCACCCAGGTCAGGGCGCTCGACCTGCTGCTCACCCAGATCGAGAAGACGATGGGCTTCGAGGTCGGCCGGATCGGCATCGAGGCGCAGATCGAGAACGCCAAGGGCCTGGTCAACGTCGACGAGATCGCCGCCGCCTCGCCGCGGCTGGAGACGATCATCTTCGGCCCGGCCGACTTCATGGCCTCGATCAACATGAAGACCCTGGTGGTCGGCCAGCAGCCCCCCGGCTACCCGGCGGACGCCTACCACTACATCCTGATGCGCATCCTGATGGCCGCCCGCACGCACGACCTGCAGGCCATCGACGGCCCCTTCCTGCAGATCCGCAACCCCGACGGCTACCGCGAGGTGGCCGGCCGCGCCGCCGCCCTGGGCTTCGACGGCAAGTGGGTGCTGCACCCGGACCAGGTCGCCATCGCCAACGAGGTCTTCTCCCCCTCCCAGGAGGACTACGACCACGCCGAGCTGATCCTGGACGCCTACGACTGGTGCACCTCGGAGGCCGGCGGCGCCAAGGGCTCCGCGATGCTCGGCGACGAGATGATCGACGAGGCCAGCCGCAAGATGGCCCTGGTCATCGCGGGCAAGGGCCGCGCCGCCGGGTTCGAGCGCACCTCCAAGTTCGAGCCCCCGCAGGCCTGAGACCCCTAAGGAAGACGCGATGCAGTTCGGACGCACCTACGAGGAGTTCGAGGTCGGCGCGGTCTACAAGCACTGGCCCGGCAAGACGGTCACCGAGTACGACGACCACCTCTTCTGCCTGCTCACCATGAACCACCACCCGCTCCACATGGACGCCAACTATGCGGAGAACACGACGGACTTCGGCAAGAACGTCGTAGTGGGCAACTACATCTACTCCCTGCTGCTCGGCATGTCCGTCCCGGACGTCTCCGGCAAGGCCATCGCCAACCTGGAGATCGAGTCGCTGCGCCACGTCGCGCCGACCTTCCACGGCGACACGATCTACGGCGAGACGACCGTCCTCGACAAGTGGCCGTCCAAGTCCAAGGACGACCGGGGCATCGTCTACGTCGAGACCAAGGGCTACAAGCAGGACGGCACGGTCGTCTGCATCTTCCGCCGCAAGGTGATGGTGCCGACCGAGACCTACATCAAGGAGCGCGGCGGAGAGCAGCCCGGACGGCCGACCCCGCTCTCCTGAGCCCCACACCCCAAGACCCCGGACGGGGAGGCCGCCGTCATCGGCCACCCCTCACCCGGACACGGGGGCCCTGCTGCCGCAGCCACGCCGGCCGGGCCCCCGTCACCCCCACTTCCCCGCCGCCCGCCACCGCCCTTCACGGGCGCGCCGCGCGCGACACCTCTATACATACGGAGCCGCACGATGGGACGCCTCGCACAGACCGACGGCCTCACCGAGATCCAGCGGGACATCCTCGCCACCGTGCGGGACTTTGTCGACAAGGAGATCATCCCGGTCGCGACCGAGCTGGAGCACCGGGACGAGTACCCGACCGCGATCGTGGAGGGGATGAAGCAGCTCGGCCTGTTCGGCCTGACCATCCCCGAGGAGTTCGGCGGCCTCGGCGAGTCGCTGCTGACCTACGCGCTGGTGGTCGAGGAGATCGCCCGCGGCTGGATGTCGGTCTCCGGCATCGTCAACACGCACTTCATCGTCGCCCACATGATCAACGCCCACGGCACCCAGGAGCAGAAGGAGTACTTCCTGCCCCGAATGGCGGCCGGCGAGATCCGCGGCGCCTTCTCGATGTCCGAGCCGGGCCTCGGCTCCGACGTCGCCGCGATCTCCACCAAGGGCGTCAGGGACGGAGACTTCTACGTCCTCAACGGCCAGAAGATGTGGCTGACCAACGGCGGCACCTCCACCCTGGTCGCGGTGCTGTGCAAGACCGACGAGGGCGGCTCGACGCCGTACAAGAACATGACCACCTTCCTGGTCGAGAAGACGCCCGGCTTCGGCCCCAACCCGACGGTCCCCGGCCTCACCGTGCCCGGGAAGATCGAGAAGATGGGCTACAAGGGCGTCGACACCACCGAGCTGGTGCTCCAGGACGTCCGCATCCCGGCCGACCGGATCCTGGGCGGGGTCCCGGGCCGGGGCTTCTACCAGATGATGGACGGCGTCGAGGTCGGCCGGGTCAACGTCGCGGCCCGCGGCTGCGGTGTCGCCCGGCGCGCCTTCGAGCTGGGCATCTCGTACGCCCAGCAGCGGTCCACCTTCGGCAAGAAGATCGCCGAGCACCAGGCGATCCAGTTCAAGCTGGCCGAGATGGCCACCAAGGTCGAGGCCGCCCACCAGATGATGGTGATGGCCGCCCGCAAGAAGGACAGCGGCGAGCGGAACGACCTGGAGGCGGGGATGGCCAAGTACCTCGCCTCCGAGTACTGCAAGGAGGTCGTCGAGGACGCCTTCCGGATCCACGGCGGCTACGGCTTCTCCAAGGAGTACGAGATCGAGCGCCTCTACCGCGAGGCTCCGATGCTGCTGATCGGTGAAGGTACTGCGGAGATCCAGAAGATGATCGTGGGCCGCCGCCTGCTGGAGGAGTACCGCATCGCGGAGTGAGACACGCCGGTGAGCACCCGGTCCGGATTCCGCCACGCCGAATCCGGGCCCGGGAGCCCGGCACGAGAGCCATTCGAAAGCCAGGAGGCGGGCGTGCGGGCCTGCCTCCCGGCCCCGCCGTACCGCGGCAGTCCCCGGGCCTGGTCAGCCGATCGGGGGCGGTACGGCGATTTGGGGAAGGTCGTAGGGCGCGTACCCGCCGGTACGCGCCCTACGGCATACCTGCTCGCCCCAAACGCCCCAGAACGGCCCACAGGGCCCGCTCAGCGCCGTTCCAGCCCCTTCCCCAGACTGCGGGACGCGGAGCTGACTCCCAGTCAGCCAGGACCCGCCTCGTCGCTCTTGTCCGAATTGAGACATGGGTCACGCGCTTCGTCCAGCCTCTTGGGAACCGCGCCGAGCCGAGCTACGGTCGTACACATAGCAGGCACAGATCGGCGCCGCACCGGACTCCTGAACAAGCAGGCGGCTTGCCCACCTACCGCCTGGTCCCGATAGCATCCACCGGGACAGCAGCCGTCCCCATCTCACCCGATCCCCGCGGTGGCCCCCGTCCAGCGGCCATGATCCCCCGCGACTAAGGTCTTCGATGCCCATCAGCCCGTCCCCTCACACCTCCGCTCCGGCCGGCGCCCTCGACGCCCCGGCGGGCGGTCGGCGTCCCCGCGTGACCATTGCGCGCGGCGCCACCCCCTGGTTCGTCCCGACCCTGGCCACTGCCGCCCTCACCACCGCCCTCACCAGGCGGAACGGCAAGTGGGCCGTGGCAGCGGTACCGGCCTGCGCGCTCGGCGCGGGCATGCTGTGGTTCTTCCGCGACCCGGAGCGCGAGATCGGCGCCGGCAGAGTGATCTCCCCCGCCGACGGTGTGGTGCAGAGCATCGATGCCTGGCCGGACGGCCGGACCCGTGTCGCGATCTTCATGAGCCCGCTCAACGTGCACGTCAACCGCGCCCCGCTGCCCGGCACGGTGACCTCCGTCGAACACGTCGCCGGCGGCTTCGTCCCGGCGTTCAACAAGGACAGCGACCGCAACGAGCGCGTCGTCTGGCACTTCGACACCGAGCTCGGCGACATCGAGATGGTGCAGATCGCGGGGGCCGTGGCCCGCCGCATCGTGCCGTACGTGGACGCCGGCACCAAGGTCGAGCAGGGCGAGCGGATCGGGCTGATCCGCTTCGGCTCTCGCGTAGACACCTACCTGCCGGCCGGCGTCGACGTCGGCGTCGAGGTCGGCCAGAAGACCACTGCCGGGGTGACACGCCTTGACCGTGACTGATCCTGAGACTCTCGTCGGCCTGAGCGAGGAGGAGGAGACCGGCCTGCACCGCCGCCGCTGGGCACGCGACCGCGAGCTGCGCGCCCCCCGCTCGCCGCAGCACCTCTCCACCGCCGACTTCCTGACCCTGGGCAACGCCGTCTGCGGCTTCATGGCGATCTACTCGATCACCACCGGGGTCCTGATGCCGCACCTGATGGGCGACGCCATGCCGAACCGGCACAGCGCGGCCACCGCCGTGACGCTGCTGCTGATCGGCTCGATGTGCGACCTCTTCGACGGCCTGGTGGCGCGCAAGCTGCGCTCCTCCGCGCTCGGCGCCGAGCTCGACAACCTGGCCGACCTGATCAGCTTCGGCATCGCGCCGGCCTACTTCGTCGCGGTCTGGGGCATCGTCTCGCCGGACAGCAACCAGCAGCTCTCGGCGTTCATCGCGGTGACCGTCCTGCTCGCCGTGGTCCTGCGGCTGGCCAGGTTCTCCGCCGTGAAGATGCGGCCGGGGATCTTCCAGGGCATGCCCTGCCCGATGGGCGCGATGACGGTGATCGCCATCGTGCTGCTCGAACCGCCGCTGATGCTCGGCCTGCTGATGATCCTCGGCGTGGCGTACCTGATGGTGAGCCGCATCGAGTACCCCAAGCCGCAGGGCCTGCTGGCCACGGCGACGCTCTGCTGGATCGTGGTCTCCATCGGCTGCCTGGCGGCCTGGGCCGCCGGCCTGCCGGGCGGCGACACGCTGATGCACATCGGGGCGATCGCGCAGATCACGCTGGCCGCGATGGCGCCGCTGCTGGTCATCCGCCGCAAGGTGGGCCAGAAGGTGGGCGACGTCCGCGCCCGCCGCGCGGAGTCGCGGGGCTGCTGAGCCCGCCGTGAACGCCCGGAGGGGCCCGGATCCTGGATCAGGATCCGGGCCCCTCCGCCGTTCCGGGACAGGAGCCCTGGGCCTTTCAGGGGCAAGGGTGGGCAAATCCGGGGCGCGGGGAACTGCGCGCGGCGGAAGGTGACCGGGGTCGGTCGAGCACGGCGGGCCGGTTGCAGGACCTCCGGGTGGGGCGGTGCGACTTGATTACCGGAGGTACGTGCGGGTCCGGGGCCTTCCGGTTCGCGCACGCGGTTGATCAAGCAGAGCCCCGCGCCCCTGAGCGGCCCCGGCAGGGCTAGGCGCCGCCGTGGTGGACGCTGAAGGCGGAGCGGCGGGCCGCACGGGCCACGGCGGGGTCCGGGTGGACGCCCGCGACGGCGGTGAGCACGGAGGCCGCCCGGGGGTGGCCGGACTGCCTGGCCCGGTTGAACAGCCGGACCGGCTCGCCCGCCGAGGCGCCCTCGACATGGCCCACCAGCAGCTCGGTCTCACCGTGGTCGAGGACGGCGGCGGCCGTGTCCACCCAGAGCCAGGCGGCGTCGTCCGCACCGAGCACGTCGGCCGGCGAGACCCCCTCGTCCGACTGCTCGGCCAGCCAGAGCAGCGCGTACGGCCGCAGTACCGGCTCGTCCACGGCGGCCCGGACGGCCTGCTCGGCGGTGCCGCCCGCGACCCGGAGCGCCTCGAAGGCGAGCCCGCGCAGCAGCGCGTCCTCGCCCCGGGCGGCGTCCAGCAGCTCGGCGACCGCACGGTCCACCGGGCGGGCGGCGACCCAGGCCCGGTACTCGGCGCGGGCCGGGCCGGGAGAGTAGTTGGCGCAGGCGTCCAGGAGCTCCAGGGCGCTCTGCTCGATGTGCCCGGCCGCGGTCTGGGCGACCGTGCAGATCTCCTCCAGCTTGGCGCGCACGGCCCAGTGCCCGAGCAGGGAGAGCTCCGCGGCCTCGTCCCGGCGGACCAGGGCGCCGACGGCGGCGAGGCCGTCCAGCATCCAGTCGAGGACGGCGGCGACGTCCGAGGGGGCCGGCGGGTTGTCCACCTGCGGCTCACGGCAGGTGCCGCGAACCGCGGAGACGGCCGAGGCGGCGTGCGGGACCGGGGAGAGCGCCAGCGTGCCGGTGCCTGCGCCGTGGCGGCGCTCGTCCAGGCCGCGCCGGAGCAGTTCGAGCAGCTCGCTGTCGGCGACCGGGCCGTCCACCAGGTGCAGGAAGGAGAGCAGGTGGGGCGCGTGGTCGACGGCCTGCCCGGCGAGGACGGCGAAGACTCCGCGCATCGCGGCGGGCGGGACGGGGGCGACCAGCGTCCAGGAGTCGAACAGCGCGGACCAGCCCCGGATCACCGCCTCGTCGTCGTGCTCCCAGGCGTGCAGCCGCCAGCCCGGTCCGGCACCGCCCTCGCGCGGTTCGACCAGACCCACCAGCAGGGCCTGGCCCCAGGCCTTGGCCGCGGCGCCGACCGTCATGGCGAGGGCGCGCCCTGCGGCGCGGGCGTCGTCGGAGAGCAGCTCGCCCCGGCGGTCGACCTTGTCGAGTTCACCCGCCCAGCGCGCGATCCGGACCGCGTCCACGAGCATCCGGCGGGCCAGCGGGGCGAGCTCGGCCGGTGCGGGGAAGCCGTCGGGCACCGGAACCCTCCCCCGTCCCGGCTTGGGCGCCGGGGTACGGCGGCGGGCTCCGGCGGGGTGGCCGGGGTGCGCGCCGTCGGCGCGGCGGACCGTACCGGGCAGACGGGTCACCGTCGCACCGGTACCGATCGTCGGCGGGAGCGGGGCATCACGGTCGCGCGGGTTCCGAGACGTCACGCCGTGCAGTCTTCCCCGTGCACCGGCCTTCTGTCACATCGGGTTCGGCGCGTCTTTGGCCGCCCGGTGAGAAGCGATGGAAGAGATCGGGCAACAGCCCGCAAACCGGGCCTGAACATTCGAATGGTTGGCCTGATTCGAGTGTCGTGTCCCCAACAAGATGATCGACACTCCGTCAGGTTCAGGTCACCGGGAGCCCCCGGGGCACCTGATCGATGGTGACCGATCATCCACGGAGAGTGACTACGTGGTCAGAGCAGCGGGGTGAGCCAGCGGCGCAGCGCCTCCGCGTAGCCGTCCGGGTGGGCGTTCCACAGTTGCGTGTGCTCCGCACCGGGCAGCTCGTGCAGGCTCACCAGGTCGGGGCGGTGGTGCGCGAGGCGGCGGGCGGCTCCGATCGGCGCGATGCCGTCGGCCGGACTGCCCAGCAGCAGGGTGGGGACCCGCAGCTCCGTACCGTCCGCGAGGCGGGCGAAGGCGGCCGGATCCACCTTGGTACGGCCTTCGGCGGCCAGCGCGCCCAGCTCGGCCAGGGCACCCGGGATACCCGCCCGGACGCTCTCCCGGCGCACGCCGGCGGACCAGTCGAGGATCGGGGAGTCCAGCACCAGTCCGGCGATCGAGGCCCGCCGGGCGGACCTGGCCGCCGTCAGCAGGCACATCGTGGCGCCGAGCGACCAGCCGTACAGGACGACCCGTCCCGCGCCGCTGTCCAGGGCGAGCCCGATCGCCGACTCGACGTCCCGCCACTCGGTCTCGCCGAAGTGGCCGAGCCCGTCCGGCGAGGGCGGGGCCCCGGCGTCGCCCCGGTAGGTGACGGTCAGGGTCGGCAGTTTCAGCGAGCGCAGCAGCGGGAGCACCGGCAGCGCCTGGGTGCGGTCGGCGCCGGGGCCGTGCACCAGGATCACCCAGGTCCCGCGCATCCCGGGGACGTACCAGGCGGGCAGCAGTCCGAGCTCGCCCTCGGCGGCGGTCTCGGTGAAGTCGAGGCCGAGGGCGGTGGTCGGGTCGCCGAGGTAGACCCGGGGGGTCATCTCGACCTCGGTGCCGACGGCGAGGGTGCCGCGCTCCGCGCGCTCCAGCCGGCGGGTGACGGTCTGGACGTCGGTGCCCAGCACCTCGCCGACCACCGCGTGGCCGCCGCCGCGCCACTCCAGCGCGTACCGGCCCGGACGTTCGCTCTCCGGGGCCCGGGTGAGGGCGACCCGCCCGGCGGCGAGCTCGTGCACCCGGAGGGTGGCGGCCAGGCCCGGCCTCCCGGCCGGCGGGCGGACCGAGCGCTCGGACACCCTGCGGCCGATCAGGACCACGGCTGCTCCGGCTCCGACGGCGGTGGCTGCCACGGCGGCGGCGGTTCCCCAACGCATAGCGCTCCCCGGTGTGCTGGACGGGACGGTGCCTCCCAGTCCACTCTCCGGGCCGCGCGCGTGCCACCGGGGCGAGTCCGTCCGTGCGGGCCGGGCACTGCAGGCCATGCGGATCCCCGCCGCTCGCTACACGGGGATTTCGGTGGGGTAGCGGGAGAGCAGCTCCCAGAAGCGCCGGGCGAGCGGCTGCTCCGGCCCGTGGTCGGCCGGGGCGGGGGCGGAGGAGCCCCAGTGCGTCGGGACCAGGTACTCGTTCTGCAGGTCCGAGAGCGCCGAGGAGAGGGTGTCCGGCGAGACCGGGAGCAGCCTGCCGATCGCCTTCAGCTGCCCCTGCCAGCGGCCGTCGACGCACTGGCGCAGCCGCCGGTCGAAGTCGTCCTCACGGTGTGTCACCGCCAGCAGGGTGCGCAGGCCCAGGCCGAGGACGTGGGCCAGTGCGCGCGACTGCTCCTCGTCGCCGGTCCACCTGCCGGTCGACTCGGCCCGTTCGTACGCCGGCAGCGGCATCCCGATCCGGCGGGCCGCCTGTTCCCGGCCGAGTTCCCGGGCGAGGCGGAAGTCCCGCAGCGTTCCCGGAGGGACTCCCATCAACTGGACCGGCGGGCACCACAGGGCGCGCGCGAGGGCGATGAACTCCTCTTCGGAGGGCCGGATCTCACCGCTCTCCCAGCCGAGCACATGGGCGGGCAGCAGCCGGATGCCGTGGGCGGCCATGGCGTCGGCGACCTGCTCGGGGGTCAGGCCGAGCCCGGCCCGGTGGGACCGCGCGGCCGTCGGGGAGAACGGCACCGGGGGCGGAGGGGCCGGCTGTCTGCGTCGCATGGCACCCGACCGTAGGGGGCGCACATTTCGTCCACACCCCGCCGATTGCACGAAGCTCGGGTGGCCGCCCCGAGTCGGCATCGGATGATCCTCCACCCGGGCCCGGGGGAATCGGTCTGCTACTCGGAGGTAGTGACGGTTCCTCGGCGGACGGACGGACTACTCGGGTGGCTGTCCGGGCGGTAGCGCACGCCCGCCGGGGCCTGCCGAGGCGTCAGGCGGATCCGGTCACTTCAGGCCCAGCTTGCCGAACAGTTGCTTGAGGTGCTCCTCGGTGGGCGGATCGCCTGCGGGGTCAGCTTGTCGACGGCGTTCGGGAGGTGGGCGGCTTTCCGAGATCGTCCGTCATCGGTCGTCCTCCCATGAGGTCGTGGTCGAGTGAGGTCGTGGTCGAGCCGCGCGGGCGGGCACAGCGCCGGTCGCGGCAGGGGCCGGGGAGGCTGCCGCAGGGCTGTGACCAAGCCCTCCGCCGGGTTTGTTGACTCCCGGTCGCGGCCCGTGGTGGGATCTTTCAGCCAAACGGAGGCATGCAGAGGAAGCCGGTGCGAGTCCGGCGCGGTCCCGCCACTGTCACCGGGGAGCACACTCGACGTTTGGTCACGGCGGTCCGTTCGTACGGCTGCCGGTGGACCGGGGGTGTGTCCGCCCCGGAAGCCAGGAGACTCTCGCCTCCGGTACGTCGATCCAGGGCGCGGACCCTGAGTGAGGACACGCACGCCATGCAGGCTGCCCCGGCCCGAGTACGGCCGCCGTTCGACCTCGGGTCCGCCCCCCGGTCCGCCTCCGTCGCCGTGCCCGCGCCGTGCCTCGACTGAACCGCAGCACCGCCTTCGCCCTGGGCAGCATCGCCGGGTACCTCGCCGACGCCGCCCTCGCCGACCCCCGGCGCGGGCACCCCGTCGCCGCCTTCGGCACCGCCGCCGGGCGGCTGGAGCGGGCGCTCTGGCGCGACCGGCGGGCGGCGGGTGCCGGGTACACCGCCGCCTGTGTCGGTACGGTCGCGGCCGGGGCGGTGCTCGCCGAACGCGCGCTCGGGCGCAGCGGGTACGGACAGGCGGCGCTGGCCGCCGCCGCGACCTGGACGGTGCTCGGCGGTACCTCGCTCACCCAGGAGGCCAGGACCATCGGCCGTTCGCTCCAGGCCGGCGATCTGACCGCCGCCCGCGAGCGGCTGCCGCACCTGTGCGGCCGCGACCCGAGCGCGCTGGACGGGCAGCAGATCGCCCGCGCCGTGGTCGAGTCGGTGGCCGAGAACACCGCCGACGCCGTGGTCAACGCGCTGACCTGGGGTGCACTGGCCGGTACGCCCGGACTGCTCGCCTTTCGGGCCGTCAACACGCTGGACGCGATGGTCGGTCACCGCTCCCCGCGCCATCTGCGCTTCGGCTGGGCCTCGGCCCGGCTGGACGACGTGGCCGGCTGGCCCGGCGCCCGGCTGACCGCCCTGCTCACGGTGGCCGCCGCACCCGAACCCCGGACCGCCTGGCGGGTCTGGCGGCGGGACGGCTCCGCTCACCCGAGCCCCAACGCCGGGCAGGCCGAGTCCGCCTTCGCCGGGGCGCTGGGCGTACGGCTGGGCGGCACCCTGCACTACGGCGAGCGCGTGGAGCACCGGCCGGTGCTCGGCGCGGAGCTGCGGCCGGTGGCGGTCGGGGACATCGAGCGGGCGTGCCTGCTGTCCCGGCGGGTGGGCGCCCTGGCGCTGGCGGCCACCGTGGCCGGGCGGACGCTGTGGACCCGGCGGCGGAGGCGGACGTGAGCGCACGTCACGGAGCGGCGCCGCGCTGCGCCGGTCCGGGCGCCAGCCGGGTGGAGCACGGCAGGGTGAAGCACAGCCGGGTGGGGCAAGGGCGAGTGCGGCAAGGCCGGGTAGAGCGCAGCCGGGTGGGGCATGGCCGGGGAAGAACGACGACCGTGAAGCGGAGCGGAGAAGCATGAGCGGGGCACTGCTGGTCGCCGGGACGACCTCGGACGCGGGCAAGAGCGTGGTCACGGCGGGCATCTGCCGCTGGCTGGCCCGACAGGGCGTCAGGGTCGCGCCGTTCAAGGCGCAGAACATGTCGCTGAACTCCTTCGTGACCGCCGACGGCGCCGAGATCGGCCGGGCGCAGGCGATGCAGGCGCAGGCCGCCCGGGTCGAGCCGGAGGCGGCGATGAACCCGGTGCTGCTCAAGCCGGGTGCGGACGGCCGCAGCCAGGTGGTGCTGCTCGGCCGGGCGGTCGCCGAGGTCGGTGCGCTGGACTACCGGGAGCGCAAGCCCGTCCTGCTGGAGCGGGCGCTGGAGTGCCTGGCCGATCTGCGCAGCCGGTACGAGGTGGTGGTCTGCGAGGGCGCGGGCTCGCCGGCCGAGATCAACCTGCGCGACCGGGACATCGCCAACATGGGTCT
The DNA here is from genome assembly GCF_000955975.1 of Saccharothrix sp. ST-888. Lineage (GTDB taxonomy): Bacteria > Actinomycetota > Actinomycetes > Streptomycetales > Streptomycetaceae > Kitasatospora. The sequence continues at coordinate 28,631 of NZ_JYJF01000016.1, forward strand.
GGCCACAGCCGCCGGGCTGCCGGTGGTGGTGGTCGGCGACATCGACCGGGGCGGGGTCTTCGCCGCGATGTACGGGACGCTGGCGCTGCTCTCGGCGGAGGACCAGCGGCTTGTGGCCGGCTGGTTCGTCAACAAGTTCCGGGGCGATGCCCGGCTGCTGGCGCCCGGTCTCGACATGCTGCACCAGCTGACCGGACGCCCGGTGCTGGGCACCCTGCCGATGCTCTCCGGCCTGTGGCTGGACGCCGAGGACTCGCTCGACCTGACCACGGTGGTGGACCACGCGGCGAGCAGCGGACCGGTCGGCGCGGACGTCCTGCGGGTGGCCGTGGTGCGCTTCCCGAGGCTGTCCAACTTCACCGATCTGGACGCGCTGGCGCAGGAGCCCGGCGTACTGGTGCGCTGGGCGACCCGCCCGGAGGAGCTGGCCGACGCCGACCTGGTGGTGCTGCCCGGCAGCCGGGCCACCGTCGCCGACCTGGCCTGGCTGCGCGAGCGCGGCCTCGAACCCGCGCTGAAGGCGCGGGCGGCCGCCGGGCTGCCGGTGCTCGGGGTCTGCGGCGGCTACCAGATGCTGAGCCGGAGCATCGTGGACGAGGTCGAGTCCAGGGCCGGCGAGGTCGCCGGGCTCGGTCTGCTGCCGACCCGGGTGGTCTTCGGGCGCGAGAAGGTGCTGGCCAGGCCGGTCGGCGAGGCGTACGGCGAGCGGGTCGAGGGCTACGAGATCCACCACGGGGTGGTGTCGGTCGAGGGCGGCGTGCCGTTCCTGGACGGCTGCCGGGTGGGCTCGGTCTGGGGCACCACCTGGCACGGCGCGCTGGAGAACGACGGCTTCCGGCGCCGACTGCTGCGCGAGGTGGCCGCGTCGGCCGGGCGGGCGTTCGTCCCCGCCCCCGACGTCTCGTTCGCGGCGGCCAGGGCGGCCCGTCTCGACCGGCTCGGCGACCTGATCGAGGAGCACGCCGACACCGACGCGCTCTGGAAGCTGATCGAGGGCGGGGCACCCGGTGGCCTGCCCTTCGTCCCGCCAGGGGCACCCCGAACGATGGAGAGCTGATGAGTGACGTCCGATACCCGTTCACCGCGATCGTCGGCATGGCCGACCTGCGGCTCGGGCTGCTGCTCAACGCGGTCTCCCCAGCCGTGGGCGGAGTGCTGGTGCGCGGTGAGAAGGGGACCGCCAAGTCGACCATGGTGCGCGCGCTGGCCGGGCTGCTGCCCGCCATCGCGACCGTGCCCGGCTGCCGGTTCGCCTGCGATCCGGCGGCGGCCGACCCGCAGTGCCCGGACGGTCCGCACTCCCCGGAACCGGCCGAGCGGCGCCCGGCACACCTGGTGGAGCTGCCGGTCGGCGTCTCCGAGGACCGGATCGTCGGCTCGCTCGACCTGGAGCGGGCGCTGGCCGAGGGCGTCAAGGCGTACGAGCCCGGGCTGCTGGCCAAGGCGCACCGGGGCGTGCTCTACATCGACGAGGTCAACCTGCTCCAGGACCACGTGGTCGACCTGCTGCTGGACGCCGCCGCGATGGGCCGTTCCTACGTGGAGCGCGAAGGCGTCTCGGTGCGGCACGCGGCCCGGTTCCTGCTGGTCGGGACGATGAACCCGGAGGAGGGCGAGCTGCGCCCGCAGCTGCTCGACCGCTTCGGGCTGACGGTCGAGATCGCCGCCACCCGCGACCCGGCCGAGCGCGCCGACGTGGTCCGGCGGCGGCTCGCCTACGACGCCGACCCGGCGGGCTTCGCCGCGCGCTATGCGGCGGACGAACGAGCCCTGGCCGAACGGATCACCGCAGCACGGGAGTTGCTGCCCGAGGTGGAGCTGACCGATCTAGCGCTTCGTCAGATCACCGCCGTGTGCGCGGCGTTCGAGGTGGACGGACTGCGGGCGGACATCGTGATGGCCCGGACGGCGGTCGCGCTGGCGGCCTGGGACGGGCGCACCGAGGTGCTGGAGGAGGACGTCCGCAAGGCCGCCCAGCTGGCGCTGCCGCACCGGCGGCGCCGGAACCCGTTCGACGCACCGGGGCTGGACGAGGAGCAGCTGGACCGCACGCTGGCGGAGCACTCCCAGCCGGAGGAGCCGGCAGAGTCCGAGGAGACGGCAGGCCCCGAGGAGCCCACCGACCCGGAGGGCGGCCCCGAGGGCGACGGTCCCGACGGCGGCGGCCCGGACGGGGGCGGGGCTCCCGCGCCCGGTGACGCCCCGGACGGCAGTGCCGCCTCGGAGCCCGAGCCCCCGGCCGAGGCGGGCATCCCCCCGCAGGGCACGGGTGGTGCGGGCAAGGCGCCGGTGGCCTCCGCCGGGGACCCGTACCGCACCCGGCTGTTCAAGGTGCCCGGCACCGGGAAGGGCGCCCAGGGGCGCCGCTCCCCCGCCGAGACCGACGGCGGGCACACCGTCCGGGCCCGCCGCCCGCAGGGGACGCTGAGCCGGCTGCACCTGAGCGCCACGCTGCGCGCCGCCGCCCCGCACCAGGTGGCGCGGGGCCGCGACTCGCGCGCGCTGGTGCTGCGCCGGGACGACTTCCGTGAGCAGGTGCGGCAGGGCCGGGAGTCCAACCTGGTGCTGTTCGTGGTGGACGCCTCCGGGTCGATGGCGGCGCGGCAGCGGATGACCGCCGTCAAGGGCGCCGTGATGTCGCTGCTGATGGACGCGTACCAGCGCCGCGACAAGATCGGCATGATCACCTTCCGGGGCTCCTCGGCCGAGCTCGCCCTGCCGCCCACCTCCTCGGTGGAGGTCGGCGCCGCCCGGCTGGAGCAGCTGCCCACCGGCGGCCGGACCCCGCTGGCGGCCGGGCTGCTGCGCGCGCACGAGGTGCTGCGGGTGGAGCGGATGCGCGACCCGCACCGCCGTCCGCTGCTGATGGTGGTCACCGACGGCCGCGCCACCGGCGGCCGGGACGCGCTGGCCCAGGCCGGGCGGGCGGCCGGGCTGCTGGCCGGGCAGGGCCTGGCGAGCGTCGTGCTGGACTGCGAGTCGGGACCGGTACGGCTCGGCCTGGCCCGTACGCTGGCCGGCCAGTTGAACGCCCCCGCTGTAACGCTGGACGAGCTGCGGGCCGAGGGTGTCACCGCACTGGTCCATGCGCACCGAACCGTTGGCCACGACCGAAAGGCAGCCTGAGCCATGCCGAAGGGTATTCCCGAGTCCGTCCCCGACGACGGCCTGACCACGCGTCAGCGCCGCACCCTGCCGATCACCGCCGTGCACACCGGCCCCGGCAAGGGCAAGTCCACCGCCGCCTTCGGGATGGCGCTGCGGGCCTGGAACCAGGGCTGGTCCGTCGGGGTGTTCCAGTTCGTGAAGTCCGCCAAGTGGAAGGTCGGCGAGGAGAACGCGCTGCGCGTGCTCGGCGCCTCCGGCGAGGGCGGCACGGTGGACTGGCACAAGATGGGCGAGGGCTGGTCCTGGGTGCAGCGCTCCGCCGAGATGGTCGAGTCCAGCGAGGAGGCGGCGAAGGAGGGCTGGGCGCAGATCAAGCGCGACCTGGCCGCCGAGCGCTACCGCTTCTACGTGCTGGACGAGTTCACCTACCCCATGCACTGGGGCTGGATCGACGTCGAGGAGGTGCTGACGGTGCTGCGCGAGCGGCCCGGCAGCCAGCACGTGGTCATCACCGGCCGCTACGCGCCCGAGGCGCTGACCGAGTTCGCCGACCTGGTCACCGAGATGACCAAGGTGAAGCACCCCATGGACGCGGGCCGCAAGGGCCAGCGCGGGATCGAGTGGTAACCGTACTGCCGTGAACAGTCCCCGCACCGACACCCCTCGTACCGACCGCCCCCGCACCGACAGCCGCCGTACGGACATCCCGCGCCTGGTCGTCGCCGCGCCGTCCTCGGGCGCGGGCAAGACCACCATCGCCACCGGGCTGATGGCCGCGCTCTCCGCCCGGGGCCTGGCGGTCTCCCCGCACAAGGTCGGCCCGGACTACATCGACCCCGGCTACCACGGCCTCGCCGCCGGGCGTCCGGGGCGCAACCTGGACGCCTTCATGTGCGGCCCCGCGCGGATCGCGCCGCTCTTCCTGCACGGCGCGGCCGGGGCGGACATCGCGGTGGTCGAGGGCGTGATGGGACTGTTCGACGGGGCGGCCGGGCGGGGGGAGCTGGCGTCCACCGCGCACGTGGCGAAGCTGCTGCGGGCGCCGGTGGTCCTGGTGGTGGACGCCTCCTCCCAGTCGCGGTCGGTGGCGGCGCTGGTGCACGGCTTCGCCTCCTGGGATCCGGAGGTCCGCCTCGCCGGGGTGATCCTCAACCGGGTCGCCTCCGACCGGCACGAGCAGCTGCTGCGCGAGGCCCTGGAGGAGGGGTCGGGCGTCCCGGTGCTGGGCTCGGTACGGCGGACGGCCTCGGTCGCGACACCGTCGCGGCACCTGGGTCTGATCCCGGCGGTCGAACGCTCGGCGGAGGCCCTGCGGGCGGTCCGCGACATGGGTGAACTGGTCGCCGCCTCGGTCGACCTGGACGCCCTGGTGGAGCTGGCCCGCAGCGCACCGCCGCTGGACGCCGAGCCGTGGTCGGCGGCCGAGGAGGTCACGGCGGTCGCCGGCCGGCCGAGGATCGCGCTGGCCTCGGGGGCGGCGTTCTCCTTCTCGTACGCGGAGAACGCGGAGCTGCTTACGGCTGCCGGGGCCGAGGTCGTCCCGTTCGACCCACTGCACGACGGTGAACTTCCGCCCGGAGCGGCGGGGTTGGTGATCGGCGGTGGCTTCCCGGAGATGTACGTCACCGAGTTGAGCGAGAACGCCTCGCTGCGCGCCTCGATCGCCGCGCTCGCGGCCTCAGGCGCGCCGGTCGCCGCCGAGTGCGCCGGACTGCTCTATCTGGGGCGGGAGTTGGACGGCAGACCGATGTGCGGCGTGCTCGACACCACCGCCCGGATGACCGAGCGGCTCACTCTCGGCTACCGCGAGGCGGTGGCCATCGGGGACAGCGCGCTCGCCCCGGCGGGCAGTCGGGTGCGCGGGCACGAGTTCCACCGCACCGTCTGCGAACCGGGTGCGGGGCCGCAGCCCGCCTGGGGCTGGCGCGGTCCCGACGGGCCGCGTACGGAGGGTTTCGCGGCCGGGTCCGTGCACGCCTCGTACCTGCACCTGCACTGGGCGGGTGCACCGGAGTTGGCCGAGCGGCTGGTCCGCGCGGCGGCCGGGCACCAGCAGCCCTGAGGGGACCGGTCGGGCCGCCGGGCGGTCGGCGCGGCGGCTCTCAAGCCCGGCCACCGGCCGCCCGGTCGAGCTCCTGCACCACCGCCTTGTCCAGGAACGGGACCGATCGCCCCGCGAACCTCTGGCAGGGGTCCGAGCCCCGGCCCGCCACCAGGACGACGTCGCCGCCGCGAGCACGGGACAGGGCCTCCGCGATGGCCTCGCGCCGGTCTCCGATCCGCGCATAGGGAGTCGGGGTGGTGGCGAGACCCGCTTCGACCCGGTCGAGGATCAGCTCCGGGTCCTCGCCGCGGGGACTGGTCGAGGTGAGCACGACCAGGTCGCTGAGGCGGCCGGCGATCTCGCCCATGGGAGCGCGCTTGCCGGGGTCGCGGTCGCCGCTGCACCCGAAGACGGTGATCACGCGGCCGGTGGCGAGGCCGCGGATGGTGGTGAGCACCTTCTCCAGCGCGTCGACGGAGTGCGCGTAGTCGACGACGACCGTCGCCCCGCTCCTCGCCCGGTAGGTGTCGAACCGGCCCGGGATCTGCGGCAGTTCCGCGAGGACGGCGGCGATCTCCTCGATCCCGTGCCCGGAGAGCACCGCCGCCGCGGTGGCGGCGAGCGCGTTCTCGACCGCGAAGCGGCCGGGCACCGGGAGGTGGAAGGCGTGGGCGGTGCCCTCGTGGTGCACGGTGAAGTCGCTGCCGGCGGCCGAGATCCCGATGTCCGTGGCCCGGAGGTCGGCCGGACGGCCGGAGGCGGAACAGGTGACGCTCGTGTCCGGCATCAGGGCCAGGATGTCGGTGCTCACCGGGTCGTCCAGGTTCACCACGGCCTGTCGGCAGCGTCCGTTGAACAGCCGCAGCTTGGCCTGCCGGTAGTTCTCCAGGGTGAGGTGGTCGTCCAGGTGGTCCGGGGTGAGGTTGGTGAAGACGCCGATGTCGAGGAAGGTGTGCTCGACCCTGCGGTGGAGCAGCGCCATCGAGGACGCCTCCAGGACGAAGCATTCCGCGCCGCCGTCGGCCAAGTAGCGCAGCATGGCCTGGAGTTCGGGTGCCTGGGGTGTCGTGATCATGTTGGTGGACACCAGGAGGGGACGGCCTTCGAACCGCGAGCCGCCCGTGCCGATCACGCCCACCCGGCGCCCGAGCGCCCCCAGGACGGCCTCCAGCATGAAGGCGACGGAGGTCTTGCCGTTGGTGCCGGTGACCGCGATCCCCCACAGCTCCCGCCCCGGCTCGCCGTAGTAGCGGGAGGCGAGGCGGGCGGCGGCCGTACGGACGTCCGCGACCCGGACCACGCACGGGCCGGCCGGGAGCTCGACGTCCGTCCGCTCGACCAGTGCGGCCACCGCGCCTCGCCGGTACGCCAGGGCCAGGAAGCGGTGGCCGTCGAGGCGCCGACCGTCGCGGGCGACGAACAGCGCCCCCGGGTGCACCGCCCGGGGATCGAACGTGATGCCCGCGGTGATGTCGACCCGGGGATCACCGGCCAGCAGAGCGTGCTCCAAACCGGCCAGGGCGGTGCAGAGTTGCATCCTCGCAGTACATCAGGACACGGGAGGCCGCGCGAGTGGGCGGCGGTTCGGCCGAGGCCGGGGTCAGTGTTCGTTCTCCTCGGCCGGCGCGGTGCCGTGGATGTTCCGCTCGATCTCCTCGGCCGACGCGGTGCCGTGGATGTTCCGCTCGATCTCCTCGGCGGACAGCGCCGCCCGCAGCGCCCAGTAGTAGACGGCCAGCGAGAAGAGCACGACCGCCACGATGTCCCACCACAGCGGCAGGTTGCCCGCAGCGCCCGCCCCGAAGGTGCCCTGCCAGGAGATCAGGCCCATCCCGATGAGGTAGACCGGCAGCCACCGGCCCGCCCTGAAGTCCATCCGGGGGGCGCCCGGCAGGCCCTTGGCGTTGGCGCGGGCGGCGTACGAGCCCATCAGGAGGTAGCCGATCAGGATCGCCGCGCCCAGGCGCCACAGGGTGTCCCAGCCGGCCCAGTAGATGACCAGGCCGGCGACCGCGAAGGAGACCGGCGCGACGACCGATCCGGCCGGCAGGCGGTACGGGCGCTCAAGGCCCGGCAGGCGCCTGCGCAGCACCCCGAAAACCAGCGGCGCACCCGCGTACATCAGCACCACCGCCGAGGTGATGAAGCTGACCAGCCGCTGCCAGCTCGGGAACGGCAGGAAGCACAGCACACCCGCCACGTAGGCGACGATCAGGCCGACCCACGGGACCGAGCGCCGGTCCGTCCACTGGAGCGCCCGAGGGGCGTAGCCGTTGCGGCTCAGCCCGTACGAGATCCGGGAGCTGGAGGTGATGTAGATCAGGCCGGTGCCGCCCGGGGAGATGATCGCGTCGGCGTAGAGCAGACTGGCCAGCCAGCCGAGGCCGAGCAGGGTGGCCAGACCGGCGAACGGCCCCGCGAGGCCCGGGTAGTCGAGCGCGGCCCAGCCGCCGGCGAAGGTCCTGGGCGGCAGCGAGGTGATGAAGACGACCTGGAGCACGACGTAGACGAAGGTCCCGAGGGTGACCGACCCCAGGACGGCGCGCGGGATGTCCCGCCGGGGGTTCAGGCTCTCACCGGCCCACTGGATCGCCTGCTCGAAGCCGAGCAGCGCGAAGATCACCCCGCTGGTGCTGATCGCCGCCAGCACGCCCTTGGCCCCGTACGGCGCGAAGCCGTGTGCGGTGAAGTTGCCGCCGTGGAACTCCGTCAGCGCCAGCACCAGGATGGTGAGCAGCGGAATCGCCACCTTCCACCAGGTGGCAGCGCTGTTGGTGTGGGCGAGGATCTTCACGCCGAGGAAGTTGACCACCACGAAGACCGCCAGCAGGCCAGCCGCCACCGCGAAGCCCGAACTGGTGAGGGTGTGGTCGGCGTGCAGGAAGCCGCGCGCCCAGGACCAGTGCCCGGCGTAGTTGATCATGGCCTGGACCTCGATCGGCGCGATCGTCGCGGCCTGCAGCCAGGAGAACCAGCCGAAGGACATCCCGGCGAACCCGCCGAAGACGTAGTGCGGGTAGCGGGCGGTGCCGCCCGCGACCGGGAACAGCCCGCCGAGTTCGGCGTGCACCAGCGCGAGCAGCACCACGGCCACCGCGCCGATCCCCCAGGAGAGCACGGCGGCCGGCCCGGCGGTCACCACGGCGTTCTTCGCCCCGAACAGCCAGCCCGAGCCGATGATCGCGCCGACCGAGGCCCACAGCAGCCCGATCATCCCCACCTCGCGGCGCAGTCTGCCGTTCCCCTGCGCGCCGGACGGGGTGATCTGATCGGTCGATGCCATGCGTTCGGCCTCTCGGGACTCGACCGGCACGCGGGATCCGGCCGCTCGGGCGGTGGTGCCGCGGTAGCGGTGCTTCGGCGGTGCCGCCCGCGGCGGGGTGCTGACGCCGACGGTGCCGCAGATCCGGCGCGGAGTCGGCCGGGCGGCCCTGACACGCACGGGCACAGCCGCCCCTCGGCCGAGTTGTCGGATGGTATGCGTCACCGCCGGCCCGAGGATCGGCCGTCGGTCAGGCCCGGCCCGAGGAGGCCTGTTCGGTCAGCGACTTGAACAGGTGCACGTCCTCGTGGCCGCCGGGGATGCCCAGGGTCCGGCCGGTCTCGACGTAGCCGTGGCGCTGGTAGAACCCGGGCGCCTGGAAGGTGAACGAGGAGACGACCATCCGATCGCAGCCGCGCCGCCGCGCCTCCGCCTCGGCGGCTCCCAGGAGCCTGCTGCCCCAGCCGTCCTTGCGGCTGTCCTCGCGCACCCACACCAGCTCGATGCCGCACAGCCCGCCCCAGGTCCACCCGGCCAGCCCGCCGACCAGTTCGCCCGTCTCGTCGGTGACCTTGACCGACAGCGTGCCGCGGTCGTCGGCGCCCGTGGCCGCGGTGTTGAAGGCGGTGAGCTCCTCGATCAGCCGCTCGTTGAGCTCGGAGTCCCGTTCACCCACGACCAGGACCGGGCCGGTTTCTTGATCATTAGTCATGGCGCGGAGTATGGCAGTCCGCGCGCCCCGGCGGCCCGTGATTTAGCGGCTCCACCGGTGGGTCCGGACACTTCCGGGGGCACGGGGGACTGCGCGGGACCGGAGGGGACTGCGCGGGACCGGAGGTGACGGCGCCGCACCTTCCGCCGCGCGCACGCAGTCGATCAAGCAGGGCCCCGCACCCCCGGGTGCCCGGCTTCCGCCGGCCGGGACCGCACGGTTCCCGTCCGCAGGACCGCCGCGATCACTCCGGGTCGGCGTCCGCACCCCAGACCGGGCGGAGCCGCCCACCGAGGTCACCGGCCTGGCGGAGACCTGCGTGGTAGACCGGCTCCCAGGCCGCCGGGTCGGTCAGGTCCGGTCCGAAAGCGCGCACCGATGTCGGATCGGGACCGACGGTCACGGCGGTGTGCGCCCCGGCGATCTCGGCGGGTCTCGCACCCCCGGGCTCGGGTCAGCCCAGGTAGGCCGGGGCGACGGCGGCGGCGACCGAGCGCTGCGGGGTGCCGGTGCCGTCGGCCGGGACGGTCCACAGGTCGGCGCCGTAGTCGCCGGGCATGGCGTAGAGCAGGGTCGAGTCGTCCGACCAGAGCGCCTGGTCGTCGATGTTGCGCTGCTCTGCGGTGGCCGTCTCGGTCATGGTCCGCAGGTCGAGCACGTACAGCCGCCACGGCGAGTCGGCGGAGGCACCGGGGACGCGCTTCTTGTAGGCGGTCCGGGTGCCGTCCGGTGAGGGGGAGGGGCACTCGACGTTCTGGTGCAGCGTGGTGAGGGTGTGTGCGGTGACGTCGCCCTGGACGAGGTAGGTGTGCCCGCCGGTGGCCAGGGTGGCGTAGAAGCGGTTGTCGTCGGCGAAGTGACACCCCAGACGTCGGTGTCGTGGGACTGGTAGGGGTGGCCGTCCCTGGTGATCGCGAAGGTCTCCAGGTTCTCCTGGACCGCCCAGCTGCGGGTGTCCACGATCGTGGTGCGGGTGGAGAAGCCGGTGCCCGCGTAGGAGTCGCCGCGGACGGAGACCGTCCAGGCGACCAGGTGGCCGGAGGGCGAGACCCGGGCGCGGGTGGGGACATCCGTCCACCTCCGCCCGGCCGCCTGCCGGACGGCTCCCGGCTCGGCGATTGACCTGCTCATCGGGCCCGTGGTGGGATTTCGGGGCCGGTGGGCCGACGGGCCGGTGAGTGCGGCGGGAGAACGGTGGGGCGGACGTGATCGAGGGGGGTGTGCCGGTGCGGGACCTCGTGGTGGGAGTCGGGGCGAGCCGGGGTGTGCCGGGTGCCGAGGTGCTCGGGCTGATCGACGCCGCCCTGGCCGCCATCGGACTCGGCCGCCACCGGATCGCTCAGCTGGCCACCGTCCTGGGCAAGGCCGGGGAGCCCGGCCTGCGGGCAGCGGCGCGGGAGCTCGGCGTACCGCTGGTCGGCCACCGTGCCGAGGCGCTGGCGGCCGTGCCCGTTCCGCATCCGTCCGGCTCGGTCCTGGCCGTGGCCGGGACGCCCAGCGTCGCGGAGGCGTCCGCCCTGCTCTCCGCGCCCGGCGGCGAACTGCTCGTCCCCAAGCGCAAGTCCGCCCGGGCCACCGTGGCGATCACCCGGCGGTCCTCCCGGCCGGCCGCCCCACTCCCCCTTCACCCTGGAGCCCCCGACGTGACCACCGAGCCCGACCTCCGCACAACGGGCGAGCCCGGCCCCCGCACGACGGACGAGCCCGACCTGCGCCACCACGGCGACGCCGAGGTACGTGCCGCCGGACTGGTCGACCTCGCCGTCAACGTCCGCACCGGCACGCCGCCGGCCTGGCTCCGCGAGCGCCTCGCCGCGACCCTGGCCGACCTCGCCGCCTACCCCGAGCAGACCGCCGCCCGGCGGGCCGTCGCCGCGCGGCACGACCGGCCGGTGGACGAGGTGCTGCTGACCTCCGGCGCCGCCGAGGCCTTCGTCCTGCTCGCCCGCACGCTGGCGCCGCGCCATGCCGTGGTCGTGCATCCGCAGTTCACCGAGCCGGAGGCGGCCCTGCGCGACGCCGGGATCACCGTCCACCGGGTGGCCCTCCCGCCCGCCGAGGGGTTCCGGCTCACGCCGGGCGCGGTGCCCGAGGAGGCCGACCTGGTCGTCCTCGGGAACCCGACCAACCCGACGTCCGTGCTCCACCCGGCCGCCGAGGTGGCCGCGCTCGCCCGCCCCGGGCGGACACTGGTCGTCGACGAGGCGTTCATGGACGCCGTCCCGGGCGAACGGGAGTCCCTGGCCGGGCCCGAGTACCGCGCACTGCCCGGCCGGGTGGTGGTGCTGCGCAGCCTGACCAAGACCTGGGGCCTGGCCGGGCTGCGGATCGGCTACGTGCTCGGCCCCGCCGGGCTGATCGCCCGGCTCGCCGCAGCCCAACCGCTCTGGCCGGTCTCCACCCCCGCCCTGGTCGCCGCCGAGGCGTGCAGCGCCCCCGCCGCGCTCGCCGAGGCGGAGCAGGCCGCGCACGCCATCGCCGGGCAGCGGGCTCACCTGCTCAAGGGCCTGGCCGCCGTCACCGGTGTCCGGGTGCACGGGGAGCCGGCCGCGTCCTTCGTCCTGATCGAACTGCCCGGTGCGGCGGCCGTCCGCGAGCGGCTTCGCGCGGCCGGGTTCGCGGTACGACGCGGGGACACCTTCCCGGGTCTCGGAGCAGACTGGCTGCGGATCGCGGTCCGGGACGAGGCCACCACCGACCGCTTCCTCGCCGCGCTCGCCGAGGCCGTCCACAGCTGATCCGCCCGCCTCGGCCACGGGCCGGTGCGGTCTCCCGCGTGGACACCGCCGTCGGTCATACCAGGCTGACGGGGTCCGAGCGGCGCACCCGGCCCGGCCGCAGCACCTGCGCATACGCCCCGACACACGGCAGCAGGCCCAGACCCGGCAGCGGCTCCACCCGGTTGTACCGGGCCGGAACGCGCAACGCCTCGGTGTTGCCGGGCAGTTCACCGTGGGCGAGGGTCGGCACGACGCAGCGCGGCGTCGGCACGACGATCCGCAGCCGCAGATCCGCGCCGACCAGCAGCTCACGTCCCACCCAGGCGTTCTCCGCGAACGGTCCGCCCTCCTCGGTACGGATCACCAGGTTCGGCCGGTAGCGCTCCGCCTCGCCCTCGCCCGGACCGCCGAGCCTCGCGATCCCGGCGAGGGTGGTGGTGGCCAGCAGGTGCAGCGGCGCGAAGTCGAAGAACGTCCCGGCGGGCGCGGCCCTGCCGAACTCGCTCTCGGTATAGCGGACATCCGCCTCGACACCGCTGCTCAGCACCTCCTCGGGGACGGAACGGCGCAGTGTCGCCCCGGCCGGCGGGGTGTCGATCAGCGAGACCCGGCGGCCGAGCCGTCCGGAGACGGCCTCGTCGATGTCGGCGTCACCGCTCCAGAGCGGCTTGCCGTCGGGGCAGGTGATCCATGCGCCCGCCTCGGCGCCGGCTGCCCGGAAGCCGAGCAACTCCCGCCACCAGCGCGGGTTCTTGGCGCTCGCCACCTGCCCGGTCTCCCGGTCGAGCAGCGCCAGCACCCGATCCCCCGCCACCCCCCGCTCCCCCACCTCACACTCGGAAAGCCCCTCCCCGAGCATGGACTTCACCGGATAGCGCCGCAGCGCCTCCACCACCCCGATCGTCACCATGCCGACACCCTGTCAGAGCGCGACAGACTCCTGCTTCGCACGCCGCCTACGGCACTCTGGGTAATCGCACTGTTACAGTCAATCACCGGGTGGAGGTGGGAACACTGCTCCGGCGCTGCCGGATTTGCGGCAACTCCCGCGCATTTCCCGCCCGCACCCGGACCCGGTGCGCATCGCAACGGCAGGTCCATGAGAAGCACCCGAGCAGAGGCGGTATTCATGGCACAGGAAGCCAGGATCGACGTCGAGTTGACGGCGAAGAAGGGCGAAGCGGAGCCCTCGGCCGAGCAGGTGAAGACATTCGCCACGGCGCTGAGGCCGGGAGCGTGGTTCGCCACCCCGTCGGGCACGGGGCGCACCGACGACCGGCAGCCGGACGCGGAGTGGCAGCTGGAGTCCTCCCGGCCGTACCGGGGCGAGGTGGCGCAGGGCAAGGCGGCCGTGTACTACGGCAAGGGCCACAAGAGCACGCTGGTGAAGCCGTTCATCTTCGCGGACGGGTTCAACTACGGCCCCAGCGACCTGACGGCCCTGTGGGCCCACTTCAACGCGCCCTACGCGAAGGGCAGGAAGGGATTCCTGGACCAGTTGCTCGATGCGGGCATCGACGTCATCCTGGTCGGCTTCGAGCAGCGGCACACCTACCTCCAGGCCAACGCCGGCGTGGTGATCAGCGCCATCCACCAGGCCATCGACGACCGGCGGGGCGGCGAGCCGCTGATCGTCGGCGGGGTGAGCATGGGCGGCATCATCACCCGCTACGCCCTCGCCGAGATGGAGCACCACAAGGTCGACCACCAGACCGCGACCTACCTCTCCTGGGACTCCCCGCACAACGGGGCGTGGATCCCGCTGGTGCTCCAGCAGATGGCGTACTTCTTCGAGGACGTCCCGACCGGCAAGCCGGGGCCCAAGCAGGCCGACCTGATCAGGAGCCCTGCCGCGCAGCAGCTGCTGTGGGCCTGGGTGGAGAACGCGAAGTACTCCGGCCCGGTCGCGACCGTCAGCAAGCTGCGCCAGGAGTTCCTGTCGGAGCTGAAGAAGTACGGCCAGTTCCCGGCCCGGCCCCGCAAGCTGGGTGTGGCCAACGGCACCGGCGACGGGATCGGCCGCCAGCTGCCGCCCGGGGAGGTGGTGTTCGACTGGAAGGTACCGCTGGTCGCCGCCGCCCAGGCCCGGTTCCAGCCCGCCTCCGACGAGCAGCAGCCGATCGGCGAGATGAAGTTCATGGGCCAGGTGCGGCGGGGCAACACCTCGTACGTCCCCGCCCTCGACGGCGCGCCCGGCGGCGCCCTCGACTCCTTCGGCCTGGTCGCGGACGCGCTCAAGGCCAAGATCCCGGCCAACTACCGCAGCGGGTGCTTCGTCCCCACGGTGAGCGCGGTCGCGCTGGACTACGACCCGGTCAAGTGGGACGTCGACCCGTACGAGAACATCGACGAACTGCCCATCGAGAAGAGCATGCTGGACGAGTTCCGGTGCGACTCCCGGAACACCGAGCACAGCCAGGTGACCGAGACGCTGGTCCAGTGGATCCTGGAGCGGATCGTCGGCTGACGCCGACGGCACGCGCACCGCGGCCGCTCCGGGCGACCCGCCCCCGGAGCGGCCGCGGTGCGCTCCGGCGGTTACCCGCGGGCCGGGCGCCAGGCGCGGGCGGCGGCGATCCGGCGAGTCGCGCTGGGGTGGGTGGCGAAGAGGAGCTCCAGCAGCCGGGGCGGGTCCACGTCGGAGATGTTGGTGACCGCGAGGCGGCGCTGCATGGCGATGAACTGCTCGGGGTCCTCGGTGAGTTCGAGGGCGTGCAGATCGGCCCGCACCTCGATGCGGCGGCTCACCGCACACTGGAGCGGTCCGGTGGCGGCGCCGATCAGCGCGGCGCAGGCGGCCAGCAGCGGCAGCGACCGGGGGTCGGCGGCGTCCGTGGCACCGGCCGCCGAGAGCAGCACCGACCAGTCGGCGAGCAGCCCCAGCAGGCAGACGGCCACGGCGGCGCCGACCGCGCCGAGGACGGTCCCGACCAGGACGTCCCGGTGCTGGACGTGCCCCAACTCGTGGGCCACCACCAGTTCCACCTCACGCGGTTCGGCGGTGGAGAGCAGGGTGTCGTAGGCGACGATCCGGCGGGTGGCGCCGAAGCCGGAGACGTACGCGTTGAGGGCGGTGGTCCGGCGCGAGGCGTCGGCGACCAGCACGTCGCGCACCCGGATCCCGTCCCGCTGCGCCAGGTCCAGGAGCGCGGTGCGCAGTTCACCGGCGGGCAGCGGGGTGAAGCGGTTGAACACCGGCTCGATCAGGAGCGGGTGGAGGAAGGAGAGGGCGACGGTGAGCAGCGCGGCGAAGCCCGCTGCGGGCAGCCACCAGCCGTGCGGGGAGCGCCCGGTGAGCGCGTACAGCCCGTACACCACCGGGAGGGCGATCAGCAGGCCGAGCGCCAGGCCGCGCAGGACGTCCACGGCCCAGCCGCGCCAGCCCTGGGTGACCAGGCCGTAGCGGCGGCGGACGATCCGGACCCGCGCGCCGAACGGGAGTTGCAGCACCTGGCCGATCAGCAGCAGGACGGCCGTACCGGCCAGCACCTGCGCCGTGCGCGAGCCGCCGAACAGTCCGCCCACCGCCGTGACCAGCCCGGCCCCGGCGGGGGTGAGACCGAGGGCGAGCGTGCAGAGCAGCCCGGCGATCCGGCCGCCGAGGGCCCACGGCAGCTGGGCGCGGCGCAGCGCCCGGCCTCGGGCCATCTGTGCCGGGGTGAAGTCGTCCATGCCGGCAAGCGTATGCGTCAGCGGCGCGGGACTGCGGATCCCGGCCGGCCCCGGAACGGGCGGTGCCCGCCGGGCGCCTCCCTCAACAGGGGCGTCCGGCGGGCACCATGGGTTCGGTCCCGGCCGGGATCAGACCTGGCCGGCCTTCTCCAGGGCGGCGCAGCAGGTGTTGACCAGCAGGCGGGTCACCACGTACGGGTCGACGTTGGCGTTCGGGCGACGGTCCTCGATGTAGCCCTTCTGCTCCACCTCGACCTGCCACGGGATGCGGACCGAGGCACCGCGGTCGGAGACGCCGTAGCTGTAGACGTTCCACGGGGCGGTCTCGTGCTTGCCGGTGAGGCGGGTCTCGATCTCGGCACCGTACTGGGTGACGTGCTCCAGCACCTTCTCCTGGGAGGCGCCGAGCGACTCGCAGGCGGTGATGATCGCGTCGTAGCCCTCGCGCATGGCCTTGGTGGAGAAGTTGGTGTGCGCACCGGCGCCGTTCCAGTCACCGCGGACCGGCTTGGCGTCCAGGGTGGCGTCGATGCCGAACTCCTCGGCGGTGCGGTAGAGCAGGTAGCGGGCGACCCACATGTGGTCGGAGACGGTCACCGCGTCGACCGGGCCGATCTGGAACTCCCACTGGCCGGGCATGACCTCGGCATTGATGCCGCAGATGGCCAGGCCGGCCGCGATGCAGCGGTCCAGGTGCAGCTCGACGATCTCGCGGCCGAAGACCTCCTCGGCGCCGACACCGCAGTAGTAACCGCCCTGCGGGGCCGGGAAGCCGCCCTCGGGGAAGCCGAGCGGACGGGAGCCCTTGAAGAAGGTGTACTCCTGCTCGATACCGAAGATCGACTCCTGCGCGGCGTACTGCTCGGCGATCGGACGCAGCAGCGCACGGGTGTTGGACTCGTGCGGGGTGCCGTCGGTCTCGTTGACCTCGCACAGGACCAGGATGTTGTCGCCGCCGCGGATCGGGTCCGGGAAGGTGGCGACCGGCGCCAGCACGCGGTCCGAGGCGTGGCCCTCGGCCTGGTTGGTGGAGGAGCCGTCGAAGCCCCAGGTGGGGATCTTGTCAGCGTTGGCCAGAACACGAGTCTTGGAGCGGAGCTTGGCGGTCGGCTTGGTGCCGTCGATCCAGATGTACTCGGCCTTGATTGCCATCGCTGGGTACCTCACTGCTTGGGTGGTGGGTGCCCGCGTAGCGTCGCAAGCTGCCGTTTCCCGGTTGTTCCTCCTATGTAACGCCCATGTGAACCAACCGTCCGCAGTGGCATGCTTACGTTCCGGTGGTACCGGAGCCGGTTTCCGGGGCCTGAGCTGACGTTGTCGCAGGCTACTGGAGTCAGCGGCGGCGCGCACGGGTATTGCGGCGGCGGCGTGAAATCAGCCAGAGCGCGCCGGTTCCGACGGCGATCAGCGCCCCCGCGGTGGCCGCCAGCGGGCCGGTGCCGCTGCTGCCGGTGAAGGCGAGTTCCCGGCCGGCCGCGGTGGTGCTCGCCGCCGAGGCGGTCGGCTTGGCCGGGGTCGCGGAGGCGGAGGCGGCGGCGGGCACCGGCTTCTCACAGCTGACCGAGGCGACCGTGATGGTGCCGGTCACCTTGGCCACGTTGAGGTTGAGCGGGTTGACCGCCACGTCCACCTTCAGCGCGGAGGCGGCGGCCGTGCTGGAGGTGGTGGTCCGCCGGGAGAACTCGATGTCCACGCTGCCGACCGCCGGTACGTCCACATGGGTCGGCCCGTTCAGCCCGAGCGCGACCGACTTGCCGAGCACCGTGACCCGGGCGGGCGCGGTGACCTTCGCGGTCGGCTGACCGTCCACCGGGCAGCTGGCCTCGGCGCTGAGCGCCTCCAGACCGATCAGGGTGGAGAGCAGACCGGGCGCGTGGAGGTCGGCGCCGACCAGGCTGACGGAGGCGGCGGTGCCGTGCCGGTCGGCCGTGGTGGTCGACCGGCCGACCTCCGCCTTGACCAGGGTGACCGGCCGGCCCTGGTCCACGCCGTCCACCTTGGCCGCGAGCAGCGACTGGTCGCGCTGGGCCGGGGACTCCACCTTGTTCAGGGCGATGTCCACCGGCACGTCCACCGTGTTGTTCAACAGGCTGACGTCGAGCGCGAGTTCCGCCGTCACCGCACGCGCCTTCCCCGGCGAGGGGGTCGGCCCGGTGGCGTGGGCGGTGCCGCCGGAGAGGGTGAGGGCACCTGCCACCAGTCCGGTGGCAGCGGCGGAGCGGAGAACGGAATTGAGCACGGGCATGGCGGATGACCCCCACGGGTGACGGATGGAGAGAGCGCCACCGTGGTCACCCCGCGCGCAGGCTGGTACCGCGCCGGTCCGGAGGCAGGGGCTTGTGCTCTCGACTTCCGTCAGTCTCTTCCGGAGCGTCCATCACATGGGCAACACCATGTGCCCGTTCACTCCTTCGAGTGGGGTTGACGCCGGATACTCCTTATCGGGGCGTGGGTTGCTGCAACTTATCGGGGCGGGCGTTGCTGCAGCAGGCGTCGCTACAGCACGCGTTGCTCCGGCCGCAGCTGCTACGGCAGGCGCCAGTCCACCGGCTGTGCACCCTGACGGGCCAGCAGCTCGTTCGCCCGGCTGAACGGGCGGGAGCCGAAGAAGCCCCGGTCCGCCGACATCGGGCTCGGGTGCGCCGACTCCACCGCAGGCACCTGCCCCAGCAGGGGGCGCAGATTACGGGCGTCACGCCCCCAGAGGATCGCCACCAGCGGGCCTCCGCGCGCCACCAGCGCCCGGATCGCCTGCTCGGTGACCTCCTCCCAGCCCTTGCCCCGATGCGCGGCCGGCTTGCCCGGCGCGGTGGTCAGCGCGCGGTTGAGCAGCAGCACGCCCTGCTCCGTCCACGGGGTGAGGTCACCGTTGGCGGGCGGCGGGAACCCGAGGTCGCGGCCGTACTCCTGGAAGATGTTGATCAGGCTGCCCGGGATCGGCCGGACCTGCGGCGCGACCGAGAAGCTCAGCCCGACCGCGTGTCCCGGCGTCGGGTACGGGTCCTGGCCGACGATCAGCACCCGTACCGAGTCGAAGGGTTGCTGGAACGCCCGCAGGACGTTCGGCCCGGCCGGGAGATAGGTGCGGCCTGCGGACAGCTCGCCGCGCAGGAAGTCACCCATGGCGGCGACCCGCCCGGCCACCGGCTCCAGGGCGCTGGCCCAGCCGGGTTCGACGATCTCGTTCAGTGGACGCGGTGCCATACCGCCACCCTATCGGCCCAACGGACCGCAGACCTCCGTCTTGCCCGCCCGCTCCCCTCTTCGTACCCGCCGTCGTACTCGCCGTCCCTCGGGCGCGGGGCCGCCGTGGCCCGGGGCAGCCCCGGGTGGCCCCGGGTGTCAGCCGACGACCCGGCCGCGCAGGACGACCAGTTGCGGATCGGCCAGTACCCGGACGTCCGCGCGCGGGTCCTGCGCGTACACCACCAGGTCGGCCGACGCGCCCTCGGTGAGCCCGTCCCGGCCCAGCCACTCGCGCGCTCCCCAGCTCGCCGCCGACAGCGCGGCGGCGGCCGGAAGCCCGGCCCTGACCAGCTCGGCGACCTCGTCCGCGACCAGCCCGTGCGCCAGCGAGCCGCCCGCGTCCGTGCCGACGAAGACCGGGACGCCCGCGTCGTACGCCGCACCGACCGTGTCGTACCGGCGCTCGTGCAGCCGCCGCATGTGGGCGGACCAGGCCGGGAACTTCGCCTCTCCGTCGTCCGCGAGCTGGGGGAAGGTCGCGATGTTCACCAGCGTCGGGACGATCGCCACCTGCCGTTCGGCGAAGACCGGGATCAGCTCCTCGGTCAGACCGGTCGCGTGCTCGATGCAGTCGATCCCGGCGGCGATCAGGTCGGGCAGCGACTCGGCGGCGAAGCAGTGCGCGGTGACCCGGGCGCCCTCGGCGTGCGCGGCGGCGATCGCCTCGCGCAGCGCGTCCCCGGGCCAGCAGGCGGCCAGGTCGCCGCGCTCGCGGTCGATCCAGTCGCCGACCAGCTTCACCCAGCCGTCGCCGCGCCGGGCCTCGGCCACGACGTAGGCGGCCAGGTCGCCGGGCTCGATCTCGTGCGCGTAGTTGCGGATGTAGCGACGGGTACGGGCGATGTGGCGGCCGGCCCGGATGATCCGGGGCAGGTCCTCGCGGTCGTCGATCCAGCGGGTGTCGGCGGCGGAACCGGCGTCGCGGATCAGCAGCGTGCCGGCGTCGCGGTCGGTGCGGGCCTGCTTCTCGCTGGTGGCCTCGTCCACCGCGCCGTGCGCGTCCAGGCCGACGTGGCAGTGTGCGTCCACCAGTCCCGGCATGACCCAGCCGGAGACCGTACGGACGTCGTCCGCCCGTACCGGACGGGTGAGGCTCACCCGGCCGTCCACGACCCACAGTTCGTCCCGGACGTCCTCGGGCCCGACCAGCACCCGCCCCTTGATGTGCAGCACCGCGCCTTCGCTCATGCCGGAACTCTACCGACGCGCCCGCCAGCGGCGGGAGGAGCCGCCGACGGCGGAACCGGCCGCCCGGGACACGGCGCCCCGGGCGGCCGGCCGGGGCCGTCAGCCGGTCAGGTTGGCCCAGCAGTCGGCGTCCGCCACGTGCGCGGGGTCGAGGGCGTGCCGGACCTCGTGCAGGACGACCGGGTCGACGGCCATCAGCACATGGTCCGGGATGTTGGTCGGGCAGAGGTCCTGGACCAGGACGTCGTGCACGTCCGGCCCGCTCAGGAACTGCGACCGGTACGGCGTGACCACCTCGTCGTACCGGGTCGCGATCACCCAGTACGTCACCCCCGGCACGGTGTCACCGCCCGCGTTGAGCCGGCTCAGCGTGTCCGAGCCGGTGACCTGGTCGGCGCAGGCCGGGCAGGCCGACCGGACCAGGTCGAGCGCGCCGGGGAAGGACTTCGCCAGGGTGGCCAGGCCGTCCAGGGTGGTGCCGTGGTTGCTCGGGGCGAGCCCGACCAGGGTGTGCACCTTGGCCGCGCCGCCGTCGAACTTCAGGTAGTAGCGCGGCATCATCCCGCCCTGGCTGTGGCCGACCACGTCGACCTGTCCGGCGCCGGTCGCCGCGAGCACACCGTCGACGAAGACCGACAGCTGCTGCGCGGAGTCCGCCACCGGCGCGATCGCCCGCAGCACGGGGACGTTCGGCACCGCTCCGTAGGTGAGGGCGAAGACGCAGTAGCCGTCCTGGGCCAGCGCGGGCGCGATGGTGTCCCAGTTCACCGAGCCGTTGGCGAAGGTCCCGTGGACCAGCACCACCGGCCTCGGGTGCGCCGGACTCGGCCGGCACGACCAGTTGTTGGCACCGGGCACGCCCGGTGCGGCGAGCGCCTGGGCGGCGCTCACCGGATCGGTCCGCGGCGTCGTCGCGGTGTTCGCGTTCGCCGCCCCGGCCGGACCGGCGGCGCCGGCCAGGGCCGCGACCAGCAGGGCACAGCCGGTCGCCAGCGACGCGAGGCGACGGCGACCGGGCAGTCGCCGGTTTCCGGGCAGGGGTGAGTGCGTGGGGGTTTCGGGCATGGCTTCCTCCGGGTGGGGGTGGAGGTGCAGACCCGGTCCGGCCGGTCCGACGACCGCTCCGGGCCTGAGCCGGCGCGAGTGGGGGCTCACGCCGTGAACTGGCTGACTGGCCGGTAAGTTACTGCTGCGTCAAGACCTTGCCCAGACACCTCGCACAAAGTGACACCCACTCGGCTCCCCGGTGCCGCACCCCGCGCGGCCTCGGGCATCCGCCGCGCACGGCAGTTCAGGCGGGCGCACCGGTCATCGCCGTGCCAGCCGGTCGCCGCGATGCCGATCGCGGCCGCGGTCCGCAACGTCCGACCGCCGGTCGGGGAGGGCAGGTGATACGGCAGACTGGGCGGAGCCCAGCCGTGCGTATCCATCCGAAAGGCCAGCCCCTGTGAGCCCCTTCCTCGACCTTCCGCCGCTGAGTGCCGCGCAGTTCGCCGCGATCGAGGACAGGGTCGCCGCGCTGCTGCACACCACGGCCGATGTGATCGTCACCCAGGGCGAGGCGCTGCTTCCGCTGGAGGCGGCGATCCGGGGGGCCGCGCACCCGGGCAGCACCGCGCTCAACATCGTCACCGGACCGTACGGCCAGACCTTCGGCAACTGGCTGCGCAGTTGTGGGGCGAAGGTCGTGGACCTGGCCGTGCCGTTCGACAGTGCCGTCTCCGCCGAGCAGGTCGCCCGGGCGCTCGACGAGAACCCCGGGGTCGACTTCGTCTCGCTGGTGCACGCCGAGGCCGCCACCGGGAACACCAATCCGGTCGCCGAGATCGCCGCCGTGGTACGGGCGCACGGTGCGCTGCTGATGCTGGACGCCGTCGCCTCGGTCGCCGCCGAGCCGCTGCTCACCGACGCGTGGGGGGTGGACCTGTGCGTGATCGGCGGGCAGAAGGCGATGGGCGGCCCGGCCGGGGTCTCCGCCGTCTCGGTCAGCGACCGCGCCTGGGAACGGATCGCCGCCAATCCGGCCGCGCCGCGCCGCTCGTACCTCTCGCTGCTGGACTGGAAGGAGCGCTGGACGGACGCCGGACGCACCGTCCTCCCGCACGCCCCGGCCCAGTTGGAGATGCTCGCGCTCGACGCCTGCCTGGACCGCATCGAGGCCGACACGCTGGCCTCGACCATCGCCCGGCACCGCGCCGCCGCCGCCGCGACCCGCGCGGGCGTCCGCGCCCTGGGCACCCTCGTCCCGTACGTCCACCGGGACGAGCACGCCGCCCCGGTCGCCACCACCCTGCGCACCCCGTCCGGCCTGCACGCCGCCGAGCTCGTCGGCCGCCTGGACCCGGCCCTCCCCGTCCAGCCCGGCGGCGGTCCGCTCGCCGCCGGGATGCTGCGCGTCAACCACTACGGCACGGCCGCCTCGCTGGAGACCGTCCGGTCCGTCCTCAGCGCTCTCGCCGCCGCCCTGCCCGGCACCGACTCCGCACGGGCCGCCGTCGCCGCGGGCGAGGCCTGGGACGCCACACTCGCCGCGCTCTGAGCCGCCGGCCGGGGCTGCCGGGCCGCCGCGCCAGCGGGTGCGCCCGTCCGGAGCGGCAGCCGCTCCGGACGGGCGTCGCCGACGAGCGGGGTGACCTGGTCGACGGTACCGTGGCCGAAGGTGCCACAGAGCGCCTGCCGGACCAACTGACCTGGTGAGAGCGGGTGTTGCGGCAGGCTCACGCCGACCGGCCCTACCGACTCCGAGCGGGGTGAGCGCCATGAGCACCAGTGCCACCTCGCGTACCCGGATCGGCCTACGGCCGACCGGCGGTGCGGCCCTGAAGCCCACCGCCCTGGTCGTCGTCCTCGGCGCGTTCATGAGCGTGCTGGACACCACCGCCGTCAACACGGCGATGCACGACCTCGGGCAGAGCTTCGACGCGCCGCTCACCACCATCCAGTGGGTCGCCACCGGCTACACCCTCGCCCTGGCCACCGTCATCCCGATCACCGCCTGGGCGGTCGGCCGGCTCGGCGCCAAACGGCTGTACCAGATTGCCCTCGCCCTCTTCGGAGCCGGTTCCGCCCTGGCCGGGCTGGCCTGGAACACCGAGACCCTGATCGTCTTCCGGGTGCTCCAGGGGCTGGGCGGCGGAATGCTCACACCCGTGGGGATGACCCTGGTGCTCAGAGCCGCCGGGCCCGAGCGGACCGGCCGGGCGATGAGCGTGCTCGGCCTGCCCGTGCTGATCGGCCCGCTGGCCGGCCCCATCCTGGGCGGGGCCCTGCTGGACGCAGCCTCCTGGCGCTGGATCTTCTTCATCAACCCGCCCGTCGCGGCCGTCGCCATCCTGCTCGCGGCCCGGATCCTGCCCCGGGAGACGCCGCGGCCGGGCCGCCGGCTGGACCTGCTGGGCCTGCTGCTGCTCTCCCCCGGACTGGCCGTGCTGATCTACGGGCTCACCAGCGGCGGGTCCACACCCCCGATGCTGGTCGGTGCCGCCATGGTGCTGGGCTTCATCGTCCGCGCACTGACCACGGACCACCCACTGCTGGACCTCAGGCTGCTCGCCCGGCGCCCGTTCGCGGCCGCGGCCGGGGCCCAGCTGCTCTTCGTCTGCGCCTACTTCGGCTCGCTGATCCTGCTGCCGCTGTACTACCAGGGACTGCGCGGTCAGAACGCCGCCCACTCCGGCCTGCTGGGCATCCCGCAGGCCGTGGCCACCGGGGTGACCATGCAGTTCGCCGGGCGGCTGATCGACCGCCACCCGCCGGGCCGGATCGTGCTGACCGGCGTGAGCCTCGCCACCACCGGCTTCCTCTGCTTCAGCGTCCAGGTCACCGGGGACGTACCCTTCTGGCACCTCCAGGCCGCCCTGACGGTGATGGGCGTCGGCGTCGGGCTGACCATGATGCCCACCATCGCCGCCGCCACCCGCAGCGTCGCCCCCGAGGAGGTGCCGCTGGCCACCACGGCGGTCACCATCCTGCAGCAGGTCGCCGCCTCCACCGGCACCGCGCTGATGTCCGTCCTGCTGACCGATGCACTGAGGACCGCGCCGCACCCGGCCGACGCCTTCCGCCACACCTACGGCTGGGCGGTCGCGCTGATGGCGCTGGCCCTGCTGCCCGCCCTGCTGCTGCCCCGCCGCCGCCCCGTCTGAGCACCTCGCGGAACCGGGGGCGGGAAGGGGGACTTGAGGTCAGGCCGTGTCCGGCGAGCGGAGCCAGCCGCCTGTGTGGGCCGTGTCGGTGGCGACCCGCAGCAGCCGTGCGAGGGCGGGGCGGCCGGGCCGCCCCCGGGTGAGCAGGTGGATCTCGATGGTGGCGACGGGGGCCAGCGGCCGCCACACCAGCCCGGCCGGCAGGCCGTGCACGGCGGACCGCCCGACGACCGAGACCGCCTCGCCGCGCGCCACCGGGGTGTGCGCGGCGTCGAACGAGAGCTGCCGCAGCAGCAGCCTCGGGGCCCGCTCCGGCTCGGCGAAGAGGTCCATGATCGCGTCGTAGTGGCCGGGGTTGGCCTCCCGGTGGTGGACGAGCAGGGTCTCACCGGCCAGCGCGGCGACGTCGACGTACGGACCGTCCGCGAGCGGATGGCCCTCGCGCATCAGGACGCCCTGCGGCTCCAGCCGGAGCAGCGTCCGCACCAGCTCGGGTGCGGGCGGCGGACAGCGCACCAGCCCCGCGTCGAGTGTGCCGTCGGCGACACCCGCCACGATCTCGGCCGTCGGCAGCAGACGGGTGGTCACGGCGATGCCGGGGTGCCGCTCGGCCAGCGCCGCCAGCAGGGCGGGGGCGGTCTCGTACCCGGTACTGGTGCTGTAGCCGACGGACAGCGCGCCCTGCTCGCCCCCGGCGAAGCCCCGGACGTCGCGCCAGAGCCGGTCCGCCTCGTCGCACAGGGCGGCCCCGCGGTCCATCAGCAGCCGACCGGCCTCGGTCGGTTCGACCGAGTGGGTGCTGCGCTCCAGCAGGCGCACGCCCAACTCGGCCTCCAGCTGCCGGATCTGGCGGCTCAGTGCGGGCTGGGCGACGTGCAGCCGCTCGGCCGCTCTGGTGAAGTTCCGCTCCCCGGCGACGGCCAGGAAGTACCGCAGGCGGCGCAGTTCAGACATGCCCGGCAGTCTACGACCCGATCTGACCTGCCGTAATGCCGTTTCGTTCTGATCCGGTTCGGAACAGGTCTTTCCCTCCGGCGGGCTGCTCTTCCTAGGGTTCGAGGACCGGAACAACAGACCACGAGAAGGGCCCGGGACATGACCACCGAAGACCTCACCGCAGCCAGCAAGGCCGTCGTCCTGGCGTACATGAACACCCTGACCACGGGGGACTTCGCCGCCCTGCGCGGCTTCTTCGCGCCGGACGTGACCTGGCGGCTCGCGGGCGACCTGCCGCTGTCGCGGACCTGGACCGGGCCGGACGAGATCCTCGACGAGTTCATCCCCTCGATGCTCTCCCGGCTGGTGCCGGAGTCGATGGAGTTCGAGTTCGAGGGCCTGATCGGCGACGGCGACCAGGTACTGGCGGAGTGGAACACCCGGGGCCTGGCCAGGTCCGGCGGCCGGTACGACCAGCACTGCCTGGCCGTCTTCACCGTCCGCGACGGGCGGATCACCGCCGTCCGCGAGTACTTCGACACCCTGCACGCCAAGAACGTCGTCTTCGTCTGAGCCGACGCCCCACAAGAGACGCCCCACAAGAGGAGGAGAGCGATGAAGGCCGCACTGCCCGGGCCCGACGGCAAGCCGGTACTGCTCGGCGAGGCCGCCGAACCCGTGCCCGCCGAGGACGAGTTGGTGGTCGCCGTGGAGGCGTACTCGGTCAACCGGGGCGAGACCCTCCAGCTCGACGGGGTGCTGGGCCGGCCCCGGCCAGACTGGCGGCCCGGCAAGGACGTGGCCGGCCGGGTCGTCCGGGCCGCCGCCGACGGCAGCGGGCCCGCCGTCGGCACCCGCGTGGTGGCCCACCCGCCCGCGTACGGGTGGGCCGAACGGGTCGCCGTCCCCACCCGGAGCGTCGCCGAACTGCCGGACAGCATCGACTCGGTGACCGCCGCCGCGCTCCCGCTCGCCGGGATCACCGCACTGCGGCTGCTCCGCGCGGCCGGTCCGGTCGCCGCCCGGCGGGTGCTGCTCACGGGGGCGAGCGGCGGTGTCGGCCACTACCTGACCGAGCTGGCGGCCGCCTCGGGGGCGGCGGTCACGGCAGTCAGCGCGAGCCCCGGACGCGGCGCCCGGCTGCTGGAACTCGGCGCGGTCGAGGTGGTGACCTCGGCGGCGCGGGCCCGTGGGCCGTTCGAGATCGTGCTGGAGTCGGTCGGCGGCCCGTCGCTGGCGGCCGCGCTCGCCCGGACCGCGCCCGGCGGACTGCTGGTCTGGTTCGGCCAGGCCGGCGGCGCGCCCGTGACCCTCGACTTCTTCGACTTCTTCAAGGGCCCGGCGCAGGCCCGGATCGCGCACTTCGACTACACCGCGTCCGGCGCGGACTACGGCGACGATCTCGCCGCCCTGGTCCGGCTGGTGGCCGGGGGGCGGCTGCATCCGGAGATCGGCTCGGTCCGCGACTGGTCCCGGACCGCCGACGTCATCGCCGATCTGCGCGGCCGCCGGGTGCGGGGCAACGCGGTGCTGACCGTAGGGTGACGAGCGGGTCGGCGCCGGCTGCGGCGCCCACGGGTCCACTGCTGTTCGTGTCGCGGCCATCCGGCCGTCGCCCGACCCTCACCCCGGCTCGGCAGGGTCGTGCGCGACGTCAAGTTGGCTATACAACTTGACGCGATCCGAGGAGGAGATCCCGATGCCGCTTTCCGCGTACTGGCTGCGCGACAACTGCCCCTGCACCGAGTGCCGCGACCCGCGCAACGGGCAGAAGCTGTTCCAGATCACCGACCTGCCCGCGGACCTGGCCATCGCCGACCAGGTGACGGAGGCCGGCGTACTGGCGGTGCGCTGGTCGGACGGGCACCGGTCGGCCTACCCGGTGGAGTGGCTGACGCAGGCCGGCACGGGAGACGGCCGGACCGAGCAGGACAAGCGGCTCTGGGCCGCCGAGGACTTCGCCGCCGGGCTGCCCGAAGCCGACTGGGGCGCCTACCTGGCCGACCCGACGGAGCGGGCGGCCGTGCTGGCGGCGGTGCGGCGGTCCGGGTTCGCGGTGCTGCGCGGGGTGCCGGTGGCGGAGCGGCAGGTGCTGGCGGTGGCCCGCAGCTTCGGGTACGTCCGGGAGACCAACTACGGCGAGCTGTTCGACGTCCGGGTCGAGCCGGACCCGAACAACCTGGCGTTCACCAGCGCGGCCATCGCGCCGCACACCGACAACCCGTACCGCGACCCGGTGCCCACCCTCCAGCTGCTGCACTGCCTGCGCAACGACTCCGCCGGCGGTGACTCCGGCCTGGTGGACGGCTTCAAGGCGGCGGCCGTCCTGCGCGCGGAGGCCCCCGAGGACTTCGCCGTGCTGACCCGCACGCCGGTGCCGTTCGTCTTCCGCGACCGCGCCACCGAACTGCGGGCCGAGCGGCCGCTGATCGAGGTGGACGGGCTGGGACGGGTCCGCGAGGTGCGGTTCAACAACCGGTCGATCGGGACACTGCGGCTTCCCGCCGAGCAGCTGGACGCCTTCTACGCCGCGTACCGGCGCTTCGCGGAGATCACGCTGCGGCCGGAGCTGCAGCTGACCTTCCGGCTGGAGCCCGGCGACTGCCTGATCTTCGACAACGTGCGGCTGCTGCACGCCCGTACGGCCTTCGAGCAGGACGGCCACCGCCACCTCCAGGGCTGCTACGCCGATCTGGACTCGCTCACCTCCACGCTCGCCGTGCTCGACCGGCGGGCGGCCGGGCTGGAGACGCTGGAGCAGCTGTTCGCGGGCGAGGGGCTGGGCGAGTACCTGGGCGAGGCCGTGACGATGGCCGAACACATGCTGCAGGCGGGCGCTCTGGCCGAGGCGGCGGGGGCGCCCGCACACCTGGTGGCGGCGGCGCTGCTGCACGACGTGGGCCACTTCGGGGGATCCGGACTGGAGTTGATGCAGGGGCAGGACAACCGGCACAGCCACACCGGCGCGGACTGGCTGGCGCAGTGGTTCGGCCCCGAGGTGACCGAGCCGATCCGGCTGCACGTGGCGGCGAAGCGCTACCTGTGCGCGGTGGAGCCCGACTACCGGGCGGGGCTGTCGGAGGCCTCCGAGTACACCCTCCAGGTGCAGGGCGGCCCGATGGACGCCCAGGAGGCCGCCGCCTTCGCCGCCCTTCCGGGCGCCGAGAACGCGGTGGCCGTCCGCCGCTGGGACGACCAGGCCAAGGTCGCGGACGCCCCGACCCCGCCCTACACCCACTTCCGCCCGCTGCTCGAACTCCTGATGATCGGGTAGCCCCTCAGGGGCGCGGGGAACTGCGCGAGACG
This sequence comes from Saccharothrix sp. ST-888, assembly GCF_000955975.1. Lineage (GTDB taxonomy): Bacteria > Actinomycetota > Actinomycetes > Streptomycetales > Streptomycetaceae > Kitasatospora. The sequence continues at coordinate 56,970 of NZ_JYJF01000016.1, forward strand.
GAAGGCACGGCGCCGCACGGCTCCTGCGGAGGGCAAGGTGCACCGCCCATCCATGGGTAATGAGGTGCAACTGGCCCGACGGGCCCGGCTGGAGGTGGTCGCCTTCCGCAGCGCGCAATTCCCCGCGCCCCTGGTGTTGAACCCGATTGCCCTGGGAGATTCGGCCTTGTCGCTGCGGGGTCAGTCGTTGTCGCGGGCGTGGCGGGAGAGTGCCGAGGCGGCAAGGGAGTTGTGGACGCTGAAGGCGACCGTGCCGGGGAGGTAGCGGTCCTGGGACCACTCGACGGGGGTGCCGGTGGGGTCGGTGGTGCGGCGGCGTTCGCGGAGCAGCGGGCTGCCCCGGCGGCAGCCGAGCAGGCGGGCGTCGTCCGCGTTGGCGGCCACCACGTCGATGGTGTGGTCGGCATCGCTGAACAGGATGCCGTGCTCGCGCAGCGGTTCGGTGTGCGAGACCACGTCGGCCGGAAGTTGGGCCACCAGCTCGCCGACCAGCGGCGGGTAGACGGTGCGCTCCACCATCACGGGGGTACCGGACAGGGTGCGCACCCGGAGCGTGACGTACACCTCGGTGCCGGGTGCGAGGCGCAGCTGCTCGCGTTCGGCGGCGTCGGCCGGACGGCGGGTCAGCGACTCCAGCCGGCCGCCGGGCTCCTCGCCCATCGAGCGGGCCCAGTGGGTGAAGCTGAGCAGTTCGGAGAAGCTCTGCACGCGGGCGTTGCCGAGCACCACCCGGCGGGTACCGCGCCGCGAGGTGACCAGTCCGTCCGCGCGCAGCAGGGCGAGCGCCTGCCGGACGGTGCCCCGGGAGACGCCGTACTGCTCGGCGAGCGCGCCTTCGGCGGGCAGGCGTCCGGACTGGCCGTACGAGCCCGAGGTGATCGCCTCGCGCAGGTCGGAGGCCACCTGGCGGTAGAGCGCTCCGGCGGCCCGGTCGGCGGCCACGGTGTGCGCGGGGTCCTGTGCCACGTGTGTCAATGTCCCTCCTGGGGCGGCGTCCAGCGCACGGGTGCAGCGCGGACGCCACCGACTGTAGCCGCTGCTGATCACTGCGCGGCGGTCCGGATTCCACCGTTCCTGTAGCCGCCCCCTGAGCTGGGCCGTCCGTTCACCTTCCCGTCACCGGACTCCGGCGTACTTACCGACGTCGGGGAAGAGTTGCCTAGCCAACTTGACCTTGAGTCCTCCGACACCTCCCCACCGCTCATCCCCCAGCTTGCCTCTCCCCCTCCCTGTCAGGAGAACTTTCCGTGACGTTGCACCGTGCCCGTGCCGCCGCCTTCGCGGCTGTGCTGACTGCCGCCGCGCTCTCCCTCACCGCCTGTGGGTCGGCCGGTTCGACCGCCGCGAAGTCCGGCGAGGCCGCGCAGCCGGGTGGCAAGGCCGCCAAGGACGCCACCTCCGCCGCCGACTTCGGCGGGATGGACGCCCTGGTCGCCGCCGCCAAGAAGGAGGGCAAGCTGCACGTCATCACGCTGCCCAAGGACTGGGCGAACTACGGCAAGCTGATGGACGGCTTCAAGGCCAAGTACGGGATCGACATCGAGGACGAGAACCCGGACGGCTCCAGCCAGGACGAGATCAACGCGATCTCCTCCCGCAAGAGCCAGGACCGCGCCCCCGACGTGGTCGACCTGGGCAGCGCCTTCGCGATCAGCGCCGGCAGCCAGGGCCTGCTCGCCCCGTACAAGGTCGCCGACTTCGACAAGATCCCGGCCACCATGAAGGACGCCAACGGCCTGTCCTACAACGACTACGGCGGCTACATGTCGATCGGCTGCGACGCCAAGAAGGTCAGTGCCTGCCCGCAGACCTTCGCCGACCTGCTGAAGCCCGACTACAAGGGCATGGTCGCGCTGAACGGCAACCCGACCAAGGCCGGTGCCGCCTTCGGCGCGGTGTACGCCGCCTCGCTCGCCAACGGCGGTTCGCTGGACAACATCCAGCCGGGCATCGACTTCTTCGGCAAGCTGAAGCAGGCCGGCAACTTCAACCCGGTCGAGGTGACCCCGGCGACGATCGAGAAGGGCGAGACCCCGATCACCGTCGACTGGTCCTACCTGAACGCGGGTTACACCGACAAGTTCAAGGACAAGGGCATCGACTGGAAGGTCGCCATCCCCGCGGACGGCTCCTACGCCCAGTACTACAACCAGGCGGTCAACAAGTGGGCCCCGCACCCGGCCGCCGCGCGGCTGTGGGAGGAGTACCTCTACAGCGCCGAGGGCCAGAACGGCTTCCTGGGCGGCTACGCCAGCCCGGTCCTGTTCGACGCCATGAAGACCGCCGGCACCCTGGACAGCGCGGCCGCCGCCAAGCTTCCGCCGGTCACCAAGCCGTTCACCACCTTCCCGACCCAGGCGCAGACGGACGCGGCCAAGAAGACCGTGACCGAGAACTGGTCCAAGGCGATCGCGGGCTGACCTGACCATGACTACGGCTCCCACCCCGGTGCCGACCCCCGCCGCCGCCGATCTCGGCGGCGGCGCGGGGGCCCCCGGCACCGCTACCCCCGAATCCCGGGCCGCCAGCTCGGCCCCCCGCCCGGCCCGCCGCAGCCGTGGCGGCAGCCGCGCGTGGCTGGCCGCCCTCCCGCTGCTGCTGTTCTTCGTGGTCGGCTTCGGTCTGCCGACCGTCGCGATCACCATCGGCGCGTTCACCACCTCGACCGACTCCCCCGACGGCGGTGGCACGTTCACCACCGCCAACCTCACCGACTCGCTCCAGGGTGCCTACTGGACGGCGCTGTTCGGCAGCATCAAGCTCTCGCTGCTGACCGCGCTGATCGGCACCGTGGTCGGCCTGCCGCTGGCGCAGGCGGTGCTCACCTCCCGGTTCCGGATGTTCCGCGAGGCGGTGCTCTCGGGCTCCGGCGTGCTGGCCAACTTCGGCGGTGTGCCGCTGGCCTTCATGTTCGTCGCCACGCTCGGCAACTCCGGCGAGGTGACCCAGAAGCTCGGCCTCACCAAGCACGGCTGGAACCTCTACACCTTCTCCGGCCTCTCGGTGGTCTACCTGTACTTCCTGGTACCGCTGATGATCCTCACCATCACCCCGGCCCTGGAGGGTCTGCGGGTGCAGTGGCGCGAGGCCGCCTCCAACAACGGCGCGACCGTGCTCCAGTACTGGCGGCACGTCGCACTGCCGGTGCTGCTGCCCTCGCTGCTCGGCGGGTTCGTGCTGCTCTTCGGCGCCTCCTTCGCCGCCTACGCCACCGCCGAGGCCATGGTCGGCAGTTCGGTACCGCTGATCTCGATGCAGATCGGCGACGCGCTCTCCGGCAACGTGCTGGTCGGCCAGGGCAACCTGGCGCTGGCGCTCGGCCTCGACATGATCGTGGTCGCCTGCCTGGTGATGGCGATCTACCTGCCCCTTCAGCGCCGGAGTGCCAAGTGGCTAGCCTGATCTCGAAAATCCGCTTCGGACGCGGCCTGGTGCTGCTCGTCTGCGGTGTCTACTTCGCGGTGCCGATGGCCGCCTCGGTGATCTTCAGCATCGACGACTCCAAGGGCGGCACCACCTTCCGGGCGTACACCGACCTGCTGAACGCCCCCGGCTTCATGGACAGCCTCACCCTGAGCCTGGAACTCGCCGGGGTCACCGTGGCGGTCCTGCTGCTCCTGCTGGTGCCCGCGCTGCTCGCCGCCCGGCTCGGCGCGCCGAAGCTGCGCCCGGTGATCGAGGTGATCTGCTCGCTGCCGCTGGTCGTCCCGGTGGTCGCGCTCACCACCGGCATCGTCGGCGTCCTGCGCTGGGGCCCGGACTACCTGTCCGACACCCCGCTGTTCCAGACCATCGTGGCCATCCAGGACCCGAGCTTCCCGATCGTCCTGGTGATCGCCTACGTGCTGATGGCCCTGCCCTTCGCCTACCGGGCGCTGGACGCCGGACTGCGCGGCGTGGACGTCGTCACCCTGGTCGAGGCCGCCCGCAACTGCGGTGCCGGCTGGGCGCGCGCGGTGTTCACCGTGGTCCTGCCCAACCTGCGCAGCGCGCTGCTGAACGCCGCCGTGCTCACCGTCGCCCTGGTGCTCGGCGAGTTCACCACCGCCTCGATCCTCGGTTTCGCCCCCTTCTCGGTGTGGATCAGCTCCAACGGCAAGAGCGACGGCCAGATGTCGGTCGCGGTCTCGATCCTGAGCCTGCTGATCGTCTGGGTCGTGCTGCTGCTGATGTCCGCCGTCGGCCGCGGCCGCAAGTCCGCGCGTTCCTGACCCGCCCCACGTCATTTCCAGGAGTCACCCCCCATGAGCACGGTTACCGCCCCCGCCTCCGGTGCGTCTGTCGTCACCGGCGGCGCGACCGTCGAATTCCGTTCGCTGCGCCGCCGGTTCGGGGCCACCACCGCCCTGGACGGCCTCGACCTGACCGTCCGCCCCGGCGAACTGCTCGCCCTGCTCGGACCGTCCGGCTGCGGCAAGACCACCGCGCTGCGGATCCTGGCCGGGTTCGAGACCCACGACTCCGGCGAGGTGCTGGTCGACGGCGAGGACATCACCCGGATCCCCGCGCACAAGCGCGACGCGGGCATGGTGTTCCAGTCCTACAGCCTCTTCCCGCACCTGACCGCGCTCGACAACGTCGCCTTCGGCATGCGGATGCGCGGCACCTCCAAGACCGAGCGCCGCAACCGCGCCCAGGAACTGCTGGAGCTGGTCGGCCTGCCGCAGCGCGCCGGGCACTACCCGCACCAGATGTCCGGCGGCCAGCAGCAGCGTGTCGCGCTCGCCCGCGCCCTGGCGCTGAAGCCGCGCGTCCTGCTGCTGGACGAGCCGCTCTCGGCACTGGACGCCAAGGTCCGGCTCAGCCTGCGCGAGGAGATCCGCCGCCTGCAGCAGGAGCTCGGCATCACCACCCTGTTCGTCACCCACGACCAGGAGGAGGCGCTGTCGATGGCCGACCGCGTCGCCGTCCTGCGCGCGGGCCGCCTGGAGCAGTGCAGCACCCCCTCCGAGCTCTACGCCCGTCCGGCCACCGCCTTCGTCGCCGAGTTCGTCGGCACCATGAGCCGCATCCCGGGCGAGCGCTCCGGCGACGGCGTCGAGGTGCTCGGCCGCCGCCACGAGGTGGACGGCGAGCTCCCCGCCGACGGCGCGCTGGACGTCCTGGTCCGCCCGGAGAACGTCGGTCTGGTCCCGACCGCGAACGGACGGGCACTGGTGGTGTCCGCGTCCTTCCTCGGCAGTGTCACCCGGCTCACCGTCCGGCTCGCCGACGGCACCGAGATCAAGTCCGACCTGCCCACCGAGGCGGCGGCCGCGCTGCCGGTCGGCAGCACCGCGGAGGTCACGCTGCCGGAGCGCCCGGTCCTGGTCGACCGGCGGGTTGCCACTGCCTGACATCTCGTCAACCGTCACGTCTCATGAACACCGAAGGTACCGCCATGCCTGACTCCCCCGTCCCGCCCGGCCCCGCCGCCGTCCTGTTCGACATGGACGGCACCCTGGTCGACACCGAGCACCTCTGGTGGCAGGCCGCCGCCGAGCTCGCCGCCGAGCTGAAGGTCACCCTGACCGACGACGACCTGCCCGAGGTACTCGGCCGCCCGGTCGAGCACACCGCCGCCCACCTGCACCGCACCAGCGGCACCGACCGGGCCGAGGCCGAACTCGCCGCACGGCTCAACGAGTCCTTCAGCAGCAAGGTCGCCGCCGAGGTCGTCCCGCGGCCGGGCGCCCTGGCGCTGCTGACCGAGCTGCGGGACGCGGCCGTGCCCACCGCGCTGGTCTCCGCCTCGCCGCGCCGGGTGGTCGACCTGGTGCTCTCCTCGCTCGGCAGCCAGTGGTTCACCATCACCCTGGCCGCCGAGGACACCGAGCGCACCAAGCCCGACCCGGCCCCCTACCTCGCCGCCGCCGACCGGCTCGGCCTCGACCCGGCCGCCTGCGTCGCCGTCGAGGACACCCCGACCGGCGTCGCCTCCGCGCACGCGGCGGGCTGCAACGTCCTGGCGGTACCGTCCGCCGTGCCGATCGCGGCCGCCGAGCGGATAACCCTGCTGGAGAGCCTGGAGCAGGCCGACCTCGCCCTGCTCGGCCGGCTCGCCGCCGGGCCGGCCGCCGCGCCCGCCGAGCAGCACCCGGCCTGATGCCGTACCTGCTGCTCGCCCTCGCCATCACCAGTGAGGTCTGCGCCACCAGCTGCCTCAAGCTGACCGAGGGCTTCACCAAGCTCTGGCCCAGCATCGGCGTCGGCATCGGCTACGCGCTGTCCTTCCTGCTGCTGGGCCGGGCCCTGAAACACATCCCGGTCTCCATCGCGTACGCGGTCTGGTCCGGTGCGGGCACCGCCGCCGTCGCGGCCATCGGCATCGTCGCCTTCGGCGAACAGCTGGGCCGCGCCCAGTGGTTGGGCATCGCCCTGATCATCATCGGGGTCGTGGTGCTCAACCTGCGCGGGAGCCACTGAGGCGGGAGCCACTGAGAGGGCCCGCCGGCCGGCGGAGCATCTGGACACTGCCCGAGGGGCGCGGGGAACCTGCGCGCACGGTTCGCAGCTCGACTGCGGACCTGCCGCCAGGTTCCCCGCGCCCCTTTTCGACTTCCCCTCCGGAATGCTCCGCACAAGGAGTAGTCAGACGATAACATTTGGTAGCCGACCGACTTCTCCTGGCATCCCCTTGATGAACGGAGTCTCCATGCGTCATCGCGTCATCCGCCTCGCCGTCGTGGCCACGGCCACCTTCGGGCTTGCGGCGACCACCGCGTCCGGCACCTATGCCGACCACGCAGCGAAGCAGTGCAAGGAGGGCTACTTCTGCCTGTGGGAGGGGCCGCACCAGACCGGTCGACTGCTCTTCGCCGAGGATGCGCAGGTGACGCAGGAGGGCTTCCAGTTCCCCGACCAGGACGGCATCGAGCCGCCCATCTACCCGCAGTCGGCCCGCAACCCGCTGCCCGACGACTTCGGCTGCATCGTCCGCCTCAACGACCTGCCGCAGTTCGAGGGCGACGAGCAGGAGGTCTCCGACTTCGGCGACCACGAGCTGGACGGCAGCCGGGTGGGCTCGCTCACCTCCGACTGCGGCTGATCCCCGACCGCGAACCGGCCGCCGGGGCGGGCGAGAAGGCATCCCGCCCGCCCCGGCGGCCGTGCGCCGGTGTCAGCAGTCCTTGAACGACGAGCAGAGCGGGGACTCCAGCGCCTTGAGGACCTCCGCGTCCGCGGGCGCCGACCACGGGTGCGCCGGGTGGTCCGACCAGAGGGCCAGCTCGGTCACCGTGCGGCCGGTCAGGGACAGGTACTGGTGCAGGGTGTAGGAGCCGCCGCTCGTCTCAGGGACGGTGACGGTCGCGGCCAGGTTGCTGTTCCCGTTGTCGCCGCCGGTGCCGGTCACCTTCACCTGCGCGCCCTTCGTGCTCCGGCCGCAGGCGTTCAGCTCGTCCGACAGCCCCTGGAAGAGCGCGTTCGCCAGCTGCGCTCCGCCGCTGCTGGTCCCGGGGAAGTGGACGACCGTCTGCTGGACCTGCCAGTCCGCGTAGTCCTGGCCGGGGGCGGCGAGGTGCGACCGCGCCGCGGGCCCCTTCCAGTCGGCGAGGTCGTTCGAGGGGTCGCGGGCCGACATGCAGAGCTGCTCGAACTCGAACTTCGGGTTGTTCACGGCCTGCGCCGCCCCGGCCAGGGCGCCCCAGTGGTACTGGGCGGCCATCGGGATGCCGTTCGAGGCCGTCCACGCCGAAGCCGGCACGCCGGTGGCCGGGTTGGCACCGGCGGTCGCGGGCGCGGACGGTGCGGGCTTGGCGGCCCCGGACGGCGACGCCGCCGGGGAGTCGGCCGCACTCTTGGCCGGTGCCGGAGCCGCGACGGACGAACCGGACGCCGGGGCCGGGTCGTCGGCGGGACCGCAGGCGGTCAGCGAGCCGAGGGCGGCGAGCAGTACGGCGGCGGCGGTGAGGGTGGTGGAGCGGGACACGGGGATGACTCTTCCTCGGGTGTGTGTCGGAGAACTCGGGAGGGTGCGGCAACGCCGGTGCCGGTACCGGGCGGCGGCGTTGCCGCGCGGGACCGTCAGTAGCCCTTCGCCGGCCGGTCGGGGTCGGCCTGCTGGACCTTGGCGGCGAGGTTCGAGCCGTCGGGCGACACGTGGTACCTGCTCATGACGTAGTTCATGGACGCGGCGCAGTTGGCGACCGGGTCGTAGATGTCGGTCGACGTCCCGGGCTGGTGGTACGCGGCGAAGGTGCTCGGTATGCACTGCCAGCCACCGCGGGAGCACTCGGCGGGCGCGCCGTCCGCCATCCTCGCCCCATGGGCGTTGGTGTCCCAGGTGTTGACCTGCGAGTGCGGCGCGTTGTAGGTGGACTCGCGCGAGGCGATGGTGAGCATGCCGCGTATCCAGTTGGCCCGCGCCTGCGGGTCGGTGATGCCCATCTTGTCCAGCGCCTGGTTGATGTAGTCCTCGGTGGCCGCCTTGCCGCTCTTGAAGGTTCCGGCGCCGCCGTAGGTCACGTCCGAGACCGGGATCTTGCTGGCGGTGCTCACGTGGCCGTCCGCGGTTCCGTGGCCGCCGTCGTCACCGCCGTCACCGCCGCCCGAGCCGCCGTCGTGACCGCCCGAGCCACCGCCGTGGCCGCCACCGTGACCGCCGGAACCGCCGCCGTGGCCCCCGGTTCCCCCGGGAGACGGCTGCGGCTTCGGGGGCGCGGGCGGCGGAGTCGGGTGCTGCTGCCGCTTGAGGTCTTCCTCGATCTTCTTCTCGGCCGCCTCGTACTCGGCCTTGACCGCCTTCATCCGCGCCGCGCCCTCGGCGATCTGCTTGGTCAGCCGCTCCTTGTCGGCCTGCAGCTTCTTGGTCGCGGCCTCGATCTGCTTCACGTCGTCGAGCACCTGGAAGGCGATCCCGAAGCCCGGGATGCCGGCGAAGGCGCTCGACGCCAGGTCGACCGCCGTCGCCCTGGCCAGCGTCTGCGTGATCTGCCCGAGCTGCTGGTTCAGCTGCTCCATCCGCTCACTGACCGAGCGCCAGTCCTGCTCGATCTTGGCGAGTTCCTGCATCTGATAGCCGAACTGGTCGTTTGCCATGTCAGGCCGATACCCCCGTAGATTCTTCCGTGCGGTGCTGGAGAGAGTCCGCGGACTCAGTAGGCGTTCGCCAGGCGGTCGACCGACGTGCCCAGCGAGGCCAGGTCGTCGGCGACCGTGTTCATCTCACCCACCCGCCCCTGCGCGTAGCCGACGAAGGCGTCGGACGCCGGACCGTGCCAGGTGAGCCGCCCCAGGGCGCCGCTGATCTCCTTGGACAGCCCGTCCATCTGCTTGCTCAGCCCGGACAGTTCGTTCGCTATCTTGTGCAGGTCCGCCTCGCCGCCGCCGAACATCTGGGTCAGCGCCCAGTGCGCGATCTCCGCCGGTGCCATGACGATGTCCTCGCCGACCTTGACGACGTCACCGGCCAGGTCCTTGGCATCGCTCCAGGCGTCTCCGAGGAAACTCATCCCAACTCCCCCATACTTTGTTCGCTGATACCGCGTCAAGAGGCTAGCGGACCGAAAACCGCTTCGGGGAGACCCTCGCACGCCCCGGAACATACCGGCCTGCGGCCGAGTTCCGCATTCTCCCGACCGGCCGTCATGCCCTGTTCATGCGAAGTCCGCCACGCTTAGAGTGAATGGGGTCAGTTGTACAGCCAACTCGACTCAGCCGCGCCGGTGTTGGCGCGGCGGACAGGATCTCCGTGGCGACTGGATCCACCCTCGCCCTCAGCACGCCGACGAGCCCGACCGAAGGCGACAAGCTCACCTTCCACTGGACCACCGACGCTTCCGACCCCAAGAACTGGGTCGGGATCTACGACGGCACCCGGCAGCCGGGCACCGGCTCCTCACTGCTGTGGAAGTACACGGCCGGGGACTCCGGCGACGTCCAGCTGGACGCCTCGGCGCTGACCGGCGGGCCCTACACCGCGTACCTGCTGGCCAAGGACGGCTACGGAATCCTGGCCCAGACGGCTCCGTTCAGCTTCAAGCCGAAGCCGGCGCCGGTCCGCGGCCACCTGGCGGTGGACGCGCTGACGGCCGGTCGGGTGGCACCGGGCGCGGCGGTCAGCGTGAAGCTGAGCGGCCTGTGGATGCACGGCACGGGTACGGTCACCTACCGCCGCACCGGCGGGGACTCCTGGCTGGCCGTCGGTGCGGACGGCACCGTCACCGGCACCGCGCCGAAGAGCGCCCCCGCCCACCCCGGCATCATCACGGTCGAGGTGAAGGACGGCTCCGGTTCGGTGGACACCGTCACCGTGCAGGTGCCGGTCCGGGCCGCCGCCGCCCCGCTGCGGCTCAAGGTGGCCAGCTGGAACCTGTGGGACGCGGGTACGCACGTCACCGACGGCGTGGAGAAGCAGCTGCGCACGATCCTCAGCCAGGGCCTGGACGTGCTGGCGCTCCAGGAGACCGCCGGCACGGCGGCCCAGTCGCTGGCCACCGCACTCGGCTGGTACGCGTACCAGAGCGCGGGCAGCCTCGGCATTCTCAGCCGCTACCCGCTGACCGCCGTCACCGGCACCACCGCCGCGCTGCCCGCCGCCGCCGTCACCGTCCAGCTCCCGGGGGCTCGCACCGTACGGCTGTGGGCCGCGCACCTGGACGAGGCGAACTACGGCCCGTACGCGGTGCAGGACGGCGCGAGCGCCGCCCAGGTCGAGACGGCGGAGGCGGCCTCCACCCGGGGGCAGCAGGCGAAGGCGCTGGCCGCGGCGGTCAAGGCGGACATCGCGGCCCGCACCCCGGTGATCCTGGCCGCCGAGCTCTCCTCCCCCTCGCACCTGGACTGGACGGCGGCGACCGCCGCCTCGCACGGCGGGGTCGGCCCGCTCAACTGGCCGGTCACGGTGGCACTCCAGGCCGCCGGGCTGACCGACGCCCACCGCGCCGCCCACCCCGACCCGGCGGCCTCGCCCGGCAACACCTGGTCGCCGGTCCGCAAGGTGCGCGGCAGCAAGGCGGAACCGCAGGACCGGATCGACCAGGTCCAGTACGCGGGCCGGCTCGCCCTGGTCGAGGCCCACACCCTGGCCGTCGGCTGGCCGCAGGCCGACCCGGGCACCACCGCCAACGAGTGGCCGTCCGACACCGCCGCCGCCGTCGCCACCTTCACCCTCTGAGAGGCCAGCCATGACCCAGTTCAGCCGCCGCACCTTCGTCGGCGCCACCGCGGCCGCGGGCGCAGCCGCCCTGGCCGGCCTGCCGTCGGCAGCCTCCGCCGCCGCCTCGCGCGCCTCGCACAGCGTCAAGGACGTGAAGCACGTGGTGATCCTGATGCAGGAGAACCGCAGCTTCGACCACTACTTCGGCACGCTGAACGGCGTCCGGGGCTTCGGCGACCGGCAGGCGCTGCAGTTCCCGGACGGCGGCAACGTGTTCCGCCAGCCGGACGCCGGGCGCAGCGACGGCGGGGTGATGCTGCCGTACCGGATGGACACCACCAAGTACAACGCGCAGAACGCCGGCGGGCTCGCCCACGACTGGGCCACCGGCCACCAGGCGATCAACAACGGCGCGATGAACAAGTGGATCGCCGCCAAGGGCGAGCGCACCATGGGGTACTTCACCCGCGCCGACATCCCCTACCAGTACGCCCTGGCCGACGCCTTCACGCTCTGCGACGCGTACTTCTGCTCGCTCGCCGGTCCGACCGACCCCAACCGGCTCTACCTCTGGACGGGTACCTCGGGCCCCGGCCGCGACGGCACGACCGGCCCGTGGATCGACAACACCCCGGTCACCAACAACCCGGTGGCGGACTGGACCACCTATGCCGAGCGGCTCCAGTCCGCCGGGGTGAGCTGGCGGGTCTACCACAACCCGAGCGAGGACGAGCGGACCGGCGACTACGACGACAACGCGCTGTCGTACTTCAAGCAGTTCCACAACTTCCCCGCCACCGACCCGCGTTACATCAACGCGATGACCAAGTGGGACCTCACCGCCTTCGACCAGCACTGCAAGGACGGCTCGCTGCCGACCGTCTCCTGGCTGGTGGCGCCGTACCTGTTCTGCGAACACCCCAACGCCAGCCCGGACTACGGCGCGCACTGGGTCAACACCGCACTCCAGTCGCTGATGTCCAACCCGGACGTGTGGCAGCACACGGTGTTCCTGGTGATGTACGACGAGAACGACGGCTACTTCGACCACGTCGTCCCGCCGACCCCCGAGCCGGGCACCCCGGAGGAGTACACCCAGGGGCGGGCGATCGGGCTCGGCAACCGGGTGCCGCTGTGGGTGGCGTCGCCGTGGTCGCGCGGCGGCTGGGTCAACTCGCAGGTGTTCGACCACACCTCGGTGCTGCGCTTCCTGGAGGTGGTGACCGGCGTCCAGGAGCCCAACATCTCCGCCTGGCGCCGGTCCGTCTGCGGCGACCTGACCAGCTGCTTCGACTTCAGCAAGCCCGACTACTCGATCCCGGCGCTGCCGGACACCGTCGCGCTGATGGCCAAGGCGGACGCGGGCGCCTCGCTCCCGGCGGTCGTGCTGCCCGCGACCGGCACCCAGGCGCTGCCCGCCCAGGAGTCGGGCACCCGTCCGCACCGCAAGCTGCCGTACCGGCCGTCCGCCGACGCGGTGGTCGACCGCTCGACCGGGACCGTCACCTGCACCCTCACCAACTCCGGTTCGGTGGCGTTCCCCTACACCGTCTACCCCAACATCGTGTACGCCTTCGCGGGCACCCCGTACACGGTCGCCCCCGGCGCGACCGGCAGCTACACCTGGGACGCGACCGCCACCGACGGCCGCTACGACTTCACCGTGCACGGCCCGGACGGCTTCGTCCGCCGCTTCGCGGGCAGCGTCGTCCGGGCGGACCAGGAGGACATAGCCGTCCCCTCGGTCAAGGCCACCCTGACCAACTCCGGCCTCGCGCTCCACCTCGTCAACGACGGGTGCACGGAGGTCTCCTTCACCGCCGCCCCGAACGACTTCGCGGGCACCGCCCGGACCGTCTGGGTCGCCGCCAAGTCCCACGCCACCATCAACTGGCCGCTGGACAAGGGCCGTTACGACGTCACGGTGACCGCAGCCACCGGCACCCGCTTCACCCGCCGCTACGCCGGCACCCTGCACTGACCACGCACCTTCGGCGGGGGGCCGGGCTCACGTCCGGCCCCCTCCGAAGGAACCCCGCCCAGGACCGGCCCCGCCATATCGGCGGAGGCCGGTCCTGGCGCAACGGGCCACCTGGTGGTGAGCTCCGCCGGCCCCGTGGCCCCGGCCGGTCGATCTTCCCCGTTGACAGCCAGCCACCGGGTGGCTGTAATGGTCCGCGTGTCGCGTGACGCCGGCCGAAGAGCAGTGGGCCGGCCGGCAGTCGGGCGAACACCCGTACCAAGGATCACGCCTTGAGTTCACACCTCAGTTCATCCTTCGCACCCTGCGGCTGACGTAAGCGCCTCCGCGCGCCGTCCCCTGCCCCGTGCCGTGCCCGGCACCGCCGTGCGACTCAGTGCCCCGTGCCGCCGTCCGCGGCTGCGTGTGCCCGACGGATGTCCGTCTCCGGCGAGGGACCGCGTGCGGCCGATGCGCGCCACGCGCCGCTCCGCCGTCCACCGTCACCGCCGTCACCGCAGCCACTGCCGTCAATGCAGTCACCGCGGACGCATGCCTATCTGGAGACCCGACACCGTATGCCCACGTCCTTCAACCAGCACGTCATCGAGGAGTTCCGAGCCAACGGCGGAAAGGTCGGCGGCCCCTTCGAGGGCGGCGACCTGCTCCTGCTGACCACCACCGGCGCCAGAACCGGCGCGCCGCACACCACGCCCCTCGGCTATGTCCGCCAGGTCCCCGACGGCGACCTGCTGCTCGTCATCGGCTCCAACCTCGGAGCGCCCAGCCACCCCGACTGGTACCACAACCTGCTCGCCCATCCCGCGGTGCGGGTGGAGACCGGGACCGAGGTGTTCGATGCGATCGCGGTCCCCGCCGAGGGGGCCCGGCGCGACCGGCTGTTCCGGCACGCGGTGAGCGTGGCCCCCGGATACGCCGACTACCAGGCCCGCACCACCCGGGTCCTGCCGGTCGTCGTGCTGGAACGCCCCGACCCTGGGACGGACACGCAGCCGCGCGTGGTCGCCACGCTCGCCGACAAGGTCCTGGAGATCCACACCTGGCTGCGTTCGCAGCTGCGGCACGTGCGCGCCGAAGCCGACGCCCATCTCACCGCGCGGGCGGCCCACCAGGGGCCCGGCGAACCACCGCCGCCTGGCCTCGGACTGCAGATCCGGCAGCACTGCCTGGCGTTCTGCGACACCCTGACGTTCCACCACACCGGTGAGGACGTGCACATCTTCCCCACGCTCGCGGATCACCACCCCCACCTGCGCGATGTCCTCGACCGGCTCCGCGACGAACACCTCGCGGTCGGCCGGATCAAGGAGGAACTGCTGCTCCTGCTGGCCGACATCACCACCACCGATCCCCGGCACTTCCGCACCGAACTGGACCGGATGTCCGAACAGCTGACAGCGCATCTCGACTACGAGGAGGAGTGGCTGCTCCCCGTCCTGGCGCAGGTCCCGTTCCCCCCGGCCCCGCCGGTCCAACCCCGGTGACCGGCAGGATCCTTGACGGATTCGGTAGGTTCGGATCATGAGTGGACGCAGAGCGGACGGCAGCGCGGGAGACGCGGACTACGGCACGATCGGCACCGGCTACACCGACTACCGGCAGCCTGACCGGCGCATCGCGGCGGTCATCGCCGAGGCCCTGGGCGACGCCCGGACGGTGGTCAACGTCGGTGCCGGGGCCGGATCGTACGAGTCCACCACCCTGCGGGTGACAGCCGTGGAGCCGTCGGCGTCCATGCGCGACCAGCGGCCGGCCCACCTGCCGCCCGCCGTGGACGCCGTGGCCGAGCACCTGCCGTTCGCCGACGGCGAGTTCGACGCCGCGATGACCACCTTCAGCGTGCACCAGTGGAGCGACGTCAAGGCCGGCCTGCGGGAGATGCGGCGGGTGGCGCGCGGTCCCGTCCTCGTCCTCACCTGCGACCCGGCGCTCGTGCGGGACTTCTGGCTCCACGAGTACGCCCCGCTCGTCCTGGACACCGAAGCGCGGCGCTATCCGACGGTCCAGGACATCACCGAGGCGCTCGGGGGCCACGTCACGGTCCGGCCCGTCCCGATCCCGGCCGACTGCACCGACGGCTTCAACGAGGCGTACTACGCCCGCCCCGAGCGCCTGCTCGACCCCGGCGCCCGCCAGGCGTGCTCGGCGTGGAGCTTCGTCGATCCGGCGCTGAGCGAGCAGTACACCGATCTGCTCCGCCGCGACCTGCTCAGCGGCGCCTGGGACGAACGGCACGGCCACCTGCGCCGGCAGCCCCACCTCAACGGTTCGCTCGTCCTCGTGCGCGCGGTCCCGGCGTAGCGGAGAGCCCCTGGTGCCACCCGTACAAGGACTTGTCAGACACCTTGTCGGTGACGGCTCCGTGTGCCGGGGCCGGTCCGCAGGAATACTGGGCGTATGAGCGAAGGCCAGCAGCGAACCAGGTCCGTGGCATTCAAGATGCCATGCCCGTACTGCGCCGACGGGGTGCGCTACCGGGTGCGCATCGGCGTGCGCGGCACCACCACCGGGAGCGGGACGGTGCCGGAGACCTGTCAGTGGTGCATCGGGCGCGGCTGGCTGCCGATGAACGGCAGAGTCTGGCGGGACTGGCCGCAGCACGACTGACCGGGCCACCCGACCGGAACGCCCACCCCCGGACCGGTCCGCCGTGCGCAGGCACGGCGGACCGGACGGTTCGAACGGCCTCAGCCCGCCAGCAGCGCGGGCAGCTCCGCGATCGAGCCGAGCACGTGGGTGGCGCCGTCGGCGCGCAGACGGTCCTCGCGGTGGGCACCGGTCAGCACACCGGCCACCACGCTCGCGCCCGAGCGCACGCCGGTCAGCATGTCGTACCCGGTGTCGCCGACCACCGCGAGCTGCCGGACGGAGTCGGTCCGGGTGCGCAGCAGCGCGGTGAGCGCCAGGTCGGGGTACGGGCGTCCGCGGCCGGCCTCGGCGGGGCAGAGGGTGAGGTCGGCGATGTCCTGCCAGCCGAGGGCGGTGAGGATGCGGTCCTGGGTGGCCCGGGAGAAGCCGGTGGTGAGCACGACCGAGCGGCCGCTGGAACGGAGTTGTCCGATCGCCTCGGCGGCGCCGGGGAGCGCGGCGCAGCGCCCGGCGTCGATCAGGTCGTGGTAGGCGGCCTCGAAGGCGACGTTGGCGCGCTGTGCGCGCTCCTCGTCCTCGAACAGGTGGCGGAACACGGAGATCTTGGACTCGCCCATGGTGGCCCGGACGTAGTCGAGCATCTGCTGGTGGCGCTCGCTGCCGGCCTCGACGCCGAGCTTGTCGGCGGCGGCCAGGAACGCCTGCTCGACCAGACCGTCGTCGGCGACGGTGGTGCCGGCCATGTCCAGGACGACGAGCCGAATGTCAGTAGTGGTCATCACAAGTGCCTTTACAGGTTGCAGAGTTGGGCGGTGGTCTCGGCGATCGCCGGGGAGCAGGTCATACCGCGGCCACCCGGTCCGGTGACCAGCCAGACGCCGTCCCTGACCTGCTCGCGGTGGACGACCCTGGTGGTGTCGACGGTCTGCGCGTACACCCCGGCCCAGCGGCGGCGGATGCGCGGCAGCGGCCGGCCGAGCAACTCCTCGGCCACGGCGGACAGGTGCTCGTACGGGTCCTCGACCACGTCGAAGCCGAACGGCTGGTCGTACTCGTGGGTGTCGCCGATGGTCAGGCCGCCGTCCTTGCGCTGGACCATCAGTAGCTGCATCTTGTGCTCGGCGGCGACCGGCGGCTGCGGCTGGACGGCCTTGAGCCGGTCGAGGGCGCTGCCCGCGAAGGCCGGGTAGTAGCGGAAGC
Organism: Saccharothrix sp. ST-888; assembly: GCF_000955975.1. GTDB lineage: Bacteria > Actinomycetota > Actinomycetes > Streptomycetales > Streptomycetaceae > Kitasatospora. Next base: position 73,817 of record NZ_JYJF01000016.1, read on the forward strand.
TGTCGCCGTCGGCCACCGAGGTGGTGAGCGGTTCGTCCAGCGGGTCGGTCTGCATCATCTGCAGCCGCACCCGGCGGACGGGCAGTTCGGGTGCCAGCTCCCGCACCAGGCCGCCGAGCCAGGCGCCGGTGCAGAGGATGACCAGGTCGCCCTGGTGCACCTGGCCGTGGTCGTCGCGCACCGCGTTCTCACCGATCACCTCACGGACCTCGCGTCCGGGCAGGAAGGTGTAGCGGCCGGTCGCCTCCAGCGCCGCGCGCAGCGCGGGCTGGGCCAGGCGGGGTTCGACGGCGGCGTCCCTGGGGCACCACAGGGCGCCGAGGTACTTGCCGCGCAGCACGGGGTTCTTGGCCTGCGCCTCGGCGGCGTCGAGCAGGCGGTAGCCGCGCTCCTCGGCGTCCGGCAGCGTCAGCGCCTGCTCCGCGACGGCCAGTTCGGCCTCGGTGCGGACCATGGTGAGCGAGCCGTTGGGGCGGAAGTGCAGGCCGGGGACCCGCTCGCCGATCCCGGCCCACAGGTCGCGGGCGCGCTGGGCGACCGCCAGCTCCTCACCGGCGGCCCGGCCGCTGACCCAGACCAGGCCGAAGTTGCGTACCGAGGCGCCGCGCGCCTCGCTCTCGCGCTCCAGGTGGACGACCTCGTGGCCGCGCTCCACGGCCTGCCAGGCGTGCATGGTGCCGAGCACGCCTGCTCCTACGACAACGATTCTCATGCGGACAGCCTTGGGCGCCGAAGTGTCGGCGAGGTGTTCTCCCGACTGCGGGGAGATGAACCGATCGCAAGAGTTGTACATACAACGCAGCCTAAGTTGTACAGCCAACTTCCCGCCAGGGGCTGCCGGCGAGACCTCAGCCGCGCAGCACGGCCGCCCGCAGGTAGTTGCGCCGGCCGAAGTGCGGTTCGTCCACGGCCGTCAGCTCCTCCACCTGGAACCGGTACAGCGCCGCCGCCCCGGCGCCGGTGAGGAACTGCTGCCGCACCTCCGGGTCCTCGGCGAAGGCCGGGTACCGCCGCCGGTACGCCGCCAGCGCCGCCTCGGCCTGCCGCCCCCACGCCTCGCCCGCACTGCCCGTCAGCTGGACGCCGCGCAGCTGCTCGCCGAAGACCGGCGGGGGCAGGAACACGGTGGCCGCGGCGCGCGCCTCCTCCGCCAGGTACCGGCTGTGCCGGGTGGAGCGCTCGCTGACGAAGTACAGCACCAGGTCCTCGTCGTGGGCGAAGAACGCGAGGTTGGCGTGCGGGCCGAACTCCGGGGCCGCGGTGGCGAGGGTGAGGACCATGCTCTCGGCCAGCAGCCCCTCGACCCCCTTGGCGAACTCCCCGGCGGGCCAGTCGCCCTGGGTGATCTCGAGTCGGTATGCCATCGGACATCCCCCTCCGCCGGGCCGCTCGCCACCCACCACCGAGGGGGCGGGAACGACTGAGCCGGGCAAGGGTTCTCCCTTGCCCGGCTCACCATGCTGTCCCTGCGCGACACCCGGCACAAGGGTCCTGCGGAGCTGGACCGAGCGGTGCCGGACCCGCGCGGGCGGGGCCGCTCTCGGCGGCAGCCGGGCACCCGAGGGTCCGGCCGATCGGTCAGTAGCGGTGCTGCCAGTCCATCGCCGGGACCGCCCGCCCGGCGCCCAGGACGGGGGCCAGCGGGCCGCTGCGCAGCCGGTCCACCAGCGGCGCCAGCCGGCCCGCCAGCAGCGCGAGCGGAATGCCGGCCACGATGCCGACCAGTGCGCCCACCGCGACGTCGTGCGGGTAGTGCACGCCGACCCAGACCCGCGAGGCGGCCATCAGGGCGGCGAAGACCATGGCGACCCAGCCGAGTCGGCGGTAGGCGAAGAGCAGCGCGGTGGCGGCGGCGAAGGCGATCACCGAGTGGTTGCTCGGGAAGGACCAGTCACCGGCGACCGGGCAGGTCTCCAGGGTGACGCTGGTGGGCATCTGCTGACAGGGGCGGTTCTCCTGGACCAGGCTCTTCAGCCCGGAGTTCACCGCGTAGGCCGCGATCACGATCAGCGGCGAGGCCAGCACCCTGGCCATCACCGCGGAGTCGTCGGAGCGCGCCTTCCACCAGCCGTAGACCATGAAGATCGCGAACAGGCCGAGACCGACCGCCGACCAGACCTTGACCAGCTGGTCGAACCAGTTGGGCGACGAGTGCGCCCACCCGATCACCTCGGTGTACAGGCCACCGTCGATGCCGCTGCCGTCGTAGGCCAGAAAGAAGGACGGAGTCACTGGGCAGCACCACCGGATCGTCGGGCTCGCAGGATTTCAAGAACAACTGGGATCACGGAGACAACTACTACCAGACCGATGATCGGCAGCAGATACCGGTCGATACCGGTCACGGACGAGCCGAGCCCGTATCCGGCCAGCACCACGCCGACCGCCCAGACGGCGCCGCCGAGCACCTGCCAGCGGACGAAGACCCCGGCAGGCACGTCGAGCACCCCGCAGAGCGGGTTGAGCACCGTGCGGACGACGGGGATGAAGCGGGCCAGCACGATCGCCTTGCCGTGGCCGTACTTGGCGAGCAGCTCCTCGGCCCGCTCGGCGCCCTGCCGCAGGCTCTTGCGGTTGCTGCGGGCGAGCAGGGCCCGCCCGCCCCGGCGGCCGATGACATAGCCCACCTGGGCGCCGATCAGCGCTCCGGCGACCGCGGCGGGGATCACCTGGACGAGGTGCAGCTGCGGCCCCGAGGTGGCACCGGGCACGCAGAGCAGCCCGGCGGTGAAGAGCAGCGAGTCGCCGGGGAGGAAGAAGCCGACCAGCAGACCGGTCTCGGCGAACAGGATGACGGCGATACCCAGGGCGCCGAAGGCGGAGAGCAGCGACGAGGCGTCGAGCACATTCACCGCGAGATGGGCGGACAACTGGACCAAGGCTGGCGGACCTCCCGTACGTTGGGATGCGGCCCCGCGCGGGGGCGCCCGACTGTCTACAATGACGTAGACAGTCGACAGGACTGTAGACGATAACTCGGAGGGTGTGCGACATGACGGACGGAACGCAGTCGCGTCGCAGTGCCGGAGAACTGGAAGCCCAGGTGCTCGCCGCGCTCTGGTCCGCCGGGCGGCCGCTGACCCCGCAGGACGTCCAGACCGCCCTCGGCGACGGGTTGGCCAGAACCACCATCGCCACCATCCTCGGCAGACTGCACGACAAGGGCACCGTCGAACGCACCAAGGCCGGAAGGGCCTTCGCCTACACCCCCACCGTCGCGGACCAGGCCGGACTCGCCGCCCGCCGGATGCGCAGCGAGCTCGACCGCGGCGACCGCACCACCGTGCTCGCCCGGTTCGTCTCCGACCTCTCCGCCGAGGACGAGCGCCTGCTCCGCGAGCTCCTCGGGGAGACCTCGTGATCGTCGCCGTCTGGGCGCCCCTGCTGCTGCCCTTCCTCGCCGTCCCGCTCGCCCGCCGGGTCGCCGAGGCGCTCAGCCCGCGCCTGGCCGCCTGGGTCCTGGCCGGCACCGCCGTCACCACCGCCGGGGCCACCGCCGTCTCGCTCGGCCTGCTCGCCTTCACCGGGCTGCTGCGCCTGCCGCCCGTCGCCGCCCTCGGCCACCTCGCGCCGCACCGGCTGGCCGACGCCTCCGCCTACCCGGCGGTCGCGGCCGCCCTGCTGCTGGTGGCCGCCTCCACCCTGCTGCTGCGCACCGGGCACCACCAGCTCGCAGACCTGCGCCGCGCGCGCAGCGCCGCGGACGCGGGGCACACCCGCAGCACCACCGGCCACCTGGCCGCGAACGGC
>NZ_JYJF01000151.1 GCF_000955975.1 Saccharothrix sp. ST-888
AGGCCGTCGAGGCGGCGCTTCCGCATCACTGGCGTCACGTGTTCGTACGTGCCCTCGATGTCCTTCACGACCCACCCCATGGTCTGGAACCGAAGCGCCCGATCCACCTCGTCTTCCTTCATCCACGTGCTGTGGGTATGGCGGGCGCCGCGCATCGTGAAGTGGGGCAGGATCGGTTCCCATCCGGGAAGAGCGCGGTGACCGCGGCGCGCCTCTCGGGCTGGCCTGCCGTCAGCTGCTGGACGGAGCTGCTGTCTGGCGAAGTTCGACCGCCTCCAGTGCTGGCCGCCAGGGGTGGAGAACGGGTGCTCGTGCGGCCAGGTCTCCAGGTGCTGCTCAATCAGTGCGACCAGGAATGACGGCACGTCGACCTCGCGGGCCGACGACTCGTTCTTCGGCTCGCCGAGGAAGAGTTCGGTCCGGGTCTCGGGCTCCTTCTTCCGCCGTACCGGCCGCCCGGCCCGGATCGCCTTCGCGATCCGCTCATCCTCCTGCCGGCGCCACTCCTCCAACTCCTCCTCGGTCAGCTGAACCTGCACCTCGTGCAGGGCCCCTACCTCCGGGTCGATCCGGAGAACGCGCCGAAACCACGGCTTGCCGTTCAGCTTCTCGCGGCGAACCAGCAGGCAGTTGTCGCGGTGGAGTCCGACCAGCTCGCCCCATCGCAGGCCGGTGTACACGTCGACGTCGAGCATCAGCCGCGCCACGCCTTCCAGGCGCTGACTGATCGCATACGCCTCGTCAGGCTCCGCGTAGACCTCGTCATCGGACGTGGTGCGCTTGACGATGGCCGCGCTGCTCTTCTTCTTGATCCGGCGCTGGAACAGGGGATTGGCGAGCAGGTAGCGGCCGTCCACGGCGGCTGTGAGGATCATGCTCAGCAGCGTCATGACGTGGCCCTTGGTGGAGTCGGCGCACTGCAGTTCCTTGGCCCACGCCTTTGCCGTGAGCAGGTCGATATCGCAGAGCGGCGTGTACTGCCACCTGGGCAGGATGTGGGCCTTCAGGAGCTGGCGCCGCTTGGCGACCGTGTTGAGTGCGACATCCTGGGAGTCCATGAAGATCGGCACGAACTCACCCAGGGGTGTCCGCGCCTTGCGAGGGTCGTACGTCGGGTGGCGGCGCAGCCAGACCTCTTGTTCCTCCCCCCACTCCTTCGCAGCCCGCTTGGTGGCGAATCCGGGTTCGGAACCGTAGCTGCCGTCCGGCAGCTTGTAGCGTGCACGCCAACCCTTGCCGTGCTTCTCTGCGTACGCCAACAGAACCCCCCCTGTGGGTCGAGACGTGTGGATGGGTCGCGGCGCTCCTGGGGCGCAACGCGACGTAGAGCCCGGGTGACCAGGGCTATGCGGCAGCAGCCGACGGGCCAGCGCTGAGCAGCGTCTGGCGTACGACCTCGGCAGCCGCGAGAGCGTCAGGAGTGTCCCTGACCCAGATTGTGTACGGGCCGTCAGCCGGACCGTCTACCCACCACAGGACATGGTGAGGGAGTGCTTCGACGGGGACGAGCCGAACCCGCGCGTCGTGCATGGTGCATGCCCTTCAGTACCTGGTGTCGGTGCCCCCTCTCCAGGTACTGACATCACATCACAGAGCGATGTTATCTGTAAGCAGGTTGCGAAAATCGATTGAATGTTCGATTACGCGTCGCCGCGCTGCAGGTGCAGGCGCTTCCACTCCTCCAGCGCGGCCTGGATCTCTGCCTCGCTCGCGTCCTCGGGGACGAGCGGGATCATCACGACGCTGAGTCGCCCGGCGGCCGGCAGGTCGAGTACGGCGCCGTCCAGCACCTGCCCCGCGGCCAGCTCGCGGCGGATCCGCAGTGAAAGGCCGGCCAGGGCATCGGCGCCTTGTGCCGCAGGCGCCTCGGTCGGCGCACCGCCGGGGATCGGCTCTCCGCCGGCCAAGAGGGAGTCAACGCTCCCTGATGCCCACCCGAGCGCGGTGGCGACTCGGTCGGCGGACATTGGTCGGCGCGACCGGGTTTTCCCGGCCTCCAAGTGCTGCACCGTGGCCAGCGACACCTGCGCCTGCTCTGCGAGCTGCTGCTGCGTCCACCCGAGGGACGCTCGCGCCTCACGAATCGCGGTTGCGAGGCGTGCCCAATCCATGCTCATGCGCACATCATGCCTCATCGATAGGCAACGCGGTGACGGGATCGGGCCGATTTTGACGGGCTGAGTTAGTGGCCAGTGTTGCCTGAGTTGACCCCCGTGGCCTGTCGAGTAGGCATCGTTAGCGACCCGGTAGGCATTGAAGCCGACCGAATGGGCTCCAATGCCTATTGAACCCCTTGCAACACCTACTTAATAGGTCTACTGTCTCTCTCGTGACACCGAACGGGTACGCAATCACGGCCCTACGGAGAGCGCGGGGGTACTCCATTCGCGGATTCGCCGGCATGGCCGGAACGCATCCGAGCACCGTCCTGCGGATCGAGCGCGAGCAGCGAGGCGCGAGTCCCCGGGTCCTGCAGAGCCTCGCGGACGCCCTCGGCGTACCCATCCAGGCCATCACGAGGGAGAGACAGGAATGACCACACCAACGATCGCGGCACCGGCCGGGATCGACCCGGCACTGCTGGCACAGATCGTGGCGGCCACCGTTGCCGCTCTCGGCGTGCAGCCCGCCGCGGACTCGCCGCTCCGGCTGTACACGCCGGAGGAGACCGCCGGCCTGATCGGCATGACTCCGCACTGGGTGGAGGAGCGGGTGCGCGCCGGAACGATCCCGCACAAGCGGCTCGGACGCTTCGTCCGCTTCAGCGCTGCACAGATTGCGCAGATCGGCGACGAGATCGACCCGGTGACCCGCCGGGCTCGGCCGAAGGCCCGCCGCGCCGCCTGACACACCCACAGACCTTGGGCGGGCCGCCCGGGGGGCAACCCGGAACGGCCCAGCAGCCCACCGATCAACACCCTCACGAAGAAGGAGGCAGGCCGCATGATGCAGCCTACCCGCACCGCTCAGACCCTTGCGTTCCCCGAACGCCCCGCGCACGACTACCGCCGACCGGCCGTCATGGCCGCGCTCGCCCTGACCGAGCACCTGGTGGCCGCGCAGGTCCCGGTGCCCGCGAGTATCACCATCACGACCCCGCTCCGGCCCGGCCAGGAGGCCACCGTTGAAGCGATGGTCTCCCACGACTTGCTCGCGGTGTGCGCGTGGCAGGACGCGTTCGGCGGTGAGCTCACCCACGAGCTGTACGGCGATGACAAGGTCTACAGCCAGGTGTCCGGCCGCGCGTACGACGCGCCGTTCCGCATCTGGACGCTGCGGCGCATCACCCCGGCCCAGCAGCACGCCGAACAGCAGATGCTCGCGCACTGGATCGAGGACAACGGCCCCGAGCACACGTGGGCGGACGACACCCGGGCGACCTACAAGGCGACGCGTCTGCGGTACCGGCTGGAGGTCGCGCGATGACCACCGAGCTGATCCCCACCCTCCTGGTCTTCGCGATCATCACCGTCCTCTGCCTGGCCGCTGCGTGCGGTGAGGACTACATCGCCGAGCGCCGCCGACTGCGCGCCCTGTGCCCGTGCGGTCGTTGTGGCCGCCCCGCCGGCCAGCACTGGCCGCCCCGCACCACCAACCACACCACCGAGGGGGACCCCCGATGACCGCGTTCACGTTCGCTCCGGCCACCCGCGAGCAGGCCAAGGCTCGCATCGGACTGCAGGGCCCCGCCGGATCCGGCAAGACCATGACCGCGCTGCGAATCGCCGAGCGCCTCGCCGACGGCGGCCCCACCGGAGTGGTGGACACCGAGCGCGGATCCGCGCTCACCTACGCCCCCGTCTCCGGACGGCCGGACCTCGGCGGCATCGACTTCCTGCACCTGCCGCTCGACAACTACGACCCGCGCAACCTGATCGAGGCGGTCCGGGCCGCAGCCGCAGCCAGCATCCCCGTCCTGATCGTGGACTCCTGGTCGCACTTCTGGAACGGCAAGGGCGGCCTGCTCTCCATCGTCGAGGAGGCCGGACGCAAGCCGGGCGCGGGCGGCTCGTTCGGCGGCTGGAGGGAAGGAAACCCGATCGAGCAGGACATGCTCGAGTCCCTGCTGAACTTCCCCGGCCATGTGATCGTCACGATGCGAACCAAGGGTGACTACACCATCGAGGGTAAGAAGGTCACCAAGGTCGGCGTCAAGGCCGTGCAGCGCGAAGGCGCAGAGTACGAGCTCGGTCTGATCATCGACATGGTCGAGGGCACCGGAACCGTCACCAAGACCCGGTACCAGCCCCTCGAGAACCTGACGATCCACCATCCTGGTCCCGAGCTGGCGGAGATCATCCTCGAGCAACTCGGCCAGGGCATCGACCCGGTCCAGTCCATCCTGGACGACCTGCTGCAGCTCGGACTCACCTATCAGAAGGCGCTCGAACTGCACGCACTGGCCAAGCGCCGCAACGTGCTCGGGTCGCCGATCCTGCACCCGACGTCCGGCGCTCCGAGCACGTTGGGTGCGGTGATCAGCGAGTACGGGCAGGCCGCCAAGCCCGCGCCGGTCGCCGACCTCCCGGCTCCCGCACCCGACGAGCCCCCTGCCCCGGCCCCGGCCGCTCCGCAGAGCGAGCGGCCCGGCCCGGCAACTGCCCAGCAGCTGCGGAAGATGGGCGCCACGTTCGGCGAGCTCGGCATCCGCGACCGCGCCGACCGCCTGCGGGCCACCTCCCTCATCGTCGGCCGCCCGGTGCCCACCGCAAACGACCTCGACATCCGCGAGGCGAGCGCCCTGATCGACGCCCTGGTCCGGTACACCGCCGACACCATCGGCCAGCACCTGGACGACCTCGAGGACGCCACCGTCAAGGCCCTCGAGAAAACCCAGCACGCCGCCTGACCCACCCGAACCGCGGGGCCGCGCAGCCCTCCCCTCTGCGCGGCCCCGCCCACCCCTCGAGAGGAGGTAACCCCTGTGGTCAACCCCACCCCGGAGCAGGTCGCGGCGATCGAGACGTACGGCGACGGACTCGACCTTGTCCTGCAGGCCGGCGCCGGTTGCGGCAAGTCCAGCACGCTCAAAATGATCGGCCGCTCAGACTCCCGCCGTCGGATGCTGTACATCGCCTACAACAAGTCCATCGCCACCGACGCGGCACGCTCCTTCCCTGGCAACGTTGCCTGTTCTACCGCGCACAGCCTCGCGTTCCGCGCAATCGGCAACCAGTACGCCCACCGGCTCATCGGCCCCCGGCAGACCGCCCACACCGCCGCACAGATCCTCGACGTCCCCGGCCTGCTCAACCTCGGTGCGACGCCGGTCATCGTCAACGATCTCGGCGACAAGGTCGCGATGCCGTCCCGGAAGATCATGCGGTACGCGCTCGAGACCATCACCCGCTGGTGCTACGGCGCCGACCTCGAGATCGCGTCCCGGCACATCCCCCGGCATGCCGGGCTGAGCCTGCCCGACTCGATCGCCCAACTCGCCCAGCTGGTCCTGCCCGTGGCTCGCGCCGCGTGGTCCGACTTGCTCCGCCCGCAAGGCGCCCTGAAGTTCCAGCACGACCACTACCTGAAGATGTGGCAGCTCGGCCGCCCGCGCCTGGACGCGGACGTCGTGCTCCTCGATGAGGCCCAGGACACCAACGACGTCGTGTCCAGCGTGCTCCTCACCCAGGAGCACGCCCAGCGGATCGCCGTCGGCGACTCCGCCCAGCAGATCTACGAGTGGCGCGGCGCCAACGACGCGCTCGCCCAGTTCGAACGCGAGCTCAGCGCCGAGTCCCTCGCCCTGTCGCAGTCGTTCCGGTTCGGCCCCGCGATCGCGGAGGAGGCGAACCGCTGGCTGTTCATCGTCGGCGCCCCGCTCCGCCTCACCGGCCACGACCCGATCCCCTCTGCCCTCGGCCCAGTCTCGGCCCCGCGGGCCATGCTCTGCCGCACCAACGCGGGGGCGATGACCGTGGTCATGGACTACCTGGAGGCCGGGCACCGCGTCGCCCTTGTCGGGGGCGGCGGGGACATGCAGCGACTCGCCCGCGCTGCCGCCGACCTCCAGGCCGGCCGCGACACCGATCACCCGGAACCCGCCGCGTTCGCGTCGTGGGAGCAGGTCCGGCAGTACGCCGGCGAGGAGGCCGACGGCGCTGATCTCCGGGTTCTGGTCAAGCTGATCGATGACCACGGGCCGCAGGCCATCATCGCCGCCACCGAGCGCCTCACCCCCGAGGGCCAAGCCGACATCACGGTGTCAACCGCCCACCGCTCCAAGGGCCGTGAGTGGGACACCGTCCGGATCCACACGGACTTCCGTGCCCCGTCGGCCGACCCAGTCACGAAGCTGGTCACCGTGCGCCGAGAGGAGGCCCGCCTCGCGTACGTTGCGGTCACCCGGGCCCGGCTCGCCCTGGACGCCAGTGCCTTGGAGTGGGTGCGGGACGTCAAGGCGGTGAGCGCATGAGCGCCCTGCAGAGCCTGCTCCGCTTGCGGATTGTGCGCGTTGACTGGCCGTGGCCCGCCCTCGAGATCGTCCGTCCGGACGGCACCGGGTGGCTTCTCTGCCGCCTTCCCCGCTGACCGCTGGTGCCCGCCGGATGCCACCGGCTGGCGGGCACCAGCCACAACCCCAGTACAGCCCTTGAACGAAGGACAGCCGCCCGTGGGAATCCGCCTGATCGTCGAGGTCATGAACCATGCCCCCTCGACGCTGACGCACCGCGAGGCATGGGTCCTCGCCGTGCTGGCGGAGGACGCCAACGACACCACCCGCGCGTGCTGGCCCGGCATCGAGGACGACCCCCGAACGGTCCACCGGATGCGCCTACCCGGCCGATCCAGCCGCTACGAGGTGCTGAAGGCACTTCGGATGAAGGGCGCCCTCGAGGTGGTCGAGAGCGGCCGACGCGGACACCGAGCGGTCTACCGGATACCCCTCCTCAGCGGTGCGGGGGAGAACGAACAGGGTCCGGGAAACCCGGACGCAACTCACGAGTTGGGTCCGGAAAACCCGGACGCTACCGCCCCCACAGGGTCCGGAAAACCCGGACCCAATCCGAGCCGAAAGGGTCCGGGAAACCCGGACGCAACTCGCGAGTTGGGTCCGGATTTCACCCCCATAGCGTCCGGAAAACCCGGACCCCTACCCCTCAACCCCCTCAGTAGTAGATCTACAAACACCTCCGCCGCCTTCGACGCCTTCTGGGCCGCCTACCCCCGCCGAGTCGGCAAGGGCACCGCGAAGACCGCATGGGCGAAAGCCATCAAGCGCGGAGCAGACCCCGCGCACCTCACCGAGGCCGCACAGAAGCACGCCGCGTTCTGGCGCACCGCCGGCACCGACCCCAAGTTCATCCCGCACCCCACCACCTGGCTCAACGGCGAGCGCTACGACGACGAACTCACCACGCCACAGCCACCCGCACCACACCAGTCACAGCAGCAGTCCTACCAAGACCGAGGGATCTTCTGATGACGGACCACGACGACCCGTTCGGCCCCGCAGAGCCGAATGACCTCCCCACCGAGCAGGCATACCTCGGCTCGGCCATCACCGCATCCGACAGCCGCCGACTCCTCCGAGAGACCAACCTCAACACCGCCGACTACTACCGGCCCGCCCACGCGCTCATCCACCAGGCGATCGCCGAACTCGCCGACACCACCGACCCAATCGACCCGCTCACCGTCACCGCCACCCTGCAAGCCCGTGGCGACCTCGCCCGCATTGGCGGCCCCACCTACATCCACACCTGCATCAAGGCCGCCGAGCACGGCGCCAGCGCGTTCTGGTGCGCAGACCGCATACGCGACCTCGCCCTTCGCCGAGCACTCATCCGCACCGGCCGTGAGATCACCGCCATGGGCTGGGCACCCGACGCCGACAACGACGCATCCGAACTCGCCGAACTCGCCGTCACCAAGACCCGCGACGTCCGCGACGCCGGCCGCGCCGCTGCGGACACTCCCGCCCTCGACATGCACGACTTCCTCGCCGTCAACGACGAGGGCCACGACTGGGTCCTGCCCGGCCTGATCGAACACACCGACCGCGTCATCTGGACCGCAGGCGAAGGCGGCGGCAAGAGCGTTCTGCAGCGGCAGATCGCCGTCACCGCAGCCGCCGGCGTCATGCCCTTCGGCCACGAGCACAACACCCTCGGCGCGCAAAAGGTCCTGGTCCTCGACTGCGAGAACTCCGGCCGCCAGTCCCGCCGTCACTACCGCGCCCTCATGAACATCGCCGAACGCCAGCGCACCCCCGTCCGGCGCGGCCAGCTCCACATCGACATCCGGCCCGAGGGCGTCGACCTCACGCGCGCTGACGGCCGGGCCTGGCTGATGCGCCGCGTCGAGACCGTCATGCCCGACCTGCTGATAATCGGACCCATCTACCGCCTACACGCAGGTGACCCCAACAGCGAGGAGCACGCCCGCAAGGTCACCGTCGTGTTGGACGAAGCCCGTGCCACCGCCAACTGTGCGCTCTCCCTCGAGGCCCACGCCGCGAAGGCCACCGGCTTCGGCCCCCGTGGACTCGCCCCGGTCGGATCCAGTCTCTGGCTCCGCTGGCCCGAGTTCGGCATGGGCCTCCGCCCCGTCGAAGACGAGCGCACCGCCCAGGACGACCGAGGCCGGCGCGTTCTCCCCTGGCGCGGCGCCCGCGACGAACGCGCCTGGCCGAACTTCATCTGCCAGGGCGCCGAGGGCGGATGGCCCTGGCGCTCCTACACCCCCATCGACACCCACCCCTTCAGCGGCCACTCACCCACCGGAGCCCTCTCGTGAAACCCACCATCGGCCCCCGACTCGTCCGCACCTTCACCAAGGAGAACTGACCATGCCCCTGCCCACCCTCACCGGCATCGCCCGCCTCATCGACGACCCCGAACTTCGCTTCACCCAGGCGGGCAACGGCGTCGCGAAGATCCGCCTCGCCTTCAACAGCCGCAAGAAGGACGCCGCCGGCAACTGGATCGACGGAGACACCCTGTGGATCGACGGCACCGTCTGGCAGCACCTCGCCGAGAACTGCGCCGAGTCCCTCACCAAAGGCATGGAGGTCCTCGTCACCGGCGAAGTCCGCACCGAAACCTGGGAGAAGGACGGCCAGAAGCACAGCAAGCCCGCCCTGCTGATCCGCTCCATCGGCCCCAACCTCGCCTACGCCACCGCCCGAGTCCAGAAGACCCAGCGCGACGGCAACAGCACCCCCAACAGCCGCCAGCAGCCCCAGACCCAGCACGGGCAGCAGACGCCCGCCAATGACCCCTGGGCCACCGAGCAGCCCCCGTTCTAGCCGGACCCCGCCGAGGGGCCACACCAGTCCCTCGGCGGCCCGCAACCGGTCCCGCCGATCCCCGCGCCCGGGGACCACACCAGAACCCGCCACACAGCCCGCTGGAGTACCTGTGTCTGACCAACCCGCCCCCGCCTCGGCCGACGCCGTCGACCAGCTGACCGACCTCATCGAGCAGGTCATCGAGCACTACACCCGAGACCTGGACGACCTGAACGACCTCGACGTGTGCGACCTCGCCGAGAACATCGCGCTGCAGGTCGTGCGGCGGCTGCACGGGGACAGCGAGGGGCAGTCGTGACCGACTCTGACACCCAGCTTGACCGCCTGGTTGACCGTGCCGCCCGAGGCGTTCTCGGACCCGCCGAGGGGCCCGCGCTCCGCCTTGCCGTCCAGGGACTCCGCGAAGAGCTGGCCCAGGCCCAGGCCCGCATCACCGCCGTCCGCGCGTTCGCCACCCAGGCGGAGCCCGCCAGCCCCTGCAGGTGGCACGACCACCTCTGCCCGTTCGACGTGATCACCGAGCTTGACGCCCTGTCACCCCGCAACTGACGCCCGTCACTCACCCGCCCTGCCCCACCGAGGAGGCCGCCGTGCTCACCCTGCCCGACTTCATACCCCCCACCACGGCCGGCCTCCTCCCCTGTGTCGGCCAAGCCACCCTGTTCGACACCCCCGACACCCTCGACCAGGCCCAAGCCATCTGCCACACCTGCCCCGCCCGAACGGCCTGCGACACCTGGGCCACCGAGCAGCAGGAATGGGGCACCTGGGCCGGCCGCACCGACGACCAGCGCGGCACTCCCCACACCGAACTCCCCGACACCCCAACCCTCCCCGCCGAACCGGGACCGGACTGCGGCACCGAGGCCCAACGCCGCCGCCACATCGCCTACCAGGAGACCTGCGAGGTCTGCGACGTCGCCCGCGCCGAACGCGTCCGAGCCCGCCGCATCCGCGACCTCGACGCCCAACACGCCCTACCGGCGGCCGGGTCTCGCTGGGGCTACCGACTGCACGCCCTGCTCGGCATCCCGTCCTGCCCGCCGTGCCGGGCCGCGCACAGCCAGGAGGTCACGCAGGTGAAGCGGCGAACTTCAGTCCTGGCAGCCTGAGTTGGGAGTACATGGCGACTGTTCGCCGGTAAGCTGATCACACACAACAGAACGGGCCCAGGCGTGGGGATCGCAGCCCCAGCCCAGGCCCTGACCACAGGAGAGTGCTCCTCCGATGGCTACCAGCCACCCTATCGGCGTCCGCGCGCCCTGGTACGCGCGCACCGCCACCACCGCCGGCCGCCCCGTCGTCCTCGCCGTCACCCTGCTGATGTGCGCCCCCGGTGAGTACCACCTCGCCCGCCTCGCCGGATGGGCAACGCCGTTCGCGTTCGGCATGCCGTTCGCCATGAGCGCCTACGCCGGCATCGCCGCGGTCGTCGCCTCCCACCGGTCCAAGGGATCGCGGGCCCGCTTCTCGGCCATCGCCGGAGCCGTCACCGCCATCATCCTGACGCTGGCCGCCCAGGTCGTCAGCCACCTGATCACCACCGGCCACATGGCCGCCGATCAGGCATGGCTCGTCGGGGTCGTAAGCGCCGTTCCTCCTGCCGTCGTCGGGCACCTTCTCCACCTCGCAGCCAGCCCCGGCGTCGCCGCGCCGACCGGTCCCGGCCGGCCTCGCGCGCGCCGACTCGCCGCCCGCCGGACCCGGCAGGCTGACGCCACGCCGACGGCCGTCACCGCGGCCGTGATCCCGCCCCGGCCAACACAGCTGCCCACACTCCCGCCCGTGGTCTACACCGACCCGCGCTGTGCCGTGATTCGCCCGCTCTACAACTCCGGCTACCGGCCCGGCACCCAGA
>NZ_JYJF01000152.1 GCF_000955975.1 Saccharothrix sp. ST-888
GGCCACGCCGTACGGGGAGATCTGGCCGCATCGCTCACCCTGGAAGCCGCTCTGTGGCTGCGCGTCAGACACCAACTCTCTCGGGGCGCACCGGTCAACAGCCACAGCCTCACCTCCGTTCAATGTCTCTTCGCCCGGCCAGCACCTCCGCATTAATGCGATCCAAATACAACTGACAGTCATCTAACCTGTGTTCATGGTCCAACCCATCACGATGATCGACCTGTTCGCAGGATGCGGAGGCATGACCGCTGGCTTCCAGGCAGCCCAGGGGTACAAGCCTGTAATGGCCGTGGAGTGGGAGCGTTCGGCCGCGGCCACCTACGCCGCGAACTTCGGAGAGTCGCACACCCACTGGGGCGATATAGCGGAGATCCCGGACCATCACATCCCAGAAGCAGACCTGATCATCGGCGGCCCGCCGTGCCAGGGGTTCTCGAACCTGGGCACGCGGGACGTCAACGACCCGCGCAACAAGCTCTGGAAGCAGTACATCCGCTTCGTCCGGCATGCCCGCCCCAAGGTCTTCGTTATCGAGAACGTTGACCGGTTCCTGAAGTCTTCAGAGTTTGCGCTCCTCCTCCAGGAGACAGACGCCGGCGGTCTGCTGGAAGGCTACGAGCTGAGCTACGGCCTGCTCCTGGCCGCAGACTACGGCGTACCTCAGCGGCGGAAGCGAGCGATCGTCATCGGCTCCCGCATCGGCAAGATCGAACTGCCGGAGCACACACATGCCTTGGACGGAGGCACAGATCTCCGTCCATGGCGGACGGTGCGCGATGCGATCTCCGACCTGCCGCGCTTCCCTGGGACGACCGAGCTCCCCCCGGTCTCATCCGAGTTCTTCGGCGAGGCGGTGCCCGGTCCCTTCAAAGCGCTAGACCTGCATCTCGGCCGACAGCCGACCCAGCTCTCACTGCAGCGGTATGACCACGTCCCCCCTGGTGGTGGCCGGTTCAACGTTCCCTATGACCTCCTGCCGCCGTGCTGGCGCAACAAGAAAACCGGCACCACCGACGTGATGGGACGGATGCGGTGGGACCAGCCCTCCCTGACCATCCGCACCGAGTTCTTCAAGCCGGAGAAGGGGCAGTACCTGCACCCGCAGTGGGATGAGCACGATCCCGGGAACCGGGTCAATCGCCCAATCACCCACTGGGAGGCCGCCCGGCTCCAGACCTTCAGCGACGGCTTCGTCTGGTGTGGCAGCAAGATCGAGATCGCTCGCCAGATCGGCAATGCCGTCCCACCTGTACTGGCCAACGCCATCGCCGAGCACCTGAAGCCCTATCTTCTGCAGACCGTCCCGGCCCAGCGCACGGCCTCCCAGGCCGATGCAAGTGCGGATACCCTCTTCTGAGCGGAGCGGTCCAAGAAGCCTGGCCAACCAGAAGCATCAGGTTCGCAGCGACCGCACCCCTCCTGGGAAGCTTGATCTCATGTCGGACTCGGAGAAATGGGAACCGCCGCCGGGCTCATGGGCATCCTCGGCGGCGCGGCGCAGGAACATGCAGGCGATCAAGGCACGGGACACCAAGCCCGAGCTGCTGATCCGGCAGATACTGCATGCCCAGGGGCTCAGATACCGGGTGGCGGCACGCCCGCTCCCGCATCTCCGCCGGACGGCAGATATCGTCTTCGGCCCTACCAAGGTCGCCGTCTTCATCGACGGCTGCTACTGGCACGGCTGCCCGACGCACTACGTACCGCCCAAAACGAACCAGGGCTACTGGTCAGAAAAAGTCGTGCGCAACATGGAGCGTGACCGCGACACCGACAGCCAGCTGACCGAGGCAGGATGGCTCGTGCTCCGCTTCTGGGAGCACGAGCCATCGGATCTATGCGCGAGCAAGATCGCCGACATTGTTCTTGCGCGCCGGACGAGTAGCAGCAAGGACTGACGGCGCAAATATCTCCATTTGCTCGCTGCTGGACTCCGCCAGGTGATCAGCAGCGCCGTCCAGCTCGTACTTCGCTAGTAGCTCCTCACGGCCCTTAGGCCTCAGCACTGCAGCGATCGCCCGGCCAACAGCCTCAGCCACTGGCGGCGGAAAGGCATTGCCGACTTGCCGATACCGCGCCGTCTTCCCTCCCTCGAACTTCCACTCCTCAGGGAACCCCTGCAGAATCGCAGCCTGCCCGACAGTCAGCATGGGACCGTTCTCCCGGAACAGATCGCGGGGCGCATCACAGACAGCCGGGTCATTGGCCACCCCCATGGCGTCAACCCCCATCTCCTTCCATGCCTGCTTCGCGCGGGTCGGCCCAAGGTCCGCGCCCCCGTGCTTCTTCGAGCCTCCGACCAGGGTCGGCGCAACGCCTTCGGTGGAGCCACTGCGGGCCTTCTCAGCCTGCTCCAGCCACCTCTCAAACCGCTGTCGGCCGGTGAACTCATCCGGCTTCGGGGACTGGCCCCACTTATTCAAGTCCCAGAACGGTTCATAGCGCTCACGCATGGAACCCTCGAGTTTTTCAACGACCGAGACGAGCTCGCCCTTGAGCCTCCGGGGCCAGATAAATTCATTGCCGTTGAGGTGATCCTTGTGGATGGCCACAAGAATCGCTCGGGGCCGGAGCTGCGGCACACCAAAGTCGCGCGCATCCAGCCGCCGCCACACCTTCCTCATGGCTACATCCTGCTCCAGGACTGACCAGGAGCTCTTGATTTCCGGAACCACGTAGTCAAGACTGCGCAGCTTCTCGAGAATTTCCCTGCGGTAGTCAATGAAAACGTGCGGCGGCTCCAGAATGCCGCGCACATTCTCGATCATTACCGCTTTCGGGCGAAGCAGGTCAACAATTTCCAGCATCTCTGGAAACAGGTCGCGCTCGTCATCCGGGCCAAGCTGCTTCCCTGCCAGCGAGAACGGCGGGCAAGGAACGCCTCCAGCCAGCAGATCGAGCTCTCCCGGCTTCAGCCGGAGATCCTTGAGGAGGCTGGAACTACGGAAATCCAGCACGTTCATCGGCTGGAGCCCCTGCGCCTGCTCCTGGGGCCATCCAAGCCGGGGGTGAACGTTGGCCCTGAGCGTCTTGACAGCGTGAGGATCTAGCTCGACGAGAGCGCGATGTGCGAAGCCGGCCTTGTGAAGACCAACCGCCTGACCGCCCGCACCAGCGCAGATCTCGATCGATGTCAGCTTCGGCGCCGTCTGCTGGCTCCTCCGGCTGGCGCCCATTGGCACGGGATCCTCCTCGTCGACACAGTGAGAGTCTCAAGTGTCTCAGAGGTGGCAAAGTGCTGTTGGCTCTCTGCCTGCCAGCTGGATCTGGCAGGCAGAGAGCCAACACTACCGGCGCGGCCCCGCGTCCATGTGCCGCACGAGCGCCTCCATGTCGCCCGGCGCCAGTCCGGCGGCGATCGCGGGTTCTTCCTGGAGATCCGAGAGCTGCTGAACGGCCGGGTCATCAAGAACGGCTGCCATGAACCGGAGCTTCTGCTCCAGTCGCGACTCCACGACCTCGTCGATGGTGTTGCGCGCGGCAAGGACTGTGATCCTGGTCTCGGTGTCTGGATCAAGGCCGAGCCGATGGATGCGGTCGAGGCTCTGCATAAAGCGCCCGGCCATGAAATCCCTGTCCACGTACACGGCGTCGTGGCACACCTGATGCAGGCTGATGCCCTCACCGAGGGTGGCGGGGTTGGACACCAGCACCTTGCACTGCGGGTCTTCACGGAAGCGCCTCAGCTGCTCCTCCCGGTCGGCCGTCCCGCCGTGCACGACCGCAGGCTCGTACCTCTCGAGCAGCTGGGCAAGAGTGCTCAAGCCACGGACAAAGGTGGTCCAGACCAGAGTCTTGCGCCCCTCCGCTGCGTTCCTGGCGACGATTGCGGCGGCTTCTTGGTACTTCGGGGAGATCTCGTAGTCCGGGAGCTTCTGCAGGAGGCTGTACAGGGGCTGTCCCTCTGGGACCTGAAGCGGAGGCAGCTGGTAAGCGAGTGGCTCATAGCGGCTTGCCCCCTCCACCAGCAGTGCCGGGCAGGTGGCCGCCATCAGGAGACGCAGCGCAGTCTTGCCCAGAGAACTGAGATCGTCACGCGCGGCGCCGCTGCGCATGCCTCCGACAAGCGAGCTGTAGAGCTCGCTGTGCAGGGGCGGCATGTCCACGTACCGCATCCGGAGTTTCACCGGAGGCAGCCCAAGCTCCTGCTTAGTCGTCCGGGTGAACAGCGGTCTCAACACGGTGCTGGCGTAGGCGAGGTCTCGCCCCGACACGGCTCGGGACACAGTCTGCTGGCCATGTCCCGGCCACACGAATCCCAGCAGGCTCTCCAGATCCCTGGACCCGTTCGGTGCCGGCGTACCCGTAAGAATCAGCCGCCGCCTGGCGAGTGGGCCGAGCGCCATGCAGGCGGCGCCGTACGTACCCCGGGCACCGAGCTTCATCCTGTGGGCCTCGTCCAGCACGATCATCGTTGGGGCTGTCCGCATCCAACCGGAGAGCGTCGGCAAAGACCGCTCCAGACGCTCATAGTTCACGATCAGCACCTCCGCCCACTCGTCCAGTGGACGATCGAGGATGTGGGGGCGCAGCGGCAGACTGAAGCATGCGCCAGTCTCGTACTGCCAGGACTCGTAAGCAGATTTCGGACAGACAACCAGTAGTCGGCTGACCTTGCCCTGCTCTCTTTGCGCAGCGTAGAGCGCAAGTGCCACCCGGGTCTTGCCAGCACCAGGAACACTGAAATTGGCACCATGCTGGAGCGAGAGAAGTTTCGCGATATCCCGCAGCTGGAACTCCCCCAGTTCAGCTCGCCAACTCTGTCCAAGAAGCGAGGGCACGTCACTGGGTGAGACATGCCAGGGGCGACCAGGATCTTCCAGCTGCTGCTTGACCGCATCGGCATCCTGGACGACACCAACGACGAGGTCCCGCAGCTCGCGATCCCACTCCACATCGGCTGGATACGGCCAGCTGCGCAGCTTGCCGAGGCCAGTCAGCAGGTCATCAAGCTCAACCATCACTGAGAGCTCGCTCTGCTGGCTGCTCGTGCGGAAGCGGCCTGCCAGCTGGATGAGATCTCCCTGACGTTCCCTGGTGACCCGCAGGATCACCCTGGTGCGCGTCTCGTCGAAACCAAGGCGGAGCGATGGCTCAGCAATCGTCTCCGTCATCGGTCACTCTTGACAGTCACGGCATCGAGCAGCCAGGACAGACCGTCCCCCGGGGAAGCGATACCACGCTCTGCCTGCTGAGCCAGCTTCTGGAGGCTGCCCCGCAGCCTCAGCAGTGCATCGTCAAATGCCTCCTCATCCAGACTCCGTGTCGTACGGGCCTGGACAAGGTCCAGCACGCACTGGTCAATGTCCGCGCATGCCTCTGCGAGACGTGCGGGAGCCAACTGCTTGCGCTTCCTGACCCTGGCGTCCCGGCCGGCAGCATCGATGGCTCCGTCGAAGGCCGTCTTGGCAGAGTCGATGACCTCTTGGGCTTCCTGTCGGCTGTCGTCTGCCAGGCCCGTGCTTGCGCTCTTCACCGCTGCGGTGGCGCGGAGGATCCGGTTGTTGAGTTCCCGGGCTGCCGAGACCGCAGTGGATGCCCTCGGCACAGAAACACCCAGCCCCGGAATGAGTTCACTCTCCGGCCCACTGCTGACAGTGGCATCAGCCAGGCTCAACGGCAGGGTGTGACTGAGGTAGTCCTTCTCAATGAAATCCTCGTCAATGTGCCGGAC
The DNA here is from genome assembly GCF_000955975.1 of Saccharothrix sp. ST-888. GTDB lineage: Bacteria > Actinomycetota > Actinomycetes > Streptomycetales > Streptomycetaceae > Kitasatospora. The sequence continues at coordinate 5,678 of NZ_JYJF01000152.1, forward strand.
ATCCGTCTTGGAGAAACCCAGGAGGATCGCCGCAAGACGCGTCTCCTTGATCAGCTCTCCCTGGTCCGCATTGACCCCTTCGAGCTTCTCGTACAGACGCTGCAACTCTTTGAGCTTCTCCTGGTCACCTTCGAAGTCGACCAGTCTCAGAGCCAGACCGTCACCATCCCGGCTCCGGTCAATCAACTCCCTGATGGTGCTGAGGATCCACCTCTCCTGTTGATAGGTGGAGGGACGGATCCGGAAGTCCTTCGCGATTGCCTCCGGTGTCCGCCCCAGCGACGCCTGCTCCTCCATCGCCAGCAACCTGTTGATGTACGAGTACTCGCGCCGGTGGTCCTTGCGGAGCTGCAGCATGAGCTCAACTGCGTTGATGTCCTCCCAAGTCAGGGAAGCCGGCAGGACACCCACCCGCATGGACTGGGCGCCGTTCTCACGCATGGCTGCCGCACGGGAGTTTCCGTTTACCAGGACACCGTGGTGCGTCACCAGCCCGGGATCGTTCTGACCGAACTGGCCGAGACTTTCTTTCAGCTTGTCGAAGTCCGCATCTCGCACATGCGGGTTGGTCGGCTCGGCCTGCAGAAGGTACGCCAGGTAGTCCTGGCTCCGGGCGTTCCAGGGATCCCTGTCGAGTTCCGCGTCACGCTCAGGATCGTGACTGCGCTGGGCACGGATCCGATGGGTCGCGGGATTGAAGTACACATCCCTGAGCGAGAGGTCGATCACCTCGACATGCAGGGACTGACCGTTCCAGTCAACAGTGACCGTCTCACGCGTCCCGCCCGACCTCTTCACCTCCTCAACCCTCAGATCAATCAGTTCGCCGATTTCAGCCGCGCGCGGCGGCAACGGAAGCTCTCGTGACATCCGCCTGTCCAGCCCTTTCACTCGTTCTCGCCAGCAACGGCCTGCGCAATCGCCCTGCGGGACCTCTCCGGAAGCGTCCGATAGTTGCCCCACAGCCTTTCGAGAGCACCCGGAGTGCGGCGATCGGCTTCAATCCATCCGGCCAGCACCTTCCGCTCAAGCGGCGCCAGGTCGTGGACGCGGCTGAGCATCTCGCCGAGGTCTACCTCCCGCTCATCCCGCCCTGCGTGACACCGCTTGCACTCGGTCACGAGCTGAGTCTCAGTCACCCCGTCAGCCAGCCGGACCTTTCGCCGGGCAATGTTGAGCTTGGAGAGCTCAACGCCATCGTCGTACGACTCGCCAGTGCCAACGCCGCACGTCCGGCAGAGGAAGTTATCGGCCTGCCAGACCTTGATGCGCTGCGGTGCGGTCAGGCTGTTGCTCTGCAGAGAAGCCTTGGCTTGGCCGGGAAGCCACAACTCTTGTCCCCGGGCCACGTACCGGTATTCCTCCTGCTTCAACGCCGCGTCATCACGGTAGGTGGCGATCTGCCAGCCGTATCCGCGGAGTTCACGGAGTCGCCGGTCGATCTGGGCCACGCCTGGGATGGCCTGTCGCAGAAGCGTCATCGTGAAGATCCCCCCTTCCCCGACTTCAGCCTCCAGCCAGAGAGCGACCCTTGCTTTGCCTCCTCCGCGAGGAACCTCGCCCTGCCACGACGGCGGCGTCATGCACAGCCTCCAATCAGGTCACACAGCACAGCCCACCCAGATCACGCATGGCTGTCAGGCACATACGCCCTCCGTTGATCCAAGCTCCTGGGGGTCCGTCCATAAGAGCACCCTGAGCTGGCGCGGTCCAGTAGCGAACGGCCTTGCTCCGAAAGTAGTCAAGGTGTCTACTGATCATGGGAGTTGGCGGCATCCACGCGAGATAGGCAGGTGCTTCAGCATGCGTCCTGAGCAAGCCGGAACCGGACTGTCAGAGGCCCTGCCGCCGGGACGTCGCGAGCTCGCGCTGGCACTCCAGGACCTGCGCCACCGGCTCAGGGAGCACTCAGCCGAGAAGATGACGCTCGCGCGCTTGGCACAGCTGCTGGCCGAAAGGGACTGGCGCATTGGAGAGGGCCAGTTATCCAGGTACTTCAATGGCAGGAAGCTCCCTTCGAAGGCATTCATCCGTCGGCTGCACTCCTTGGCTTGCGAGGTCATAGGAGATGACGGCGCTGTCGGCATCAGGGAGGACGAGCTGGTCAAAATACATGCCGCCGCCGAGCCATGGATCTGCAGAGCCTGCGCAGAACTCCGCCAGGAGAACCGTTCCCTGCAGGAGGAGCTGCGCCAGATCCGTACCGGCCAGGCCGGCCTCGCCGCTTCTCCGGGCGAGCCGCAAGGGAACCCGGCGCAGCTGCCGGTCCCCGTCGGCGGCGGGGACCGGCAGCTGCAAGCAGACGATGCCGCCATGGCAGAGCAACTGGCCAGCCGTGCCGCCATGCTGTACACCCAGGGCGATGTGGCGGCAGCGCTGTCCCTGCTGCAGGAGGGTTCAGAGGTTCTGACCCCCTTCGAGAGCGCCGTTGCTGTGGCGCTGCTTCGCCGCGGCAATCACAGCACGCTCGCTAACACCCTGATCACCATCTATGGCCGGGAACGGCCCGAGTCGGACGTTATCCACGCGGGCTGGGAACTCCACAGGTCTGGGATGCCCGACTACGCCGGCAGCATGCTGAAAGCTGCCATGGGGAGAGCGCCGGCATAGCCATCGAGAGCCCGAAGCTGTACGTCACGACATTTCCGCGACTGACGAACGCGGACCAAGATCCACCGACCCCCGGAAGACCGGAAGAACACTCTCCTTGTCCCCTTGGAGCCCTGGGCTAACCACACTCCTCCTCCCTTGCTCCTGGCCCGTCATCCACCTACCCTCGACCCCGCCCGGACGAAGGGAGCCGCACACGGAGCGACAAACCAGGTCGGCATCACACGCAGTGTTGCCCTGGCTCCATGGCCAAGCAGCGCTTTTCCATCTCCCCGGATGAAGATCACACCGCGCAGATCAAGGCGACCGCAGCCCGGCTCGGCGAGGATGTGTCCGCCTTCATGACCAAGGCGGCGATGGAGGCGGTGCGGCGGGAACAGCGCAAGACCGAAATCTTCCGTGACATAGACGAGCAGATCGCGGCGGTCGAATCCGGCCAGGGCGGCGAGACGCCGACCGGCACGGCCTCGGAGACGGATCCACAGGTGACCGCTGAGTGGGATGACTTCTTCGGTACGACGGGGCGGAGCGCAGCGTGATCCCTGCCGTCGTCTACGACGCGGAAATGCTGATCGGGCTGGCCAACCGCGGCCAGGCCGCCCCCAGCACCATGCCCGTGTGCTGCGGTCAACGACCCCACTGGTCCCAGGACCGGTGGTCGCCCAGGTGTGGCGGGCGGGGGCGGCGGCCCAGTTCGGGCTGAACCGCTTTCTCCGTGACTGCGACGTCAAGACGGACTACAGCCTTCTGGACTACAAGCGCATCGGCATCATGCTCGGCACCGTCGCCTTGCCGGGGAAGAAGCGTCCGAATGTCGTGGACGCACTCGCCGTACCGACCGCCGCAGGCTACGGCCGGGCGGCGATCCTGACCTCGGACCCCGACGACATTGCCGCGTACGCCGCCACGTTGCCCAAGGCCGAGATCAGGATCGTCCCGCTCTCACGCCAGACATCGGCATGCGCCGCTGCCTGGTCTGCCCACCTGGGCTTGCCGGCCTCACCTCGGTCACTCGCCGCAGTTGAACGGGTCGAGCTCCGGCGGGTCGAGGTCGGCCCAGAGGGAGAGGGCCTCGACGGCGAGCAGGATCGCGACGAAGGCCAGCAGGACGACCAGCCCCACCTGGACGGCTCGGACCAGGCCGCCGCCGGTCCGTGGGGAGGTGGCGAGCAGGCGGACCAGCCAGACGGCGGCGACGAGGCCGATGAGGACGGCGAGCACGCCGAGACCGATGGCGGGCGGTGGTACCGCGCCGACCCGGTGGCAGCGTCGGGTGGGCTCCCGGACGTAGTGGTCGTAGAGCATGCCGGCGGTGGTCTCGGCCGCCACCGAGGCCACGCACAGCTGGAGAGCCCAGCCTGCGGCGCGCAGCCACAGGCGTGGCGTGGGCGAGTGGCTGTCGAGCGTCATGAGTTCCGCTACCTGTTCGGCCGTGGTCGGACGGATCGGCTCTCTGCCGGGCTTCCACACGCGCGTCGCACACACCGGCCGGTGGTCCAGGGTACCGGGCAGCGTGTCGGAACCACCGGATCCCGGGCGGGACTTCACCCGTTCCGGGAACCGGAGCCCGGGGCCGTCAGGCGTTGGGCGCGACCTTGGCGAGGCCGTTGATGATGCGGTCCATGGCGTCGCCGCCCTGGGGGTCGGTCAGGTTGGCGAGCATCTTGAGGACGAACTTCATCAGGACGGGGTGGGTGAGGCCGCGCTGGGTGGCGAGCTGCATCACCTTCGGGTTGCCGATCAGCTTCACGAAGCCGCGGCCGAGGGTGTAGTAGCCGCCGTAGACGTCCTTGAGGATGCGGGGGTAGGCCTGGAGGGCGCGCTCGCGGCCGGCGGGGGTGACCCGGGCGTGGGCCTGGACGATGACGCCGGCGGCGATCTGGCCGGATTCCATCGCGTAGGCGATGCCCTCGCCGTTGAACGGGTTGACCATGCCGCCCGCGTCGCCGACCAGCAGCAGGCCGCGGGTGTAGTGCGGCTGCCGGTTGAAGGCCATCGGCAGCGCGGCACCGCGGATCGGGTCGGTCATGTTCTCGGGGGTGTAGCCCCACTCCTCGGGCATGCCGGCGCACCAGGTCTTCAGTACGTCGCGCCAGTCCAGTTCGCCGAAGGCGGGCGAGGAGTTGAGGATGCCGAGGCCGACGTTGGAGGTGCCGTCGCCCATGCCGAAGATCCAGCCGTAGCCGGGCAGCAGCTTCTTCTGGCCGTCGCGGTTGTCCCAGAGCTCCAGCCAGGACTCCAGGTAGTCGTCCTGGTGGCGCGGGGAGTTGAAGTACGTCCGGTACGCGACGCCCATCGGGCGGTCCTCGCGGCGGTGCAGGCCCATGGCGAGCGAGAGCCGGGTGGAGTTGCCGTCGGCGGCGACCACCAGCGGGGCGCGGAAGGTCACCGGGCGCTTGTCCTGGCCGAGTCTGGCGGTGACGCCGACGATCCGGCCGGTGCGGTCGTCCAGCACGGGGCCGCTGACGTTGCAGCGCTCGTACAGCCGAGCGCCGGCCTTCTCGGCCTGACGGACGAGCAGTTCGTCGAAGTCGGCGCGCTTGCGGACCAGTCCGTAGTCGGGGTACGCGGACAGC
>NZ_JYJF01000153.1 GCF_000955975.1 Saccharothrix sp. ST-888
ACCGCTACGACAACGATGTCCACTACCTCGGCGGCTCGCTGCTGGCGGTGGGCATGCACGCCTGGTCGGCCGCCATGCTGGCGTTCGCCGGACGGCCGCCGGACCCCAGGTACGTCGGGGAGGACTGGCGGCCGATGTGGCTGGAGCGGCTGGCTTCGGTGGAACCGCCGCTCCACCACCGGCTCGGCCACCAGACCAGGGACGACTACTGGCGGCAGGGCAGCGCCTGCGAGGACTACGGGGCGATCAGGGCCGCCGTGCTGGCCGTCGGCGGCTGGGCCGACCCCTACCGGGACAGCGTGCTGCGGCTGGTCGAACACCTGGACGCGCCCGTGCGCGCGATCATCGGCCCGTGGTCGCACCAGTACCCCGACCGGGGCCTGCCGCCCGGCCCCGCGATCGGCTTCCTGCAGGAGACGCTGCGCTGGTGGGACCACTGGCTCAAGGACGTCGACACCGGCGTGCTGCGGGAGCCCGCGCTGCGCAGCTGGATGAACGAGTCGGTACTGCCCGCGACGGTCTACGCCAACCGTCCCGGACGGTGGGTGGGCGACGAGTCCTGGCCCTCGCCGGACGTCCGGGAGATCCACTACGGGCTGGACGAGGTGCTGCGGACGGCCGGGACACCGTCCGACGACCGGTTCGTGCACGTGCGCTCGCCGCAGCACACCGGCGCCGACGCCGGGCGCTTCCTCCCGTTCGGGAGCGCCGCCGACCTGCCGCCCGACCAGCGCGAGGAGGACGGGCGGTCGGTCTGCTTCGACTCGCTGCCGCTGCCCGAGCCGGTCGAGATCCTCGGGCGGGCGGGTCTGCGGCTGCGGGTGCGGTGCGACGGGCGGCGCGGGCAGGTCGTCGCCCGGCTCTGCGACGTCGCGCCGGACGGCTCGTCCACCCTGGTCACCCGCGGGGTGCTCAACCTGACCTCCCGGCAGGGGCGGGACCGGGTGGTGGAGTGGACGCCGGGCGGGGTCGAGGACCTCGGGTTCGAGCTGGCGGGGATCGCGCACTCGTTCCCGCCCGGCCATCGGATCAGGCTCGCGCTCTCGTCCGCGTACTGGCCGTGGGTGTGGCCGCAGCCGTGGGCGGGCGGGTTCGAACTGGACCCCGGCCACAGCGCGCTGGTCCTGCCCGTACGGCACCTGGCCGCCGACGCGGGCAGCCCGCCGGTCACCTTCGAGCCGCCCGAGCAGGCGGTCGGCCTGCACGTCCACGTCACCGAGCCGCTCACCGAGCGGCCCGAGCGGCAGCTGATCCGCGACATCGCCGCCGGGGAGTGGCGGCTGGAGGTCTCGCCCGGCCACGGCGGCCCGCTCACCTACCCCGACGGCCTGGTCTACGACGAGCGCGCCGTCGAGGAGTACCGGATCCTGACCGACGACCCGCTCAGCGCGACCACCCGCTCGGACTGGACGATCCGCCTGGAGCGCCCCGACCTCGGCTGGGACGTCACCGTCCGCGCCCGCTCCGAACTCGCCTGCAATTCCTCGCACTTCACCGCCCGCAGCCACCTGAGCGCCCTGGAGGGCGGCTCGGTGGTCTTCGAACGCGACTGGGAGCGGAGGTTCCCGCGCACGGCGTCGTAGGCGACCCGGGCGATCCGGACCTGCCGTCAGTCCTGCCGCACCGGTCCTCCGGCCACCGGTCAGCTGCCCCGGGCGCAAGGGGGATCAACGGCCGATCACCACAGGCCGGACGGGGCGCGGTCGCGGGTGCTCCCGAGGCCCCGCCGACGGATCGGCCGAAACCCGCCCACCCGTCCGCGCACCCGGCCGGGGACACGAACTACCGCTCTCGCAGTGGTGGTTGACACCACTGTCGGCGGTCAGAAAAATCGCCTCCGGACCGTTCTCCCTGCACCGGAAACAGGGCCTCGTGAAACAGTCATGGGCACGAACCCCGCTCACTCCCGACGGCCTGCTCGGGCCCGCGGCCCGGCACCCCGGGCTGTCGGACCCCCGGTACCTGGAGCGGCGGCAGGCCGTGGCCGCCCTGGTGCGGGACCACCGGGTCGGCGATCCCGCGCCGCCGGTGGCCTACACCGAGCCGGAGCACGCCACCTGGCGGACGGTCCACCGCTCGCTCTCCACCGCCCTCCACGCCCACGCCTGCCGTCCGGTGCTCGAAGCCCGCGAGCAGGCGCCGATCCCCACCGACCACATCCCCCAGCACTCCGAGGTCGGCGCACGGTTACGCCGGCTGACGGGGTTCGACTTCACGCCGACCGGCGGGGTGGTGGCGAACAAGCGGTTCCTCGGCTCGATGGACCGGGGGTACTTCCACGCCGTGCAGTTCGTCCGCCACCCCGCGCTGCCGCTCTACACCCCCGAACCGGACGTCATCCACGACGTGTTCGGCCACGGCATCCACCTGGCGTCCCCCGAACTCGCCGAGCTCTACCGGGTGGTCGGGCGCGCCGCCATGCGGGTCGACAGCAGAACGGCCCTCCAGGTGATCAGCCACGTCTACTGGTTCACCCTGGAGTGCGGCGTCATCGACGAACGCGGCACCCCGAAGGCGTTCGGCGCGGCCCTGCTCTCCTCCTCCGGCGAACTCGCCCGGCTGGACCGCAGCCGGATCCACCCGCTGGACGTGGCGACCGTCCTCACCACCCCCTACGAGATCTCCGGCTACCAGCCGAACCTCTTCTGCGCCCGCTCGCTCCGCCATCTCGCCGACACCCTGAGCGAGTTCTTCGACGACTTCGACGACGAGACCGTACGCAGCCGGGGGCTCCGCGTCCCGGCTCCGTGAGCGCGATCGGCCGGGGCGGGCAAGCGGACGCACGGACCGGTGGGACAGGCCCGTACCGGGCTGCGGGGCCGGATACCCGGAACCGGCCGGGAACTCACCGGCCGCCCGGACCGACTGCTGTGCCGTGGAAGCAATCGAACCGGGCACCCGCCCCTCCCTCCTCCTGCTGGGCTTCGCCCTGCTCCTGCTCGTCGTCTTCCTGGGCGCCTTCGCGGCCGGCCGGACCGCCGGGCCGGTCTCCCCCGGCCTGTCACCGGGCAGCAGTTCCCCGGGCGGCTCGGGCGGCGGCATGCCCGGCATGGACGGCCACGGCATGGGGACGGGCCGATGACCGCCCCGGTGGAGGCCGGCGAGCTCACCACCACGGACCTGGCCGTCGGCGGGATGACCTGTGCGGCCTGCGTCGCCCGGGTCGAGAAGCGGCTGGCCCGGATCGCGGGCGTGACCGCGGGCGTCAACCTGGCCACCGGCCGGGCCCGGGTGGTGCACCCGGTGGAGGTCCCGGCGGCCGACCTGGTCGCGGCGGTCGAGCGCGCCGGCTACACCGCCGAGCCGCTCCGCGACCGCCACACCGCCGCCGCCCCGGCCGAGCCCGCCGAGGACCGGCCCCGGCTGGTGGTGACGGCCGTCCTGGCCGTTGCCGTCATCGTCCTGTCGATGGTGCCCTCGCTCCAGTTCCGCGCCTGGCAGTGGGTCTGCTTCGCTCTGGCGCTGCCGGTGGTCGGCTGGGGCTCGTACGGCTTCCACCGCCGGGCCTGGCAGGGGTTGCGGCACGCCACCGCCACCATGGACACCCTGGTGAGCCTGGGCGTCCTGGCCTCCTTCGGCTGGTCCGCGTACGCGCTGTTCCTGGGCGGCGCGGGCGAGTTGGGCATGCGGATGCCGTTCTCGCTGACCGCTGACGGCGGCGCGGCGCACGTCTACCTGGAGGCGGCGGTCGGCGTCCCGCTGTTCGTGCTCTGCGGACGGACGCTGGAGGGCCGGGTCCGTCGGCGCACCGGGTCCGCGCTCCGGGCACTGGCCGAGCTGGGCGCGAAGGAGGTCTGTGTCCGGGAGGCGGGGGCCGAGCGGCTGATCCCGGTCGAACAGCTGCTGCCGGGGCGGGAGTTCGTGGTCCGGCCGGGCGAGAAGGTGGCCACCGACGGGGTGGTGGTGGAGGGCGGCTCGGCCCTCGACCTGAGTCTGCTGACCGGGGAGAGCGTCCCGGTCGAGGTCGGTCCGGGCGACCGGGTCGCCGGAGCCACCGTGAACATCGGCGGCTCGCTGCTGGTCCGTGCCACCGCGGTCGGCGCGGACACCCAACTCGCCCGGATCACCGCCCTGGTGGCCGACGCGCAGACCGGCAAGGCCCGCGCCCAGCGGCTGGCGGACACCGTCGCCGGGGTGTTCGTCCCCTGCGTGCTGGCGGTGGCCGCGTGCGTCCTGGGCTTCTGGCTCGGGGCCGGCGCCGACCCGCAGGCGGCGGTCACGGCGGCGGTGGCGGTCCTGGTGGTCGCCTGCCCGTGCGCACTCGGCCTCGCCACCCCGACGGCCCTGCTCGCGGCCACCGGGCGCGGCGCCGAGCTCGGCGTCCTGGTCCGGGGTCCGGAGGTGCTGGAGAGCCTGCGCCGGATCGACACCGTGGTCCTGGACAAGACCGGCACCCTGACCAGCGGACACATGCAGCTCGCCGAGACGGTCACCGCCCCGGGCGAGTCGGCGGACGAGGTGCTGCGCCTCGCCGGGGCGGTCGAACACCACTCCGAGCACCCGATCGGCCAGGCCGTCGCGGCGGCGGCCCGCCGGCGCTGCGGTCCCGAGCTGCCGAAGGTCTCCGACTTCACCGCCATCCCCGGGGTCGGCGTCCGGGGCACGGCCGAGGGGCGGAGCGTCCGGGTCGTCCGCCCCGACCTCGCGCCGGCCACCGCCCAGGACGCCTCCGCCCGCCGACCGGCCGACCCGGACCGGACGCCCGCGCTGCGGGACGCGCTGGCCCGCGCCGAGTCCGACGGCCGCACCGCGGTCGTGGTGGAGCTGGACGGCCGCCCGGCGGCGGTCCTGCTGGTCGGCGACACGCTGCGGCCCGGGAGCTACCGGGCGGTGCACCGGCTGCGCGGGATGGGTCTGGAGACCGTCCTGCTGACCGGCGACCAGCCGGGTGCGGCCCGCACCGTGGCCGAGCACCTGGGCATCGGCGAGGTCCACGCCTCAGCCTCCCCCGAACGCAAGGCCGAGGTGGTCGCCGAACTGCGCGCGGCGGGCCGCACGGTCGCGGTGGTCGGCGACGGGGTCAACGACGCGGTCGCGCTGGCCTCGGCGGACCTGGGCATCGCGCTCGGCTCCGGCACCGACGCGGCGATCGGCGCAGCCGGGCTGACCCTGGTGCGCGGCGACATCGAGGCGGTCGTCGACGCGGTACGGCTCGCCCGGCGCACCCTGGCCACCATCCGGGTCAACCTGCTCTGGGCGTTCGGCTACAACGCGGTCCTGGTGCCGCTGGCCGCGGTCGGTCTGCTCAACCCGATGCTCGCCGCCGTCGCCATGTCGGCCAGCTCGCTCCTGGTGGTCGGCAACAGCCTGCGCCTGCGCACCTGGCAGCCCGCCCCCCGCCGCGTCGGCACCCCTGCCTTCACTACCCGCACCGGCACCACCCCCCGGAGGCCGCGATGAACCGGGCCGCTCTCCCGCCCCTGGCGGCCGCCGCCGCGTCACTGGTCCTGCTGTCCGGCTGGACCGCGGTCGGCGGCGCGGGCCGGGCCCGGCCGGTCCAGGCCGAGCCCGGCTGGATCCTGATCCCGACCGGCGCCTCGGCCACCGCCGCGTTCTTCACGGTCCGCAACCCCGGCGACGTCCCGGACGAACTGGTCGGCGTCGACTGGGACCAGCCCGGCCGGCTCGCCCTGAAGGAGCACCGGCACCTCGGCGCCACCGGCAACTGGGCCTACGCGCCGACCCTGACCGTTCCCGCCGGGGGCGAGCTGGCGATGTCGCCGGAGCGCGCGGACATCCTGGTGCCCGAACCGCCCCCGCTGCGCCCCGGCCAGTCCGTGGATTTCACCCTGCACTTCCGCCACAGTCCGGACCTGCGGGTACGCGCCCGGGCCGTCCGCCCCGGCGGCCTCTCGGCCGTGCTGTCCGCCGCCGAGGGCGAGCCGGGCCCACCGTTCGGCTGATCGCGGCCCGACGACCCCTCGGCCGGGCGCACCGCCTCGCGCCTCCGCCGCCCGCCCCGCACCTCGCGACGGCGGCACCGGCCCGGCCCGGCCAGGGGGACCGGGGTCCGAGGAGGTCGGCTGCCGGCGCCCATCCGTCTTGAGATGTAGTCCCGCTGCATCGCGCGTCGCACCCGCGCGGCCGCCGAATCGTCCTGGCGCGGCTCGTTCCGGCGGCCTCGGGAAAATAGCGTTGGCCGTGCCCGCCAGTCCCTCCCCCGAGGACCACGCCATGATCGAAGCCGTCGGCCTGAGCAAGCGCTACGGCCCCAAAACCGCCGTCCACGACCTGAGCTTCACCGTCCGCCCAGGTGTCGTCACCGGCTTTCTCGGCCCGAACGGCGCCGGGAAGTCCACCACCATGCGGATGCTGCTCGGCCTGGACACCCCGAGCTCCGGCCACGCCACGCTGAACGGCCGCCGGTACGCCGACCACGCCGCGCCGCTGCGCGAGGTCGGCGCGATGCTGGAGGCCCGCGCCGTCCACACCGGCCGCAGCGCCTTCAACCACCTGCTCGCCCTCGCCGCCACCCACGGCATCCCCCGCCGCCGGGTGGAGGAGGTGATAGACCTCGTCGGTCTGCGCCAGGTCGCCCGCAAGCGGGCCGGTGGCTTCTCGCTGGGCATGGGCCAGCGCCTGGGCATCGCCTCGGCGCTGCTCGGCGACCCGGCCACGCTGATCCTCGACGAGCCGGTCAACGGGCTCGACCCCGAGGGCATCCTGTGGATCCGCAACCTGCTCAAGTCCCTTGCCACCGAGGGCCGTACGGTGCTCGTCTCCTCGCACCTGATGAGCGAGATGGCACTCACCGCCGAGCACCTGATCGTGATCGGCCGGGGCCGGCTGATCGCCGACACCTCGGTCGAGGAGTTCACCCTCCAGGCGTCCAGCGGCAAGGTCCACGTCCGCACCCCGGACGCCGCGCGCCTCGGCAAGCTCCTGCGCGAGCTGCCCGGCGTCGAGGTCGCCGCCGAGGACGGCGAGAACGTCCTGGAGGTGTCCGGCGCCGAGTGCGAGCAGATCGGCCGCCTGGCCGCCGAGCACGGACTCGTCCTCTTCGAGCTGACGCCGCAGCAGGCGTCGCTGGAGGAGGCGTTCATGGAGCTGACCAAGGACGCCGTGGAGTACGAGGCCACCGTCACCCCCACCACCTCGGCCGAGGAGGTCGCGGCATGAGTACCGTCACTGCCACCGTCATCTCCACCAAGGCCGGCGAAGGCCGGGTCACGCTGCCCCGGGTGGTCCACTCCGAGTGGATCAAGTTCCGTTCGCTGCGCTCCAGTTACATCACCCTCGCGGTGACCTTCGCACTCACCGTCGGGTTCGGCGCACTGTTCTGCTGGGCCACCGTCAACCGCTGGGACCACCTCCCGGCCGACGAGCGGGCCCACTTCACCCCGGTCGAGCACAGCCTGCGCGGCTACTTCCTGGCCCAGATGGCGATCGGCGTGCTCGGCGTCCTGGTGGTCACCGGCGAGTACTCCACCGGCATGATCCGCGCCTCGCTGTCCGCCGTGCCCAAGCGGCTGCCGGTGCTGTGGGCCAAGACCGCGGTGTTCGGCGCGATCACCTGGGTGGTCGCCACGGTCTCCTGCCTGATCGCGTTCTTCCTCGGCCAGGCCATCCTGGCCGGCAAGCACCTGGACACCACGCTCTCCGCGCCCGGCGTCCTGCGCGTGGTCCTCGGCATGGGCCTCTACCTGACCGCCGTCGGCCTGCTCGCCGTCGGTATCGGCACCCTGATCCGCAACACCGCGGGCGGCATCGCCGCCGTCTTCGGCACCCTGCTGGTGCTGCCGCTGCTGGCCGAGGCGCTGCCCAGCTCCTGGCAGGACGACATCGTCCCGTACCTGCCGAGCAACGCCGGGCAGGCCGTCGCCACCCTGCACCAGGGCCCGCACGACCTCGCCCCCTGGACGGGTCTGGGTGTGCTCGGCCTGTACGTCCTGGCCGCACTGATCGGCGCCGCCGCCGTGCTCAAGCGGCGCGACGCGTGACGGCCTGCGCCGCCGCCTGGGAGAGAATGGCCCGATGACCGGCCTCGACCAGACCTCCACCGCCCCTGGGCCACGCCGCACCGGCGTGGCCCAGGGGCTCGCCGGGCTCCTCGGGCAGCTGCGCGGCCGGATACTCACCGAGCGCTACCCCACGCTGGTCGACTTCGGCTGCGCCCTCGCCCTGCTGCTGCTCACCTCGATGCCCCAGCACCGGTTCCTGGCCGCGCACCCGTGGGTGTGGGCGCTGCACCTCGGCCTGGTCCTGCCGCTGACCTTCCGCCGCCGGGCGCCGTTCGCGGTCTTCGGTGTCACCGCCGCCGTCGCCTTCGTGCAGTGGCTCACCACCATGGGCATGCCGGCCGACATCGCCGTCCTGTTCGCGCTCTACACCGTCGCCGCGCACTGCCGGCGCCGCCGCACCGTGATCGCGTACGCGGTCGCCGAGCTCGGCGTCGTCCTGGCCGTCCTGCGGTGGACACCGGTCGGCGAGCACGGCGGCCTGCTCGCCAACCTGGTCAAGGTCTTCGTCCTGCTCTCGGGCACGGTCACCGCGGCGGCCGTGACCGGTCTGAACGTCCGGGCCCGGCGCGCCCAGCTGACCGCCCTGCGGCAGCGCGCCCACGACCTGGAGCGGCAGCGCGACCAGCAGGCGGCGCTCGCGGTCGCCGAGGAGCGCTCCCGGATCGCCCGGGAGATGCACGACATCGTCACCCACAACCTGTCCGTGATGGTCGCCCTCGCCGACGGCGCCGTCTACGCCAACGCCCACGCGCCCGACAAGGCCACCGCCGCGATGCGGCAGTCCGCCGAGACCGGCCGCCGTGCCCTCACCGACATGCGGCGCTTCCTCGGTGTGCTGCGCGCCGACGAACCCGACGCGCTGCGCCACCCGCAGCCCGGCATCGCCCAGCTCAGCACGCTGGTCGAACAGGTCAGGGCAGCCGGCCTGCCCACCGAGCTGCACCTCGACGGGGACCACTCGGCGGTCTCGGCCGGTGCCCAGCTGACCGCCTACCGGCTGGTCCAGGAGTCGCTGACCAACACCCTCAAGCACACCTCACCCGGCGCCACCGCCCGGGTCCGGGTGGCCTGCGGCCCGTCCACCGTCGCGGTGGAGGTCTGCGACAACGGCCACCCCAAGCCCCACCGTGGCCACTCCGCCCAGCTCGGCCACCCCGGCCAGGGGCTGACCGGCATGCGCTCGCGCGCTGCCGGGTACGGCGGCGAGCTCAGCGCCGGCCCACTGCCCGGCGGCGGCTGGCGGGTGGCCACCACCCTCGTCCTGGACGACGTCCTGGACGAGGGCCCCGACGGCTCCGCACTCACCCGCGCCGCGGGCGGCGCACCCGACGAACCGCAGGAGTTGCGCACCCCATGACCATCCGAGTCCTGCTGGTCGACGACCAGCCCCTGCTGCGGGTCGCCTTCTCCCTGGTGCTCGGCTCCCAGCCGGACATGGCGGTGGTCGGGGAGGCGGAGGACGGCGCGGAGGCGGTCCGGCTGGCCGCCGGGGGGCAGGTGGACGTGGTCCTGATGGACGTCCGGATGCCCGGCATGGACGGCATCGAGGCCACCAGCCTGATCGTCGCGGCCAACCCCGACACCAAGGTCCTCATCCTCACCACCTTCGACCTGGACGAGTACGCCTTCGCCGGGCTGCGCGCCGGGGCCTCCGGCTTCCTGCTCAAGAACGCCCAGCCGGACGAACTGCTCGCCGCGATCCGCTCGGTCGCCGCCGGGGACGCGGTGGTCGCCCCGCGCATCACCCGCCGCCTGCTCGACACCTTCGCCTCCCAGCTGCCCACCGACGGCGGCAACCGGGCCCGCGCCGAGGAGGCCGTCGAAGTCCTGACCGCCCGCGAGCGCAGCGTCCTGGTCCTGCTCGCCCGGGGCCTGTCCAACGCCGAGATCGCCGCCGAACTGGTCCTCGCCGAGGCCACCGTGAAGACCCACGTCAGCCGCATCCTGCTGAAGCTGGGTCTGCGCGACCGCGTCCAGGCCGTCGTCTTCGCCTACGAGAACCGCCTGGTCCTCCCCTCCTGAGACCGACCGGCGCCTGGGGGCGGCCGGCTCCACCGCCTCGCGGAAACCCCTTCGGCAAACCGCTTCCGGGCAGCCCAGACCACCCCCTGACCTGCAAAAACGGGTCAGGGAAAGGACGTGGACAAGCAGCCGTTCCGCCGTGATGATTCGGGTATGTCACGCACCTTCGATGAACTGGTGGCCGAGGCCGATTCCGTCTCGGTGGACGGTTGGGACTTCTCCTGGCTGGCCGGCCGGGCGACCGAGCAGCGGCCCTCCTGGGGCTATCAGCGGACGATGGCCGAGCACCTGGCCCGCGCCTCGGCCGCACTCGACATCCAGACGGGCGGCGGGGAGGTCCTGGCCGGGGCGGGGAAATTCCCCCCGCTGATGGTGGCGACCGAGTCCTGGCCACCCAACGTCGCCAAGGCGACGAGACTGCTGCACCCGCTCGGGGTGGTCGTGGCCGCGGACCGGGACGAGCCGCCGCTGCCGTTCGCCGACGAGGCGTTCGACCTGGTGACCAGCCGCCACCCGGTGACCGTCTGGTGGGAGGAGATCGCCCGGGTCCTGCGGCCCGGCGGGACGTACCTCGCGCAGCACGTCGGCCACTCCAGCGTCTTCGAGCTGGTCGAGT
>NZ_JYJF01000154.1 GCF_000955975.1 Saccharothrix sp. ST-888
GCTACCTGGTCAACCCCTGGTTCGGCCTGCTCGCGGGCATGGCGGGCGGCGCGCTCGGCGGTCTGCTGCACGCGGTCATCACCGTCACCTTCGGCGTCGACCACATCGTCTCCGGTGTCGGTATCAACCTGCTGATCCCCGGTATCTGCGCGTACGTCAACAAGATCTACTACACCGACTACGTCTCCGCCGGTGCCGGTGCCAACCAGTCCCCGCCCGCCGACTCGCTGCCGTACCTCACGGTGCCGGGGCTGTCGCACTGGCTGGACACCATCGAGTCCCACCACTGGTTCCTGGTCTCGGACGTCGCGGGCATCCTGGGCGGTGTGACCACCAACCTCTCGGTGGTGATCATCCTCGCCGCCGCGCTGATCGTCGCCAGTTACTTCGTGCTCTGGCGCACGGTCTTCGGGCTGCGCCTGCGCTCCTGCGGTGAGAACCCGACGGCCGCCGAGTCGCTGGGTGTCAACGTCTACAAGTACAAGTACCTCGCGGTCATCGCCTCCGGTGCCTTCGCGGGCCTCGCGGGCTCGTACCTCTCGCTGGTGGCGGCCCACTTCTACAAGGACGGCCAGACCCAGGGCCGCGGCTACATCGGCCTCGCCGCGATGATCTTCGGTAACTGGATGCCGGGCGGCCTGGCCGCCGGTGCCGGCCTGTTCGGCTTCACCGACAGCCTTCAGCTGCGCGACGCCGACTCGGTGCACGTCCTGCTGATCGTGGTCGCGGTCGTGATGGCGCTGATGGCACTCTGGCAGCTGTACCGCCGCAAGATCACCGGTGCGGTCGTCAGCTTCGTGGTGGCCGGCGGTATGGCCATCTGGTTCGTGGCCACCGACTCGGTGCCGCGCCCGCTGATCGTCGCCACGCCGTACGTGATCACC
Source organism: Saccharothrix sp. ST-888 (assembly GCF_000955975.1). GTDB lineage: Bacteria > Actinomycetota > Actinomycetes > Streptomycetales > Streptomycetaceae > Kitasatospora. The sequence continues at coordinate 885 of NZ_JYJF01000154.1, forward strand.
CTGGTGGTGCTCGCGCTGGCCTCGCAGCGGCTGCGTCCGCCGAAGGCCGACGGTCAGATCTACCGCAAGGGCCAGGGCAAGTGACCACGACCCGGACTCCGGACTGGGAGCAGCTGCGGGCCACCGCCCGGGACGCGATGTCGCGCGCGTACGCGCCGTACAGCAAGTTCCCGGTCGGGGCCGCGGCCCTGGTCGACGACGGCCGTACCGTCGTCGGCTGCAACGTGGAGAACGCCTCGTACGGGCTCGCGCTGTGCGCCGAGTGCGGCCTGGTGTCCGCGTTGCACGCCTCCGGCGGCGGCCGGCTGGTGGCGTTCACCTGTGTGGACGGCGCCGGGGAGCTGCTGATGCCGTGCGGCCGCTGCCGCCAGCTGCTGTACGAGCACGGCGGTCCCGAGCTGCTGGTCGACCTGCCCGCGGGCGTGAAGACCATGGCGGAGCTCCTGCCGGACGCATTCGGGCCGGAGCGGCTCTAGCAACGGTTCTTGTTACGCGCGTAGAGTGTCGCGAGAAGACTGAAACCCGGTCTTTTCGCGGCACTCTCCGTATTTCGACCCTCGGTATCCCGATTCTCGTTTCCCGCGGCAACTCCTCGCAGACGAGTCGCCGATCGCATGTGAGTATCTGACCCACCCTCTTGGAGATTCCATGTCCATGGACGCCCCCTCCGTCATCCGGACCAAGCGCGACCGCGGAGAGCTGACCGATGCCCAGATCGACTGGGTGATCGACGCCTACACCCGCGGCGAGGTCGCCGACGAGCAGATGTCCGCCCTGGCCATGGCCATCCTGCTGAACGGCATGAACCTCCGCGAGATCAGCCGCTGGACGGACGCGATGATCCGCTCCGGCGTCCGGATGGACTTCTCCGCGCTGGGCGTGCCGACCTCCGACAAGCACTCGACCGGCGGCGTCGGCGACAAGATCACGCTGCCGCTGGCCCCGCTGGTCGCCGCCTGCGGCGCGGCCGTTCCCCAGCTCTCCGGCCGCGGCCTCGGCCACACCGGCGGCACCCTGGACAAGCTGGAGTCCATCCCCGGCTGGCGGGCGCTGCTCTCCAACGACGAGATGATGACCGTGCTGCGGGACGCCGGCGCCGTCATCTGCGCGGCGGGCGACGGCCTCGCCCCCGCCGACAAGAAGCTGTACGCGCTGCGCGATGTCACCGGCACCGTCGAGGCGATCCCGCTGATCGCCTCCTCGATCATGTCGAAGAAGATCGCCGAGGGCACCGGCGCGCTGGTCCTGGACGTCAAGGTCGGCTCCGGCGCCTTCATGAAGAACCTCGCCGACGCCCAGGAACTCGCCCGCACCATGGTCGGCCTCGGCACCAACGCGGGCGTCAACACGGTGGCCCTGCTCACCGACATGTCCACCCCGCTCGGGCTCACGGCCGGCAACGCGCTGGAGGTCCGCGAGTCCGTCGAGGTGCTGGCGGGCGGCGGCCCGGCCGACGTCGTCGAGCTGACCATCGCGCTGGCCCGGGAGATGCTCGCCGCGGCGGGCGTACAGGGCAAGGACCCGGCGGACGCGCTGCGCGACGGCTCCGCGATGGACCACTGGCGCCGCATGATCACCGCCCAGGGCGGCGACGTGGACGCCCCGCTCCCGGTCGCCCGCGAGCAGCACGTGATCACCGCCTCGGCGAGCGGCGTGCTCACCCAGCTCGACGCGTACGCCGTGGGCGTCTGCGCCTGGCGCCTGGGTGCGGGCCGCGCCCGCAAGGAGGACCCGGTGCAGGCCGGCGCGGGTGTCGAGATGCACGCCAAGCCCGGTGACACGGTCACGGCGGGCCAGCCGCTGCTGACCCTGCACACCGACACCCCCGAGCGCTACGACTACGCGATCGAGGCCCTGACCGGCGGCATCGGGATCTCCCCGGCCGGTACGGCCTTCACCCCGAACCCGATCGTGCTGGACCGCATCGCGTGATCCCCTGGTGTCCTGCCGACGTGCGCCGCGGTCAGGCGTACGTCAGCAGGACACCGGTGTCGATCGTCCAAGGGCCGACGGTGACGGTGTCGCCGAACGCGAAGTCCTTGCGGGAGGCGTAGTTCGGCTGGTCGTGCACGATTCCCGTGCCCTTGCGCGGGTCGACCAGCAGGTAGAGCGGGATGCCCATGGCCGCGTAGTCGCGGACCTTGTTCTCGTAGTCGTTCCCGGGGTTGGACTTGGAGACCACCTCGACGACCAGCAGGACCTCATGGGGCATCAGAGCGGGCGATTCCTCCTCCAGCGCCTTCTCGGCGAAGACCATGAGATCCGGGCAGCGGAGCCGGCCCAGCCCGACATCCTCGAGGTCGGCGCCCGGGTGGGCGAGGAACCCGGGGTGGGTGCCCGGCAGCTGCGCGTTCAACTGGCGGGCGATTCTGAGTACCGCCAGCTCGTGCCGCCTGACCGGCGACATCATCATGACGATCTCGCCGTCGGCGATCTCCACCTTGCTTATCCCGGGGATCTGCGGCAGTTGATCGGCGATCTCCCGCAGGCGGGCGTACACAGCCGGATCGATGCTCATGCCCGGAGTGTATCGACGGCGGCCGCCCGCCGGACGGCGATGGCCTGCCGGGTCGCGTAGAGCGTGACGCCGACGGCTGCGGCCATGGCGGCGAGGCCGACGGCCGCCGCGCCGGTCCACCCGGTGGAGTGGTACTCGTCGGCGCCGATGGTGCCGCCGAGGCTGTTGCCGAGGTAGTAGGCGATCAGGTAGAGCGCGGAGGCCTGGGCGCGGCCGTGGGTGGCGGTGCGGCCGACCGAGGACGAGGCGGTGGCGTGGCCCGCGAAGAACCCGGCGGTGATCAGGACCAGGCCGAGCAGTGCGCAGACCAGTGAGTCGGCGAGGGACAGCAGGAGCCCGGCGGCGGTGGTGCCGATCGCCGCGTACAGGGCGCCGCGCCGGCCGAGGCGTCCGGCGAGGCGTCCGGCGCCGGCCGAGGTGGCGGTGCCGACCAGGTACACCACGAAGATCGAGGCGGCCACCGACTCCGGCAGGTGGAACGGCGCGGCGGTGAGCCGGTAGCCGACGGTGTTGTAGACCGCGCCGAACACGGCCATGAAGAGCAGCCCGAGCGCGTACAGCCGCAGCAGCAGCGGATTGCGCAGGTGGGCCGCGACCGTACGGGACAGGGCGCGGGCGTCCACCGGGGCCCGGCGGAAGTTCCGGGCGGCCGGGATGAGCAGGCGGAAGGCCAGGGTGGCGAGCAGGGCCAGCACGGCCGAGGCGGCGAGGCCCCAGCGCCAGCCCCAGGCGGCGGCCGCCCAGCCGGAGACCAGCCGCCCCCCCATGCCGCCGATGCTGTTCCCCGCCACGTACAGACCCATCGCGGAGGCCAGCGCACCCGGGTGGACCTCCTCGGCGAGGTAGGCCATCGCGGTTGCGGGCAGGCCGGCCAGCGCGGCGCCCTGGAGCACCCGCAGGACCACCATGGTGGCTAGGTCCGGCGCGAAGGGCAGCGCCAGGGCGAGGACGGACGCGGCCACGGTGGAGGCCGTCATCACGGCGGTGCGGCCGAAGCGGTCGGAGAGGGCGCTGGCGGGGAGCAGGGCCAGGGCCAGTCCGAGGGTGGCTGCGGAGGCGGTCCAACTCGCCTGCCCCGGCGTGAGGTTGAGGTCGGCAGAGAGGATCGGCAGCAGGCCCTGGGTGGAGTACAGCAGGACGAAGGTGGCGATACCGGCGGCGAACAGCGCCAGGTTGGCCCGGCGGAACCCGCGCTCGCCGGGGCCGTGGCGCAGGTCCTGGACCTGGTCCGCGGCGGCGCCGTCGGAGGCGTCGGAGGGCCCGGGTACGGAGGGCGCGGTGGCGCAGGGTCCGGTGGCGCAGGGTCCGGGTGCGGCGGCGGCCGGCTCGGCGGGAACTGGCTGGGGGCGGGCACCCGGTCGTGCTGCTGCGGATGCCCCCGTACTGGCAGGCGACATGGTTCGAACGTAGGACCGCTCGGCTGATGCGTCCAATACATGAATGGCGCAGAATCGATGCCATGACGCATGAGAGCAGTTTGCGGCCGTTGTGCCTGGCCGAACTCGGCCAGGACTCGGCCGTCGCCCCGTTGGCACCGCAGTTGGCCCAGTTCGCGGCGGTCGCCAGGCTGGAGCACGTGACCCAGGCGGCGCAGCTGCTGGGTATGCCACAGCCGACGCTCTCCCGGGCGGTGGCCCGGCTGGAGGCCGAACTGGGCCTGGACCTGTTGGCCCGTCAGGGCCGTACGGTCCGGCTGACCAGGGCGGGCCGGTTGCTGCTCGGCTCGGTCGAGCGGGCGCTGGGCGAGCTGGAGCGCGGTGTCGAGCAGGCCCGCGCGGAGACGGACCCGGTGACCGGGCGGGTGGCGTTCGGCTTCCTGCACACCATGGGGACGGACGCGGTGCCGGCACTGCTGCGGGGCTTCCGGGCGGAGCACCCGCAGGTGCGGTTCCAGCTGGTGCAGGACTACGTCGCGGCGATGCTGGAGCGCCTGCGCGCGGGCGAGTTGGACCTGTGCCTGGTCGCGCCGCTGCCGGACGCGCCCGACCTCACGGCCTGCCCGCTGGACGAGCAGCGGCTGTACCTGGCGGTGCCGTCCGACCACAGGCTCGCCGGGCGGCGCCGGATCCGGCTGGCCGAGGTGGCGGACGAGCCGTTCGTCACGCTGGAGCGGGGGTACGGGCTGCGCTTGATCACGGACGCGTTCTGTGCGGAGGCCGGGTTCACGCCCCGGATCGCCTTCGAGGGGGAGGAGGCGGAGACGCTGCGCGGGCTGGTCGCGGCCGGACTCGGGGTGGCACTGCTGCCGCCGGGACTGGTGCCGCGCCCCGGCGTGGTCGAACTGGAGGTGACCGCACCCCGGACCCGCCGGGCGATCGGTCTGGCCTGGGTGACCGGCCGCCCGCTCACCCCGCCGGTGGCGGCGTTCCGGGACTTCGTCCGCTCCCGGCGCGGGCGGCTGCTCGACCACGACTAGGCCCGGTTTGGACGGAGCTGCCCGGACAGCCCTGCGCCCCCGCCGGGGTGCAGGGACGCGGGGCGGGTGTCAGGGCTGGGGGACCAGCGCGCGGGTGTCGGCGGGGAGGTCCGCACGGGTGGTGCGGCGTTCGAGCGAGGCCGACAGGACGGCGAGGACCAGGGCGGCCAGCGTCATCGCGGCGCCCGCCAGGTTGGGGGCGGTGTAGCCGTAGCCGGCGCTGATGACCAGGCCGCCGAGCCAGGCGGCCAGGGCGTTGCCCAGGTTGAACGCTCCGACGTTGACGGCGGAGGCGAGGGTGGGGGCGTCCGAGGTCTGGTCCAGCACCCGCTTCTGGAGCGGGGGCACGGTGGCGAAGCCGAAGGCGCCGAGCAGGACCACGGTGATCGCGGCCGCGACCTGGTTGTGGGCGGTGACGGTGAACAGCGCCAGGGTCAGGCTGAGCGCGCCGAGCGAGACGTACAGCAGCGGCATCAGCGCGCGGTCGGCGTACCTGCCGCCGAGCAGGTTGCCCACCACCATGCCCGCGCCGAACAGGACGAGCAGCCAGGTCACCGAGGAGTCGGCGAAGCCCGCCGAGCCGGTCATCATCGGGGCGATGTAGGTGATCGCGGCGAAGACCCCGCCGAAGCCGAGCACGGTCATCGCCATCGCCAGCACCACCTGGACGTTGCGGAAGGCGGCCAGCTCGCGGCGGAGCAGGGTGGCGGCCCCGGCGCGGGGCTGGTGGGGGATGAGCGCGGCGATCCCGGCCATCGCGACCACACCGATCGCGGCGACCACGCCGAAGGACGCCCGCCAGCCGTAGTGCTGGCCGATCAGGGTGCCGAGCGGGACGCCCACCACGTTGGCGACGGTGAGACCGGTGAACATCATCGCCAGCGCCGCCGCCTTGCGGTTGGGGGCGACCAGGCCGGCGGCGATCACCGAGCCGATACCGAAGAACGCGCCGTGGGCGAGCGAGGCGACCACCCGGCCGACCAGCATCAGGCCGAACGTGGGCGCCACCGCCGAGAGCGCGTTGCCCACGATGAACAGGCCCATCAGCATCATCAGCATCCGCTTGCGGGGTATCCGGGTGCCGAGCACGGTGAGCAGCGGAGCGCCCACCAGTACGCCGAGCGCATAGCCGGTGACCAGGATGCCGGCGGTGGGGATGGACACCCCGTAGTCGTCCGCCACCAGCGGCAGCAGTCCGGTGATCACGAACTCGGTGGTGCCGATCCCGAAGGCACCGATGGCCAGGGCCAGAAGTGCTAGGGGCATGGGACTGTCCTCCAGGGGTGTTTGCATACGAGCTTTACCAGCTTCAACAATAAATGCAGGCGCTGGATACCTGCAAGCGCGGGCTATTTCGGTCCGGGGCTATCCTGGTCCGCAGGATGTTGCGAGGAGGTCTGTGCGATGTCGATGTGGCACGGCGACAGGGCGGGTGCGGTGGGGCCCGGCGGCCAGGAGTGGCACGGGGGCGGGCGCGAGAGTGAGCGCGAGGACGGGCGCGGGGTCGAGGGCGGAGCCGAACGCGGGCCCGGGGCAGCGGGCCCTGGCCACGGCCTGGCCCAGAGCTGGTGCCTGCTCATCGCGCTGCACGGCCGGATCGAGGCGCAGGTCGAACGCGCGCTGCAGGCCGGGCACGGGCTGAGCGTCCGTGAGTTCTCGCTGCTGGAGGTGCTGAGCCGTCAGCATCCCGGCGAGGGCGGGCACCTGCGGATGGGCGAGGTCGCCGAGGCGGTCATGCTGAGCCAGAGTGCGACGACCCGGTTGGTGTCCCGGATGGAGGATCGCGGACTGCTGTCCCGGTACCTGTGCGCGGACGACCGGCGCGGCATCTACACCGATGTCAGCCCGAGCGGCCTCGTCCTGCTGGAGCAGGCCCGGCCCACCAATGACGCGGCGCTGCGCGAGGCGTTGGACGAGGCCGGCCGTCGCCCGGAGCTGGTGCCGCTGGTGGAGGCCGTCCGGGCGCTGTAGGGCGTTGCGCTTCGGGGGCTCCGGACGGCCGGGCTCAGGGGTCCCGGCTGGGCGGCGCGCCTCGTCCGCCGGGCGCGCCCCCCTGAGCGCCCGTCCGGCTGCATCGCGGGCGTCGAGGGGTGATCCTCTTGCGCTGTCCGGGTGATCGGCATAGTAAATCTACGCGCGTAGGGGCTACACTCCCGCAATGGAGAAGCAGATCCCTGTCGCTGCGGGCACTACAGGCCCCCGCATTCCCACCGCCGACCAGATCGCCCGTGCCCCGAAGGTGCTCCTGCACGACCACCTCGACGGCGGGCTGCGCCCTCAGACCATCGTCGAGCTGGCAGCCGCCTGCGGCTACGAGGGGCTCCCGACCACCGACCCCGCCAAGCTCGGCGAGTGGTTCCGCGAGGCCGCCGACTCCGGCTCGCTGGTCCGCTACCTGGAGACCTTCGCCCACACCTGCGCCGTGATGCAGACCCGTGAGGCGCTGGTCCGGGTCGCCGCGGACTGTGCCGAGGACCTGGCCGCCGACGGTGTCGTGTACGCCGAGGTCCGGTACGCCCCCGAGCAGCACCTGGAGGCCGGCCTCACCCTCGACGAGGTGGTCGAGGCGGTCAACGAGGGCTTCCGCCTCGGCGAGGCCAAGGCCCGCGCCAACGGCCACCGGATCCGGGTCGGCGCCCTGCTCACCGCGATGCGCCACGCCGCCCGCTCGCAGGAGATCGCCGAGCTGGCCAACCGCTTCCGCGACCAGGGCGTGGTCGGCTTCGACATCGCCGGCGCCGAGGCCGGGTACCCCCCCACCCGCCACCAGGCCGCCTTCGACTACCTCAAGGGCGAGAACAACCACTTCACCATCCACGCCGGTGAGGCCTTCGGCCTGCCGTCGATCTGGGAGGCCCTGCAGTGCTGCGGCGCCGACCGGCTCGGCCACGGTGTGCGCATCATCGACGACATCACCGTCCACGAGGACGGCCGGGTCGAGCTGGGCCGCCTGGCCGCGTACGTGCGGGACAAGCGCATCCCGCTGGAGATGTGCCCGACCTCCAACCTGCAGACGGCTGCCGCGACGTCGTACGCCGAGCACCCGATCGGCCTGCTCAGCCGGCTGAAGTTCCGGGTCACCGTCAATACCGACAACCGGCTGATGAGCGGCACCAGCATGAGCCGCGAGTTCGGGCACCTGGTCGAGGCGTTCGGCTACACCCTCGGTGACATGGAGTGGTTCACCGTGAACGCCATGAAGTCGGCCTTCCTGCCGTTCGACGAGCGGCTCGCGATGATCAGCGACGTGATCAAGCCCGGCTACGCCGAGCTCAAGTCCGAGTGGCTGTTCAGCACCGGCGCCTGACGGTGGACCGGCGCCCGGGCGGTCTCCCGGAGCCGCGTCGGGTGTTGACGCGGCCCCGCGGCGCCCGAAACGGCGTCTGACCGGCGGTCGGATGGGCGCGGGACCGTCGCCGGGGCCCCGCGTTCATCCGACTACTCACCCATGTGAGTTAACGATCGTTGTACCTCCCGGAACCTTGTCACTACGGTGTGCCAGTCACTGTTGACACGGTGTAGCGGCGAGTGCCCCCGGATACACCCGCGCACCGGCCACCGACGAGGACCGAGGACCAACTGATGAAGCAGGCCACTCTGAAGGCTGCCGGAACCGCGGCGCTCGGCGTCGCGCTCGCGGCGGCGGCTGCCGGTTCCGCCTCCGCCGCCACCGGCGGTGGGCTCGGGCTCCCGACCAGCGCGCTGAGCCACTCCGACGCGCTCACCGGTGCCGCCACCAGCGCGACCGGCAAGCTTCCGGCGGCTGCCCCGGTCACCGAGGCGGTCGGCAACCTCAACTCCGGCGTCGGCTCCTCGCTGGCCCCCGCCGCTCCCGCGGCCCCGGCCGCGCAGGCCCCCGCCGCCGACGCGGCTCCCGGGGCCGACCCGGAGGCTCCGGCCGCCGCCACCAAGGCGGTGACCCGCGCCGGCCTGCCGGTCCCGGGTGCGGAGGGCCTGAGCAAGCTGCCCGGTGTCGGCACTCTCACCGGCGCCCTGCCCGGCGGCATCCCCGGCTGATCCCGCTGGACCGCGCGAGCGCGGTTCCCGGCGGTGCCCGCAGCGGCACCGCCACCGCCGACTCGGGCACTCCGCACGCCCGAACGCCCCGAAGGGCCGCCTGGACAGGCGGCCCTTCGGGGCGTTGTCGTGCCGGGACCGGTCGGGGTGGCGGGCGGTTCACGGCTCCTGGGGGAGCAGCAGCCACAGGGCCAGGTAGATCAGGAACTGCGGGCCGGGCAGCAGGCAGGAGACCAGGAAGATGATCCGGACGGTCCACGCGGAGAGGCCGAAGCGGTCGGCGATCCCGGCGCAGACACCGGCGATGACGCGGTTGTGGCGAGGACGGGCAAGCACGCTCATGGAGCTCTCCGAAGTCTTTCGGCCCGGTCCCGGTCTCTCCGGCGGGCATGACTCAATCTTCGGATTTCCGGCCGCTCCGAGCGTCGGCCGCGATGCTGATCCGACCCCCTGAACTCTCACCGGGGCGGCCCGGCGGTGGCTCAGGGTCGGCTCAGGGATGGCCCCTGAGAACCGGCCGGTGGGCGGCGCCCAGCGGGGCGGCGACCGTGCTCAGCTGCGGCGCCGGGGTGGTGCCGGGCGTCGGCACCGGCGCGTCCG
>NZ_JYJF01000155.1 GCF_000955975.1 Saccharothrix sp. ST-888
GTTGGGGCCGACCGGGCACCGGGAGGCGGCGACTGGTGCGTGGCGTGGATGCGCGCCGTCGACTGGCCGGTTCCGGACGCTCTCCGCAACGGTCGGACCCACCCGGACCCACCCGGGCCCACCGGCGACGGGCGGTGTGGCGGGCGGTGTGGCGGGCGTCCGGCCAGGCCGACGGGGTCGGGCGGTCGGTGACCGCTGCCGCGGCCCTCCGCGCACCGTACCCGGTGTGTCAGATTTCGGTGCGTCATCACAAGATATCTGCATGGAACCTGATGTCTCATTGCACAACTGCCCCATTGAGCGCCAGGGACGAATGGATATGATCTGGTGACCGCATGTATTTGTCGACTGTCCGGAGCCTGCCCCCGATAGGCCCCGGGCAGCGCAGCGCTGTCGTTCGGTCCACGCTGACGCCCGCCCCCCGAGGATCAGGTTGATGAGAGCTCGCACGCGCCTCTACCGCGTGGCGCACCCACGCCCGAACGGCAGGACCGTGCTCTGGGCGGCGGCCGGGATCCTGGTGGGGGCGGGCACCGGTGCCGCCGCCATCGCGCTCGCCTCGAACGTCCAGCGCGGGGCCGTCGCCGCGACCGTGGCGGGTGGCCTGGTGCTGTGGTCGGCCCTGGCCGTGGTGGCCTGCTGGCAGGCCGAGCGCTACCGGCGGATGCGTGAGGAACTCAGCACTGCCCGCTACGAGCTGACGGACGCCCGTTCCCGGACCGCGGCGCTGCAGTCGGAGCTGTCCGCCAGCCAGTCCGCCGCAGCCACGCTGCGCGCCAACCTCACCGCGGCGCAGGCCGAGTCCGAGGCCGCCCGCACCGAACTCGCCAACGCCCGCACCGCGCTGGCCGATGCCGAGACGGTCACGGCCGACCTGCGCGAGCGGACCGAGGCAGCCGACCGCGAGCGCGCCGAACTCGACCGGCTCACCGGTGAGGTGCTGCCCGAGGTCGTTTCCCGGCTGCGCTCCGGCAGTTCGGTGGACTCCGTGCTCGCGCCGCACGCCGCGCTGGCCCAGGCCGGACTGCTGCGCACGGTCGCCGAGGAGGTCGGCCGCGGTGAGCGCCAGCGTTCGGCGGCGCTCGCGGTCTGCGCCACGGCCGCCGGCCGGGTGCAGGCGCTGGCCACCAGCATGCACGCGGAGCTGCGCGAGATGCAGCACCAGCACGGCGAGGACGTGCTCGGCGACCTGCTCAGCCTGGACCACTCCACCGCCCAGGTCGGTCGGATGGCCGACGGCATCGCGGTGCTGACGGGCGCCCGGTCCGGCCGCCGCTGGACCAAGCCGATCGGCGTCGAATCGATTCTGCGCGGTGCGCTCGGCCGGATCGGCGCGTACCAGCGGGTGCGGCTGCACTCCGCGAGCACCGCGGCGGTGGCCGGTTTCGCGGCCGAGGGCGTGATGCACGCGCTGGCCGAACTGCTCGACAACGCCGCCAACTTCTCGGCCCCGCCGGCCGAGGTGCACGTGTACGTCGAGGAGGTCCACTCCGGTCTGGTGATCACCGTCGAGGACGGCGGTCTCGGGCTGAGCGAGAGCTGGCTGCGCCGTGCCGAGCAGGCCGTCTCGGCCGCTCCGCTGGACCTCACCACGCTCTCCGCCGGTACCCGGCTCGGCCTCGCGGTGGTCGGTTCGCTGGCCCGCAAGCACGGTCTGTCGATCTCCTTCCGGCCGTCCGCGCGCGGTGGGACCGGCGTGGTGATGCTGATCCCCGAGCGGCTGATCACGCACCCGGGCCCCGCCGTCGGCCGGGCGCTCGCGGCAGCCCGTACCGAGGCCGGTGAGGCCCAGGGCCGCAGCGAGCACGGTCGATCCGAGCACGGTCGCTCCGATCGCCCCGGTGCGGAGCAGGTCCGCACCGAGCGGGTGCGGACGGAACGGGTCCGTCCCGTGCTGGAGCCGAGCCGGGTGCCGTCCGGCCTGGTACCGGCAGTGCGCCCGGAGCCCGCCCGTCCCGAGCCGGCCCGTCCCGAGCCGGGCCGACCGCAGACGCCGGAGGGGGAGGCCGGTGGCGAGGCGGCCTCGACGGCCGGTACCGGGTCCGCGGTGAGCGCGGACAAGCCCACCACCACGGCCGGCGGCCTGCCGCAGCGCCGCCGGGGCCACACCCTCGCGGCGACCCAGCCGTCCGCCCAGCCCTCCGTGACCGCGCGGTCGGCCCAGCCCGGACGGGCCGACGCGGCCGTCTCGGCGGCCCGGTTCGGCGCCTTCCGCAGGGCCCTTCAGCAGGGGCCCGACACCACCGAAGCCCTCCCGAAGGATGACTCCCGATGAGCAGCAGCACCGACCGCGACCTCGACTGGCTGTTGGAGAACCTGCTGTCCGGCACCCCCGGCGCCCGGCACGCGCTGGTGCTCTCGGCGGACGGTCTCAAGCTCTGCCACACCTCGGGCCTGGACGTCGACCAGGCCGACCAGCTGTCGGCGATCGCCTCCGGGATGCAGAGCCTGGCGCACGGGGCGTCGATCGAGTTCGGCGACGGCAGCGGCGGCGTCCGGCAGTCGATGACGGAGTTCCACGGCGGCATCCTGTGCATCGTGGCGGCCGGTGAGGGCGCGCACCTGGCCGTGGTCACGGACGACGACGCGGATGTGGGCGTGGTCGGCCACAACATGCACGGTCTGATCGAGCAGATCGGCACCCTGCTGAGCTCGCCGCCCCGGACGGCCGTGACCGGGAACGAGGCCGCGGTGTGACCGGACTGCCGGGACTGCCGGGACTGCCGGGACTACCGGGCCGTGACGACGACCCGGACCGGCTCTACACCGTCACCCGGGGGCGCAGCCGCCCGCCGGAGCACGCCTTCGACCTGGTCACGCTGATCGTCAGCGAGCAGGAGCCGACCCCCGGCATGCAGTCCGAACACGTCCGGATCCTTCAGCTGTGCCGGACGCCGACGGCCGTGGTGGAGATCGCGGCCGAACTCGCCCTGCCGGTGAGCATCGTCAAGATCCTGCTGGGCGATCTGCTGGAGGCCCACCGGATCACCGCGCGGCACCCCCGGTTCGCGCCGACCAAGGCCCGGCTGCCCGACCTCGACACGCTGAAGCAGGTGCTGCATGGACTCCAACAGCTCTGACACCCACCACGGATCCCCGCGCGGCGTCGCCCCGCTGCGCAGTACGGCGGAGAACGGTCTGAAGATCGTCGTGGTGGGTGGTTTCGGCGTCGGCAAGACCACCCTGGTCGGTGCGGTGAGCGAGATCCGTCCGCTCAACACCGAAGAGACGATGACCAAGGCGGGCGAGCACGTCGACGACCTGTCGGGCATCCAGGACAAGCGCTCGACCACGGTGGCGTTCGACTTCGGCCGGATCACGCTCAACGACCGCAATGTGCTGTACCTGTTCGGCGCCCCGGGCCAGGAGCGCTTCTGGTTCCTCTGGGACCGGCTGTTCAGCGGTGCGCTGGGAGCGGTGGTGCTGGTCGACACCCGGCGCCTGGAGGAGTCCTGGTACGCGATCGACCGGCTCGAACACCACGGCACGCCGTTCATCGTGGCCCGCAACAACTTCGCCGAACCCGAGCACACGCTGCAGGAGGTGCGGGAGGCGCTGGACCTTCCGGACGAGGTGCCGCTGGTCGACTGCGACGCCCGGGACCGGGAGTCCAGCAAGCAGGTGCTGATCGAACTCGTTCGTTACCTGTACCGCCTGGCCGGAGCCGAGCCCGCCCCGGCCACCGGCGCCGCTGATCGGGCTGGGGCAGCCGATCCGGCCCGGACCCCGGTCCCGTTCCCCGCCGACTTTTCCGCCGAGTTCCGCCTAGAGGAGAGCACCCCGTGACCGAGCCCGCGATCACCCCGCCGTCGGGCTGCCCGGCGCACGCGAACGCGGCCCCGCTGTACGGTCCCCGTTTCCAGACCGACCCGGGGCAGCTCTACCGGGAACTGCGCGAGGCCCACGGCCCGGTCGCGCCGGTCGAGTTGGCGGGCGGCGTGCCGGCCTGGCTGGTGATCGGCTACCGCGAGCTGCAGCTGGTGACCAGTCAGCCCAAGGTCTTCGGGCGGGACTCGACCCGCTGGAACATGTGGCCGGAGATTCCGGAGGACTGGCCGCTGAAGCCGATGATGGCTCCGGCGCCGTCGATCCTCTACACCGAGGGCGAGGAGCACCAACGCCGGAAGGCCGCGGTGACGGACGCCCTCGCGGGCGTGGACCCGTACGAGTTGAAGAAGTACTGCGAGGAGATCGCCGACGGGCTGATCGACGAGTTCGCGGGCCGGGGCGAGGCGGATCTGGTCGCGGAGTACGCGCACCGGCTGCCGCTGCTGGTGCTCTGCCGGATGTTCGGCCTGAGCGAGGACGAGGCTCCGGTGCTGATCAGCGGCCTGCTTGCGATGCTGGACGGCGGCGCCGACGCGCTCGCGGGGGCGCAGAAGCTGCTGGAGAGCATGCTGCGGCTGGTCAAGGAGAAGAGCGGGCGTCCAGGGGCGGACGTCACCTCGCGGCTGATCGCGCACGAGGCCGGGCTGAGCGAGGAGGAGGTCATGCGCGATCTGCGGGTGATCCTGATCGCCGGTCACCAGCCCTGCGCGTACTGGATCGCCAACGCGCTGCGGCTGATGCTGACCGATGAGCGGTTCGCCGCCTCGCTCTCCGGCGGCCGGCGGAGCATCAGCCAGGCGCTCTCCGAAGCGCTCTGGGAGGACACCCCGACGCAGATCTTCGCGGGTCGGTGGGCCACCCGGGACACCCAGCTCGGCGGCCAGCGGATCGCGGCCGGGGACATGGTGCTGCTCGGCTACGCCGGTGCCAACTCGGACCCGACCGTCCGGCAGGAGAGCGGCGTTCCGGCCGAGGGCAACCGGGCGTACATGAGCTTCAGTTACGGTCCGCACAGCTGCCCGTTCCCGGCGCAGGAGGCGGCCGAGGTGATCGCCGCGACGGCGATCGAGGTCCTGTTGGACCGGCTGCCGGACATCCGGCTGGCGGCGGCCGAGAGCGCCCTGGTCTGGCGGCCCTCCGCCTGGGTGCGGGCGCTGGTGGCACTGCCGGTGGCCTACACCCCGGGGCACGCGCTCGGCTGACCTGTCGTCGGGTCCGGTCACCGTCGGTCGTCCCTCCTGTACGCCGTTGGTCGTCTGCCCTGCCCTGCCCTGCCCTGTCCTGCTCGGCTTCGGACGTCCGCCCTGTTCGCCGCCGTCGGTCGGCATGGCCCGACATGCGCCGATCCAGTCTGTCCACCCGAGGATTGCCTACCTGAGGAGAGCGGATGACCGCCCCGATAGTGATGGACCCGCTGGCCCACGACAATGCCGCCGAGGGAGCTCTGCTGCGTGCGGCAGGGCCGGTGGTGCCGGTCGAGTTGATGGGCGGGGTGCAGGGGTGGGCGGTCACCCGGCACGCTGCCGCCCGCGATCTGCTGACGGACCCGCGGCTGGTGAAGAGCGCCGAGCACTGGGCGGCGTACCAGCGCGGGGAGGTGCCGAAGACCTGGCCGTTGATCGGGCTGGCGCTGCCGGGCCGGAGCATGGTCACTACGGACGGCGCGGAGCACCGCCGTCTGCGCGCGCTGATCGCGCAGGCGTTCACGCCCCGTCGCACGGAGCTGATGCGCCCGGCGGTGGAGAAGATCACCGCCGAACTGCTCGACCGGCTGGCCGAGTCCGGTCCGGTGGTCGACCTCAAGACCGCGTTCGCCTTCCCGCTGCCGATGACCGTGATCGGTTCGCTGCTCGGGCTGCCCGAGGCGGACCACACCTATGTGCGTGAGCTGTACGAGCGCTTCTTCAGCAGCGTGAAGGACCCGGCGGAGGTGCAGAAGACGATCGCCGCGCTCAACGCCTTCGTCGAAGACCTGGTCGCCAAGCGCAGGGAGCGGCCGGGCGACGATCTGGCGAGCGCGCTGCTGGCCGCCGGTACGGAGGTCAGCGCGGCCGGCGGGGTGGACGGCGAGGCGGACAGTGAGGCAGTCAGTGGGGCGTTGACCGACGAGGAGGCGGCGGCCACGCTGCGGGTGATCATCGCGGCCGGTCACGAGACCACCGTCAACCTGATCACCAACGCGGTGCGCGCGCTGCTCACCCGTCCCGATCAGCTGGCCCTGGTCCGCTCGGGCGAGGTGGAGTGGGCGGCGGTCGTCGAGGAGTCGCTCCGCTGGACGCCGCCGACCAGCAACTTCCTGTTCCGCTTCGCGATGGAGGACATCGCGTACGGGGACGCGGTGATCCCCAGGGGCGACGCGGTGCTGATCTCCTACAACGCGATCGGACGGGATCCGGCGCAGCACGGCATCACCGCCGAAATCTTCGACGTCACCCGGGAGTCGGCGCGGCACCTCTCCTTCGGACACGGGCCGCATGTCTGCCCGGGTGCGCAGCTGGCCCGGCTTGAGGCGTTGATCGCGCTCCCGGCTCTGTTCGAGCGTTTCCCCGATCTTCAATTGTCGGTCGGCGAGAGTGAGTTGCGCCCCAGTCCGACCATGGTGGTGAACAGCCTGCGGGAGCTCCCGGTCCGGCTGTGACCGCGTGACGGACGGCTGGGACCGGTCGGTGGAGGGTTAGCGGCCGGTCCCCAGCACGGCCCGGTCACAAACGTGGCACTGGCGGATGAAGGTCGAACGCACACCTTGGCGCCGGGTGATCAGTGGGTTAACGTCTTCAAGCCAGCCTTGGCCGGCTATCTGTCGATCTCAGGTTCAGCGCAGCGTAGTTCTCTCCCCCCGCAGGCATCTCATGCCCAGGCCAGGAGGACCGCCATGACCCTCGCCACGATTGCCCGCGTAGGCCGCCGATGATCCAGAAGTCACGGCCCGCCCCGCTCTCCCGCCGCCGTCTGCTCGCCGTCCCGGCCGTCCTCGCCCTGGTGCTCGCGGCTGCGTGCTCCAACAGCTCGTCCGGTTCGAAGGGCAGCAGCGGGGCGGTCCCGACCCTCACCGGTGACTGTGCCAAGTACCAGGCGTACGCCGGACACTCGGGCACCAAGGTCACGATGTACGCCTCGATCCTCAGCCCGGAGTCGGACTCGCTGGAGAAGTCCTGGGCCGAGTTCAGCTCTTGTACGGGCATCAAGATCTCGTACGAGGGTTCCAACGACTTCGAGTCGCAGCTCCAGGTACGGGTGACCGGCGGAAACGCCCCGGACTTCGCGATCATCCCGCAGCCCGGCCTGCTGGCCCAGATGGTGAAGAGTGGAAAAGCCGTGAAGCCGCCCACCCAGACCGTGGCCAACGAGGGAAAGTGGAGCCCGGTCTGGAAGACGTACGGCTCGGTCAACGGCACCTTCTACGCGGCACCGATGAGTGCCAACATGAAGTCGCTGGTCTGGTACTCGCCCAAGGCGTTCAAGGCTTCGGGCTACCAGGTGCCGCAGACCTGGGCCGATCTGATGGCGCTCAGTGACAGGATCGCGAAGGCCGGCGGTGGAAAGCCCTGGTGCGGCGGCATCGGCTCCGGCACCGCGACCGGCTGGCCGGCCACCGACTGGCTCGAGGAGGCCGTGCTCGGCTCGTACGGCGGCGACGTCTACGACCAGTGGGTCGGCCACCAGGTGAAGTTCGGCGACCCGAAGATCATTTCTGCCCTGCAGACCGTGGCCGGCTGGATGCAGAACCCGGCCTGGGTGAACGGCGGCTTCGGTGATGTGAAGTCGATCGCCACCACCACCTTCCAGGACGCCGGGACGCCGATTCTCAGCAACAAGTGCTGGATGCTCCAGCAGGCCTCCTTCTACCAGGCGCAGTGGCCCAAGGGCACGAAGATCGGTCCGGACGGCGACATCTTCGCCTTCCACCTCCCTGCGGTGAACCCGGCGGTGGCCAACCCGGTCGAGGGCGGCGGGGAGTTCCTCACCGCCTTCTCCAACCGGCCCGAGGTGCAGGCGGTGCAGAACTACCTCTCCAGCTCGGACTGGGCCAGCAGCCGGGTGAAGGTCTCCACCGGCTGGGTCTCCGCCAACCAGGGCGTGGACAAGAGCCTCTACACCGACCCGATCGACAAGCTCTCCGCCGAGTCGCTGACCGACCCGACCGCGACGTTCCGCTTCGACGCCTCCGACCTGATGCCGGCCGCCGTGGGCGCCGCACAGGAGTGGAAGTCGCTGACCAAGTGGTTCGCGGAAGGACAGGCCATCCCGAAGGTGGCGGCTGACATCGATGCGGCCTGGCCGCAGTAGACAGTCGCCCGGGGCGGTGCGGGACCACCCGCCCGCACCGCCCGTCCCGAACCCGGCAGGTGTCTCTCGCCTGCCCTGTGTGTGCTGCTCCTGGGTGACCTGTCCGACCTGGGTGACCTGTCCGACCTGACTGCTGCGTGACCTGCTCCAGCGCGTCCTGCTCCTGCGTGTCTTGCCCCTGCACGTCATGCACTTGCAGGTCCTGCTTCTGTGCGTCCGGGCTTCGAGGAAGGGGATCTCGTATGCGTGCGGCCCTGCTGGCCGACTCCGCGTGGACCGACGCCACCGTCAAACTCGGCAACAGCCTCGGCGCCATCGCTGTTTTCCTTGGCATCCTGCTCGCGATCTTCTTCGCCGCCGGGAGGGCCACCGGCCGCTTCGGGCGACCGCTGGCCGTCCTGGTCTTCCTCGGTCCGGCTGTCGTCCTGCTGGTCATCGGTCTGATCGCCCCGCTGATCCGTACGGTCTACCTCAGCTTCCGCAGTGACGACTCCACCCGATTCGTCGGCGGAAAGAACTACGGCTGGGCGCTGACCACCGACTCGATTCACCAGGTACTGCTCAACACGGCGCTCTGGCTGGTGGTGGCGCCGCTGGCAGCGACCGCTCTGGGCCTGGTGCTGGCGTTGTTGGTCGAACGGATGAAGCGTCAGGCGGTCTACAAGTCGCTGATCTTCATGCCGATGGCGGTCTCCCTGGTCGGTGCCGGCATCATCTGGAAGTTCGTCTACGAGGCCCGCGACCCCTCCCAGCAGCAGATCGGTCTGCTCAGTCAACTGGCCATCAGGCTGGGCTGGTCGCACCCGCCGAACTGGATCCTCTCCCATCCGCTCAACAACTTCCTGCTGATGGCGGTGATGGTCTGGGTGCAGACCGGGTTCGCCATGGTGGTGCTCTCGGCCGCGATCAAGGCAATACCGGACGAAGTCACCGAGGCGGCCAGGCTGGACGGTGCGCGCGGACTGCAACTGTTCTGGTTCGTCACCGTGCCGATGATCCGGACCACGCTGGTGGTGGTGCTCACCACCGTCATGATCACCACGCTGAAGGCCTTCGACATCATCCGGACCATGACCGGCGGCAACTTCGGTACGCAGGTGCTGGCCAACGAGATGTACTCGCAGTCCTTCGAGCAGTACAACATCGGGCGGGGGAGCACCCTCGCGGTGATCCTCTTCCTTGCCGTCCTTCCGCTGGTGGCCTACAACATCGTGCAGCTGCGCAAGGAGCGTGAGACCCGATGAGCGACGCGGCCATGCCCACCTCCGGACCCACGCCTAAAGCTCAGCCCACGCCGAAAACGCAGCCCACGCCGAAGGCGTCATCCGCACCGAAGACAGGGCCCGCGCGGCCCGGGGTGAAGGCTGTGCGCAGCTCCTTCAGCGGCCCGCTCGCCTCGGTCTTCGTGATCGCCGTGACAGTGCTCTGGACGATCCCCACCTTCGGCCTGCTGGCGACCTCGCTCCGCCCCAAGGAGGCGGTGGCGAGCAGTGGCTGGTGGGAGGTGTTCGTGCACCCCGACATGATCCTCTCCAACTACCACACGGTGCTCTTCGAGGGCGGGTTCGGCGTCAGCGGCGGTCTGATGCCCTATCTGGTCAACTCGCTGGCCATCAGCGTGCCGGCGACCGTATTCCCGCTGGTGCTGTCGGCGATGGCCGCGTACGCGCTGGCCTGGGTGCGCTTCAAGGGCAGCGACACCGTCTTCTTCGTGATCTTCGCACTGCAGGTGGTGCCCTTGCAGATGGCGCTGATCCCGCTGCTCCAACTCTTCTCCGGGGGCGCCCACCTGGGCAGTGTGACCGTCCTCCCGGCGCTCGACCTCGGTGGGACCTACGTACCGGTCTGGCTGGCGCACACCATGTTCGCGCTGCCGTTGGCCACCTTTCTGCTGCACAACTTCATCTCGCAGTTGCCTCGTGACCTGATGGAGGCGGCGGTGGTGGACGGGGCATCGCATTTCAAGATCTTCAGGTCGATCGTGCTGCCGCTCTGCACACCGGCGTTGGCTTCGTTCGCGATCTTCGAGTTCCTCTGGGTCTGGAACGACCTGCTGGTCGCGCTCACCTTCGCGGGTGGCACACCGGAGGCCGCGCCGATGACCGTACGGCTGGCCCAGCTCTCCGGGTCCTTCGGCGGGCGCTGGGAGTTGCTGACGGCCGGGGCGTTCCTCTCGCTGATCGTTCCGCTGATTGTCTTCTTCAGCCTGCAGCGCTACTTCGTCCGGGGACTGCTGGCCGGATCGGTCAAGGGGTGAGAGGTGTTCCGTCGTGGCCGTCGTGGCCGTCGTGGCCGTCGTGGCCGTCGTGGCCG
>NZ_JYJF01000156.1 GCF_000955975.1 Saccharothrix sp. ST-888
GAACTGCCCATCACCGCGACGTAGTCGCCCTGCTCGATGTCGAGGCTGACGCCCTGCGGTTCACCGGTGCC
Source organism: Saccharothrix sp. ST-888 (assembly GCF_000955975.1). Classification (GTDB taxonomy): domain Bacteria; phylum Actinomycetota; class Actinomycetes; order Streptomycetales; family Streptomycetaceae; genus Kitasatospora. Next base: position 72 of record NZ_JYJF01000156.1, read on the forward strand.
GGGCGCGAGCGGGCCGCGCAGGGCGTGCACGGTCGCGTCGCCGTGGCCGTACGCCTTGAGCAGGTGGCGGATCTGGATGACCGGCGGCTGCTGGGCGGCCCGTTGACGGGTCGCCCACTGCTCCGCCGTCTGGCGGTGCCTCATCCGCGACCGCCTCCGCCGCCGCCGTTGCCGCCGCGGCCACCGCCGCCGCCACCGAAGCCGCCGCCGCCACCGCCGCCGCCACCGAAGCCGCCGCCGCCACCGCCGAAGCCGCCGCCTGCGCCGCCGCCCAGGCCGGGGAAGGAGCCGCTGGGGAAGCCGTTGCCGGTGCCCGCGGTGGTCGCGGTGAGCTGGAGGCGCTCGCCCTCGGTCAGTCCGGAGACCACCTGCACCGTGGAGTCGCCCTCGACACCGACCGTGACGTCGACCCGCTCGGTGCTGCCGTCGTCGTGCACCACGGTCGCGGTCCGGCTGGTGCCGGTGCCCGAGAGCGCGGCGGTCGGGACGGAGAGCGCGTTGTCGGCCTCGCCGGTGACCACCGAGATGGTGGCGCTGAGACCGGTCCGCAGCGAGCTGGTGTCGCCGTCGATCTGCAGCACCGCGCCGTACTGGACCGCGCCGGAGGAGCCGCTGCCGCCGCTGCCCGAGCCGGTCGGCAGCGAACTCACCGACAGCACGGTCGCCTTGAGCTGGGTGTCGGACTGCGCGTTCAGGGTGACGGTGGCCGCCTGGCCCTTCTTCAGCTTCAGCGAGTCGAGCTCCGAGAACGCGGCGCTGACCTGCATCCCGGTCGGGTTGGTCAGCACGATGAAGCCGCTCGGCGTGCTTCCCGCGCTCGAACCCGACGAGGCCCCGCCGGACTTGCTGCTGCCGGAGCCGGAGCCCGACGCACCGCCGGAGCCGGTGGAGGAGCCCCCGCTGCCCGACACGGTGTCGCCGGCCTTGCCGCCGACGGAGGCGACCGTGCCGTCCACCGAGGCGATCAGACTGGTACCGGCGAGCGCCGCCTTGGCGTTGGTGACCCCGGCCTCGGCCGTGGTCAGCTGCTGCTCGGCCTGGGCGACCTGGGCGGGGTCCACCTTGGTGGTGGTGACCGTGGTGGTCTTGGGTGCGGCGGACGCGCCGCCGCGACCGCCGCTGCTGCCGGTGCCGCCGGTGCCGCCGGTGCCGCCGGTGCTGGACGGAACCTGGGAGGTGGTGGTCTCGCCCGCCTGCGCCTTGGTGAGGTTCGCCTGGGCGGCGGTCAGGGCGGACTCGGCCGCGGTGACCTGCTGGAGGGACTGCGTGGTGTCGACGGTGGCGAGCAGCTGGCCCTTCTTCACCGTGTCACCGACCGCCACCTTGACCGCGGTCACCTTGCCGCCGGTGACGAAGTCCTGCCCGGCGTCGGTGGGCGAGGAGAGCGTGCCGGAACCGGATACCGTGGCCAGCACGGTGCCCTTGGCCACCGTTGTGGTCCGGGTCTGCGCCCGGCCTGCGGCCGAGCTGGTGCCGCTGTCCAGGGTGGCGTACGCCAGTGCGACGCCGCCCAGCAGGACCACGGCGAGCGCGGAGTTGACGAGGACGGCACCACGCCGTCGCGGGAGGACCTTCATGGGCTCAGGGTGGCGTGGTGCTCTTGCCAAGTCCTGGGCCCGGGCTGGGAGCGAGCTGATGCCAGCAATCCGGACAATCCGCCGCACACCGGGTTCCCGGCGGCCGAAGCGCTACCTCCCGCTGGACAGCTGTTGATCGAGCTCCCAGGATTTTCCCAGCGTTTCCGATCCCCTTTCTGATCCGGCCTCTGATCCGTTCTCCGGCCCGCTCGGCCCGGCGGCGCCGGCGGTGCGGGCGGCGCCGGCGGTACGGGCGGTGCCGGCGGTACGGGCGGTGCGGGCGGTGCGGGCGGTAAGGACGGACAACCGCGCGTCGGCACGCCCGCCCGGAACGCCGCAGGGGCACGGCGCGAGGTGCGCGCCGTGCCCCTGGGCGGTCGACCGCCGGAAGGTCAGAGCTCCTTGCGGAAGGCGGCGGCGGTGGCGAGGAAGATGCTGTTGGCCTCGGTCTCGCCGATGGTGACCCGGACACCGTCGCCCTGGAACGGGCGGACCACGATGCCCGCCTCGGCGCAGGCGGCGGCGAAGTCCAGGCTGCGGTCGCCCAGCCGCAGCCAGACGAAGTTGGCCTGCGAGTCCTCGACCGTCCAGCCCTGCTCGGCCAGGCCCGCGGCGACCCGGGCCCGCTCCTGGACCAGCGCCTCGACGCGGGCCAGCAGTTCGTCCTCGGCGCGCAGCGAGGCGACGGCCGCGTCCTGGGCGATCTGGCTGACGCCGAACGGCACGGCGGTCTTGCGCAGCGCGGTGGCCACCGGCTCGTGCGCGATGGCGAAGCCGACCCGCAGGCCCGCCAGGCCGTAGGCCTTGGAGAAGGTGCGCAGCACACAGACGTTGGGGCGGTCGCGGTAGAGGTCGATGCCGTTGGGCACCTGCTCGTCGCGGATGAACTCGATGTACGCCTCGTCCAGCACGACCAGGATGTCGCCGGGGACGGCGTCCAGGAAGCGCTCCAGCTCGGCCCGGCGGATCGCCACGCCGGTGGGGTTGTTGGGGTTGCAGACGAAGATCAGCCGGGTCCGGTCGGTGATCGCGGCGAGCATCGCGTCCAGGTCGTGCGCCTCGTCGGCGGTGAGCGGGACGGCGACCGGGGTGGCCCCGGCGACCTGGGTGATGATCGGATACGCCTCGAAGGAGCGCCAGGCGAACATGACCTCGTCGCCGGGCCCGGCGGTGGAGAGCACCAGGGACTGCGCGACGCTGACCGAGCCGGTGCCGGTGGCGACGTGCTCGGCGGGCACGCCGAAGCGGGTGGCCAGCTCGTTGGTGAGCTCGGTGACGGCCATGTCGGGGTAGCGGTTGAGGGTGCCCGCCGCGGCGACGGCGGCCTGCAGCACACCCGGCAGCGGCTCGTAGGGGTTCTCGTTGGAGGACAGCTTGTACGAGTCGGCGCCGGCGGGCTTACCGGGCTTGTAGGTCGGAATGGCGTCCAGGGTCGGCTTCAGCCGGGGCCCCTGCGCTGCCGTCTCGCTCACGGTGCTCTCCTTCTGCTCATGCTGATCATGCGGCCGGTGCGCGCTGCTCGTGCCGTCGTCCTGCTGCCGATACCCGGCGCGCCGCGGGGTCGCCGCGAGGCACCGGGCCTTCGTACGCACCCGTTCCGCCCCGGTCGGGTGCCTTGAACGATACCGATCGCGCTCACCCGTAGGAGTGAGATGCCCGGCCGGGTCAGGGGCGCAGATCAGCCATTCTGCAGGGTTCCGATGGCACATGTCAGAGGTAAGAGGCCCGAATTGAGGCCGGTATCCAAGGGGACCACCGGGGAAGATTCATGGAGAAACGGCACTTCTCGGCCAAGGTACGCCCCGGTCACAGGGAGCCGCGATGCGCCATACGATCGGTCCGCCATGACAGCAGCAGCCAATCAGAGCGGTCGGCGACCCACCACCTCGCGGCGTCTGGAGCGGGCCGGCATCCGGGATGTGGCAGCAGCCGCCGGAGTGTCGATCACCACTGTCTCGGACGCCCTCAACGGTAAGGGCCGCCTGCCCGACGAGACCAGAAGCCGAGTGCGCGAGGTCGCCGAGCGCCTCGGCTACCGCCCGTCCGCAGCCGCCAGGACCCTGCGCACCGGCCGGTCAGGCCTGATCGGGCTGACCGTCACCACCTACGGCGAGGAACCCTTCACCTTCACCGAGTTCGCCTACTTCGCCGAGATGGCGCGGGCGGCCACCAGTGCGGCGCTCGGCCGCGGTTACGCCCTGGTGGTGCTGCCCGCCTCCTCCCGGCACGACGTCTGGAGCAACATCGCCCTGGACGGCACCGTGGTGATCGACCCGCCCGACCAGGACCCGCTGGTCAGCGAGCTCTACCGGTCCGGGGTGCCGGTGGTCAGCGACGGCAAACCCGGCAACTGCCCGGTCACCGCCTGGGTCGACAACGACCACGAGGCCGCCGTGCTGGGCATCCTCGACCACCTCTCCGAGGCCGGCGCCCGCCGGATCGGCCTGCTCACCGGGACCAGCACCGACACCTACACCCGGCTCTCCACCGAGGCGTACCTCGGCTGGTGCGGTCGGGTCGGCCAGGAGCCGGTCTACGAGACCTACCCCGCCCACGACCCGGCCGCCGGCGCCGTCGCCGCCGACCGGCTGCTCGCCCGCCCCGACCGCCCCGACGCGGTGTACGGCCTCTTCGACCCCAACGGGACCGACCTGCTCGCCGCCGCCCGCCGGTACGGCCTGCGGGTGCCCGACGACCTGCTGCTGGTGTGCTGCAGCGAGAGCGACGTCTACGCGGGCACCGAACCGCCCATCACGACCCTCTCACTCAAGCCGCGCCGGATCGGCACCACCGTGGTCAACCTGCTGATCGACGCCATCGAGGGAGTCGACTCCGGCACCGGCGTGGACATCGCCCGGCTCTTCCCGCCGCGCTTCCGCACCGCCGGGACGGGCCCGCCGCCGGGCACCCTGATGCCCACCGAGCTGATCGTCCGGGCCTCTTCGCAGCGCCGCAGCCCCCGGACCACCATCAACGCACCCCGCCCGCCGGGCGAGGTCTAGACCACCACAGGGTGGGACAAACCGGGGCGGATACCGCCTCGGCGGGGTCGCCCCAGGGGCCGTTCGGGCCCGCTCGGGGCCACCCGGGGAGACTCTCCGGACGATTGGATACCGACCAGGTGAGGACGCCGGGAGAGTGGTCTTCCTATGATGGGCGAATGACACCCGAGGACCGCTTCCCCGGGCCTGAACTGCCCGACTCAGGCCCCCACCACCCCCAGGACCTCGACGTGCTCCCGTACGGCTCCTACTACGAGCCTCCCGAGCCGCCGCCCGGGTACGGATACGACTCCACGTACAGCGGCTACGGCGGCGCCCGCTTCCTCGAACAGCACTGGCCGACGCTCAGTCACCCGGACGACCGGACAGTCCAGATGGTCCACCGCGAGCAGCCGCCCGCAGCCGTCCAGCACGAGGACCCGCCGACCATCGAGCTGGGCCCGCCGCTCACCCCGCCGCTCCCCGAAGAGGTCCACTTCCCGTACCCGCAGCCCACGCCCGGCGAGGCCCCCGGCCCGCTCTACGTGGTCGGCGACGTGCACGGCTACCTCGACGAACTCCGCGCCGCACTGCACCAGCAGGGCCTGATCGACGCGGACGGCCACTGGTCCGCCGGCCGCTCCCGGCTCTGGTTCCTCGGCGACTTCACCGACCGCGGCCCCGACGGCATCGGCGTCATCGACCTGGTCATGCAGCTCGCCGCCGAGGCCGCCGCCGCCGGCGGCTACTGCCGGGCCCTGATGGGCAATCACGAACTCCTCTTCCTGGGCGCCGCCCGATACGGCGACGAGCCCGTCCAGTCCACCGCGGGCACCGCCTCCTTCCTCGCCGCCTGGCGGCTCAACGGCGGCCAGCAGCAGGACCTGGAACGCCTGGAGACCCACCACATCAGCTGGCTCTCCCGGCTCCCCGCCATCGCCCTGGAGGACGACCACCTGCTGCTGCACTCCGACACCACCGCCTACCTGGAGTACGGCGAGTCGATCGCCGAGGTCAACGACGCGGTGCACCACCTGCTCGCCGACGAGGGCGCCGACGAGTGGTGGGACTGCTTCCGCCGCTTCACCAAGCGGTTCGCCTTCCGCGGCCAGGCCGGGCCGACCGCCGTGCACGAGCTGCTCGGCGCGTACGGCGGCCGGCGCGTGGTGCACGGGCACAGCCCGATCCCGTACCTCACCGGCTCCACGCACGCCGAGGAGGGCGTACCGCCGCACGTCCCCGGCCCGTACATCTACGCGGACGAGCTGGCCATCGCGATGGACGGCGGCGTCACCATGGAGGGCCGCCTGCTGGTCGCCCGGCTGCCGCTGAACTGACGGCACATCAAGCTCCGGTGCCCGGCCCGACACAGGCGGCCGGGCACCCGCGCACGGGCCCGCAGCCCCGGGCTGAACAGCTGTCCGATACCACAAGGGCGCTGGTGCCACTGAAAATCCGGAAACCGACTGTCAGTCGCTCGGTGCTCACCCCTACCATCGATGCACCACGCCGGGCCGGGCCCGATGCCCGACGGTGCACCGGCATGGACCAGTTCACCTCCGTGATCCAGCGGAACGGGGTACCCATGACCACCACCCCACATCTGCTCGCCGAGGACCGCCCGGACTTCGAGCGCATCCTCGACGAAGCACTGCGCGACGGCTCGATACTCGCCGCCCTCGCCGAGCCCGGCCCGCACCTCACCACGGCCCAGCTCCGCACCAAGGCCCTGCTCGCCGCCGACACCGTCGCGGCGACCGCGGCGGCGGACTACCGGCACTACACCGAGCTGCGCACCGCCCTGCTGCTCCGGTCCGCGCCGCCCGCCTCCCCGGCCGGTCCCGGCGCTCACCCCGCCGCCGCGTCGGGCGGTCCACGTCCGGCCGGGCGGGGGGCCCGCTCCGGACCGGGAGCTTCCGACCAGGGCGTCGGACTGCTGCCCGCTCTCACCGTGCTGGCCCCGATCCTGGCCTGGTCGGCGGCGGCCGTCCTGCTGCTGCTCGGCTACACCCTGCGCGCCACCAGCCCCGAACTCGCTCTCGGGCGGGCCGTGGTGACCGCCGGGTGGGCGGCCCTGGCGGTCGGGGTCGCCACCCTGGTGGTCGGCGCCGTCGGGCTGCTGCTCACCGCGCTGCGCGACGGCGCCGCGCCGCCGCCGGAGGCCCGCGCGAAGCCGGGCCCCGGGCCGGCCGACACCACACAGCCGGACATCGCCGGTGCGCCGGACCCGAACCGCCCCGGCCCGGTGGACGATCCCGGGCTGCTGGACGACCTCGCCGAGGCCCGCCTCGCCTGGCACACCGCGCTGCGCGAGCGCGCCCTGCTCCCCTACCTGCACGCCAACCTGCACTCCGAGCCCGCGCTCCCGCCGCAGCCGACCGGCCGGCCCAACCCACCGGAGCTGCTCAGCCCCGGCTACACCAGCGCGACCTTCGCCAGCCCCGGCTACACCAGCGCGACCTTCACCAGTCCCGGCTTCACCAGCCCCGGCGGCGAGAACCTGACCGACCCCGAAGGCCGTACCCCGCGCACCGCCGAGTTCAGCAGTCCCGGCTACAGCCCGCCGGGCTTCACCGGCCCGGACGAGGTCTGATTCCGCTCCGCCACAGCGGATCTGACGCTGCGTCCGCCGCCTATCCTGGCCGCATGGACATCGTGATCCCGCTCTTCGACCGGTTCGAACCCCTCGACGCCATGGGTCCGTACGAGATCCTCGCCCATGTGCCGGGCGCCACCGTACGGTTCGTCGCACCCGAGCCCGGCCGGGTCACCGACACCCTCGGCGCCCTGACCGTGGACGTCGGCACCGGGTACGCCGAGGTCGAGCAGTGCGACGTGCTGCTGGTACCCGGCGGCCGCGGCACCCGGGAGCTGGTCAAGGACCAGGACTTCGTCGCCTGGGTGCGCCGGATCCACGACGGGACCGCCTTCACCGCCTCGGTCTGCACCGGCGCGCTGCTGCTCGGCGCGGCCGGACTGCTCGACGGCCTCACGGCGACCACCCACTGGGCCGCTACCGCCGAGCTGGAGGCGTACGGCGCCCGGTACACCCCCGAGCGGGTCGTCCGGCACGACCGGATCATCACCTCCGCCGGGGTCTCCTCCGGCATCGACATGGCCCTCGGCCTCGCCGCGCTGCTCACCGACGACGTCACCGCGCAGGCGATCCAGCTCTACACCGAGTACGACCCGACGCCGCCGTTCGACTCCGGCTCGGTCGCCAAGTCCTCCCCCGAGGTCCGGGAGCAGGCCCGCACACTCGGCTGACCAGGGCCGGGACCAGGGCCCGGGAGCCCTGCTCGGCCCGGACCGGACCGGTGCCGGAGCGCCGTCCCCGGAGTCGGGGGCTCTTCGGGGACGGCGCTCCGGCGGTACCGGTCGGGTGCGGCGGGCCGGGCTCCTACGGCGCCTGCGGCTGCCTGCCGCGCTTACAGCGCCGCGAGCTCGGCGGCCAGGTCGTCGAGGCCGCAGGAGCCCTGGGAGAGGGCCTTCATGTGCCAGGCCTTGAGGTCGAAGGCGGCACCCTGGCGGCGCTTCGCGGCCTCGCGGCCCTGCAGCCAGGCGCGTTCGCCGAGCTTGTAGCTGATGGCCTGGCCGGGCCAGCCGAGGTAGCGGTCGATCTCACCGGTCCGGCGTTCGACCGAGCTGCCGTGGTGGAGGGCCATGAACTCGTTCGCCAGGGCCGGGGTCCACCGCTCGCCCGGGTGGAACCCCGAGTCGGCGGGGATGGCGAGTTCGAGGTGCATGCCGATGTCGATGATCACGCGGATGATCCGCAGCATCTGCTTGTCGAGGTACCCGAGCCGGCGGGCCGGATCGGCCAGGAAGCCGAGCTCGTCCATCAGGCGCTCGGCGTACAGGGCCCAGCCCTCGGTGTTGGCGCTGACGCTGCCGAGGGTGACCTGGTAGCGGCTGAGCCGGTCGGCGACCGCGACCCACTGGGCGAGCTGGAGGTGGTGTCCGGGAACGCCCTCGTGGTACCAGGTGCTGACGATCTCCCAGGTCGGGAAGGTGTCCTTGCCCAGGGTCGGCAGGTAGGTCCGCCCGGGACGGCTGAAGTCGAGGCTGGGCCGGGAGTAGTACGGCGCGACGGAGCTGCCGGCGGGCGCGATCCGCGACTCGACCCGGCGCAGCGGCCCCGAGATGTCGAAGTGGACCCCGTCCAGGGCGGCTATCGCCTCGTCCATGATCTGCTGGAGCCAGCGGCGGATCTCCTCCTCGCCCTTGATCGAGTGGCCGTGCTCGTCCAGGTGGTGCATGGTCTCCCGGGCGGTGGCACCGGGCAGGATGCGGCCGGCCTCGGCCTGCATCTCGGCGACGTTCCGGTGGAACTCCTCCCAGGCCCAGGCGTACGCCTCGGCCACGTCGACGTCGGCACCGGTGGAGAACCGGGCGGACCGCAGGTAGCGCTCGCGGCCGACCGCGTCCGGGACGTCGGCGACGGCGGGCAGGTAGCTGCCGTGCAGCCAGTCGCGGAACTCGCCCACGGCGGCACTCGCCCCGGCGGCGGCCGCGTCCAGCTCCGGGCGCAGCCGTTCGGCGCCGGTCGAGACGAAGTCGGCGAACCAGCTGGCGCCGCCGGTGGCCCGGCCGGTCCAGGCGTCGAGCTGGCGGAGCACCCCCTCGGTCTGTCGCGGGGCGGAGAGCAGCCCGCGCGCGATCCCCTCGGTGAGGGTGGTCCGGTAGCCGTCGATCGCGTCCGGGAGGTTGCGCAGCCGGCCCGCCACCGCCGCCCAGTGCTCCTCGGTGTCGGTCGGCATCAGGGTGAAGATGGACCGCAGCCGGTGGACGGGTGCGTTGAGGCTGCGCAGCGCGCGGAAGTGGTCGCCGGCGTCGTGCACGGCGAGTTCGGCGGTGAGCCGCTCGCGCAGCAGCCGGGCGCAGGCCTGCTCGGCGGGGTCCGTCGGGGCGGGTGCGGCATCCAGGGTGGCGAGGGTGCGGTGCGCGATCTCGGCGAGGGCCTCGAAGCCTTCCGGCGACAGGTCGGGCTGCCGCTGGTCACCCGGATGCAGCCCGAACGCCGTCGAGGTCATCGGGTCCTGCGCGGCTACCTGCTCCACGTGGTCGTCGGCGATACGGCGTGGTGTGATCAGGTCATCTGACATGTCATCATCCTGTCGCACGGGCACTCGGCCCGTCAGCACCCCGGCCGATTCCCCGGCTCACCCGGGAGCCCGCCCGCCGTTCCGTGCGCCGCTACCCGCCTCCGGCGGCGCCCGCGCTCGGTGCCCGCCGTCCCGGCGCGGGTCGGTCGACGCCCGTTCTCGGCTACCCCGGCGGCAGTTGCCGCTGGAGCGCGAGCTGGGGCCGTCGTTCGCAAGAGTGGCCCTAGAGTCCCCACAGGCCCTTGCCCAGTGCGGTCAGCCCGTCGGCGAGGGCGAGCAGCAGTACGGTGCGCCGGGCCCGCTGCTCCGGGACCCGGTCCGCGAGTGCCCTTCCGACGACCGCGCCCGCGGTGATGCCCGCCGCGACCAGCAGCCAGGCCGGTCCGGTGAGCCGCGGCACGCCCTTGGCGGCGATGGAGAAGGCGTTCACCAGCACCCCGTAGAACTGCGCATTGGGTACGAACTCCCGTGTCGTCCAGCCCGCGTTCACCGCGTACAGGGACACCGCCGGGCCGCCGACCCCGGCGGAGGAGTTCATGAACCCGCTCACGGCACCTGCCGCGAACGCCCCTCGGACACCCTGCAGGGCGGGCGCCCGGGCGCCGCTCATCACCAGCAGCACGGCGCCGCTCACCAGCGTCCCCA
>NZ_JYJF01000157.1 GCF_000955975.1 Saccharothrix sp. ST-888
TCCAGCAGCGCCGGGTGCAGACCGAACAGACCCGCCTCCGACCGGCCGGCCTCCGGCAGCGCCACCTCGGCGAACACCTCATCACCCAGCCGCCACGCCCCACGCACACCCTGGAACACCGGACCATAACCGAACCCGGCCGCCGCGAAACCCTCATACAACCCGTCGACCGGCACAGCCTCCGCACCCACCGGCGGCCACTCCACCAGATCGAACGAGGCGGACTGCCCACTCGGCGACAGGAAGCCCGCAGCGTGAACGGTCCACGGACGGTCGGCCCAGACGGCGCCACCGGCGGACTCGTCCTGCGGGCGGGAGTAGACACTCAGCGGACGGCGTCCGGCACTGTCGGGTGCCCCCACCGCCAGGCACAACTGGACCGCGCCCGTCGCCGGGACGACCAGCGGCGCCTCCAGCGTCAACTCCTCCACCAGGCCGCAGCCGACCTGGTCACCGACGGCGACCGCCAGGTCCACGAAGGCCGTACCCGGGAGCAGCACGGTGTCGGCCACGGCGTGGTCGGCCAGCCACGGGTGCGTCTCGACGGACAGGCGCCCGACGAAGAGATGACCGTCCGAGTCCGGCAGCGCAAGGACCGCACCGAGCAGCGGGTGTTCGACCGAACCGAGCCCGGCCGCCGTGACATCGCCACTCTGGAGGACACCGCTGTCCAGCCAGTAGCGCTCCCGCTGGAACGCGTACGTCGGCAGGTCGACGCGCTGCGCGCCGGTACCCGCGAACACCGCCTGCCAGTCGAGCGCCACCCCGTGCACATACAGCCGGGCCAGGCCGCCGACGAAGGTCTCCGCCTCCGGACGGTCGCGGCGCAGGACCGGTGCGAACACGGTCTCCTGCGTCACACACTCCTGGCCCATCGCCGAGAGCGTGCCGTCCGGACCCAACTCCAGGAACGTACGGACGCCTTCACCCTCCAGGGCCTGCACCGCGTCGCAGAACCGGACGGCCTCACGCACATGCCGCACCCAGTACTCGGGCGTGCACAGCTCGTCAGTGACCCCACCGGTCAGCGTGGAGACGATCGGAATCCGAGGAGCGTCGAACGTCAGCCCCTCGACAACCGACCGGAACTCCGCCAGCATCGGCTCCATCAGCGGCGAGTGGAACGCATGACTCACCATGAGCCGCTTGGTCTTCCGGCCGTCGGCGGCCAGCTTCTCCGCAACCTCCAGCACCAAAGTCTCAGCACCGGAAATCACCACCGACGAAGGCCCGTTGACCGCAGCGATACCCACCTCGCCACTGAGCAGCGGCAGCACCTCCTCCTCGGACGCCTGCACCGACACCATCGCCCCACCCGAAGGCAGTGCCTGCATCAGACGGCCACGAGCCGCAACCAGAGCAGCGGCATCCGCCAGCGAGAGCACACCCGCCACATGCGCAGCGGCCACCTCACCGATCGAATGCCCCGCCAGGAAGTCCGGCCGAACACCCCACGACTCGGCGAGACGGAACAGCGCCACCTCAACCGCGAACAGCGCCGGCTGCGTGAACGCGGTCCGATCCAGCAGACCGTCCTCGCCCGCGAACACCACCTCTCGCAGCGAACGCCCCAAACGCCCGTCCAGCTCCCCACACACCGCGTCGAAAGCCTCGGCGAACACCGGGAACGCCGCATACAGCTCAGCGCCCATCCCGACCCGCTGACTCCCCTGACCGGCGAACAGGAACGCCACCCGACCGTCGGTCCCGGTAGCCCCGACGACCGTTCGAGCCGCCGATTCACCCCGCGCCAGGGCCTCCAGTGCGGCAAGCGCTTCGGGCCGGACACGGACGACCAACGCGGCCCGCTGCTTGAAGGCCGCACGGGAGGTGGCAAGCGAGAAGGCGACGTCCCCGACCCCCAGTTCGGGAGCGGCAGTCAGCCTCTCCAGCAGCAGCTGGGCCTGTCCCCGAAGCGCCTCCGCCGTCCGCCCGGACAGCACCCACGGCACCGGCAGCTCCGGCGACGTCGCAGTCGCCGAAGCAGGAGCAGGAGCAGGAGCAGCAACAGGCGCCTGCTCCAGGATGGTGTGCGCATTGGTACCGCTGACCCCGAAGGAGGACACGGCGGCGCGGCGCGGCCGTCCGGTCTCCGGCCACAGCCGGGCCTCGGTCAACAGCTCGACCGCGCCCGCCGACCAGTCGACGTTGTGCGTCGGCCGGTCCACGTGCAGCGTCTGCGGCAGCACACCGTGCCGCATCGCCATCACCATCTTGATGATGCCGCCGACACCGGCCGCCGCCTGCGTGTGACCGATGTTCGACTTCAGCGAACCCAGCCAGAGCGGTGCGGAGGCGTCACGGTCCTTGCCGTAGGTGGCCAGCAGCGCCTGCGCCTCGATCGGGTCACCGAGCGTCGTGCCGGTGCCGTGCGCCTCGACCACGTCGATCTGGGTGGAGGTCAGGCGGGCCGCCGCGAGCGCCTGCCGGATCACCCGCTGCTGGGCCGGACCGTTGGGCGCGGTGAGGCCGCTGCTCGCGCCGTCCTGGTTGATCGCGGAGCCCCGGACGACGCCGAGCACGGGGTGGCCGTTGCGCTGGGCGTCGGACAGCCGCTCCACCAGCAGCATGCCGACGCCCTCGCCCCAGCCGGTGCCGTCGGCGGCGGCCGCGAAGGACTTGCAGCGGCCGTCGGCGGCCAGTCCGCGCTGGCGGCTGAAGTCGATGAAGGCGTTGGGGGTGGACATCACCGCGACGCCGCCGGCCAGCGCCAGCGAGCACTCGTCCGCCCGCAGCGCCTGGATCGCCCAGTGCAGGGCCACCAGCGAGGAGGAGCAGGCGGTGTCGACGGTGACCGCCGGGCCCTCCAGGCCCAGCGCGTAGGCGACCCGGCCGGACGCGACACTGCCCGAGTTGCCGTTGCCGAGGTAGCCGGCGACCTCCTCGGGGACGTCGAGCAGGCGGGAGGCGTAGTCGTGGTACATCACACCGGCGAAGACACCGGTCGCACTGCCGCGTACCGACTCGGGGTCGATCCCGGCCCGCTCGAACGCCTCCCAGGAGGTCTCCAGGAGCAGCCGCTGCTGCGGGTCCATGGCGAGGGCCTCGCGCGGCGAGATGCCGAAGAAGTCGGGGTCGAACCGGGCGGCGTCGTGCAGGAAGCCGCCCTCGCGGGTGTACGAGGTACCGGGCCGTTCCGGGTCCTCGTCATGGAGCGAGGCGAGGTCCCAGCCCCGGTCGGCCGGGAAGCCGGAGACGCCGTCGGCGCCTGTGGCCACCAACTGCCACAGATCCTCGGGGGAGTTCACCCCGCCCGGGTAGCGGCAGGCCATACCGATGATGGCGATCGGTTCCGGCTCCTGCTCCTCGAACTCACGCAGCCGCCGGCGCGTCTCGCGCAGATCGGCGGTCGCCCGCTTGAGGTAGTCGAGGAGCTTCGCTTCGTTCTCCACGCCTTGTCCGTCCCACCCTTGAACCGGTCGTGAGGGCCGTGCCGACCGCTTCCGGACGTCCGAGTCGGAACACGTCGTCGGGAAGATCGGGCATGACCGCCAATGACTCGCGCTGAATAGCCTGCGCCCGCAACTCCCCGCCCGCGCGGGAGAAATTCTTGCCATCGGTATTCACCGCATGCGCCGGAATGTGCGCCACCGTGGCTCGCGCCACGTATGGCCGGTATTCCGGCGGGATCGCGGAGAATACTTGCGCCCCGTCAAACTAGCAGCGCGGCGGACCGGGACACATCCCCTACTCTGCCCCTATCCCCCCTGTGCCGAAAGGGCCGGCAGGGGCTGCACCGGAAGCGGACCGGAGCGGTCGAGTGGCGCCCATGCTATACATGCTCGACACCTCGGGTGTCCCTTTCTCCCTTTCCGTCGGCGCGCATGACGGCGTATCCGGCTGCGCGTGAACTCTCGCCGCGCAACCATCGTGCCGCCGTTTCCGCGTCCCGCTCGATTCGCAGGCATCAATGAATACAGCACGCGCACCGCAGGCCGTGGATTCCGCCGCAGTCGTCGTCGACCGGCTGGTCAAGAGATACCGCAACCGGCCGAAACCCGCCGTCGACGACCTCAGTTTCAGCGTCAGGACCGGCGAGGTGTTCGGCCTGCTCGGTCCGAACGGCGCCGGGAAGTCGACCACCGTCGGAATCATGACCACCCGGGTGGCCCCGACCTCGGGGCGGGTCTCCATCCTCGGGGTCGACGTGGTGGCCGAACCGGCCGCCGCGCACCGGGTGTTCGCGGTCGTCCCGCAGCGCAACAACCTCGACCGTTCGCTGACCATCCGCCAGAACCTGGTGTTCCACGCCGGCTACCACGGCATGCGCCGGGCCGAGCGCAACCGGCTGGCCGACGAGAGCCTCGACTGGGTGGGCCTCGGCGACCGGGGGAAGGCCAGGGTGGACGAGCTGTCCGGCGGCCAGGCGCAGCGGGTGATGATCGCCCGCGCGCTGATGCACCGGCCGCAGGTGCTCTTCCTGGACGAGCCGGCCACCGGCCTCGACCCGCAGGCCAGGCTGTTCATCCACGACCGGGTGGCCGAACTGAGCCGCAAGGGCGTCACCGTGGTGATCACCACGCACGACATGGACGAGGCGGCCAAGCTCTGCGACCGGGTCGGCATCATCGACCGCGGCAAGCTGCTGGCACTCGACTCCCCGCAAGCCCTGACCGAGTCCCTCCGCGGTACCGGAACCCTGACGGTCACGCTGCGGACCGCCGACAGCCCACCCGGGGCACACGAACTCAACGACCTCGTCCGGGCCTTGGAGAAGCTCACCGCAGTGGATCGGGTCGAGCTCGTCGGCTCCACCGCCGTCGGCCCGGACAGCGAGTCAACGGCCGGCACCTCCGACCCCTCCGACGGCGACGGCCCCACGAAGCTGCGGATCTACACCACGGGCCAGCCCTCGGCCGCCCTGCCCGCCACCGTCACCGCCCTCACCGAACTGCACCACGACATCGAGGACGTCTCCCTCGGCGGGCTGACCCTGGAGGACGTCTTCATCGAACTGACCGGGAGGGAACTCCGTTGAGCACCACTGCACCTGCAACCCTGCCGCGGGCCGGCGGCTCCGCGGCGCGGACGTTCTGCTTCATCCTCTGGCGGGACGTCTTCGTGACGGGACGTGAGCTGGTCCCGTTCCTGGCCCAGGTACTGGTCGAGCCGTTCTTCATCCTGTTCGTGTTCGGCAAGATCCTCTCCGGCCTCGGCTACACCGGCCACGGCTTCCAACAGGTGCTGCTGCCGGGCGTGGTGGCGCTCAGCAGCTTCCTGGTCGCGCTCCAGAACACGGCCTTCCCGCTGATCGTCGACTTCTCCTTCACCAAGGAGATCGAGGACCGGCTGCTGTCCCCGATCCCGCTCGCGCTGGTGGCGGTCGAGAAGGTGGTGTTCGGGGCGGTCCGCGGCCTGGTGGCGGCCGCCGTGATGGTCCCGATCGGTTTCCTGCTGCTGGACGACGTGTCCTGGCCGGTGTCGAGCATCCTGCCGATCGTCGGTGTGCTCGCGCTCGGCTCGCTGGCCGGCGCGGCCGTCGGGCTGACCATCGGCACCGCGGTGGACTCCCGCCACATCAGCATCATGATCGCTGTCGTGCTGACCCCGCTGATGTTCACCGGCGCCACCCAGTTCCCGTGGTACGGCCTGGCCTCGGTGCGCGTGTTCCAGGTGATCTGCGCGCTCAACCCGTTGACGTACGTCAGCGAGGCGATGCGTGCCGTGCTGGTGCCGCACGGCGAGCTGCGGTCGATCCCGCTCGGGGTCGACCTCGCGGCGCTCGCGGCGGCCTGCGTGCTCTTCGGGCTGATCGGCATCCGGGGCTTCCGCAAGCGGGCGCTGGACTGACCCGACCCCCCGACCGGTCTACGGACGAAGGGAGCGGTGGCGCATCACGACTGCGCCACCGCTCCCTTCGTCACCCGGCCGACTTCCCGACGGTTCCCCGACCGGTTTCCCGGCCGGTTCCCCAACCGGCTCAGCCCATCGGGAACTTGACCTGTCCGGAGACGATCGGGTTCAGGTAGTTGGGCCCGGCGATCTTCAGCCGGTTCATCGCCAGGCCGGTCAGGCCCTCGAAGATGGCGCGGCGGGCGTTCATCGTGGTGGAGTAGCCGGCGTCCAGGTGCGGCGCGACCTCGACCACGTCCATGCCGATGACCTTGGTCTCGTGGCAGATCCGGCGGAACGCCGGGAACAGCTCACGGTTGGTCAGGCCACCGGGCTCGGGGGTGCCGGTCCCGGGGGCGAAGCACGGGTCGAGCACGTCGATGTCCAGCGAGAGGTAGACGAACTCGGCGTTCTCCTGCACCTCGGCGATGGCCTTGTCCAGGACGGCGTGGAACCCGATCCGCTCGATCTCCGCCATGAAGTGCGACTTCATGCCCTGCCGGCGCATCCAGTTGAACAGCTGGTTGTCGGGGCCGGTGACGGTGCGCAGGCCGACCTGGACGATGTTGCCCGCCGGGATCTTCTCGTCCTCGATGATCCGCCGGATCGGGGTGCTGTGGGTGGCCCGGTGGCCGAGCTGGCTGTCGTGGCAGTCGGGGTGCGCGTCGAAGTGGATGACGCCGATCTTCTCCGGCCCGTAGACGTCGGCCAGCGCGCCGACGCTCGGCCACAGCAGCGAGTGGTCACCGCCGAGGAGCACCGGGACGGCCCCGACCTCGGCGATCTCCCGGACCAGCGCCCGGATCGGCCCCATCGAGTTCGGCGTGCTGAAGGCGTCCACGGCCGCGTCGCCGTAGTCCACCACCTTCAGCACGTCGAACGGGTTGATCCGGGTACTGGCGTTGATCATCGCCTCGGGGGTGTTGAAGATGTAACGCTCGTCGGAGCGGATCATCCGGGGGCCGTACGCCGCGCCGCGGTGGCCGATCGAGGAGTCCAGCGGAATGCCCAGCACGGCGACGTCGGCGTTCCCGGCCTTCAGGTCCTCCTGGTTGAGGCAGAGCGGGACGCCCATGAAGGTCGGGATGCCCGAGTGGGCGGGGGTCGCGTAGTACCGGCGGAGGTCGATCGGCCCCGGCTCCCGACCGGGCGCCGCCGACCGGTCGATCTCCAGGCGGAACTCGGGCGTCTGAGGCTTGTCGTTCACACACATCTCCTCGGTGGACGTTACGTCGCATTCCGCATTCGGTGGTTCACATATTTCGCTGCGGCACCAGCTTAGTTACGCCGGGAAATCCCCCGAACCCTTGCCCACCTCCTATCCGACCCCTATCCGGCCCGATCCGACCCCTATCCGGCCGTGGCGTCAATCTCGTTGCCGCGCAAGGGGACTGCCAGAGGATCGAGACACCCGCAGCAGCCCCTGACGCCCTGTGCGCGGTGCGCCGGAAAGGCGCAGGAATGCGGGCTCGACGGCGGTATTCGCACGACGGCTGCCGAAAAACCGCCGTCTCGGCGAATGCCCCGAATCCACCACGACTCGACCCATGCGGAGAAACCGTGAGCCAGACAGTCGACAACGCCGCACCACCGACGACCTCCGAGCAACCCGACCGGCCGCGCACAGCGGCGGCGGCCGAACCCTTCGCCTGGCGGCCGGTGTCGGTCGTCGCGGGCGTCCTGGCCCTGGCGCTGTTGCTGGCCAGCGGCCGCTACGCCTACTTCGGCGACGAGCTGTACTTCCTGTCGACCGGAAAGCACCCCGACTGGGGCTACCTCGACCAGCCGCCGCTGCTGCCGCTGCCCGCCCATGCCCTGGACGTCCTGGCCCCGGCAACCTGGTGGTGCTGCGGCTTCCCGCCACCCTGCTGACCGGTGCGGGCGCGGTGCTGTCCGCGCTGATCGCCAGAGAGCTCGGCGGGCAGCGCCGGGCCCAGGTCCTCAGCGCGGGTGCCTTCGCGGTATCGCCCATCGTGGTGGCCTTCGGGCACTTGCTGATCACCCCCACCCTGGACGTGTTCTTCTGGACCCTGATCAGCTGGCTGCTGGTGCGCTGGGTACGGCTCCGCGACGACCGGCTGCCGCTGTGGCTCGGAGTCGCGGCGGCGGTCGCGCTCCAGGACAAGTACCTGGTCGGCGTGCTCCTGCTGGCACTGGTCGGCGCGGTGGCAGCCGCCGGCCCACGCGAGCTGCTCACCCGGCCCGCGCTCTGGACCGCGGCGGCGATCGCGGTCCTGGTGACGGTGCCCAGCCTGGTGTGGCAGGCCCGACACGGCTGGCCGCAGGCTGCGATGACGGACGTGATCACGGCCGAGGACGACGCCCTGTTCGGCGGCCGGGTGGCGTTCCTGCCGCTGGCGCTGATCCTCTCCGGGTTCCCGCTGGTGCTGCTGATGTGTGCGGGCCTGTGGCGGCTGCTGCGGATGGAGGCGCTGCGCGGCTACCGCTTCCTGGGCTGGGCCGCGCTCGGTACGACCGCGTTCTTCCTGGTCACCGACGGCCGCGCCTACTACGTCGCCGGACTGTTCCCGACGCTCTGGGCGGCGGGCGCGGTCTCCCTCCAGCACCGGCCCGCGGCGCGGGCTGCCTCGGGTCTACAGCCCCCAGCGGGGTGCCTGGTACTTCGGCGCACCGCCGGACGACTCCGGCGCCGTCCTGTACGTCGGCGGTGACGAGGACCGGCTGCGCAAGGAGTTCGGCAGCGTCCGCCGGGTCGCCACGATCGACAACGGCCACGGGGTGAAGAACAGCAACCAGGGCAAGGCCGTCTGGCTCTGCGAGGGCCTGCGCACCCCGTGGTCCGAGCTCTGGCCCGACCTGCGCACCCTCTGACCCCGCCGCCGGACGGCCGGGCAGGACACCGGGCCCCCGGGGCCGATCGTGGATCGGTCCCGGGGGCCCGGTGCGTCAGTTCCCGAGCGGGCGAAGGCCCGTCCGGGAACACCGCGACCGCCTCCGGGGGCGGGACGGTGCTCCGTCCCCGGACAGCGGTCGCGGGAGTCGAGTCCGGCGGGGCCCGGCGGCCGATCGGTCGCCGGGCCCCGCCGGGGTGCGGTCAGGACAGGCCGAGCTCCTCGTCCAGCAGGCTGAAGATCTCGTCCGCCGTCGCCGACTCGAGTCCGGCGTCGGCTGCCGGCTCGGCGGCCTGGTCGGCGGCCGGGCCCTGGGCCTCGGTCCACATCGACAGCAGCGTCCGCAGGCGGGCGGTGACCCGCCGCCGCTCCTCGTCACCGGGAGCGAGAGCGGACAGGATCGACTCCAGTCGGTCGAGTTCCGCGCCGATCGGGAGCACCGCAGCGGCCGGCGCCTCGTCCCGGCGGGTCTCCTCCCGCAGGTAGCCGGCCAGGGCGGCCGGGGTCGGGTAGTCGAAGATCAGCGTGACCGGCAGCCGCACTCCGGCCAGCGCCCCCAGACGGTTGCGCAGGTCCACCGCGGTCAGCGAGTCGAAGCCGAGCTCGACGAAGCCGCGCCCCGGTTCGATCGCCTCGGGGCCGCCGTAGCCGAGCACCGCGGCGACCTGGGTCCGCACCGCCGCCAGCAGCACGCGGTCGCGCTCGGCGTCGGGCAGACCGGCCAACTGCTCCACCAGTGACCGCTGTTCGGCCGCGGGTGCGCCGCCGTTGGCGCCCGGACCCGCCGTGGCCGACCGCCGGGAAGGGACCCTGGCCAGACCACGCAGCAGGTGCGGCACCAGGTCGGGATCGCCCTGGGCCCGCAGCGCCGCCACCTCCAGCCGCATCGGCGCCAGCACCGCGTCGTCCAGGCCGCCTCCGGTCGCCGCGTCGAAGAGCGCCAGGCCCTCCTCCGGGGACAGCGGCGCCAGACCGGCCCTCGCCATCCGGGTCACGTCGGCCTCGTCCAGGCCGCCGGCCATGCCACCGGCCTGCGCCCACAGGCCCCACGCCAGCGAACTCGCCGCGAGGCCAAGCGCCTTGCGGTGCTGCGCCAGCGCGTCCAGGAAGGTGTTCCCGGCGGCGTAGTTCGCCTGTCCCTGACCACCGAAGACACCGGCCGCGGAGGAGAACAGGACGAACGCCGAGAGTTCCCGGTCGGCCGTCAGCTCGTGCAGGTTCCAGGCCGCGTCCACCTTCGGACGCAGCACACGGTCCAGCCGCTCCGGCGTCATCCCGGAGACCACCCCGTCGTCGATCACACCTGCGGTGTGGACGACCGCCGTCAGCGGGTGTTCGGCCGGGACCGAGGCGAGGACGGCGGCGAGTGCCTCCCGGTCGGCCGCATCGCAGGCCGCCAGCGTGACCTCCGCGCCCGACTCCGCCAGCTCGGCCCGCAGTTCGGCCGCACCGGGCGCATCCGCACCACGACGACTGGTCAGCAACAGGTGCCGGACACCGTACTCGGCCACCAGGTGCCGGGCCACCAGCGCACCCAGCGCACCCGTACCACCGGTGATCAGGACCGTACCGGACGGACCGAACACCGCACCCTCG
>NZ_JYJF01000158.1 GCF_000955975.1 Saccharothrix sp. ST-888
CGGTCGATCAGCAGCTGATCAGCAGCCGATGAGGCGGGCCGCCAGGTAGGACTTCACCTGGTCGAGGGAGACACGCTCCTGCGCCATGGTGTCGCGGTCACGGATGGTGACTGCGTTGTCCTCAAGGGTGTCGAAGTCGACGGTGACGCAGAACGGCGTACCGATCTCGTCCTGGCGGCGGTAGCGCTTGCCGATGGCGCCGGCGTCGTCGAACTCGACGTTCCAGGCCGTCCGCAGGTCGGCGGCCAGACCGCGCGCCTTCGGCGAGAGGTCGGCGTTGCGCGACAGCGGCAGGACCGCGACCTTGACCGGGGCGAGGCGCGGGTCGAGGCGCATGCCGACGCGCTTCTCCATGACGCCCTTGGCGTTGGGCGCCTCGTCCTCGAAGTAGGCGTCCAGCAGGAAGGCCAGCATGGCGCGGTTCAGACCGGCTGCGGGCTCGATGACGTACGGGAAGTACCGCTCGCCGGACTCCTGGTCGAAGTACTTCAGGTCCTGGCCGGAAGCCTCGCTGTGCACCGTGAGGTCGTAGTCGGTCCGGTTGGCGATGCCCTCCAGCTCGGAGAACTCGCTGCCGCCGAAGTTGAAGCGGTACTCGATGTCCACCGTGCGCTTGGCGTAGTGGGAGAGCTTCTCCTTCGGGTGCTCGAAGAAGCGCATGTTCTCGGTGCGCAGACCCATGTCCACGTACCAGTTCCAGCGCTGCTCAAGCCAGTACTCGTGCCACTTCTCGTCCTCGCCCGGCTTGACGAAGAACTCCATCTCCATCTGCTCGAACTCGCGGGTGCGGAAGATGAAGTTGCCGGGAGTGATCTCGTTGCGGAAGCTCTTGCCGACCTGGGCGATGCCGAACGGCGGCTTCTTGCGCGAAGTGGTCTGCACGGCCTTGAAGTTGGTGAAGATGCCCTGGGCGGTCTCCGGGCGCAGGTAGGCCAGGCCGCCCGCGTCCTCGGTGACGCCGAGGTGCGTCTTCAGCATGCCCGAGAACTCCTTGGGCTCCGTGAAGCCGCCCTTGTTGCCGCAGTTCGGGCAGTTGATGTCGGCGAGGCCGTTGGCCGGCAGCTTGCCGTGCTTGGCCTCGTACGCCTCCTCCAGGTGGTCCGCGCGGAACCGCTTGTGACAGGAGAGGCACTCGGTCAGCGGGTCGTTGAAGGTGGCGACGTGGCCGGAGGCCTCCCAGACCTCGCGGGCCAGGATCACCGACGAGTCGAGGCCGACGACGTCCTCCCGAGCGGTGACCATCGCACGCCACCACTGGCGCTTGATGTTCTCCTTGAGCTCGACGCCCAGTGGCCCGTAGTCCCAGGCGGCACGGGTACCGCCATAGATCTCGCTGCAGGGGTAGACGAAGCCACGGCGCTTGCTCAGGCTGACAATCGTGTCGATCTTGTCGGCGGCCACAGTGCTCTCTTCAGTACGACGTCAGGTTCGACGGCATGGTCAAGGCGCGGCTGGTTGCGCGCACCCGAATACCTCAGGCTACCGGGCTGGTGGGTAGACGGTTCAACTCGGTATTCCGGGTCGGGCTCCGATCTGTACATCCCGGACGCCCTCGATGTCCCGGACGCGTCATCCATGCACCATCCGTGCGTCATACATACGCCAATCGGGTGAGTTGACAATCATTTCCACTTAAGATGACAATGGTTGTCATGATGCTGCGACGCCTCCCGACCACCTCGATAGCCCTGACCGCCACCGCCGTTGTCGGCGCCCTCACCCTGAGCGCCTGCGGCGGTTCGAGCAGCGCCGAGGGCAAGGCCAGCGATGGCAGGCTGAGCGTGGTGGCGTCGTTCTACCCGATGGAGTTCCTCGCCGAGCAGATCGGCGGCAGCCATGTGAAGGTCACCGACCTCACCGCCGCCGGAGTCGAGCCGCACGATCTCGAACTCAAGGCCAAGCAGGTCGCCTCCGTTCAGAGCGCCGGCCTGGTGGTCTACCTCAAGGGCCTCCAGCCCTCCGTCGACAAGGTCGTCGAGCAGAGCCCCGTCAAGCACGTCGTGGACGCCACCGCCGCCTCACCGCTGGTCGACCACCACCTGGACGAGGGAACCGCGAGCCAGGACGGTCACGACCACGCCGACGCGGCGGGCGACCCGCACATCTGGCTCGACCCGACCCGGTACGCCGCCGTCGCCAAGAGCGTCGGCGCCGAGCTGGCCAAGGCCGACCCGGACCACGCCTCCGACTACCGGAAGAACACCGACGAGCTGGTCACCAAGCTGTCGGCCCTCGACCAGGAGTTCCAGGCCGGGCTGAAGGGCACCAGAACCAAGACCTTCGTCACCAGCCACGCCGCCTTCGGCTACCTCGCCGACCACTACGGCCTGAACCAGATCGCCATCAACGGCGTGGACCCGGAGGCCGAGCCGACCCCGGCCCGGCTGGCCTCGATCCAGAAGGCCGCCAAGGACAACGGCGTCACCACGATCTTCTTCGAGGCACTGGTCAGCCCCGACCTGGCCAAGACCGTCGCCAAGGACCTCAACCTGAAGACCGCCGTGCTCGACCCGATCGAGGGCGTGAAGGACCCGTCCGCCAACGACTACTTCTCGATCATGCGCCAGAACCTGACCAACCTTCAGGCTGCACTCGGCACCGCCAGTTGAGAGCCCGGTCGGCCGAGAACGTGATCCGTCGCGGCCGAGAGACCAAACGGCCAAACACCAAGAGGACACCCCAGCCATGAGCTCTGTCATACCCGACACGGCGCCGACGGACTCCGCCGGGGCGCGGCACCCGGTCTCCGCCGACGCCGCGCCTGCGGCCGTCTCGCTCCGCGACGCCGTCGCCTCCCTCGAAGGCCGTCCGGTCCTGCGCGGCATCGATCTCGTGGTGCGGCCCGGCGAGGTGGTCGCACTGCTCGGCGCCAACGGCTCCGGCAAGTCGACCACCGTCAAGGCCGTGATCGGTTCCGTCCCGCTGGAGCGCGGCAGCCATGAGCTCTTCGGCAAACCGTACGCCCGGTTCAAGGACTGGCACCGGATCGGGTACGTGCCCCAGCGGACCACCGCCGCCGGCGGGGTGCCCGCGACCGTCCGCGAGGTGGTCTCCACCGGCCGGCTGCCGCAGCACCGGTTGCTGCCGTTCCGCCGCAGGGACCGGGACGCCGTGGACCGGGCGCTGGACGCCGTCGGCATGCTGGACCGCGCCGAGGACGGGGTGGCCAACCTCTCCGGCGGTCAGCACCAGCGGGTACTGATCGCCCGTGCGCTGGTCGGGACCCCGGATCTGCTGATCATGGACGAGCCGATGGCCGGGGTGGACATGGCCAGCCAGCAGATCCTCGCCGACACCCTGCGCCGCGAGGTCGAGCGCGGTGCCGCCGTTCTGCTCGTGCTGCACGAACTCGGCCCGCTGGAGCCGCTGATCGACCGGGCCGTGGTACTCCGCGACGGCTGCGTCTCCCACGACGGCCCACCCCCCAAGGACGTCGGACAGCACGCCCTGCCCGGCCATGACCACGTCCACCCGCATGCGGACGACGACCACCTGCACAACACCCCGAGGCTGCTCGCATGATCGACATGCTCAACTACGACTTCATGCAGCGAGCGCTGATCGCCGCCGTTCTGGTGGGCATCACCGCGCCCGCCGTCGGCGTCTACCTGGTCCAGCGGCGACAGGCCCTGATGGGTGACGGCATCGGGCACGTCGCCCTGACCGGTGTCGGCCTCGGCTTCCTGTTCCAGACCAGCCCGATCTGGATGGCCGTCGTGGTCTGCGTGCTCGGCGCGATCGTGATGGAGCTGGTCCGCGCGCGTGGCAGGCAGCGCGGCGACATCGCCCTCGCGATGCTCTTCTACGGCGGTATGGCCTGCGGAAAGCTGCTGGTCAGCATGAGCGCCCAGGCCGGCAGCGGCAGCCTGGAGAGCTACCTGTGGGGCTCCATCCTCACCGTCTCCCCGTCCGACCTGAGCACCATCGCGATCCTCGGCGCCGTGGTGATCGCCATCACCATCGGCCTGCGCCGCCAGCTCTTCGCGATCTGCCAGGACGAGGAGTTCGCCCGGGTCACGGGCATTCCGGTACGCGTCCTCAACCTGCTGCTGGCCGTCACCGCCGCCGTCACCGTGACCGTGGCCATGCGGGTGGTCGGACTGCTGCTGGTCAGCGCGCTGATGGTGGTCCCGGTCGCGGCGGCCCAGCAGCTCACCCGCTCCTTCGCCGCGACCCAGGCGGCCGCCATCGCGCTCGGCATCACGGTCGCGGTGGCGGGCGTGGCCGGCTCGTACCAGGCCGACGTGCCGTCAGGCCCGGCCATCGTGCTGCTCGCCATCGCGATCTTCGCCGTGTTCAGCGCGATCGCCGCGCCGCTGGCCCGCCGCCGTCACCGCGCCGCCGCCGACCACGGGCCCGAGATCTGCGAGGTCGCGATCCCGGCACAGGACGGCGGCAGGCCGCACGGCAAGCCACAGGACGCCACCCGGGAACCGGCCGGCGGCACGGACCTTCACACCACGAGTGCGAACGGAGCTCCGAAGAGCGACCCGATCGCCAGTACGGGGCTGGCACAATGAGGAGCTAGACGAACCCACCCCCAGGAGGACCCACGGTGACCACCGCAGGCCCGTCGCCGCGCGCCCGATCAACTCGGCAGCGAGCCGCCGTCTCGGCGGCCCTGGACGAGATCGAGGACTTCCGCAGCGCCCAGGAACTGCACGACATGCTCAAGCACCGGGGCGACTCGGTCGGGCTGACCACGGTGTACCGCACACTGCAGTCGCTGGCCGACGCCGGCGAGGTGGACGTGCTGCGCACCGCGGACGGCGAGGCGGTCTACCGCCGCTGCAGCAGCGGGCACCACCACCACCTGGTCTGCCGCGAGTGCGGTGCAACCGTGGAGGTCGAGGGCCCCGCGGTCGAGCGCTGGGCCAACACCGTGGCCGCCGAGCACGGGTACACCGACATCGCCCACACGCTGGAGATCTTCGGTCTCTGCGGGGATTGCGCGGCCAAGAAGGGCTGAGCGGACAGCAGCGAAGGGCCCGGGAGCGACAACCGCTCCCGGGCCCTTCGCATGTCACGTCAGCGCTGCGCCGGAACCTCGGGGCTGACCTCGTTGGGGATGGCACCGCCGAACCGGCGGTCGCGCATCGCGAACTGCTCGCAGGCCCGCCACAGATCACGCCGGTCGAAGTCCGGCCAGAGCACGTCCTGGAACACGAACTCGGCGTACGCGCTCTGCCAGAGCAGGAAGTTGGAGGTGCGCTGCTCGCCGCTGGGGCGCAGCAGCAGGTCCACGTCCGGCATGTCCGGGTGGTACAGGTACTTGGCGATGGTCTTCTCGGAGATCTTCGCCGGGTCCAGCTTGCCGGCCGCGACGTCCCGGCCCATGGCCGCCGCGGCGTCCGCGATCTCGGCCCGGCCACCGTAGTTGACGCACATGTAGAGGGTGACGGCGTCGTTGTTCTTGGTCTGCTCCTGGGCGACCTGGAGCTCCTGGACCACGCTCTTCCAGAGCCGGGGCATCCGGCCGGCCCAGCGGATCCGGACGCCCATCGCGTCGAGTTCGTCCCGGCGGCGGCGGATGACGTCCCGGTTGAAGTTCATCAGGAACTTCACCTCTTCCGGGGAACGCTTCCAGTTCTCGGTGGAGAAGGCGTACAGGGACACGTTCTTCACGCCGAGCTCGATGGCGCCCCTGAGCACGTCGAGGACGACCGACTCGCCGACCTTGTGGCCCTCGGTGCGCGGCAGCCCGCGCTCCTTCGCCCAGCGGCCGTTGCCGTCCATCACGATCGCGACGTGACCGGGGACGAGCTCACCGGGGAGCTTCGGGGGCTTGGCGCCGCTCGGGTGCGGGGCCGGGGTGACGTAATCGCGCTGCTTACCGCCGAAGAGCCGTCGCGCTGCCATGCTGCTCACTTCTCCACGTATCTCATCGAGCGGATACCCCGCTCCAGGTGCCACTGCAGATAGGCGGCCACCAGCCCGCTGCCCTCCCGCCAGTACCGAGGCTCGCAGTTGTCCGCCGTCTGCCAGTCCCCTGACAGCAGCGCGCCGAGCAGTACCAGTGTCTCAGGGGAGGGTACGGCACTTCCAGGCACTCGGCAGTCCGGGCAGAGCACTCCGCCCGCCTGGAGCGAGAAGAAGCGGTTGGGGCCGGGCAGTCCGCACTTGGCGCAGTCCGTGAAACTCGCGCCGTATCCGTTGACCGCGAGCGACCTGAGCAGGAAGGCGTCCATCACCAGGTGCGACTCGTGCAGTCCGGCGGCCAGCGTGCGCAGTCCGCCGACCAGCAACAGGTACTGCTGGACGGCCGGTTCGCCCTCGTTCTCGGCAAATCGTTCCGCCGTCTCCAGCATGGCCGTCCCGGCGGTGTAGCGGCCGTAGTCGGTGACGATCGAGCCGCCGTAGGGGGCGATGGTCTCCACCTGGGTGCAGAGCGGCAGCCCGCGGCCGACCAGGTCGGCGCCGCGGCTGAAGAACTGCACGTCGACGTGGGAGAAGGGCTCCAGCCGGGCACCGAACTTGGACTTGGTCTTGCGGACGCCCCGGGCCACCGCGCGGACCCGGCCGTGCTGGCGGGTGAGCAGGGTGATGATGCGGTCGGCCTCACCCAGTTTCTGGGTGCGCAGGACCACGCCGTCGTCGCGGAAGAGGCTCATCGGCGCACCCCGGCGCGGGAGTCGAACAGTGTGGCCATCCGACCATTCTCGCGCACTCCGGAGCCACTGTGGGCAGCCGTGTGCCCGCGCCCTGGTCCGTGGGGGGACACCGGCAGGCGCGGGACACGGCGAGCCCGGAGAGGGGGATGTCGGGCCCGGTCCGAGAGGAGGCGGGTGAGCGATGGAGACAGGGAGCGGAGACAGGGAGCGGGGAGCAGGCGGAGGAGACGGGTACGGGTCGGAACGACTACGGGCCGAAAGTCAGTGCGGTGCGCCCGCCGCGGCGTCCAGGAGCTCGCCGACCCGGTCCTCGCCGAGCTTGAGGCAGCGGCCGACGGCGGCCAGCGCGGCGCGCTCCTGCGGCAGGTAGCGCCCGTCCGCCAGCGCGACCGAGGCGCCCTGGAGGACCAGTCGCTCGCGGCCCTGCTGGGCGAGGTGCGGGGCCAGCGGCTCCAGTGCGGCGTGCAGTTCGATGGTGAGGCCGCTGCCGTGGCCGTCGAGGTCGAGCGGGCCTTCGCCGCTCAGCCCGGTGAGTGCGGCCAGGGCGGCCAGGATCTGGGCCTCGCCGCAGTCCTCGAAGCCGGCCTCGCGGATCGTGGTGCAGGCGGCCTCCCGGGCGGCCCGGCCGCTCGTACCGCCGGCGGCGAGGACCGCGAGGGTGACGGTGTACTGGGCGTCGCGGAGCATCGAGGCGAGCCGGACGCAGGTGACCTGTTCCAGGGTCTCCATGCCGTACCGGCCGTGGCAGCTGGTGCACTGGACACTGCCGACGACGGGACCGACCGGCACCAGCGGGGTGCCGAACAGTCGCAGCCACCGCCGACCGTGCTGCCGACGGTAGTTGCGGTCCCCACCACAGCCGGGGCAGAAGAAATCACCGAGGACATCCGTCCGCCAGCGAGGGCGAACACCCCACAACCCTGTCACGGCGCCACTCCCCAGACATGGCAGGCGGCCTGCGCATCAATGGGCAGGTCACGCGACCGGACGCCGGGAGCCGTCCCACCGACCTCGGTTCCGGTGCATAGATGCTGCCATGGTTGAGGGGATGTGTCAGCACCCCGAACGGGTAAAGATGTGGCGTGGAACACACTGCGAGGGGGTCGCCTTCCCGGCGACCCCCTCGCATGAACCAGCCGTAAGAACTAGCCGCGCCGGGCCCGGTTGACGGCGCTGATCACTGCCTTCAGCGAGGCCAGCACGGTGTTTCCGTCGATGCCGACGCCCCACAGCACCTGGCCGTCGACCGCGCACTCGACGTAGGCGGCCGCCTGGGCGTCGCCGCCCTCACTCAGCGCGTGCTCGGCGTAGTCCAGCACCCGTACGTCCACGTCGATCCCGGCCAGCGCGTTGACGAAGGCGGAGACCGGGCCGTTGCCGGTACCGGCCAGGGTGACGCCCTGTCCGTCCACCACGGCCTCGGCGGACAGCGCGTCGCGGCCGTCCTCGGTGGTCAGACTGCGCGAACCGCTCAGCGCGATCCGGCCCCATGGGTTGTCCGGGGTGGGCAGGTACTCGTCCTGGAAGACGTCCCAGATCGCGGCCGGGGTGACCTCGCCGCCCTCGGCGTCGGTCTTGGCCTGGATGATCTTCGAGAACTCGATCTGCATCCGGCGCGGCAGGTCCAGCTTGTGGTCGTTCTTCAGGACGTAGGCGATACCACCCTTGCCGGACTGGCTGTTGACCCGGATGACCGCCTCGTAGGAGCGGCCGACGTCCTTCGGGTCGATCGGCAGGTACGGGACGCCCCAGGTGTACTCGCCGACCGGGATGCCCGCCGCGGCGGCGTCGGCCTCCAGGGCGTCGAAGCCCTTCTTGATCGCGTCCTGGTGCGATCCGGAGAAGGAGGTGTAGACCAGGTCGCCGGCGTACGGGTGGCGTTCCGGTACGACCATCTGGTTGCAGTACTCGTAGGTACGGCGGATCTCGTCGATGTCCGAGAAGTCGATCATCGGGTCGACACCCTGCGAGAACAGGTTCATCCCGACGTTGACCAGGTCCAGGTTGCCGGTCCGCTCGCCCTGGCCGAACAGGCAGCCCTCGACCCGGTCGGCACCGGCCATGATGGCCAGTTCGGCCGAGGCGACGCCGGTGCCGCGGTCGTTGTGCGGATGCGAGGACAGGCAGACGAACTCGCGGCGGGACAGGTTGCGCGACATCCACTCGATCTTGTCGGCGTAGACGTTCGGGGTGGAACGCTCCACCGTGGTCGGCAGGTTCAGGATGATCTCGCGGCCCTCGCCCGGCTGCCAGACGTCCATCACCGCCTCGCAGACCTCCAGCGCGAAGTCCAGCTCGGTGTCGATGAAGATCTCCGGCGAGTACTCGTAGCCGAAGACGGTCCCTTCGCCCAGCAGCTTCTCCGCGTACTCCATCACCAGGCGGGTGCCGTCCACGGCGATGCCCTTGATGTCGTCCTTGCTGCCCTTGAAGACCACCCGGCGGAACAGCGGCGACGTCGCGTTGTACAGGTGGACGGTGGCGCGCGGCGCCCCGACCAGGGACTCCACGGTGCGCTCGATCAGGTCCTCGCGGGCCTGGGTCAGCACCGAGATGGTGACATCCTCGGGGATCGCCTGCTCCTCGATCAGCGAGCGGACGAAGTCGAAGTCGGTGGCCCCCGAGGACGGGAAGCCGACCTCGATCTCCTTGTAGCCCAGCTTCACCAGCAGGTCGAACATCTTGCGCTTACGGGCCGGCGACATCGGGTCGATCAGCGCCTGGTTGCCGTCCCGCAGGTCGGTGGAGAGCCAGCGCGGCGCCGCGGTGATGACCCGGCCCGGCCAGCTGCGGTCCGGCAGATCCACGGTGCCGAACGGCAGGTAGCGGTGGAACGGCATACCCGAGGGCTTCTGCTGCACGGAGGCGGCGGTGATCGGGGTGGGGCGGTCGTTGAACGCGCGAGCGATGGCGGACTGCTCAGTCATGGAGGAGAGTCTCAGCTTCCCAGATCGATTGCGGGCTGGCCGGGGTGGTGGACACCGGCTGGGCCGACTGGTGCGCCGCATCGACATTGATCGGGCGCAACACAACTCCCCGCGGCAAGGGAGCCGGCCTATCTGGACTACAGGCCCTCGCCGCGGCAGCTAAGAAGAAGCAGCCCGTAACGCATGATGTGTCCGAGAGTAACCCAGGCCACCGGCCACGGGCAGTGAACTCGGCCACCATTCCACCCCTTGAGACGGACGACCGACTCCCGACCTCGTGACAACCAGTCATCAATGCCTCACTCTTGGCGACATGAGACCAGCACCCCACTACTGCACGATCATCCCGCCGTACGTCCTCGACCGGCTCGCCGAGCAGGGCCACGGGCCGGCGCAGCGCTCACTGGCACTCGACCTCACCCACCGCACCGCCCGGCTCCAGGCGATCGCGCCCCCACCGCCGGCCCACCACCTCACCCGCACCATCGGAGACGCCGGCCACGCCCAGCGGACACCCGGCAGGCCGATCCGGCTGGAGGGCCAGCCGGCGGCCGAGGACTCCTCGGTCAACCGCGCCTACGACGGCCTCGGCGCGACCTTCGCGCTCTACGAGACCGTGTACGCCAGGAACTCCATCGACGGCGCCTGGCTGCCGCTGAACGCCACGGTCCACTACGGGCAGG
>NZ_JYJF01000159.1 GCF_000955975.1 Saccharothrix sp. ST-888
GCGAGGAGCGGCTCGCCGCTCTCGCGCATCGCATACGCGAGCCCCTGTACCTCGTCGCCAGGCGGTCCGACGGGCTGCGCGGCCTGGCGACCGAGGCCGAGCTCGCCGGGACGGAGCCGGACTGTGCCGTGATCGGCACGGTTCCGGCCCTGTATCCCGAGTGGTTGGGCGACCGCTCGTTCGGTGAGGCGCACGGGGTGCGGTTCCCTTATGTGGCCGGCGAGATGGCCGGCGGCATCGCCGGCACCCGCTTGGTCACCGCGATGGCGCAGGCGGAGATGCTGGCGTTCCTCGGTGCGGCAGGAGTCGGATTTCCGGCGCTGGAACGGGCGTTGCACGACCTCGCAGCGGCGCTCGGCGGCCGGTCCAACTGGGGCGTCAACCTCATCCACACGCCCTCCGAGCCCGCGCGGGAGGAGCAGGTCGCGGACCTGCTGATCAGGTACCGCGTGCCGCGGATCTCCGTCTCGGCATTCGCGGAGCCCACGCCCGCGGTGGTGCGGTGCGCCGCGACCGGTCTGCGTGCTGACCACGCGGGCCGGGTGGTGCGCCGAACCGCCGTCTTCGCCAAGGTCTCCCGACCGGAGGTCGCGGAGCCGTTCATGGCGCCGGCACCGGAGCAGCTGCTCCGACTCCTGCTGGAGCGCGGAGAGCTGACGCCGGAGGAGGTCAGGCTCGCCGGTCGAGTGCCGGTGGCCTCGGACGTCACCGTGGAGGCGGACAGCGGCGGGCACACCGACAACCGCCCGCTGATCGCGCTGCTCCCCTCGTTCCTGGCCCTGCGGGAAGATGCCCGACGCAAGTTCGGTTACGCCGAGCCGGTGCGGGTCGGCGCGGCCGGCGGTCTCGGGGATCCGGCTTCCGTGGCGGCGGCGTTCGCGCTCGGCGCCGGCTATGTGCTGACCGGTTCGGTGAACCAGATGGCGGTCGAGGCCGATACCTCGGACGAGGCGAAGGAGTTGATCGCCGGCGCCGACCTGGCGGATGTGGCGATGGCTCCGGCGGCGGACATGTTCGAGCTGGGTATGAACGTGCAGGTGCTGCGGCGCGGCACCCTGTTCGCGCCCCGGGCGGGGCGGCTGCGGGAGGTCTACCGCCGGCACGGTTGCCTGGAGGAGATCCCCGAGGAGGAGCGGACGGCGCTGGAGCGCGACGTGTTCCAGGCCCCGCTCGATGAGATCTGGACGAGCACACAGGAGTACTGGCGGCACCGTGACCCGGCTCAGTTGGCTCGCGCGGCGGTAGACCCCAAGCACCGGATGGCGCTGGTCCTGCGCTGGTACCTGAGCCACGCGAGCCGCTGGGCTGTCAGCGGCCAGGCGCAGCGCCGCGCGGACTTCCAGGTGTGGTGCGGGCCCGCGGCGGGCGCGTTCAACCGGTGGACGGCGGGCAGCTTCCTCGCGGAGCCGGGCAGCCGTACGGTCGTGCAGATCGCCCGGAACCTGCTGGAGGGCGCCGCGGTCGTGACCCGCGCGCACCAACTGCGGACCTTCGGCGTGCCGTTGCCGCCGCAGGCCTTCGCCTTCCGGCCACGCCCACTCCACTGAGCCAGCCGCTTCACCGATCCATTCCGTCATTGCATCCCCGGGGGACACCAGCCATGCCAGCCAGCGAAGTTCCGGCCGCACTCGCGCCATCGGTGCCGATCGCCATCGTCGGCATCAGCGCGGTGATGCCGGGCGCCGTCGACGCGGACGCGTTCTGGCGCAACGTCCTGGAAGGCCGGGACCTGCTGACCGACGTCCCGCCGAGCCGCTGGCTGCTGGAGGACTTCTACGACCCCGACCCGGCCGCGCCCGACAAGACGTACGCCAGGCGCGGCGCCTTCCTGCCCGAGGTCGACTTCGACCCGATGGCCTTCGGCCTGCCGCCGAACAACCTCCCGGCCACCGACACCGCCCAGCTGCTCGCGCTGGTCGCCGCCGAGCGGGTGCTCGCCGACGCGGTCGGCTCCCGCGCAGGTCTGCCCGACGGCGACCGCGTCAGCGTCATCCTCGGCAGTGCCTCGCTCGAACTGCTCGGTGAACTCGCGGCGCGCCTCGGCCGGCCGCTGTGGCACCGCGGGCTGCGCCGGCACGGGCTGAGCGAGGAGCAGGCGCAGGCGCTCTGCGACGACATCGCGGCGCAGTGGGTGCCGTGGCAGGAGGCGAGCTTCCCGGGGCTGCTGAGCAACGTCGTGGCCGGGCGGATCGCCAACCGGTTCGACCTGCAGGGCTCCAACTACACGGTGGACGCGGCCTGCGCGAGCTCGCTGGCCGCGCTGTCGGCGGCTGTCGACGACCTGGTGCTCGGTCGTGCGGACCTCGCCGTCACCGGGGGAGTGGACACGCTCAACGATCCGATGATGTTCGTGGCGTTCAGCAAGACGCCCGCGCTCTCACCCACCGGCGACTGCCGCCCGTTCGCCGAGGGCGCGGACGGCACGATGCTGGGGGAGGGGCTGGCCCTCTTCGCCCTCAAACGCCTCACCGACGCCGAACGCGACGGCAACCATGTCTACGCCGTGATTCGCGGCGTCGGCTCGTCCTCCGACGGCCGCAGCACCTCCATCTACGCGCCGCTCGCCACCGGGCAGGCACGGGCGCTGCGGCGCGCGTACGCGGCGGCGAACTACGGCCCTGGGACGGTGGGGCTCGTCGAGGCGCACGGCACCGCCACCGCGGCCGGCGATCTGGCCGAAGTCGCCGCCCTGCGAACGGTGTTCGAGAAGAGCGGACGAGCGGACCGGCAGTGGTGCGCACTCGGGTCGGTCAAGTCCCAGATCGGCCACACCAAGGCCGCGGCGGGCGCGGCCGGGCTGCTCAAGGCCACCCTCGCCCTGCAGCACAAGGTGCTGCCCGCCACCATCAAGGTGGACCGGCCCAACCCCGAACTCGCCCTGGAACAGAGCCCGTTCCATCTCAACACCACCACCCGGCCGTGGGTGCACGGCGCGCAGCACCCCCGGCGAGCCGGGGTCTCCAGCTTCGGGTTCGGCGGCACCAACTTCCATGTCACGCTGGAGGAGTTCGTGCCGAGCGGTGACGGCGGCAGCCGACCGGCGCCGCGCAGCCTGGCTAGGCCCACCGAGCTGATGGTGGTCTCCGCCGGCTCCCCGGGCGAACTCCTGTCCAGGTGCGGCGAATATCTAGCGAAGGCCGAGGAGGGGAGCGCGCTGCCGGCTCTCGCGCGAGCCTCGCAGCGGGAGTTCAAGGCCGGGGACGAGGCACGGCTCGCCGTGGTCGCCACCGATGCCGCGGACCTGGCCGCGAAGCTGCGCCGGGCCCTCACCCAGATGCGCGAGAAGCCTGACGCGCCGTTCGCTTCACCGGGGATCCACTACGGCCGGGCCCGGGGCCGGGGCGGTGTCGGGCGGATCGCCTTCCTCTTCCCGGGCCAGGGATCGCAGTATCCGGGCATGGGAGTCGACCTCGCCGTGCACTTCCCGCAGGCCCAGCGGGTCTGGGATCGGATCGACCGCCTGGCGCTGGGCGACGTCCCGCTGTCGCAGGTGGTGTTCCCGCCCGCCGCGTTCACCGACGACGAGCAGGCGGCGCAGCGGGCGCGGCTGACCGCCACCGAGTGGGCACAGCCAGCCATCGCCGCCCACAGCCTGGCCCTGATGGAACTCCTGGAGGACCTGGGGCTGCGGCCGGACTGCGCGGCCGGGCACAGCTTCGGCGAGCTGCTCGCGCTGCACACCGCGCGCGCCTACGACACCGACACCCTGCTTCACCTGGCCCGCCGGCGCGGCGAGTTGATGGGTGAGGCCGCCGGCGTTCCAGGCGCGATGCTCGCAGTCGACGCCACCGCGAAGGACGTGACCTCGCTGATCGCCGGATGCGGCCTGGACGAGGCGTGGATCGCCGGCCACAACGGGCCGCACCAGGTGACGGTATCGGGAAGCAGTGAGACGATCACGGCTCTGGAGGCCGCCTGCGGCGCGGCCGGTACGGTCGCCCGGCGGCTGGACACGGCCACCGGCTTCCACAGCCCGCTGGTCGCCGCGGCCGCCGAGCCCCTGCTCGACCACCTGCGCACCGTGCCGGTCCGGGCGCCGCTGATCGACGTGTACGGCAACGCCGACGCGGCCCGCTACCCGGTGCATCCCGACACCGTACGGCAGTTGGTGGCACACCAGATGGCAGAGCCGGTCAGGTTCGCGCAGATGATCGCCGCCATGTACGCCGACGGGGTGCGCACCTTCGTCGAGGTCGGGCCAGGCAACGTACTGACCGGCCTGCTTGCGCGCATCCTGGACGGCTCCGACCACCTCGCCGTCAGCCTCGACCGCGCCGGCCGGCACGGCGTCACCAGCCTGCACGACGCGCTCGGCCGGCTCTCGGCCGCAGGCGTCCCGATCACCTTCGACGCCCTCTGGACGGCCCACGGGCCCGAACGCGAGGAGCCCAGGCCGCTGTCGGCCGCCACGGTCAAGATCAGCGGCGGGAACCTCGGCAAGCCGTACCCGGCCACGATCGATCCCGATCCCGCCGTGGCACCGATCACCATGACCCCCTGGCTCATCGAGCCACCCGCACCGACGACCGTGCCCCGGGGAGAGCCGTCGCAGCCGGTGCCGCCGCGGCGTCCCGCACCTGCGATGCTTCCGTCGCCCGGGCCGGGCGCGGCGAGCGCGGACCTGCTCACCGCGCTCGTCGAACTGCAACGGCAGACCGCCGACGCCCATGCCGCCTACCTGCGGACGGCCGAGCAGTCGGTCACCGCGCTCACCGCGCTGCTGGGCACGGGAACAGAGTTCACCACGGCTGACTCCGGCGGCGGGCCGTACTCCAGTTCGCCCGTCATGTCGGCGCCCACGGCCGTGTCGCTCGGGCCACTCGCGCCACCTGTGGCGCAGCCGCCCGTGCCGGCACCGCCCGTGCCGGTGCCGGGTGGGCAGCCGGCCGAGCCACCGACGCCCCGTGCCCCGGCCTCCGAAGCGCCGGACGACATCGAAGCGCTGGTCCTGTCGGCCGTCTCCCAGCACACCGGATACCCGGTGGAACTACTCGGCCTCCAGATGGAACTCGACACCGACCTCGGCATCGACTCCATCACCCGGGTCCAGATCCTCGCAACCCTGCGCCCTCTGGTCCCCGCACCCGCTGCGGCCGCTGAGACGGGCCTGGCGGGGCTGATGGCCCTGCGGACGGTGGGCGACATCGCCGACCGGATCCGCGAACTGGCCGTCGACGAATCCGCCCCAGAGCCGGTACCGGCTCCCGAACCGGCGCCCACCTCGGAGGCGGGGGAGATGCCGCTCACCAGGATGACGCCATGTCAGGTGCGGTCCCAGCGTGACGGCTCCGCCCTACCCGGCCTGGGCCACGGAACCGTGGTGATCGTCGACGACGCGGACGGCGTCGCGCCAGCCCTCGCGGACGAACTCACCGCCCGCGGCATCCCCGCCGAAGTCCGCACCGCCGTGCCACCGCAGGCCGCAGCCGTGGTGATGCTCGGCGGGCTGACCAAGATCGGCTCCCCCGAGGAGGCCCTGGCCGTGCAGCGCGCGGCCTTCCACACCGCGCGCGCGATCGCGCCGCACCTGTCCGCCGAAGGCGGCGTCCTGGTGACCGTCCAGGACACCGGCGGCGACTTCGGCACCACGGCAACGGACCAGACCCGGGCCTGGCTGGGCGGCCTCGCCGCGCTGGCGCGCACCGCCGCACGCGAATGGCCCAAGGCCTCGGTCAAAGCCATCGACTGCGAGCGGGCAGACCGCGACGCCCGCACGATCGCCCGCGACCTCGCCGACGAACTGCTCCTCGGCGGCACCACCCAGACCGTGGGGCTCACCGCCGACGGCCGAAGGCTTACCCCGGGCCTCGCCGAGGAACGCCTCGCACCCGGTCCGCTGGCCGACCTCGGCGCCGACCCCGTGATCGTGGCGACCGGCGGGGGACGCGGCATCACGGCGGCCGCGCTCCGCGGGCTCGCCGGGAGGTACCGCGCCCGCTTCCTCCTCCTGGGCCGGACCGAACTCCTCGACGAGCCCGCCGGCCTTGCCGCCGCCACGACCGAGACCGACCTCGCCCGCCTCCTCGCCGTCACCGGACCCGCGGGTACCGTCCCGACTCCCGCGCAGCTGCGTGCGACGGTCCGTCAGGTGACATCCGGCCGCGAGATCCGGGCGACCCTCGCCGCGCTCGAACAGGCCGGGTCCCAGGCCCGGTACGTGGCCGTCGACATCCGCGACCGGGCGGCACTGACCGCCGTACTCGACCGGGTGCGGGCCGACTGGGGACCGGTCACCGGCGTGGTCCACGGAGCCGGGGTGCTGGCCGACAAGCTGATCGCGGAGAAGACGGACGAGCAGTTCGACCGTGTCTTCGACACCAAGGTCGAGGGCCTGCGCGCGCTGCTGGCCGCCACAGCGGACGATCCGCTGCGGCTGCTGCACGTCTTCTCCTCCGTCTCGGCGGTCTTCGGCAACGCGGGCCAGTGCGACTACGCGATGGCCAACCAGACGCTCCATCAGGTGGTGCTGGCTGAGCAGGAGAGGCGGCCCGACTGTCAGGTGCGGGCGCTGATCTGGGGCCCCTGGCAGGGCGGCATGATCACCCCGGCCGTGGCCGAGCACCTGCGTGAGCAGGCCGTCGCGCTGATCTCCTGGCAGGCCGGTACCGACGCCTACCTCGCGGAGACGAACGACACCACGCCCGCCGTCCTGGTGATGCTGACGGCTGGCGCCCGTCCCGACGCCG
This sequence comes from Saccharothrix sp. ST-888, assembly GCF_000955975.1. Taxonomy (GTDB): domain Bacteria; phylum Actinomycetota; class Actinomycetes; order Streptomycetales; family Streptomycetaceae; genus Kitasatospora. The sequence goes on from NZ_JYJF01000159.1 coordinate 6,687, forward strand.
CAGCGGAGGTCTCCGGTGACCACCAGGCCCGCTGACACCGCCCCATCTGAGGTACCCGAGCGGCCTGCCCAGACCATGGGCCGCGCGCCGCAGCTGCCACCCGTTCTCGCCACCCCCTCCGCCCCGCTCCCGACGCAGCCGGGGACCTCGCCCACGGCCCGCCCGTCCACCGCGCGCGGGCTCGCCGCCATCACCGCACAGCACCGGCGCACCACCGAACTCCACCTCGCCTTCCTGCGCCAACAGACCGGCCTGTACGAACAGTTGGCCGCCCTGCGACCACATCCCGAGCAGCTCACCACCGCTGTGGAGGAGACGGTCCTCGACCCTGAGGCCGCGCCCTGGCTGCTGGACCACCGCCCCACGTGGACCGTCCCGACGATGCCGATGATGTCCATCGTCGATCACCTCGCCACCGCCACTGCCCGTCACAGCGGACGACCCGTCAGAGCCATCCGCGACCTGCGGATGCGACGCTGGCTTCCGCTCCCCGGTCCGGTCCGGCTGCGCACCACCGTCACCGGCCCCGCCGACCGTCCCACCGCCGCCCTGGCCCTGTGGTGGGAGGCCAAGGACCCGGCCCTGTCCCGCTACGCCGATGTCACCACCGCGCAGATCGAGACCGGCACCTGGGACACCCGGCGCCCGGAACGCTTCGCACCGCTCACCGACCCCCGCACCGCACCCGACCCGTACGAGAGCGGCGAACTCTTCCACGGGCCCAGCTTCCAGTACCTCGTGGCGCTTCGCTCCGGTGCCGAGGGCTCCTCCGGCATCCTCGACGCCGATCACGGCAGCGTCCCGCACGGCCTCCTCCAGCCGGGCCTGCTGGACGCCGCCACCCACGTCATCCACCAGGCGGGCCTGGGCAACCCGGGTGTCGCACGGCCCACGGGTCTGCTCGGCTTCCCCCACCGCCTGGCCTGGCTGCGCGTCTTCGAGCCCCTCCCGAAATCCGGCCGAATCGAGGTCGAGGCCCGGTTCAGCGGGTTCGAGGACGGTCAGCCGAGCATGCCGGTCTACGACGTCCAACTGTGCGGCCACGAGCGCGTCCTGGTCGACTTCCAACTCGTCCTCGTGCTCCTGCCTGTCGACGCCATGACCCGGACCGCGCCCACGCTGCGCCGCGCCTACCTGCGTGACCGCCAGTACGTGCCCGAGTTGCTGCTCTCCACCACGGCTGGCGGGACGACCACCCTGCGCCGCGTAGACGTCGAGGCCCTGGACACCCCGCCCGGCGCGGCCGCCGTCCTCTACGGTCTGCCACCGGGCCCACCCAGCCGAGACCAACTGGCCCGCATCGCGGCCAAGGAACACGCGGCCCGCCGCCTGGCCGTGCACCCCGGCCACGTCGAGGTCGACAACGAACTGCGCACCGCCCGCACACCGGCCGACCCCGCCGGCACCATCCCGGCCGGCACCATCCCGCTGGACGTTCGCTGGGACCGCGACACCGCCACCGTCACCGATGGCCCCAAGGAGAAGCTCGCGTGAACGGACCGACGATCCTGCTGACCGGCGGCTCCGGTGTGGTCGGATCGGCCCTGCTCCGGCACCTCCAGGGCCGTGCCGTCGTCACCCTGACCCACCGCAAACCCCTCACCGGTGACACGGTCCGTGGCGACATCACCCGTCCCTGGCTGGGACTGGACCCCGCCGACTACCGGGCGCTGGCCGCCCGCGTGGACGTCATCGTCCACAGCGCCGGCTCCGTCGACTTCGGCGCGGCCCCTGACCGGCTGCACGACCTCAACGTCCGCGGCACCGGCCACGCCCTGCACTTCGCGGCCGACGCCGACGCCCGGCTGGTGTACGTCTCCTCGGCCTTCGTCGCCCGCACCGACGCCTTCGCTCGCATCGAGCAGCAGTCCAACGGCCGGACCATCACCCTGGGCGCCTACGCGCGCTCCAAGACCACTGCCGAGACGATGGTCCGCGAGTCCGGCCTCCCCGCCACCATCGCCCGCCTCTCCACCGTCATCGGGGACTCCGGTACCGGCCGCGTCGCCCGCCTCCAGGCCTTCCACTACCTGGTCGGCCTGGCCATGAACGGCATGCTTCCCTTCCTGCCCGCCGAGCCCGGCACCTGCGCCGACCTCATCCCCCAGGACACCGCCGCCGCAGCCCTCGCCGCCCTGGCGACGACAGACACCGACACGGGAAGCGGCGAGCACTGGATCACCGCCGGCCCCGCCGCTCTGCCGATCAGCCGCGTCATCGACATCGGCCTAAAGGTTGCCGACGAATGGCTGCGCCGCGACCCGACCCGGGCCCAGATGACCGCCGACGTGTTCAAACCCCTCCTCGTCAGCCCGCAGACCAGCGCCGCCGTCATCGACCTGGTGCTCGCCCACGCCGGGCCCCAAGCCCAGCCGAGCCTGATCAGCCACCTCACCGGTCTGATGGCGGCCTTCAACGGAGCCGATCCCTTCCCCACCTCCCTCGGCACCATCCCCGGCGGACCACCCGCCCCGACCGAGACCGCCGTCGAATCCGCCCTGACCGCCATGTGCCACCATCTGGCCGGCTTGCCGAAGGAGATCTGGAGCCCGTCCTTCTGACCTGACATCACATCCCTCGCCAGCTCACTCGCCGACCGAGCCGCGGCTGGGGGCGGGTGGAGGCAGCTTCTGGAGATCGCGCCCGCTGACGGTCCGGTGCCGCCCGGCACAGCAACCGGGCGACACGTCACGATAGGGCGAACGTTGCATGAAGCGGCACTAGGTCAGCCGGTCGCGATTCTGCGCGGCGCCGGTGCGGACGAGCGCGGCGAACTGCGCGCGGCTGTGGTGTTGGTGTCGCTCAGCTGTCTCCTTCTCCTGTTCCTCCTCGTCGTCCGGCTCCTCGTCTTCCTCGTCGAGTTCGGCGTACTCGTCGTGGAGGAGTCAGAAGCCGTGGATGCCGGTGAGGAGGCAGGCGCAAAGGGTCCCATTCGATTCGGTGCAGATGGCCGGCCACCCGTGCCTTGCCGCGCGGGGACAATGAGCGGAGACCGCTCATTGTCCGACCCGCTGCTGGGGGTCAAGGGGTCGCAGGTTCAAATCCTGTCGTCCCGACTTGCAAAACTGCAGGTCGCAGGCCGTTTCCGCTTCTGGCGGGAGCGGCCTTTTTGATGTCCGGTCAGCTGGTGGTCGCATGGTGGTCTCCGGGCCACATCGGCCAAGCACCTGATGGT
>NZ_JYJF01000160.1 GCF_000955975.1 Saccharothrix sp. ST-888
CACTCCTCCTCCGGCCGCCCACCGTTGATCCACTGCTGGGCCGCCTCGATCGCCTGCTCACGGGTCGTCACGCGGTCGCTCTCCTTAAGAGCCGGATGGGGTGGTTTCAGCCTAACGGGACCCGCTCCATCCGGGCGCGGGGCTCCGGCCGGCCGCATCCGGGTCCAGCACCGCAAGAACTCCACCCGAGGCCGCTCGGCAGCGCTGCCGGGCCCACCGCCGACGTACCGCCGTCCCGCCCGCTCCGGACGCCCTCCCCAGCGGACGGAGCTGCCGCCCCGTCAGCGCTTCCGACCGTCCCGTGACCGCCGCATCCGCCGGGTCTCGGCTGTGACACCACCGCTACGACGGCACCTCCGAGGCAGACCCCGGCCGCCGATAGACTGGGCCCGCACCGGTTCGCCCCGGTCCGACCTCATCTGCCGCGCAATGTCGCACAGCAGCGACGCCCTGACGCCCTCGCGGCGGCCGGGGCATCAGCGGAAGGCATGTGAACCTCTTGTCAGCCCCCGGCCCCGCCGACCCGGTCCAGGGCCCCGCCGCCCCGCCGCCGAACCCCGCCGGTCCAGTACCCGGCCCGGTCCCCGGTCCGGCGGGACCCGCCGACTCCGGCCGCTCCCCGGCCTGGTGGGCCCACGCCGCCCGTCCGGCCAGGCCGCCGCTGCCCGGGACGCTGATGATCCGGGCCGCGCTCGGGATGGGGACCCCGCTCCTGCTCGGCCTGCTCCTGGGCCGGCTCGACCTCGGCGTCTTCGCCGGCCTCGGCGCGATGCACGCGACCATGAACGACCGCGTCGAGCCGACCCGGCTGCGCGCGCCGAGGATCGCCACCGCCCTGCTCGCCTCCTCCCTCGGCATGCTGATCGGCGCCGCCCTCCAGCACGCGGGCAGCGGTCCGGTGACCGTCGGCCTCGCGCTGACCGCCGTCGCCTTCGCCTCCGGCGCGATCAGCGCCACCGGGCCGAGCGGTTCGGCGTCCGGGATGCTGCTGCTGGTCTCGGCCTCCCTCGGCGGCGGCATGGCGCTGCCGCACCCGTGGTGGGCGGCGCCGCTGATGATGCCGGTCGGCGCCGGGTACGTGGTCCTGCTCGGCCTGCCCCACCGCGCCCACGGCACCTTTCCCCGCTCCGACCCCCGCCGCCGCGCCCTGGCGGCCGCGTACGAGGCGCTCGGCGACACCCTCGCCGCACTCGGCACGTCGCAGGGCGCGGCCTCCCGCCAGGTGCTGACCGCCCGGCTGAACCAGCTCCAGGACCTGCTGCCGCACGCCCGCCCCGGCCGCCAGGAGCCGGACCACGTCCAGCGGCTGCGCCGGATGTACGAAGCGGGGCTGGCCGCGACCGAGACGGCCAGCGGACTGCTCTGGGCCTGGCGCCCGGTCCCGCCCGCCGTGGCCGCGCTGCCCGGGCAGCTGGCCCGGGCGGTGCTCGGCGGACCGCAGCCCGACTACCCGGACTGGGTGCCCGACACCCCGGCCCTCAAGGCCCTGGACGTCGCCCTGCGCGCCGCGACCGACACCGTGGCGGGCCGCCCCGCCGAACTCGGCACCGCACCCGCACCACCCCCCGACCCGTGGCGGCTGCGGGTCGGGCTGCTCTCCCGGGGCTCGGTCCGGTACGGCCTGCGGGTCGCGCTCTGCATCGCGGTGGCGGAGGCGACGACCGCCGCACTGCCGCTCAACCGCAGCTACTGGGTGCCGATGACGGTCGCCTTCGTCCTCAAGCCGGACCTGGGCTCGGTCTTCCTGCGGGCCGTCAGCCGCTCGGTCGGCACGGTCCTCGGTGTGGCGGTGACGGCCGCGCTGCTGCTGGCCACCACCGACAAGTGGGCGCTGGCACTGATCGCCTCGGTCTGCGTCGCGCTGCTGCCGTACTCGGCGGCCGCGCACTACGGGCTGAACACCGCCGTGATGACGCCGATGGCCCTGGTCCTGGTCCAGCTCGGCGGGGAGAGCGGGGCGGCCGAGTTCTGGCCGAGGGTCCTGGACACCGTCCTGGCCAGCGTGATCGTGCTGGTCTTCGGCTACCTGCTGTGGCCCGAGCGGCCCCCGCACCGGATCGAACCCCGGCTGGTCACCGCCGCCACCGCACTGCGCGAGTACCTGGCCTCGGTGGTCGAGTCCCCGCAGGCGCCGGTCGCCGAGGTCTGGCTGCGCCGTACCGCCTACCGGGCGCTGGCCGACGCCCGCCAGGAAGTGCAGCACGGGCTCACCGAGCCTCCGCCCGCCGGACGGCTCGCCGCCCGGTGGCTGCCCGCGACCGCCGCCCTGGAGCGTCTCAGCGGCGCGGTCGCCGCGTACGCCGCCCAGATCCGCTACGGCGACCGGTCCCCCGAACCCGCCGAGATCCAGCGGGTGTTCAACGCCCTCGACCGCCTGACGGCTGCCGCCCGCACCCACCATCCGCCGACCGGAAGGGCCGCCCGCCCCACCGGCCCGCACGACCCCTCCCGCAGCGCCATCGGCCGGGCCGCCGACGAACTCGACGTCCTGCTCGGCCACTAGCCCCGGCAGGTCCGGGCCCCTCCGTGGCTCCGGCGCCCGGCCGCACCCCGGACGGCGGCCGTTTCACGCGGTCACCCGCGCCGCCGGCCGCCGCCGCGCAGCAGGCCCTCAGACCTGCTCGGCGAGCTCCAGCCAGGCCAGCTCCAGCTCCTCCTTCTCCTCCCGGACCTTGCGCAGCTGGGCGTCCAGCTCCGCGACCTTGGAGAAGTCGGCGGCGTGGTCGGCGAGTTGGGTGTGCAGCTTGGACTCCTGCTGGTCCAGCTTGGCGATCTGGCGCTCCAGCTTCTGCATCTCCTTCTTGGCCACCCGCTGGTCCGCGGCCGGCTTCGCCGCGACCGGAGCGGCGACCGCCGGGGCCGCCGCCTCGGCCAGCTGCGCACGCCGCTGCAGGTACTCGTCGACCCCGCCGGGCAGCATCCGCATCCGGCGGTCCCCGAGCAGCGCGTACGCGGTGTCGGTGGTCCGCTCGATGAAGAAGCGGTCGTGGCTGATCACGACCATCGAGCCGGGCCACCCGTCGAGCAGGTCCTCCAGCTGGTTGAGGGTCTCGATGTCGAGGTCGTTGGTGGGCTCGTCCAGGAACAGCACGTTGGGCTCGTCCATCAGCAGGCGCAGCAGCTGCAGGCGGCGGCGCTCACCACCCGACAGGTCGCCGACCGGCGTCCACTGCTTGTCCTTGGTGAAGCCGAACTGCTCGCACAGCTGACCGGCGCTCATTTCCCGGCCCTTGCCGAGGTCGACCCGCCCGCGCACCTGCTCGACGGCCTGCAGCACCCGGATCTCCGGGTCCAGCTCGTGCACCTCCTGCGAGAGGTACGCCAGCCGCACCGTCTTGCCGACCTTGATCACACCGCCGGAGGGCTGGACGTCGCCCTCGGTGGCGAAGGCCACCTGCATGGCCCGCAGCAGCGAGGTCTTGCCCGCGCCGTTGACGCCGAGCAGGCCGATCCGGTCGCCGGGGCCGAGCTGCCAGGTGAGCCGCTCCAGCAGCAGCTTCTCCCCGGCCTTGACGGTGACGTCCTCCAGGTCGAAGACCGTACGGCCCAGCCGGGCGTTGGCGAACTTCATCAGCTCGCTCTTGTCGCGCGGCTCCGGGACGTCGGCGATCAGCGCGTTGGCGGCCTCGATCCGGTAGCGCGGCTTCGACGTACGGGCGGGGGCGCCGCGGCGCAGCCAGGCCAGCTCCTTGCGGGCCAGGTTCTGCCGCTTCTGCTCCTCGGTGGCCTCGATCCTGGAACGCTCGGCGCGGGCGAAGACGTAGTCGGAGTAGCCGCCCTCGTACTCGCGGACCTCGCCGCGCTGGACGTCCCACATCCGGGTGCAGACCTGGTCGAGGAACCACCGGTCGTGGGTGACGCAGACCAGCGCGGAGCGGCGCTTCTGCAGGTGCTGGGCGAGCCAGGCGATGCCCTCGACGTCGAGGTGGTTGGTCGGCTCGTCCAGGACGATCAGGTCGGGCTCGCCGAGCAGCAGCTTGGCCAGCGCGATCCGGCGGCGCTCGCCACCGGAGAGCGGGCCGATCACGGTGTCCAGCCCGTCCTTGAAGCCGGGCAGGTCGAGGCCGCCGAACAGGCCCTGGACGATGTCGCGGATCCGGCTGTCGCCGAGCCACTCGTGGTCGGCGCGGTCGGCGATCACCTCGTGCCGGATGGTGGCCTTCGGGTCGAGCGAGTCGTGCTGGGTGAGCACCGCGAGGTTCAGACCACCGGAGTGGGTGATCCGGCCGGTGTCCGGTTCCTCCAGCTTGGCGAGCATCCGGATCAGGGTGGTCTTGCCGTCGCCGTTGCGGCCGACGACCCCGATCCTGTCTCCCTCGCTGACGCCGAGGCTCACCCCGTCGAGTAGAGCCCGCGTGCCGTAGACCTTGGTGACGGACTCGATGGTGGCGAGATTGACGGCCACTGCTGCTGCGCTCCTGGGAGGGGTCGGGAGTGTTCTCCGAGCTACCAGCCTAGTGGTCGCCGTGCCACGGACGGGCTACGAGAAGATCGTCTCGGCCGCGGCCGGCCCGATCGACCCCGTGTACAGCAGCGCGGCGGCGGCCGGGAAGGCCCGGGAAAAGGCCGAGGACCAGCGGGATCGGCGCCCCCGGGGCTGCGGGTCACCACGCAGCCCGATGCCCTCCCCGACCTGGACCTTCCGCGGCCCCAGCACCGGGAACAGCAGCAGGAACGCGGCGCCGCACCGGCTGCGTGCTGCCCCGTCTCGCCCCTCCGTCGCCTCGGTCCCGACGCGGGTACCGCCCGGATCGGCAGGCCGGGTCCTCAGCGGACCCGAGCACCCGCCACGGGCCCGTACGTCGGGTGGGCGGCCCGGCAAGTCCCGGATGCCTCAAGGGACTTGGCGATGGCGACGGCTGCTTCGGCGTCCTTGGCGAGGAAGGCGCAGGTCGGCCCGGAGCCGGAGACCAGGGCACCGATCGCCCCGGCCTCGGTACCGGCTCGCAGGGTGTCCGCGAGCGCGGGGCGCAGCGACAGCGCGGGGGCTTGGAGGTCGTTGACCAGAGCGGCGGCCAGTGCGGCCGGGTCGCCGTCGGCGAGCGCCGCGAGCAGCGCCGGGTCGGCGTCCGGGGTGGGGACGTCGGCCTCCGACGAACCGGTGCCCGCCTGCTCCCGCAGGCGGTCGCACTCGCGGAAGACCGCCGGGGTGGAGAGGCCGCCGTCGGCGACCGCGAAGACCCAGTGGAACGTACCGGTGACCGGCAGCGGCTGCAGGATCTCACCCCGCCCGCGCCCCAGGGCGACCCCGCCGACCAGCGCGAACGGCACGTCCGAACCGAGCTCGGCGGCGAGCTCCAGCAGGGTCTCGAACGGCGTGTCCAGGCCCCACAGCGCATCGCAGGCCACCAGCGCGGCGGCACCGTCCGCGCTGCCGCCCGCCATGCCGCCCGCGACCGGGATGGCCTTGGCGATGTGCAGCCGGACGTTCGGTGTGAGGCCGTGGTGGGCGGCCAGCAGCCGGGCCGCACGGGCGGCGAGGTTGCTGTCGTCCAGCGGGACGCTCGCGGCGTCGGGGCCGGTGCAGGTGAGCGTGACGCCCTCCCCGGCCTCCCCGGCCTCGGCGGTCACCTCGTCGCCGAGGGCGACCGCGAAGAAGACGTTGGCCAGGTCGTGGAAGCCGTCGGCGCGCAGGCCGCCGACACCCAGCTGGACGTTGACCTTGGCCGGCACCCGTACCGTGATCACTGCTCGTCCGCCTTCGGCTTGTGCTCGGCGATGGCCGCGAACTGCTCCACCGTCAGCATCTCGCCGCGCAGCTTGTGGTCGATCCCGGCACCGGCCAGCGCCTGCTCGGCGGCGGCGGGGGAGCCGGCCCAGCCGGCCAGCGCGGCCCGCAGGGTCTTGCGGCGCTGGGCGAACGCCGCGTCCACCACCGCGAAGACCTCCGTGCGGCTGGCCGAGGTCTTCGGCGGCTCCCGGCGGATCAGCGAGACCAGGCCGGAGTCCACGTTCGGCGCGGGCCAGAAGACGTTGCGGCCGATCGCCCCGGCCCGCTTCACGTCCGCGTACCAGTTGGCCTTGACCGACGGCACCCCGTACACCTTGTTGCCGGGCTTGGCGGCGAGCCGGTCGGCGACCTCGGACTGCACCATCACCAGGGTGCGCTCGATGCTGGGGAAGGTGGCCAGCATGTGCAGCAGCACCGGGACGGCCACGTTGTAGGGGAGGTTGGCGACCAGCGCGGTCGGCGCGGGGCCGGGCAGCTCGGTGACCTCCATGGCGTCGCTGAGCACCAGGCTGAAGCGCTCGGCCCGCTCGGGCATCCGGGCTGCCACCGTGGTCGGCAGGTGCTGAGCCAGCAGCGGGTCGATCTCCACCGCCGTGACGTGCTCGGCGACCTCCAGCAGCGCCAGCGTCAGCGACCCGAGCCCCGGACCGACCTCCACCACCGCGTCCTCGGCCGTCACCCCGGCGGCCCGGACGATCCGCCGCACGGTGTTGCCGTCGATCACGAAGTTCTGCCCGCGCTGCTTGGTCGGCTTCACGCCGAACGCGGCCGCCAGTTCCCGGATGTCGGCCGCGCCGAGGAGGTGACTGTCGGAAGGGGTGGGGTCAGTGCTGCTCACCCCGCAAGGATACGGGCGGGAGCGGTGCTCAGAGTTCGACGACCTGCTTGAGGTCGATCTCGACGGGGTACGGCAGCGAGGTGCGCAGCACGCCTTCGTGCTGGGCGACCGGGAGGTAGACGCCCTTCTCCTCGTCCCGGTGGAACTCGTGGACGATCGGGAGGTTGTCCAGTCCCCGCTCGACCCGCCAGTAGTAGGGGATCTTCTTCTCGGCGTACTGGCCGGGCCTGCGGAAGCGGTCGGCGGCCCGGGAACCGGGTGAGACGACCTCGACCGCCAGCACCACGGACTCGGGTGGAGTGCGCTCCACCTCGAAGAAGTCGAGGCCGGTCTTGTCGATGACGGCAACGTCAGGTCGGGTCACGTTGTACTCGTCGAGCAGCACACACCGCTCCACGTTCACGACGTAGGGCGCGACTCGCGCGCTGGTCAGCGCGATGAGCAGCTGGTCCCGCACCTGGTCGTGCCACCACTTCGTCTGCCCTCGGACCACGACGACTCCGTCCACCAGATCCCAATCGAACGGCAGATCCAGATCCTTGACCTGCTCGTACGTCCAGCCCTGGGCCGGCGGATGCATCCAGTCGACAGGCTCGGCGGTCATCGCCACCTCCCTCACTGCACTCATGCTGACCAGCATGGCGGCACAGCAAGAGTGCCGAATCGTTTCTCCACAACCCGGTCTCTGTGCGAGTCGGTTCAGTACCCGAACGCCCGCGCCGTGTTCGCCGCGATCGCCGTCGCCAGCTCGTCCTCGTGCAGATCCAGGGTCGCAGCCATCGAGCGGACCGTGACCGGGATCAGGTACGGCGCGTTGGGGCGGCCCCGGTACGGGTGCGGGGTGAGGAAGGGGGCGTCGGTCTCGACCAGGATCCGGTCCAGCGGGGTGGTGCGCAGGGCGTCCCGCAGCGGCTGGTTGGCCTTGAAGGTGACCGGTCCGGCGAAGGAGAGGTACCAGCCGTGCTCGGCGCAGACCTTGGCCATCTCGGCGTCGCCGGAGTAGCAGTGGAAGATCGTCCGCTCGGGCGCGCCCTCCTCCAGCAGGACGGCGATGACGTCCTCGTGCGCGTCCCGGTCGTGGATGACCAGCGCCTTGCCGTACCGCTTGGCGATCTCGATGTGGCGGCGGAAGGACTCCTTCTGGATGTCCACGCCTTCGGGCCCGGTCCGGAAGTAGTCCAGTCCGGTCTCGCCGACGGCCCGCACCTGCGGCAGCGCCGCCAGCGCGGCTATCTCGGCGAGCGCCGCGTCGAGCGCCGCCGCGCCCCCGGGCTCACGCTGCTGCCCGGACCAGCCGTCGGGGTCACCGAGGAAGATCCTCGGCGCCTCGTTGGGGTGCAGCGCGACGGCCGCGTGCACCTGCTCGAACTCCTCGGCCAGGGACACCGCCCAGCGCGAACCGGGCAGGTCGCAGCCCACCTGGACGACCGTGGTCACCCCGACCGAGGCGGCCTTGGCCAGGCCCTCGGCGGGGGTGCCGGACTGCATGTCCAGGTGGGTGTGCGAGTCGGCCACCGCCACCGCCAGCGGCTCGGGCAGCGGCGGCGGGGTGGTCCGGTCGGCGTCCTTGGCGTTGGCCATCAGGCTGCGGGCTTCTCTTCCAGGCGGGGGAACAGGATGTCGCCCTTGGTGACGGTGGAACCGACGGGCAGCCGGCCCCAGTCGGCGACGGTGGCGATGGTCTGCGCGCCCAGCGCGCCCAGCGACTCCTCCGCGCCGAGCGAGTCCCACAGCTTCTGCGAGGCGACCGGCATCAGCGGGTTGAGCAGCACGGCGGTGGCCCGCAGCGCCTCGGCGGCGGAGTAGAGGATGGTGGCGAGCCGCGCCTGGCCCTCGTCGGAGGTGTCCTTGGCGACCTTCCACGGCTCCTGCTCGGTCAGGTAGCCGTTGACCAGCTTGACGAAGTCGAAGACCGCCGCGATGCCGCCCGCGAAGTCCAGCTCCTCGCCGATCTTCCGGTCGGCCAGCCCGGTGGCCTTCACCAGCGCGTCGGCGACGGCCTGCTCGGCGTCCCCGTGCGCGGTCGCGGCGGGCAGCGCGCCCTCGAAGTACTTGCCGACCATGGCCGCGACCCGCGAGGCCAGGTTGCCGAAGTCGTTGGCCAGCTCGGAGGTGTACCGGGCGGTGAAGTCCTCCCAGGAGAACGAGCCGTCGGTGCCGAACGGAATCGCCCGCAGGAAGTAGTAGCGGTACGCGTCCACGCCGAAGTGCGAGGTCAGGTCGGTCGGCGCGATACCGGTCAGGTTGGACTTGGACATCTTCTCGCCGCCGACCATCAGCCAGCCGTTGGCGACGACCCGCTTGGGCAGCGGCAGACCCGCGGCCATCAGCATCGCGGGCCAGATCACCGCGTGGAAGCGCAGGATGTCCTTGCCGACCAGGTGCACCGAGGCCGGCCACAGCTCGGCGAAGCGCTCCGGGTCCGCGCCGTAGCCGGCCGCGGTGATGTAGTTCTGCAGCGCGTCCACCCACACGTACAGCACGTGCTTCTCGTCCCAGGGCAGCGGCACGCCCCAGTTGAAGGTGGAGCGGGAGATCGACAGGTCCTTGAGGTCCTGCTCGACGAAGCGCAGCACCTCGTTGCGCGCGGAGGCGGGCGCGATGAAGTCGGGGTTCTGGGCGTAGAACTCCAGCAGCTTCGGGCCGTACGCGGAGAGCCGGAAGAAGTAGTTCTCCTCCTCCAGCCACTCGACCGGCCGCTTGTGCACGGCGCAGAGCTTCTCGTCCTCGCCCGCACCGGGCAGCAGGTCGCCGGGCAGCTTGTACTCCTCGCAGCCCACGCAGTACCAGCCGGAGTAGCCGCCCTTGTAGATCTCGCCCTTGTCGTACAGGTCCTGGACGAACTCCTGGACGCGGTCGGTGTGCCGCTTCTGGGTGGTCCGGATGAAGTCGTCGTTGGCGATGTTCAGGTGCTGCCAGAGCGGCTTCCACGCCTCCTCGACCAGCTTGTCGCACCACTCCTGCGGGGTGACGCCGTTGGCGTCCGCGGTGCGCAGGATCTTCTGACCGTGCTCGTCCGTACCGGTCAGGTACCACACCTGCTCGCCCCGCTGGCGGTGCCAGCGGGTCAGCACGTCGCCCGCGACGGTCGTGTACGCGTGGCCCAGGTGCGGGCGATCGTTCACGTAGTAGATCGGGGTGGTGACGTAGTACGCCGAGTTCGAGCGCTCGGTGGTGCTGTGGTCTTCAGTGGCCGCCATGCTCAGAAATCTTAGCCGCGCGAAGGAACCACCCTCGACC
>NZ_JYJF01000017.1 GCF_000955975.1 Saccharothrix sp. ST-888
ACCATCAGGTGCTTGGCCGATGTGGCCCGGAGACCACCATGCGACCACCAGCTGACCGGACATCAAAAAGGCCGCTCCCGCCAGAAGCGGAAACGGCCTACGACCTGCAATTTAGCAAGTCGGGACGACAGGATTTGAACCTGCGACCCCTAGTCAAGTGCTTCAAGTAGTGTCGCCAGCCAGGACCTCAAGGTCCTGGCTTCTTTGCTTCTCAACTACCTTGTAGGCGCTGGATGTTGGAGTCATCGGCCATGCTCGCCCGACTGCAGAGACTCGTCCGGAGTGAGACACCGTCAGTGTTCACTTCGTGCACAAGCGCCCGTTTTCGCCCATGGCCGCTCATTGGCGCTCATCGCGTGCGGTCCCAAAGTGGTCCCCAAGTGGTCCCCAGGGTTCTGGCCCGACTCCAGTCACGGCGAGTAACAGCAATCTGGCGGTCCTTCAGCAGGCACCATCTGCGGCGCACAGCAGCCGGCTGCGCATTGCCGCTGACCGTCCGGGTCGCTGCGTGCAGATCAAGGTCGACTACCCACTGGCTACGGATTGTGATCTTCCGGGCGGTGTGTCGTCTTGAGCGTGTCTTCGCCGATTGGTTCTGACGTGCCTCGCGCACCGCCCCACGCGCTCTGCCGACACGCCCGACGGGACGGCGAGCCTTGGACCCGGGATCACCCGAGGTCTAGAAGGAGAAACTCATGGGACAGCGTGCGCAGCGTGGCCGGGTCTACCGGCGGTGTGGGTGCCAGGATGGGAACAAGAAGCAGCTGGGGCCGTGGTGCCCGCGGCTGGCTGGGGACATCAAGCACGGAACGTGGACGTATGCGGTCGATCTCGCGCGGGAGGAGGGTCGGCGGCGGGTCCGTCGCCGGGGTGGGTTCGCGAGCCGTGCCGAGGCGGCCCGGGAGATGGCGGCCGTGCTGGACGGTGAGCTGCGCGGGGTCTACGAGAACCGCCGCACGACGGTTGCGAGCTACCTGCGTGAGTGGCTGGGCACGAGGAAGCCGCACCTCGCGCCGAACACGTACGCCGGCTACGCGGCGTGCGTCGAGCGCGACCTGATCCCGGCGTTCGGCCGCATTCGGCTGCTTGATCTGCGGCCGAAGCACATCGACGAGTGGGTCACCGCCCAGGTTGAGGCCAAGCGGGGCAGGGTCACCGTCTACCGGGCCGTGTCCACCCTGCGCAACGCGCTGAACGCGGCGGTGCGCTCGTGGCGGCTGCGCTACAACCCGGCCAAGCACTCTGTTCCGCCCAAGCCGCGCGCCGAGGAGCGCATCTGCTGGACCCCGGAGCAGGCCGCAACGTTCCTGCGCCACGGAGCTGAGCAGTATGCCGATCAGCTGACCGATCTGTTCGAGGTCATGCTCGGGACCGGCATGCGCCGGGGCGAGGTCCTCGCTCTCCACTGGTCGGATGTCCACCTTATGGATCGAAAGCTCTTCGTCCGCTGGACCCTGGCCGCCGTGGACAACGGAACGCTCCATCTCGGCCAGCCCAAGACCGAGGCCAGCCGGGCCTGGATCAGCCTCTCCCCCAGAGTGATGGCGGCCCTGCACCGCCAGGCCGCGATCCAGATGGCTGCCCACCCGGAAGGCCGGCTGGAGGGCCTCGTCTTCGCCCGCCCGGGCGGTACACCGCTGCGGCCCCAGTGGGTCCTCGACCAGCTCCGCAAGCGCACCACCGAAATCGGCCTGCCCAGGATCGGGCTGCACGACCTGCGACACACCGCCGCCAGCATCATGATTGCCGAAGGCGTCCCCCTCGCTATCGTCTCCAAGACGCTGCGGCACGCCACGCTCGCCACCACCATCAACCTTTACGGCCACCTCTTCAAGGACTCCGCCGACCAAGCCGTCCGAGCGCTCGCCCGAGCGCTCGATCGCGCCGAGTCCAGTCGGCCGCGTGTCCTCCGGGAGGGTGACGACGGCATGTCGGTGGCGGCGTAGAGGCGGTAATCGGTTCTCGGGCTCCGGCCTCACCGCCCGGAAGGGGCCTTTCGCCGCGCGATCCTCCCGCGAAGAGCCGTGAGGACGTGAGGTGTGACGCGGCGCAGTGTCGGGGGGAGGGTGACGGTTACCGGGAGCGCCAGGCCGCGCTGCCGTCGGGCTCTGGGGCGAGTCGCTCGCACAGGGCGTCGGCGATGGGTGTCGGGTGCCCGTTGTCGGTGAGGAGGCGGCCGGCCAGGAAGGCGGTCATGTAGAGAACGCTTTCCCAGATGGCGCTCGTCATGGCCGGTGGGCCGAGGTCCGGCGCGGTGCGGACGAAGTGCCCGTGGAGGAGGTACGACTCGTACACCGCGAACGATGGGTGAATTCCGCGGGCGGACAGGCCACGGTACAGGTGGTACATCGGCGTGAGGTCCTCGTTGCTGAATCCCTTCTCGGGCCCGAGGTTCGTCAGCGCGTCAACGGTCTCGACGACGGTGAGCGCCTGTGGGGTCAGTGCGCCGAACTCCGCGATGGTTGCGCTCAGGTCGAGCCCGCTCGGCGCCAGCCGGGGAACGTACGGCTCGGGGTGGAGCGGCAGCGGCGCCTTGCTCGGCTGCTCGGCGTTCCGTCGGGCGATTCCCCCGTTCGCGGCCCGGATCTTGGCAAGACGCTTCCGAGCTGCCCGTCGGTGCCTGGCGAGGCGCTGGTTGGAGTCCTGGATGTTCTCGTGCATCTTGACGTGTTGTCGCCACGCCTACGCCGCAGGCCTTCAACGTGGCCTCCCTACCGGAACAGGAACCCGGCTTCGGAGTTGAGCCGCCCGTCCGAAGACGGCCGAGTCACGCACTGCACACCGGCCCGTATCCACCAGGTTTGAGCCGGCTCACTGCCTACGGAGCTTCAACCACTGGTTCGCTCTCGCTACACCTTCTGACCTCGCTAGACGGACCCGCACCGTCCGGTAGTCCCGGCACGTCCCGCCGTTGTCGGGGCTGCTTGCCGCCCTCCCCGGCGTTCCCCGGATCAGGCTGCCCCCAGCTTCACCAGACCGCTGCGACGGTCCGGCGGAGAAGGCTTTTCACCTCCACTCGATCGTGTGGTACTTCGTGGCGCACTCCTGTCTCAACGAAGGTTGAGTGATCTCATCGACCGTTGGTGGCTGGCCAGTTCGTCCCGTCAAAGGCTCACCGAGCGGTTCGACGGTGTCCTGTCTTCATCGAGGCTGGCTGAGTCTCACCTTGTCCTGCTCGGCAGGTGCGCTGCCGAGCAGGAGAGCCGGAGTGGGGCGTCGGCGGAAAGGCGGGTGTGGCCTGAGCTGTTCGTGGGGTAGATCGGTGACTCGGCCCCCGAGAGCTGTTACAGGCCGCCGCGCTGGGCCGGGAACGTGAGCAGCGTCCCCGCGACCTTCTCCGGGTGATCGGCCTCGACCAGTTCGACCGGCCTCTCCAGCGAGTACACGGTGCCCGTCGGCGGGTACTGGGTCAGATCCGCGCGCAGGATCATCGGGTTCTTCGACACGAGGACGTCCTGGCCTTCGGGTCCGTTGATGACCACGGTGAAGGAGGAGATGACATCGCGCTCCTCGTAGTTGGGCGGGTCGTTGCGGGTGAGCGTGAGCGTGCTCTTCGGGTCGGTGTCGACATCGGTCGGCTCGATCGTGACCTCGCTCGTCTCGCCGTCGTCGCCCAGGAAGGTCTTCCCCGCGACCTTGAAACCGATGGTCTCCAGCAGCACGCTCCGGTCCGGGTTCCTCGGATTTTCCTCGACCTGCTGCTTGATGCTGCCCCTGAAGTCCACAGGCGCCAGATGGCCGTGGTACTGGAGCTCGGCGTTGGTGGCGAGGATCGGGGTGACCACGTTCGCCCCGATGGGCGGCAGTGCGCCGGCGCGATGGGTGGGCGCGGCCTGGGCTCCGGTGCCGGCCAGCACCGGGCAGGCCGCCAGGGCGAGGGCGGACACACAGATGGCGAGCCTCGGGCGCAGACGTGGCGACACGTGGAATCTCCTGGTTCTCGACGAGATGCGACCGGGAGCGGCGTGACCCGACGGCCGCTCGGCAAGCCCCTGCGCGGGCTGCGGGTCTGCCCCTCCCGTGCCGGGGAACGAGCGAACCAGGCAAGGGTTACGGCCACCGAGGCAAGACCACTCGGACAACACACGACCCGGCGGCCTCCTCACCGATCGAACCCCGACACGTCCAGTACGGGCGCAGCCCGGCGTTGACGGCCCGCCTCGGCAACCTTCCGATCACCGGGGGCGCGGCCCGCGGGTTCGTTCGAGCCCCGGTCTGGAGGCGCCGAGCTCTCCGGTGCCGCCCACCCGAAAACCCGCGGCGGGCGGCACCGGAGACCCGGTCACCGCGTCCGGGGGAGAGTCTTAGCCCTCTCCAGGAGGGCCTCGTACGACAGCTCGGCGCGATCGAAGGCTCGAAGCGCGGTATCGCGAAGGCTCAGGGCCCTCTCGAACGTGCCCAGGGAGGAGGCATAGATCATCTTGCTCTTGCTATTGGCGGTATCCGGGGTCCAGAGGATGGACAAGGCCCTGGTGCCGTTTGCTCCGTCCTGCGGCTTGTACGGGACGTCGTACACCGCGTACCGGCACTCGTTCTCCGGGAGGGCATCGAGGAACTTGTCGTAGTCGGTCTCCGTACTGCTCTCCAAGGGGACGACCTCGCTGGAGTCGCCGTTCACCCCGAAGATCAGATACCTGTACTTCCCGCGCTCCAGGAGCTCGCGGAAAACCCTGCCGCACTCGACATTGACAGCCAGTTGGTCAGGCACGCCTGCTGCTCCTTCGTTCGCGACGACGATGCGGATCCGGCGGGCGCCCCTGGCCTGAGCCGGCAGCCAGGTGACGGTCATCGGGCCGCCATCGGCCAGGGTCCGCCGTCCCCGCCAGCCTGCCCGATCACGCCGCCTCCAGCCAGACGCCACACCCAATGTCGGCCCGGCCCGTTGGCTCGGGCGCGGCCGATCAAGAGATCCCGGCATCGCCAGGTATTGAGCGTTGTTGATCTTGGCGCGCAGGGTCGACTGCGCCCGCTTGCCCACACCGGCGAAGTACCGGTCGACCTCCCGGGACGAGAGCTGCCACGGCACCGTGCCGTAGAACTCGCAGACCTCGATCACCGGCTTGATCAGCCCGTCCAGGGTCTTCGGTGCCAGGCCGGCTGCGTCCCGCGCCCACTGGTACTCGGACAAGGTGTCGAGGAAGAAGCTTTCCTCGTCCTGCTGCGAGATTCGGGCCTGGCGCCGTCGCTGGAGGGTGACGACGTCCGCGAGGCCGGACTCGACCGACACCGCCACCGGATACGACCCGACCGGCCTCGAGGCCGACGGCTACTACCACACCCTCTTCCACCAGTCCCGACCCGCCACGCACGACTGGCGGCCGTGACCGCGGCGTCTGTCGCCATGGCGTCGTGGGCCATCGCGACGACGTGGGCGTCGTTGAGTGCGCTCAGCGCGCCCGGGTGTCGGCGTGGCTCGGCGAGCAGCGCGCGGCGTCGGGCTGCTGCGACGATGTGCTCGGGGATCGTGGCGGTAAAACCCCTTACCTCTGGGTGGGGCCCTATGCGGCACCGCAGGGTTGATCGTTCCCGGGCACATCAAGATCACTTCCCGCTGTGCTGGTCAGCGCATGTCGCTCTGCCTGGCTGACCAGCCACCTTCCCGCTGTTGCGCGCAAGGTCAGCGCCGTCACGGCAGCTGCGGTGCGGTGCGGGGGTGTCCGAAAGCGCCTCCCAGCGTCGTAATCGCCACGCAGGACCGCTCGCCATACCGATCCGGGGTCGGCCAGTGCCATCCGGTGCGGGAGCGGCCCCGCCTGGCCGTAGCCCAAGAAGGGGATCAACCGAGGACGACGGGTTCGCCGGTCAGTGCGACGCCCGCCTGGCGCAGTTCGTCGATGGCGTCGTCGGTGGTGTCGGCGGCGACGCCGGCGGTGTAGTCGAGCAGGACGCGGACGGCGAAGCCGGCCTTCGCGCCGTCCAGCGCGGTGGCCTTCACACAGTGGTCGGTGGCGATGCCGACGACGTCGAGATCACTGACGCCGCGTGCGCGAAGCCAGTCGGCCAGGGACGTGCCGTCCTCGGCCGAGCCCTCGAAGCCACTCTTCGAAGCGGAGTAGGCACCCTTGTAGAAGACCTCGTCGACGGCCCCGGAGGTGGCGGTCGGCGCGAAGTCGGGGTGGAAGTCGCCGCCCTCGCCGCCGACCACGCAGTGCACCGGGAAGGAGTTCTGGAAGTCCGGATGCTCGGAGAAATGGCCGCCCGGATCGATGTGGTGGTCGCGAGTGGCGACGATGTGCGCGTAGCCGTCGCCGGCCGAGCGCCGAATCAGGTCGGCGATGGCGCGGGCCCGGTCGGCGCCGCCCTTCACCGGGATACTGCCGCCCTCGCAGAAGTCCTTCTGCACATCGACGACGATCAGTGCTCGGCGCACAGCGCAATCCTCTCCTCGCGGGAATCCGTGCCCGGATGCCTACCCCCTTCCGCTGAGGTCGGGTGCATCACTGCCGGGTCGTTCACCCGTCCGGCCAGATCCGCCACGCGTGCTCAGCGGGGTGGCTGGTGCGGACGCTGGTCAACCTTCTCCAGCTCCGCCGCGAGCATTCCATCGATCCCTGGAACGAGGAGGTCCGCAAGACCGCGGACGCAGCACCGGTCCGGCTGCTGCCAGCCGCCCGGCGGACCACGATCCGGCGCCCCGGGGGCCTGTGACCCGGGTCCGTGACCGCCCGCAAACCGAGCAACCCTCGGCCGCATGGTCACCGCCCTCTCCGCCGCGCTGCCCGGTCACGACCGGGCGGAGGTTCTTCAGGCTGTTAGCGCTCCCGCAGCCTGCCGGGTCAGCCGGTGCTCTTGATGCCCAGCCGCAGGCCCTTCGTTCCCAGTCCTGTCGGACCGTAGGGGTGGCTCTGTTCACCAGAACGGGTTCTGGCACAGGTTGTGTGGAGCCGCCTCGCAGTCCCGCAAGGCCACGGCTGGGTAGGGCCGTTGACCTGCCGCCTCGCTGAGCGCAGCGCCTTGGTTCCCGGCCGCCGGACCGGTCCACCACACATGTCCTTGGACAGCGAAGTTAGTCGGCTGCGAGCTGGTGACCTGGGCGGACTTGATTGGTTGTCACGGAGGATCACTGGCGTGGGCTGGATGCGCGGTCCTGGACGTAGCGTCTGATGACGCCGTAGGAGATCGAGGTCTCGTGCTCGTCCATGAGCTTCGCCCAGATCTCTGTGGGGCGGTGCCCCGCCTCGATCATGGAGTCGACGAGGTGCTGGACAGGATCGACGGCGGTTGGCCGACGAGGTAGCGGTTTGCGGGGGCGAGGTTCAGGTCCGTCCAGGGCGGCCCGGACGGTTCGCCAGGAGACGTTGTGGCGTCTTTCCAGAGCTCGCATCGAAAGGGCTTCCCGTTCAGCGTCGTGCCGGATGCGCCGGTAGAGCTCCTTCTTGTCGATCTTCTTGGACGGCACGGGGTTGGAGGCCGGCTTGCGCTGCCGACGGGGTGGTCGGGCATCTGCCAGGGTTCGTTCAAGGAGTTCGGAGGGGCGGCCGGCCAGCGCGGCAAGGCGTTCAAGGCGGGGCTGTCCGAACCAGTTCGGTGAGCCGGTGAGGAGGCCGTGTAGGTAGCTCGGCTTGAGGTGGTTGGCGTGGGCTAGTCGTCGAATATAGGAGTCCGTCGGTTCTCCGGGACGTGGCCGGACCTGGATCGGAAGCCGGTGCAGCAGCGGTTCCGGGGCCTGGGTCACCCGCCGACCGCCTTCCTCAGCGGAGAAGCCGCGGTCTCTGCGGCGTGATCCAGTGGGATTGCGTCGATTGCCTCCTTCGTCACGCGTTCGGTGCCGCAGAGGATGGCGTCGATCGCGGCTCCTCGGATGGCGTGGGACAGGGCTCCGATCATTCCGTCGGTCCGGTTGTGGAGATAGCGGTCGAGCTTGACCAGGCTGCCGGGCGGGTGATCGTGCAGCAGCAGGGTGTTCTCCAGGGTGGCCACCAGCCCCTTCCACTCGGCGCCGTAAGGGAACGGACGGGTGGGGACGAGCGTGAAGCGGCCCGCGATCTGGGCCCCGCGGGTGCCGGCCAGAAGTTCGCTGTCCTCGACGCCGATGCCTGCGTAGACGAATGTCGCGGGGATGCGCTCGGAGAAGTACTTCAAGGTGTCGGAGACTTCGGCGCCGGACCGGGTGGTCTGCGAGATGTTGTGGATCTCGTCGACCAGGACCAGGCCGGTGCGGGTGTCGGTGCAGACACCGACCACAGCCTCGATGATGTCGGTCATGTTCAGCCGGGACCGGATGGGCAGGCCCAGGAATCGGGCGAACTCTGCGGCGACCATGCGGGCGGTCGCTGCCGGCGGAACGGTGATGTAGAGCACCGGGATGCGGTCCGGGACATGGGGATGTCGGGCTCGGTCGAGGAGTTCGTGGGCTCTTCCGAGCTGGGTGATGGCGATGGTCTTGCCGGTGCCGGGCAGGCCGGAGACGATCAGGCCGCGGCGGGCGCTGATCGCGTGCCGGTTGAGCAGAACGAGACGACGGCCGCAGGTGACCGTCTTCTCGACGAAGGACGTGGCGACCACGAGCATCCGGGCGTGGTGGTCCATGCGGGCCTCGTCGTAGAGGTCCCGATCTGTCGCAGACAGCCGCTGCAACTCGTCGGGAGGCAGCAGGGCTGGGGGTTCGGGCGAGCCGTCGACGAATCTCCGCCATCCGTCCAGGGTGGTCAGCTGCCGGTTGGCCTCGACGTCGGCCTCCTGCGGCGCGATGTGCCGGACAACCGGCTCGGAGATGGTCACGGGCGCCTCCAGGGGTTGGCGAGCGGGTCGAACAGGCCCAGCGGGATGACCTCGGCGAGGTCGGTGTCCGCCTCGTCGTCGTGTGCCGGCTGGGCTGCAAGCGGGTCGGGGATCGGCCGGTCAATGTTGGTGGCCCGGGTGCGGGCGGCGACCCGGCGGTCCTGCCGTGACCGCTTGGACGGGCGGGCTTTCTCCTCGTCGGGGCCGTCGTAGGCGCGACTGAGCAGGGCCGCCGCCGCATCCGCGATCTGCTCCTCGGTTCCGCCGGGAACCTGCGCGCGGGCGTGGTCCCAGGCCATCTCGCCGAACGGGGCACCGACGCGGTGCAGGTGCTTCCAGAACACGGTGATCCACCCGTCTGCCCCGCCCCGCCGGTCGCGTACCCAGATCCGGGAGACGTCGTAGGGATCGTGGTGGATCTCCCACAAGCCCTTCTTCTCCGCGACCCCGGAGTGCTGACGGCGCAAAGGGTTCAACTCGTGGCTGTCGTAGGTGCGGTGCTTGATCCGGATGCCGTAGGCGTTGATCGCCTGCCAGCGTTCGGGCAGCAGCTCGACGTAGTCCTCGCCGTTCAGCGGGGCCGGGACGTAGCCGCACGACTCAAGCAGCATCGCGTACTTCTCGTTCGGCGAGAACGCCCGTTTCGGGGCATCCGGGTCCCGTAGCGCGTCATGAGGCCTGGTTTGCCAGACAGGTCCCGGTGATCCATTCGTCCAGGAGGTCCTGGAGTTCGGGCAGAGACCACAGCGGCCCGTTCTCCAGGCCCCGGCCGCGGCGTTCCCTCGAGCGTCCGGTGTAGCCCGCGACGTACTGCGCGAACAGCGTCGCCACCGAGCCCAGGGTCTTCTCGATCGTGCCCTTCTCGAAGGGCGAAGCCTTGTGTGTCGGCTGGAGCGTGATGCCCAGATAGCGGCAGGACGCACGGAAGTTGTTCGAGATGAAGACCTTTCCGTGGTCGCAGACGATCGTCTCCGGCACGATCACCGGCCTTGCTGCCGCGTGTGCCAGCCGCTCGTCCAGAGACAGCAACCGCCGGTGCGGCAGCACCGAACGGGACATCCGCAGAGCCTCCGACCAGCCCGGCCGCATCATCTCAGGCGTGATACTGCGAGCCAGGAGAGCGGAGGCATCAGCCGCCTTCGTCGAAGGCCGCAGCACCGCGGCGGTGATCGACCTGGTCGCGATATCGACCATCGCCGTCATCTCGACCTTCTCGGCGATCCCGTCGTCCAGCCGCACCAGGACATCCAGCGGGGTGGAGTCGATCTGCATCAACTCGCCCGGAGCACCGGCCGGCAACTCCCCGAACGGGCCGGACGGACGTGCATGGACCGACCGCCGTGTGGTCGCGGAACCAGTCGCGTGCGTCCCGGTGGCCAACTTGTCGAACAAGCGGTAGAGCGTGCGGTCGGACGGCACTTCGATCCGGTCCCCGTCCTCACGGGACACCAGAAGCTGCTTGGCCCGCCAGACGACGAAACCGATTGTCTTCGACGACGCGTCGGCTGTTTCGGTGATCGCCTGCTGCATCGCCTCGACCACCGCCGGGGCAACCCGGCCGAAGGCGGGCATCTGCTTGGCCGACCGGCCGTCCGCCAGCCCGACCAATCCGTCGCGCTGATATCGCTGGCGTCGCTGCTTGATGCCGCTGGCCGTCACCGTATGCCCGGCCGCCGTCAGCTCGGCCGCTTTGGCTCGCTCACGCTCCGCCAGTGAGTGTCGGCCCGGGTCGAACTCCGGTCGCGGCACCGACCCCCGGGGAGCATCCGGCGTCAGCCCGTGAAGCACCTCCAGAATGTGCTTCTCCCACCAAAGAGCCTGGTCAGCAGCACTCTTGGGAAACTCCGCGAGCCGCGACGTCGGTGGAACCCGCCGCCTGCCGTCCGTCATTCCGTACCTCCTCCGGGCAGGCCCACGACTGTGCGCGGCCCCAGAAGTTCCTCTTCCAGCCCTGCGGCGACCAGGTCCCGGCGCCAAAGCAGATGGAACAGCGAAGGAAGCGTCGCGAGCCGGTCTCCGGCGGCATCGGCCCCAGCCAGCAGCAGACCCGGCTCCGCGAAGACCTCCAGCAGCCGGTCCGCGGCAGGGCAGCGCAGGCAGCGAGGGTGCCGGTAACGCGAGAGCCACCGCACGTTCGCCAGCAACACGGGCTCCGGCACCCCCACCCGCTCGAACTCCCACCCAGCCTGGACGCAGGCCAGGCGCGTCACCGCGAACGCCTCAGCGTCCTGTGGCGCGATCCGGTCCTCGGCGCGGACGTCGACCACCACAGCCGAGCCGTCCGCACGGCGAACGAAGTAGTCCGGGGCGTGCCGCCGCTCACGCTCGCCGTCGTGCCAGTGCAGCCAAAACGGCTGAGAGCCGATCCCGACGACCGCCGGATCAAAGTCCATCAGCACGAGCCGGTCGCGCTCCAGCCACGACTCGAAGCCGACGTGCTGTCCGGTGGTCGCAGCCCAGTACCAGCCGGGAAAGTGACGCTCACCCCGCGACCAGCGGAACGGCCGCACAGGAGCGACATGCTCAAACCGAGACGTCACACAATCCAGCATCGGACGCCGCACCCGTCCGTGCACGGGGCTCATGTACGACAGCTCGACGTATGCCCCGCCGGACTCCACACCAGCCGGTATAGCCACCCAACACCCCCAGCACGTCTACCTCACACGACTAGGTTCGCTGGCAACGAGGCCCGAACGGCTGGATTCACTGTCAAACGCCTCGATTGGATGACAGCAGACAACACAACCTGTGCCAGAACCCCAGAACGGACAGCAAATGTTCACCACTTCGGGAGGCGCCTGAGCTGCCGCAGAAATCGAACTCCTTGCATGCTGGGGCGTAGCGGGGGGAGCCGCTCGAGCTCCTTTGTCTCAGCCCCGACAGCCGAGGGCCTTCGGGGCCTCGGCTGTCGGGGCTGCGATCCGATCAAGATCGTGACCAGACCGAGCCTGCGAGCGCGCTGCGACCGGCGCCTTACAGCAGGGTGATCACTGCCTGGCCAGGTATACGTCGGCGCTGATCAGGTGGTCGGTAGTGGCGCCCGCCGCCAGCTTGATCTTGAACAGCCAGGCGGCATACGCGTCGCTGTTTACTGACTCGGGAGAGCCGGCGGCGTCGGTGTTCGGCGCGATAATCTCGCCGGTACCCGGGCTGTAGAGGTCACAGGCGGCCTTGGTCGACTCCACGATGGCGATGGCCTCACCAGTCTTGACCTGCCTGCCCGCGTGGGGCAGTTCCAGGAACACGATGTCCCCGAGCTGCTCCTGGGCGAAGTCGGTGATGCCGACCGTCAGCGTTCCGTCGGCTTCGATACGGACCCACTCGTGCGTGTCGGTGTACTTGAGATCGGCAGGGGTGTTCGGCATGGCAGGGGGCTCCTCTAAAGCGTGTCTCTTTGATCGGCTCAGCAGTTGATCGGATGTGTCTGTCCGGTTGGTGATCAGTGATGCGATGTGGGACCGGATCGAGCCGTTGATGCCAGCCGATCCGGTCCGTGGGCGGCGGTGGGCGGACCACCGCCGCACCCTGGAGGCGATCGCATGGAAGTACGCACGTGCTCGCCGTGGCGGGACCTGCCGAACGAGCTGGGCCCGTTCCAGACCGCGCACAAGCGGCTGCTGCGCTGGGCGGTCGACGGCACATGGGAGAAGCTGTTCGCCGCCGTCCTGGCCGCGGCGGACACCGACGACGACATCGGCTGGACCGCCTCCGTCGACTCCACGGTCTGCCGGCCCCACCAGCACGCGGCCGGTGCCCGCAAAGGGTGACAGCCTCCGCGGCGAGCCCTCCGACCACGCGATCGGCAGGTCCCGTGGCGGGCTGAGCACCAAGATCCACCTGGCCAGTGACGCCCGCGCGCGGCCACTGGCGATCGTCCTGACGGCCGGGCAGGCCGGCGACGCGCCCGTCTTCGGCACGGTCATGGCCGCGATCCGCGTGCCCGCGCCGGGCCCGGGCGTCCACGCATCCGGCCCGACACGGTGATCGCGGATCGCGCGTACTCCGCCCGCGCGATCCGCTCCCACCTGCGGGAACGCCATATCCGTGCGGTCATCCCGCAGCCGGTGGACCAGATCCGCAACCGGCTGCGGCGCGGTTCACACGGCGGACGCCCACCCGGATTCGACCGTGAGGCGTACAAAGAGCGCAACACGGTCGAGCGGTGTATCAACCGGCTGAAGCAGTGGCGGGGCCTGGCCATGCGCACCGACAAACTCGCCATCGCCTACCAGGCCGCGCTGCACGTCGCAGCCATCCTCATCTGGCTCCGCAGATGACCAGGCGACAGACCTACAGCGGCGAGCTGAAGTACTTCTCGCCGATCTTGGCGAGCACGCCGTTGCTCTTGACCTTCTCCAGCGCCTCGTCGAGCTTCTGCCGTCGGTCATCACCCTTCCTGACCGCGATGGCCTTGGGGCCGAAGTAAGCGGCGTCGGTGATCGGTGAACCGGCGGCGAACCCCTTGCCCGCGTCGGTCCGGAGGAAGGCTTCCTCGATGACCCGGGGGTCAGCCAGGACTGCGTCCAGGCGCCCCGCCGTGAGGTCGAGCAGGATCGCGTCCACCGCCCCGTAGCGGAGGACAGTAGCCCCCTTGGGGGCGCACACTTGCATGGCGTACCGGTCGAACACCGATCCGCTCTGCACGCCGACCTTCTTGCCAGACAGGTTCTGCACTGTTGCCTCCGGCCCGTCACTACGCATGGCGAAGACGCCCGATGCGTCCGCAAGGTACGGCGCGGTGAAGTCGACCACCTTCTCCCGGTCTGCCGTTGCATCGAGGAACGCGATGATCGCGTCTACCTTGCGGAGCCTCAACGCGGGGAGCAGAGCATCGAACTCCTGCTCGATGATCGTGATCGGCTCGCCGAGTTCCTCGGCGAGCGCCTGCGCCACGTCGTAGTCGAAGCCGGCGACGTTGCCGTCGGGCTGCTTGAACGCAATCGGCGCAAGGGCCGCTTCGATCCCGAACTTGAAGCCAGCCATGCTTCCTCCTCTGTTGGATGGGCAAGACGGGCCGGGTGCGGCTTGGACGCTCGGCCCACTGCTGGCCCAGCCCACAGGGTCTCGCAACTCATCGTATCGCGCATGTCACTTCAGGTGATCGAGAGAGGGTTGGCGCTTCGAGAGGGAGGACGCCGCCGCGACCTGGAAGAGGATGTTCGGCCACCATCCGCTGTTTGCGTTCGTCGACCATGGCGCGAGCGGTGCCGGGGGAATCGGTGGCGGGCCTGCTTCGGCCCGGGAACGCGGGCGTCAACACCGCCGCCGACCACATCGAAGTCGCCGGGCCCGCGCTCGCCCAGCTGCCGCAGAAGCACCGGCGCGGGCGGCAGACCCTGATCCGCACCGATTCCGGTGGTGGCACTCACGAGTTCGTGGACTGGCTCGCCGCGTCCGGTTTTGGGGAGGCTCCCGAATTAGGCGCCGGGTGCGCGGGCGGGCGGCTGCGGGCGCCTTCTCGGTGTTGGCGGGCGCCTCGCTGCTGCGGCGGAAGGGGCGGATGGTGCCCTCTGAGCCGTTTGGCGGAAATTGGCTGGTCTGTCGGTCATGCCGGTCGTGCGCGGTTGTGCTGTGTGTCATATGCCGGTCACAGTGTGCGGGGTGCTTGCGCCGGGTTTGGGCAGTTCCTTCTACTAAGGCGAACATTCGATCGATTGCTCCCTTCTGTCGTGGTTCGGAGGCGGGTCTCTGTGTCAGTACGTGTGGGTGACATCCGGGAAGTCCTTGAGCGGGCGGCGCCGGGTGGAGTGGTCGAGATCCCGGTGTCCGTGCTGAACGGCCATGCGCCCGACGCGCGGCTGGTGTTCCGTGGTGGCCAGCTGCGGGTCGAGGGTGCGGTGTGCGATCTGAAGGAGTTGTGGATCACCGGGCAGGCCGCCACGACCGCTTCTGCGTCCCCGGTGCCGGTCCGCATCGCCTTCACGGGCGATGGTGAGCTGGTGACCGGGACGTTGGCCGCCGCCGATCTCGGCGAGGGCCGCGGGCTGGTCCTGATCGACGGTGCCGTGGACGGCGCCGAGCTACCCCCGGGGGCGTGGGCGGTGGTGGACGGCCGGGCTTTGCGGCTGACCGCGCGGGCCCCTGCGGCCCAGACCGATTCCGGGCGGCGGGACGGCCTGGGCCGGCCCCTGCCCCCGGTGCGCGTGCGGACGGCAGCCGAACGTGAACGGGACCGTAGGCCGCAGGCCCTGGTGACCGAGCAGGGCATCCTGGTGCCCCGGTCGCCGGTGTTCCGGCGGCGGGGGGCGCGGGTTCTTGAGTCGCCGATGGTGCGTGGGTGGTCGCCGATCGGTACACCGAGTGGTGACAACGGCATCAGCGTGAACTACGAGAATCCGCCGGTGCGGATCGCGGGGGCGCTGACGGCGCTGCCGATCTCCCGCGATGGCTACCACACGGTGGTCGGCGGGACGTTGCTGGTGGATACCGGCGCGTTCAACGGGACTCTGATGGGCGCGTACTACGAGGGAGACGATGTAGGCCCGTCGCTGTTCGCCTTTGGCTCGCTGGGCAGCGAGACCGGGTTCACGCCTCCTCCCTTGCAGGTGCGCGGCATCGCCGCCGGGTTCGGCTGGAACAGCCGGGTGCGGGTGCCGTCCGCGGAGACCCTGGGGGAGTTCCCGTTCCTGCGCGCGCTCGACGACCCGGGCGCGGGCAAGGACGAGGTCGATCCGCTGGAGGTGCTGAAAAATCTGATCGGCCCCGGCGGGTGGGTGAGTCCGCAGGAGGGTGATCTGTGGCTGGCCGCCGGTCTGGCGTTCGACTGCTTCGCGTCCTTCAAGGGCCGGATGATGGCCCTGGTCCAGACGGGTTCGGATCTGACGATCAGCCTGCTGGGGATCGGCGGGGCCGAGCTGCCCACGAAGGGCGACTGGAAGATCGCCCGGCTGGAGATCGGTATCGAGGCGACGCTGCGGCCGAAGGCCGGCGAGCTGAGCCTGAGCGCCGGGTTCACCGAGAAGACCTTCATCATCGACCCGAACTGCAAGCTGCACGGCGGCGTCGGGATGAAGTTCTGGTTCGGCAACCATCCCAAGGCCGGGGATTTCGCGCTGATCCTCGGCGCCATCCCGCCGGACCGCCAGGTGCCCGCCCACTACCCCAAGCAGCAGCCCGCCGGCCTGACCTGGGGCATCGGCTCCACGGTCAGTATCAAAGGCAGTGCCTATGCCGCGCTGACGCCCAAGTCGCTGATGGCCGGCGGCTCGCTGGAGGTCACCTTCCACGCCGGGATGCTGCGGGCCTGGCTGATCGCCAAGGTGGACGCCCTCGTTGAGTGGAACCCCTTCTACTTCGATGTGGGCATCGGCGTCCGGGTCGGTGTCTCGGCCACCATCAAGGTGTGGTTCGTGCGCATCACGATCTCCATCGAGATCGGGGTCGACGTGCGGGTGTGGGGGCCGTCGGTGGGTGGTGAGGCCACCGTCCACCTGTGGTTCATCTCCTTCACCATCGGGTTCGGCGCGGACCGCCGCGATGACGAACCCGCGTTGGGCTGGGGCGGTTTCCAGGGCATGCTGCCCCCGCCCACGGCCATGGTCCGTACCGTCCCGGTGTCCGGATACACCGGTGAGAGCACCCCCGAGGTCGGCGCCCGCAGTGCTACCAAGCCGTGGCTGGTCGACAGCGGCGGTTTCACCTTCACCGCGGACACCCAGGCGCCGGTCAGCAAGCTGTACCTGGACCGCGACAGCACCGAGCCGCAGGCGACCGCCCAGGCGGTGGACATCCTGCCCATGCGCGTCAGGGGCCGGGAGAGCGAACTTCGCGTCTGGCTCGACTACAACAACACCACCGAGAGCCTTGCGGACTGGGGCTGCACGCTGATCCGCGGCAGTGTCGTCAACGGCCTGTGGGGCACGAGTGCGGGCGGGGGCGGTGACGGGCTGCTGCCCGACCGGGTTCTCGGGGCCCGGCTGGTGTCGCCGCCGGTGAAGTACGGCGCCAACACCGGGTTCATCGACGAGAAGGGCATCTCCTTCGACCCGATGGCGCCGGACGGCAACCAGCCGCTGTCCGCGGACGAGGCACCCTCCGGCGCCCGGCCGCAACGTACCTGCGAGGTGATCGGGAAGATCCAGGACGGTATCGACGCGGCCGGCACCCGCGGCAACCGTTCCGCCCTCATCAGCGCGCTGGAGGGTCTGGGTGTCGA
This sequence comes from Saccharothrix sp. ST-888, assembly GCF_000955975.1. Classification (GTDB taxonomy): domain Bacteria; phylum Actinomycetota; class Actinomycetes; order Streptomycetales; family Streptomycetaceae; genus Kitasatospora. The sequence goes on from NZ_JYJF01000017.1 coordinate 16,880, forward strand.
ACTCGGCCCACTCGATGCCGACCTGAGCGGGTACGCCCGGGCCGCGGGCACCGCCTTCACCGCGCATCCGATGCTGGTGCCCGCCGCCTGATCCGGCCCGCCCGAGACCACCACCGGCCGGACCGCTCCAGCCGCCGGGCGGCTCGCTGCCCGTGTTCTCAGCCGCCCCTGTCGAAAGGCACTCTTTGTGACCGCCGCACCCGAATCAGGGCCCAGGCCCTTCACCGCGCCCACGGCCCGGCACCGCACCCGGTTCTTCGACCACCGCATCCCCTCGCTGTACGCCGGCCGCTACGTGATCAACAACCGGCAGGTCCTGAAGGACGTCGACGGCGAGGACCACGAAATCGAGGCCACGCCGCAGCCGTTCGACGTCATCGAGCCGCGGTTCAGCATCGACCCGGCAGGGATCAACGCCCGCTTCCCGGTACCCGATGCCAAGGGGGCCTACGGCCTGATCCTTCCGCACATCAACCTCGACGCCCCCGGCCTGCCCTGGAACCGCCCGCTGGGCGCCGGGCATGAGGAGGCGGTTCCCTGGATGGCGCTGCTGCTGTTCCGGGAGGGCGAACTGCCCGAGGACCCCGACGCCTGCGGCCTGGTCGTCCTGGGCTCCGTGCGTGAACTCCTCGCCTCCGACCGGCCGCTGGGCCCGGGAGAGCCGCCGGCCCTGCCGGAGGAGAGCCTGCGGGACGACGAGAACGAGGAGCGGTGCGCGACGGTCCTGGTCCCCGCAGCCCTGTTCGACCAGGTCAAACCCCTGCCCGTGGAGATGGGCTACCTCGCTCACGTCCGGGAGGGCGGCCCGCCCGACGCCACCATGGCCGCAGTCGAGCCGGCCCCGGACGAGGAACAGCTGAACGCCATCGTCGTCGCCAACCGGTTCCCCTCCGCCGTCGGCGGCCGGCACGTGGTGCACCTGGTCTCCCTCGAAGGCTTCGACCAGTACCTGAACGCCCCCGCGCCGGCCGCGGGGGTGCGTCTGGTCTCCCTGACCTCCTGGTCCTTCACCAGTGAGCCCGACTCCGGCATCGGCTTCGGGGACCTGGCCCAGTATCTGGCCACCACCGACGGCAAAACCCCCCGCGACGCGGAGGAGCTGCGGCTGCGCCTGCCGGTCAGCGCCCCGGCCAGCCCCTCCGATCATCAGCGCGAGGCCCTCGACCGGATGGCGGGCGGCGCCGTCGCCCTGCCGCAGCGTCTGGAGACGGGGGAGCGTACCGTCGCCTTCCACCGCGGGCCGCTCACCGCCCGCCCGGCCCGCGAACTTCCCAAGCCCGCCGCCACTCGGCTGGAGTCGTCCGGCGAGGCCCTGATCTACCTGGAGAAGTACGGCGTCTTCGACACCGCCTACGCCGCCGCCTTCACCGCGGGGCGCACGCTCGCCCTGGCCGACGCGGAATTCCGCAGCGCCTTGCTTGAGTTCCGCTCGACCGCACGCTCCGCCGTGCGCCGTCTGGCCTCCCACCCCGAGCTGGCAGGCCGTGCGGTGGCTGCCCGGCAGCTCACCGCACCGTTGTCCTTCGAAGCCTTCGACCGCCTCCTCCTCGACGGCGACGGCACCCGCTTCGCCCGCGCCGTGAACCAGGCCGGCCCACAGCTGCGGGCCGGCCTGCACCGCACCGCCACCGCCCGCCGGCCCCGCACCGTATCCGGGGTGCGGGCCCTGCTGTCCCAGCCGAGCGTCGCCACCTTGCTCACCCAGGCCGCCGGGGACGAGTTCCGGACCGTGACCGACTGGCTGGACCGTCTGCGCCGGCTGGAGATGCTCGGCTTCGAGCACCTGGTCCCCGACAGCCGCATGCTGCCGGCCGAGAGCATCCGCTTCGCCTACGTCGACCCCTGCTGGGTCCGCGCCGCCGTGGACGGGGCCTTGAGCATCGGCGTCGGCCACGCCCTGGACGCCGACCTCAACCAGCTGGCCACCACCGGCGGACCGGTACCGGCCTGCGCGGTGCTCATCCGCTCCGACCTGGTACCGAACTGGCCCCAGGCCATCGTCACCGCCTACGCCGACACCACCGTCATCGAGCCGCTGCGCAGCACCGTCTACGGCACCGATATCCGCCTGCTGCTCTACCCGCAGGTGATCGACCGGTTCGAACTGGCCGAGCCGCCACGCGGCATCTGCTTCGGCATCGGCGAGGTCGGCACGCTCCAACTCCGCCGGATCAGCGGTGACCGCATCGGCTACCCCGTGGAAGGGGCCGCCGGGGAGTTCCCGCCGGAAAACAGCTTCGACCGCTTCGACCGCTTCCGCCGCTTCCTGCGCCCCAATGACCCGGACAACCCCACCGACCCGGATGTCCTCAACGTGTACGGCCCCGGCGATCCCCTGGTCCCCGCCCTGTCCCAGGCCCACGACGTCCAGCAGCTCTCCTCCGCGCAGTTCGCGCTGCAGATGATCAACGCACCGCAGGCGCAGACCTTCTCCTACCGGCCCTGACCGCCATCCCGCCCCCGCCCTATGCCGTGACGTTTATGAAAGGACCGACGGGCCATGTCCGTGGACAACACCCTGGTCGTGCCGGTCGAGGTGGCCGCCCTCGCCGTCAACCGGCAGACCCGCGACACCGGAGACCACGTCTTCCAGCGCTGGAACACCAACTTCAAGGGCCTCGGGCGGGGCGAATCGCCCGAGCCGACGCCCTTCGACGGCCTTGAGGTATGGCCCGGTGACGAAAAGCGCCTCGGCGTCTATCTGCAATGGGAACTGCCCGCCGCTCTCACCCGCGGCCGGCACGACGAGGAGGAGGGCGTCGGCGACTTCCCCCTCGTCCCCAACCGGTGGCTGGTCGTCCGCCACGCGGAGGGCACCGGCACGCTCACCGCCTGGGTCGTCGAAAGCGACTACCTGGATCCGATGAACGGCACCGTCTCCTTCCAGGACCCGGACAGCGACACCCCCAAGGCGACCCTGATCGGCAAGTGCCACCAGCTCCACGGCCCCTGGCAGGAGCCCGCCGCCCCGCACACACCCTTCCTGACCGCGATCGGCCCCGGCCTGCTCACCTTCTCCGTCTTCCAGCCCTACAACCAGAACGTCTTCTCCATGCACGACACCCTGGACGGTGTAGCGGATCGGGACCGGCTGAGCTACTTCGTCGCCGGCTGGTACGCCGACCCCGGCAGCGACATCCTCGCCCACGGGGTACCGGTAGGCCTCGCGGAACGCCTGCGGCGCCTGGAGTGGACCCAGCCGGTCGGCTCCGGCAGCGGGATCCGCGCCTCCGTCTACACCGGCACCGTCCTCGGCCTGGACTGGGACCTGACCGGCCCGGTCCCCGACCCCCCGTGCCCGAGCAGCACCGACGTCACCGTGATGGTCGCCAACACCATGTCCGAGGCCGCGGCCGAACTCAGCTCGCAGGCCGGTGGCGCGGAAGCCTTCTCCACGGACGAGGCCGACCTCTTCCGCGCCTTCCTCCTCGGCGGCACCGAGGGCCTGGCGGAACGCGACCGCCCCGAAGCCGACATCCTCACCGACCGCCGCGCACACGACACCGCCTTCGGTCCCGTACCCGGCGGCTACCGCTGGTTCATCGGCGAACGCGGCGAGGACCCCGGCCGCATCCCCTCGCCCGCCACCGCAGCCGCCCAGCGCACCGCCCGTACGGCGGAGGCGGCCACCATCGCCGACCTCAACCGCAAGCAGGCCGAACACGACGCCCCCGAAGCTCAACTGGACGCCGCCCGCGAACGCCTCTACCAGCTGTGGTGGCTCAGCCAGCGGGAACGGCAGCCCCAGCAGTTCCGGCAACGCATCGCCGGCGAACTCGACGCCGCCAAAGCCCGGGTCACCGACCTGGCCCGCCAGCTGACCGAGCAGCGTCGTGCCCTGCCCTGGGGGAAGACCGAGGAGCAGCTGGCCACGAGCATCGACACCCTCTACCCCGCCTTCGGCGCACGCACCGCCCGGCGGCTCATCCGCGTCCCCACCCAGGACTACGAATACTGCGCGGACCCCGTCGTCGCTCTGCAAGGCGGCCGACTGCACGCCCCCCTCACCCGCGACACCCCGCTGCCCGGCCGCACCCCCGACCGCCTGGTCACCCGCGCCTCCGGCATCACCACCAGCGACGTCACCGACCTCGCACGCCAGGTCGACCTGACCAACCTGCCCGCCTGCTTCCACGCGCTGCTGACCGAATTCCTCATCCTCGACCGGGCCCTGGCCGCCGACGGCATCCACGACGTCGACGGCACGCTGCCCGAATACGGCACCAAGCCCTGGGAAATGCCCTGGCAACCGCTGTATCTGCTCTGGAAGGCCGAGTACTTCCCCCTGCCGTTCCGCGCCAGTGACACCGCACGCTGGGAGTTCGTCGAAGGCTCCCGCTACCAGTGGCAGGACCAGTGGCAGGAGACCGCAACCCCCCGCTTCACCCCCGACTACCAGGTCATCTCCGGACGTCAGATCCTCACCCCCGCCGCCGGGCACGCCGCCGACGGCGCCCTCGCAAGCTACGCCCGCACCCGCGACCACCTCCCCACCGACAGCCTGAAACGCCTGCGCGCCAGCATCCGCAACACCGACCTGCTCTCCCAGACCCTCGACGGCTTCGGCGCGGCCATCGCCCAGCGCCAGCCCCACGCCGGGCTCCAGCCCACCAGCGACATCGCCGACCTCATCGGCAACGGCAACTACCCCCCGCCCGACCCCGGCGGCTTCCCCACCGACGACTGGGACCCCTGGCCCGAATCCACCTTCCAGGAACTGCGGGCCGGGCAACTCGCCTTCTTGGAACTGTCCGTCGTCGACCGCTTCGGACGCGCCGTCAACCTCATCGGCGAGGACAGCCACTTCCGGCCCGAAATGTCTCCCACAATGCGCCCCGCCCACCCCGTCCAGAGCCACGACAGCGAACGCCTCGTCGAACTCGGCCCGCGTCTGCTGCAGCCGGCCCGGCTCACCTTCGCCTTCCTGTCCGCCACCGGCGACGACGACACCGACCTGGTCCCCGGCACCAACCCCGTCTGCGCCTGGCTGCTCCACAACCGCCTCGACCACTCCCTCGTCGTCTACACACCCGAGGGCGCGACGCTCGGCGAACTACGCGTCACCCTCAACCCCGACAGCCAGCACGAGGTCTCCTGGACGGCCCTGCCCGGCTCCGGCCTCGACGACTTCGAGCAGTTGCAGACGTTCTCCCCGCACGCCTACGACCTGCTGAGCGCCATCAAGACCCGTGGCCCGGATACCTTCGACGCCTTCCGCGCCACCATCGACAAGGCCCTGGAGGCCATCGATCCCGACGGCCCGGCCGACCCCGGCCTCGGGTTCCTCCTCGGCCGCCCACTCGCCCTGCTCCGCACCCGGCTGTCCCTAGACCTGCGCGGCCCCCTGCGCACCGACACCGGCTGGCAGCACCTGTTCGACCCGCCACAGCCACAACTGCCGAGCTACCCCTGGAAGATCCGCCTCGGCGAAGCCCAGCAAACCGACGACGGCCTGGTCGGCTACGTCCTCGACAACGACTACGACCACTTCGAAACCATCACCACCCCCGCCGCAGGCACCGACGGCTACCTGCGGCCGATCGGCGACAAACCCAGCCTGGAACTCAACTTCGGCGCCCACAACACCGCCGTCGCCACCGTCCTGTGCGACCCACGCGCCGCCGTCCACGCCACCACCGACATCCTCGCCACCAAACGCGTCCTCATCCCCCAGGAATTCACCGACCAAGCCCTCGCCCGCATGGCCGTCAACTTCCGCACCGGCCCCCTCCTCGCCGGCACCACCGAACTCAAAAACGACCAGGCACAGACCGTGGAAACCGCGGTGATGCCCGCACCGGCCGGCATCACCGGCACCTGGACCTGGACGGAGAAACGCGGCACCACCTGGGAGAAGCTCCCGATCCTCAGCCAGGACCAGTCCGACCTCCCGCTGGCCCAACCCGAGATCCGCTCCGGCTTCCTCACCCTCGACAACGCCACCGCACACACCCGCACCAACGGCTGACACCGCCCACTGGCCCCGCCCCCACCAGCACACCCGCAGGCCGGCGCGCCCGCCACGCCGGCCACCCCAAGGAGCATCGCCATGGCCCTGGTCTCCCCCACCCGCATCACAGACCCCACCGCCCAAGAACCGCTGCTGACCTACGACCTGGCCACCAGCCCCGACCCCCTCAAAGCATCCCCCGAAAACCCCGCCACACCCGAAGAAACCGGCGAGCTGATCATCACCGCCTCCCGGAACAGCGGCACCCCGGCCGACGTGGAATTGATCAAGGTAAAAGTACCGGCCGGAACAATGTCACCGGACCTGGCCACCAACCTGTCCAGCATCAACCCACGCATCACCCTCAACGGCTGGACAACCCAACGCCAAGAATCCTACGACGAAATCATCTTCACCCCCACAGCCAGCCACGAAACGATCGGACCCGACAACGGCTTCACCATCCAACTCTCGCAAATCCCCATCAACCGCAAAGTCGGCACCGCACAGATCGAAGTAACCGAACACTCCCGGGAAGGCGAAAATGGCACCTTCAAAGACAGGACCACCGTGTTCAACGTCGGCAAATTCCCCGCCGACTTCTACATGAAGGAATTCAAGGTCGAAGGCGACCTCGTCATCGACAACGGCGGCGAAGCCACCCTGACCTGGCAACGCTCCACCAACGCCACCTACGAACTCCTCTACGGAAACACCAACCTCAACGTCACCAACGAAACCACCCGCACCATCACCAACATCAAATCCGACACCACCTTCTACCTCCGCGGCACCACCAGCAACGACCCAACAAACCCTGTCACCCGCATCCTCACCGCCCACATCACCGTCCGACGACCAGACCTCGAAGTAGGAAACCTCACCGTCCACGGCGCGGTCACTGGCAACCTGACCCTCACCCGCGGCGCCCTGACCCTCCAAGAAGGAAGCCTCCACGTGAACGGTGCCGTCACCGCACGTGGCAATGTGACCGTTACCGAAGGAACCCTGACGGCCAGCGGCCCCACGAACCTGGCAGGTCCGACGCAGCAGCTCCAATCCAGCGAACTGACAAACGGAGCCTACGTTTGGGAGTTCCGGGCAGAGACATCAGGGCTCGTCCTCGTAGTGGTGCACGTCCAGGATTTTGATAGCTATGGCGGCGTCGGGATCTACGCTGAGGGCGAGGATGACGTGGTCTGGCGGCGTTGGCAGTACGACCAGAACAACCACACAGTTGTAGGCGTCGTGAGGAGTGGAGTAACGTTCCGAATCGGCTGCAGCAAGAGTGGTACAGGGCGGGTGATGCGACACGCCTATTTCATTCCGTTCGGTGACCATGGAATCACATCACCTGGGACAGTCGGCGAAGACCGTGCGGTGAAAGAAATCTCAGCGACCACGCTGCCTCAAGGGGATCTTCCGCTCACTCTGGAGGAGTTGCGAACGCGGGACGGTCACGCATAGGTGCAGCAGGTCGTCTGACGATCTGCACTGCCCTCCTGGATACAGGCGCCCGTACGCTGCGGACAATCGGACACGCTTGCCAGCCTTGACGAACGGGATACAAGTTCGCTGGTCAGGCGGCGGGGAAGCCACCAGCAAGAGTGCGCCGATCCTCAGCCAGGACCAGCACGACCTGCCACTGGCCGAACCCGAGATCCGCTCCGGCTACTGAAGTTGAATTCGTGATGTCGGTCTGATGGTGGTCAACCGTCCATGATCAGGCCGGTGGTGGCGAGGCATCCGTCGATGAGGTGAGGGCGGTACTGGATCTGCTTCAGGCTGCGTTTGACGGCTCGGGCGAGCTGGTCGAGGTTGGCGGCGGCGAGGTTGCCGATGGTGCGCTTGACCAGCGACCAGATGCCCTCTTGCGGATTGAGGTCCGGTGCGTACGAGGGGAGTTGGAAGACGGTCAGCCAGTCCTGGTTCGCCTGGATGAACGCCTGCATCGGCGGCATCAGGTGAGCGCGCAGGTTGTCCCACACGAGCACGATCGGGCCGCCGAGCCGGATGTGCGCGCGGATGAGCAGGTCGCGGTAGTCCTGCCAGGTCAGGCCCTTCTTCTCGCCCTTGCGGCCGCGGTAGACGTGGAAGCTGTAGAACATCCGGGACCTCTGACCGGGTTTGTAGCAGCTCAGCCCCGCCATGGAGACCCGGCCGGCTCCCCGGCCACGCACCCGCACGACTGGCGTGCAGCCGAGCCTGCCCCAGGTCCTGGCACGCGGCGGCCTCATCGACTGCCCGGCTTCGTCCTCAAAGACAAGCCAGGCCCCGCGGGCCGCCGCGGTGCTTTTACCCGCGGCCACGTCTCCTTCTTCCACAGCTCAACCGCCGCATCGTCGCGCTCGATCGCCCGGCGGGCCGGCTGCTGCCAGGACCAGCCGTGCCGCTTGAGCAGGACCCACGTGCCCTCCACGGTGTAGGAGACGTGGAACAGCCGACCGATCAACGTCTTCACCCGCGCGAGGGTCCACCGCTGGTCCTCCCAGCCGTGGGCCAGCGGCCCACGCTCCAACTCCCGTTCCAGCCGCGCGATCTGGGCATCGGACAGCTTCGGACGACCGGGCGAGCCCTTCGAGGCGACTCCCGTTGCCCCGCCCTCGCGCCACTGCCGGCGCCAGCGCTCCACCGAACGCACGCTCACCCGCATCGCGGCCGCGATGTCCCGGCTCTTCTCGCCGTCCTCGAAGCGTTCCACAGCCTGCCGCCGGATCCGCTCCCGCGCGGCCCTCTCCGCGTCGGTCAAACCGCCGCCCTGTGCATACCTCACAGCACACGACTACCGGGATCGCCCCTCCGCAGGCAGGCGAACGCTACTGCTTCACCCATCCGAGCGACATCACGGATTCAACTTCAGTACCTCACCCTCGACAACGCCACCGCACACACCCGCACCGACAACTGACACCACATCACCAACCCCGCCCTTGCCGATAACCTCATCCGCACTGATGAGAGCCGGTGAGCGGTGATCCACCGGATGCCGGCCGAGTCGGCACTCTGGCGAGACTGGCGATTACCCCAGCATGATGATCAGCCGTGCTGCTGCGACTGGCCTACCTGGGTGCGACGAACGCGTTCGCGATTCTGCGACTGCTGCCGACGAGCGACCACGACAAGGACATGGAGATCCCCGCACTGCGCCATCAGATCACCGTGCTGGAGCGGCAGCTGAGCGGACAGCGCGTACGGTTCGAGGCGAGCGACCGGGCCTTCCTGCCAGCCCTGCTGCACCGGATACCGACGCACGCGCTGCACCGAATGCGCTTGCTGGTACGGCCGGACACCATTCTGCGATCGCACCGCGACCTGATCGCCCGCCACCACGCCACTCGCTCCCGGCCCAAGCGCGGCGGCCGACCGCGCACCGTACGCTCCGTCCGTGCCCTGGTCCTGCGGCTGGCCGCCGAAAATCCGGCATGGGAGTACCGGCGCCTGCACGGGGAGCTTCTCGTCCTCGGCATAAAGGTGGCCGCCCCCACGATCTGGGAGATCCTCAAGGAGGCCGGTATCCCACCGTTACCCGAGCGCACCTCCACTACGTGGGCGGCCTTCCTGCGCTCCCAGGCCGACGCACTCCTGGCGTGCGACTTCTTCGAGACGATCACCCTGTCCGGAGCCCGCCGGCAGGACGCCGGCCGCGACCGGTTCGCCCAGCTCGTCCGCCACGCCGCAGCCGCCCAGCGCGACCGGCTCACCTGACCGCCTGCCGCGCCCACCCAGCCGCGGATTGGCCGGAGTCCCATCCCCCCGAGCTGGTCGACTCCCGCAGGGCGCCCCGAAGCTCCGTCAACTGTGAGCTCCCTGGCCGTCCGCCCGCGCGAGCCTCTGGCGCGCCCCGGATCGTTACGCACAGTAGCGAAGTTTGGGAGTCCGCAGCGTCCACGCCGACATCGCGACGACCGGCCGTACGTCGGTACACCCAGGTGCGGGTCCTCACCGCGAGCCGCAGGTCAGGGCCCCAATCCGGCGTTGGTGGTCGCATGGTGGTCGCAGACGACCATCGGGGCGGTACCCCGGTAGCCTCCGCGGGTCGCTCAAGGACTAACTGCCGCAGGAGGCTGGGGAATTTGCGCAAGTCAGGACGGCCGGGCCGGGTCTACCGCCGATGCGGGTGCCGTGATGCCACCCGGCGTCAGCTCGGCGCAGCCTGCCCGCGCCTGGCCGAGGAGGGACATGGCACGTGGACGTTCGCCGTCGACATTCCCTCCCTCAGCGGCCGCAGGCGCACCGTGCGCCGCGGCGGGTTCGAGGACGAGTGGCATGCCGAGACCGCGCTGCGACGCTTCCTCGAAGGCCGGCAGCTGGGCTTCGACGCCGACCCGCACGAGACGGTGGCCGCCTACCTCACCAAGTGGCTCAAGAGCATGGAGTTCCTCCTCAAACCCACCACCTACGCCCGCTACCGCACCTACGTGCTCTGCGAATTGATACCCGTCTTCGGCAAGCTGCACCTGGAGGAGCTCGCCCACGACCACATCTCCGCCTACGCCCACGAGCAGCTCGACGCCGGCCGCGGACGCCAGGCCGTCTACCACTGCCTCGCCACGCTCTCCAGCGCCCTGGGCACGGCCGTGCGCACCCACCGCCTTCCCTTCAACGCCGCCCAGCCCCTGCCCATGCGCAGGCCCCGCCCCGACGAACGCGTCCCGTGGACCGCGGAGCAGGCCGTCGCCTTCCTCTCCCACTGCCGAAACGTCGACCCCGCCTTCGCCGACCTGTTCGAGGTCATCATCGGCACCGGCCTGCGCAAGGGCGAGGCGCTCGGCCTCCAGCGCCCGTGCGTGCGGCTGGACGACCGCGTCATGTACATCCGCCACACCCTGTCCGCCATCGACAACCACGAACTCGTCCTGACCGCACCGAAGACCAGGAAGAGCCGCAACTGGGTGCCCCTGTCCGAGCGCGTCGCCGCCGCCCTCCAGCGCGCCATGGACCGGAGCACCGCCACCGTCAACGGCCACGTCTTCCAGGGCCCCGACGGCAAGCCCCTCCACCCGGCCGCCGTCCGCCGGCGCTTCCACGAGCTGCGCGAACAGGCCGCACTGCCCCACGTCACCATCCACGACCTGCGCCACCTCGCCGCCACCCTCGCCCTGGAGGGCAACGTCTCCATGGCCGTCATCTCCAAGACGCTGCGGCACTCCACGCTGTCGACCACCGCGAACATCTACAGCCACCTGACCTGGGACGTCGCCCGGGCCGCCGTGAACACCATCGAGGCAAGGCTCCACCTCGTCGAAGCCCGCACCCAGTCCGGCCCCGACGCCCCTGCCCACGAAGTCGGCTTGCCGAACCCGCTGTTCAGCCACGCGGCCTGACGGCCCCACCGCTGCAGGCGGCTCGGCGCTCCTGGCCGCTCCGGCCACCAGGGCCGACAAGCAACCGGGATTCCCGGCTCATAGCTGACACCCGATAAACGTGCGGCCTGTCGAAGCAGATGACGCCGCAGGTTCTGTCGGCATGCCTATTTCCCGCGAATCCTGGCCCATTTCAGCGCCGAAGAGGCGACCAGTCCGCGATCGACGGCACGCGGATTCCCGGATGAATGAACAAATGCCCCGTCACGACCAGGTCGGAGGGGCCAGGCCTGCGGAAACGCGCTCAGCGAGGCGATGTGAACGAGCGTTCACGACCACATTGCGACCACCAAAGGAAAAAGCCGTTCCTATCATTTCGATAGGAACGGCCTCCGACCTGCGGAAATGCTGGTCGGGACGACAGGATTTGAACCTGCGACCCCTTGACCCCCAGTCAAGTGCGCTACCAAGCTGCGCCACGTCCCGTGGTCCCGATGCTTCCGGCCAGTTGCCTTGCGGCTTCTGGTCTTCGGCTTCTTGACCTTGCCCCCGGTGTCCCGGCGACGTGGAAAACAATACAGCACAACGGGGGGTGCTCGCTGCCAGGTATCCATCGCCGGTGTGCTGGGGGTCGGTGGGGTGGTGCAGGTCAGGGTGTCGGGTGGTGGGAGTCGTAGCGGAGGAAGGCGGGGCGGCGGGCGGCGAGGAGGAGGACGGCGGCGAGGCAGGCGAGGCCGCCGGTGACCACGGAGACGGCGGGGGAGGTCAGGGAGGCGACGGTGCCGGACTCGAAGTCGCCGAGGCGCGGGCCGCCGGCGACGACCACGATGAAGATGCCCTGGAGGCGGCCGCGCATGTCGTCGGGGGCGGCGACCTGCATCATCGTGTTGCGGAAGATCATGCTGATGGTGTCGGCGCAGCCCGCGGCGGCCAGCAGCGCCAGACCGAGCCACAGCTCGCGGACCAGGCCGAAGGCGGTGATCGACAGCCCCCAGGCGGCCACCGAGGCCAGGGTGGCAGCGCCGTGCCGACGGACCCGGCCGACCCAGCCGGAGAACGCGGCTCCGAGCAGCGCGCCCACCGCGGGTGCCGCCACCAGCAGGCCGACGGTGCCCGGGCCGCCGCCGTAGAAGCCAACTGCGATGGCGGGGAAGAGTGCCCTGGGGAGGCCGAAGATCATGGCGGCGAGGTCGGCGAGGAAGCTGGTGCGCAGGTTGGGCTGCTCGCGGAGGAAGCGGAGGCCGTCCAGGACCGAGGCGCGCCGCTTGCGCTCGCCGTCGCCGCCGGGCCGCATCGAGGGCAGCCGCCACATCGCGTACAGCGTGGCGCTGAAGGCGACGGTGTCCACCAGGTACGCGGCCTGGGCTCCGTACGCGCCGATCAGGACGCCGCCGAGCATCGGGCCGACGGTCGAGCCGAGGTTCATGCTGACGGTGTTGAGGGCGTTGGCGGCGGGCAGCTGACGGCTCGGCACCAGACGGGGGATCATCGAGGAGCGAGCGGGTGAGCTGAGCGCGAAGAAGGCGGCCTGCACGGCCACCGCTGCGTACAGCACCGCGACCGCGTGCGACCCGAGCAGCGCCTGCGCCGCCAGGGCGGCCGAGACGAGCGCGAGCCCGCCCGAGCCGATCAGTCCGAGCAGTCGGCGGTCCACGGTGTCGGCGATCGCGCCGCCGTAGAGGCCGAAGGCGACCAGCGGCACCAGGGCGAAGAGCCCGACCAGGCCGGTCGCGAGGCTGGAGCCGGTGAGTTGGTAGACCTGGACGGAGACCGCCACGGCGGTCATCTGCTGCCCGATCGAGGAGACGGACTGTCCGAACCAGACCCGCCGGTAGTCCGGTATCTCCCGCAGCGGGGTGATGTCGGCGAACGCCCCCTTGGCCAGCCGCCGCAGCGGTCCGCGCGCCCGGTCCGGGCCGGGACGATCTACATCCGGATGGTCCGCCCCCGGATGGTCGTCGGCAGGACCGGACTCCCCAGCGGACGGCGAGGAGGGTGAGGAGGGTAAGGAGGGTGAGGAGGGTGAGGACGAGGACGGCGATGCAGAGGACCGCGACGAAGAGGACGGCGAAGGCGAGGGAGGATTAGTCGACACGGAGACTCATGGTCGGCCACACCCCGGCCCTCGTCGCCACCGCCCCTGCCGTCACCGCTCCTCCTCGCCCGAAAGCCCACCCGATGGCCCCGCCCGCAGCGCACCTCAGTAACCGTCGCAACCCAGCGCACAGCACCCACCGCAGCGGCGGCTACCGGCTCAGGACCTGCTTCTCCCCGGCCTCCACCGCGATCGTCAGCCGGTTGCCGGGCGGCGGGAACGGGCAGATGAAGTGGTCGGCGAAGGCGCATGGTGGCAGGTGGGCGCGGTTGAGGTCGAGCACGGTGCGCCCGTCCTCGTCGGGTGCGGGCAGGGTGATGAAGCGGAACCGGTACGTCTCACTCCCGCTGGTGGCGTCGCCGATCACACCGCTCAGCCGCTCGCCCGCACGGCTGACGGTGAGGGTGTACGGCTCGCCGGCCAGGCTGAAGGCGATCTGCCCGGTGACCGCCAGCAGGCGATCCCGCCCGTCGGCGTTGGGTACGGTCACCGACCGGTCCGCCTCGAACGGGGTGAAGACGGCCGGTACGGCCCACTCCGGCGCGTAGGGGTAGACGGTGATCCCGGCGAACGCGGCACGGGTGGGCGAGTCCGGGTCGAAGACCCGCAGCGCCAGCTCGCCCTCGCGCTCGATCGGGACCAGCAACCGGTCGTCCAGCGTGGCCAGGTCGGGTTTCTGCATGGTGTCGGGGCGCAGCGCGACCTCACCGTCGACCGCCTCCCCCGCGCCCTTGACCCGGATGTCGTCATCGGCCTTGGCGCGCAGCCGGACCCGGCCCTCGGAGGCCCACCAGAGACCGGGCAGGCCGGGGATCCCGGTGGGTTCGGGTTCCAGCCAGTAGGTACCGGTGAGGGCGAGCTGGCCGTGCGGTGCGGCCACCGAGGCGGTACGGGCCTCGGTCCATTGCTTCCATTCCTCTGCGGCTGTCACGGTTCAACCCTCCCGGGTAGTTCAGGACGACGATTCAGGACGACGATTCAGGACGGCGGTTCAGGAAGACGATTCAGGACGGCGGTTCAAGAAGGCGGTTCAGGAAAGCTATTCAGTGCAGTGACTCAGGCCAGCGGTTCAAGGCGTCGGCTCAGGAGATCGGTCGAGCCGAACACCTCAGCTGCGCCCGGCGAGGGGCCGAAACAGCCCCTCCTGCATGACGGAGACGACCAACTGCCCCTTCCGGTCGTAGATCTGGCCGCGCGCCAGGCCGCGCGCACCGTGCGCGATCGGCGACTCCTGCCGGTAGAGCAGCCAGTCGTCGGCGCGGAACGGCCGGTGGAACCACATCGCGTGGTCGAGCGAGGCCATGTCGAAGTTCCGTTCGCCCCAGAGCGGTTCGACGGGGGCGCGGACGGCGTCCAGCAGGGTCATGTCGCTGGCGTAGGTGAGGGCGCAGACGTGGATCAGCGGGTCGTCGGGGAGGTCGCCGTTGGTGCGCAGCCAGACGCCGCTGCGCGGTTCGACGCCGATCAGCTCGTCCTTGCTCCAGCGCAGGCGGTCCACGTAGCGGATGTCGAAGGGCTGGCGGCGGCTGATGAAGGGCGGCAGTTCGCCGAGCCTGGAGCCGACCTCGTCCAGCGCGCTGGGCAGGTCCTCGGGGGCGGGCACGTCGGGCATCGCGTCCTGGTGCTCGATGCCGCCCTGCTCGGGCTGGTGGAAGTCGGCGGTGAGGGCGAAGATGCTCCGGCCCTGCTGGATGCCCAGGACGCGCCGGGTGGTGAAGGAACGGCCGTCCCTGATCCGGTCGACCTGGTAGACGATCGGTACGCCGGGCACGCCGGGTCTCAGGAAGTAGGCGTGCAGCGAGTGCACCGGCCGTGCGTCCTCCACCGTGCGCCCCGCCGCGACCAGGGCCTGACCTGCGACCTGGCCGCCGAAGGTGCGCTGGAGGGCCTCCTCGGGACTCCGGCCACGGAAGATGTTGAACTCGATCTGTTCCAGGTCGAGCAGGTCGACTAGGTGATCGACGGGGGTCTCCATGGCTGCGCTTCCTCTCTGGACGGTCTCGCGAGGCACACTCCGCCCGACGGCCGCCTCCGCTTACCCAGAAGTCTGCTCGGCCCGCCGGAATTCCCGTCGGGCGGGGTACGCGTCCGGCGGTGTCCCCGTCCGAGTACGTCAGCTGCCCGCCGCCGTACGCCGGCCCCCCTGCGTCCCGGCCTGCCCGATCCCCGACTGCCGGACGGTGATGTTCAGCCGCCCGACCAGTCCGAGCGCCGGGTCGGCGGTGCCAGGGAGGGTCCGCAGCACCCCGTGGTAGGCGAACCTGGACGGTCCGCCGAAGACCACCAGGTCGCCGCTGCGCAGCTCCAGGTCGGTCCAGGGGCGGGTGCGGGTCTCGGTGTTGCCGAGGCGGAAGACGCAGCTGTCACCGAGCGACAGGGAGACCACCGGAGCGTCGATCCGTTCCTCGCGGTCGCGGTGCAGGCCCATCTTCGCGCCGTGCGGGTAGTGGTTCACCATCCCGATGTCGGGCCGGTAGCCGACGGCACCGGCGATCTCGGGCAGCTGCGGACCGTACGCCTCGGCGAGGGCGCGGACGGCCAGCTCGCCCAGTTCCGGCGGGAACGGCTTGACCGGTGCTCCGTCGCCGTCCACCACGGTGCGGGCGTAACCGTACGGGTACCAGTGCCAGCCGAGGCTGAGCATCCGCACCGACATGACGCCGCCGCCGGGCATCCGGACGGTACGCATCCCGGCCGGCGGGCGGGCCCAGGCGCGGCAGGCCGCGACCAGTTCGCGCTGCTCGGCCGCGTCGAGCCAGTCGGGCAGGTGGACGGCGCCCGGTGCCGGTTCGGCGCGTCGGCGCGGCTCTGCCGGGAACAGCGGCTCGGCAGGGAAAAGGGGGAACGTTTCGCCGTCCATGTCCCCATCCTCGCAGCAGCCGACCCCACCCAAGCCCCTGGAACCCGGCTCGAAGGCCCTCTGCACCCGCCCGACCCCTCCCCGGCCGCTCCCGGCCCTCTCCGGCCCCTCCCGGCCCCTCCCGGCCCTCTCCGGCCCCTCCCGGCCCCCACGAGTCGGGCCCCACCACCCCACCACCTCGCACGGCGGCTTCAGCCGTTCGGCGCACACCTGACCGGTTGCGGGTGCAGCGCGACGGGTCCAGGGCTGAGCTGGGAGTACGCCTGCCGAGGAGCCCGGCCGAGGAGCCCGCATGAAGACCCTGGATTTCAAGATCATCGACCTGCCCGAGGCCTCCCTCGACAAGACCGCCGTCCTGGTCACCGGGCCGCACGAGGCGCTCCTGGTGGATGCGGGCTTCACGCTCTCCGACGGACGCCGCCTGGTGGACGAGGTCAGGGCCTCCGGCAAGCGGCTGACCACGGTCTTCGTCAGCCACGGCGACCCGGACTTCTACTTCGGCGCCGAGGTGCTCCAGGACGCGTTTCCCGAGGCCAGGTTCCTCGCCGCGCCGGCGGTCGTGGAACACATCAAGGAGACGTACCCGGCCAAGCTGGAGACCTGGGCACGGCTCGGTCCCGAACTGTCGACCCGCCTGGTCCTGCCGGAGCCGCTGCCGGGCGGCGCCGTCGAGTTCGAGGGTCACCGGCTGGAAGTACGCGGCGCGGACTTCCACCTGCCGGACCGGCACTACCTGTGGGAGCACCGGCAGCGGGCCATCCTCGGTGGCGTACTGCTGTTCCAGGGGCTGCACGCCTGGACGGCCGACACCCCCACCCCGGCGCAACGCGGAGCCTGGATCGATCTGCTGGACGAGATGGAGGCGCTGAACCCGTCCTTCGTCGCGGCCGGACACCGCAGAGCCGGCGCGTCCGCCGACGTCTCCGCGATCGGGTACACCCGGGAGTACCTGCGGACCTTCGAGACCGAGATCGGTCAGGCCGAGAACGCGGAGGCAGCACGGGCCGCGCTGGAACGGCACTACCCGCAGGCCGGATTGAAGCTCGCCGTCGAGCTCGGCACCAAGGTCGCCATGGGCGAACTGCACTGGCAGTAGCGGTCGTTGCAGCCGCCACCAGAACGCGACCGGTCACCGCAGTCGCCGTCGACGCGGCGAGGCCGGCCGCCCCCGCCGGAGGGGGACGGCTGGCCTCGAACGCGGAGCGCGTCCGGGGTCAGACGGAGAGGACCTGGCCCGGGAAGATCAGGTTCGGGTCGCCGCCCACGACACCGGAGTTGTCGCTGTACAGGGTCTTCCAGTCGAGGCCCTTGGCAGCGGCGATGGAGCTCAGGGTGTCGCCGGACTTCACGGTGTAGGTGGCACCGTTGCCCTTCGCGGCGGGAGCCTGCGCGGCTTTGCCGCCCTTGCGGTCGGCGCGGTGCTCGGCGCGCTTGTGCTCGGCGCGCTGCTCGGCCTTCTTCTGCTCGACCGGCTGCTGCGCGGCCTTCGGAGCATCGGTGGCGCTCTTCGCAGCCGGGGCCTTGGAGGCGGCAGCGGGGGCGGTGGTGTCGACCTGGGCAGCGGCACCGCCCTTGGTGAGACCGGCCTTCACCGAGCAGACCGGCCAGGCGCCGGGGCCCTGCGAGGCGAGGACCTTCTCGGCGACGGCGATCTGCTGCGCCCTGGTCGCCCGGTTGGCCTGCGCGGCGTACTGGGTGCCACCGAAGGCGGCCCAGGTGCTGGCGGTGAACTGGAGGCCGCCGTAGAAGCCGTTGCCGGTGTTGATGCTCCAGTTGCCGGTGCTCTCGCACTGGGCGACCTTGTCCCAGGCGGCGACCGAGGCGGCCGAAGCCGTCGTGGCCGTGACGAGGCCGGCCACCGGAAGGACGGCGACCGCGCCGCCCAGGACGGCCACCCGGACGCGGTTGCGCTTGGTGGCGGTGGTCGTGGCAGCGGCGGTCTCGTTACGGAAAGCCATGAGAGTCCTCTCGACAGCCCCGGGCGGGCATGCGGAACCAGGCCCTGGGGGCCGATCCGCTCGCCGCGTCCGCAAGGCGGCCGTGCACGTGTCCGACGTGCCGCGCCGCCCCGGCCACCCTCCGCACCCGTGCCCGCCTTCCGGCGGTCGCACTGGTGGGCGCCTTCGCGCCGTGAGGGTGAACCCGGGTAGTGCTCGTTGCACTGGCCAAGAAACTACGAGTAACCATGACGGTCACCCAAACAGCGGGGAGCAGTCCCAGCTCAGCCCGGCGCTACCGACGGTAAAGATCATGCAAACTGGGCGAAATGTCCAATTTCATGATGCTTTCCAAGGTCAAACCCCCCATCAATATGATCCGGTCCACAATGTTCACTCCGTGAGCTCGGGCACATTGTCGACACATTGCAATCAGACGTTCACACGTCGCAGTCGGATTCGCGGCAATTCCCGTCGCTGCCGTGTCCACCCGTGACCCTTGACACAACGGCCCGTTGGTAATGGCGGTCGGGCGCGCCCGGCCACCATTACCTGACGAACCGAGGAGTCCCCCTTGCCGCGCATGCTCGCTGTCAGCGACGAGGTCCGAGCCGAGATCGGCGACGACGAGGCAGACCGCCTGCTCGCCGGTGCGCACGCACCCGACACTTACGACTGCACCTCGTGCCGCACCCCCGGCGACTCCTCCCAGGAGGCCACCAGCACCGTGCTGTTCGTCGGTGACGAGACAGCAGTACTCGCCTTCGCCCACGCCCGCTGCATCCCCTCACAGGTCGTACCGGTCTCCGAGGAACAGCTGCTCGGTGCCGTACGCAGCATCAGCCAGGCCCAGGGCAGCGCTCCGGCGGCCGCCGGCCTGCCCGGAGCCGGGGTCGGAGCCGACCCGGAGGCCGCGTCCCAGGCCGAACAGTCCGCTCCGCCCGCCGCCGGACAGCCCGCCGTCCTCGGGATCACCTGCGGGCTGGTGCTCTGCGGGGACACCGGGCACGCCGCGCTGGTGGTCGAGCCGACCGGACCGGTCGGCAGGCCCGGCAACATCACCGGGGAGGACGAGTTCCTCTCGCTGCTCACCGACCACCACTTCCAGGAGGTCATGAACGTCGACAAGGCCCCCGAGTCGCCGCTGCCCGGCTGGTCGGTGCTGATGGCCATGGGCAAGCTGCACGCGATCCTGCAGCCCTCCGCGACCGGCGGCAGCTCCGCCTGGTGGCAGGCGCACCAGCCGCTCCAGGTCACCGACGCCTGGCGGCTGGCCGCCGGTCGTCAGGCATCGGTGACGATGTACGCGGTCCCGGCCGGCACCATCGGCCGCCAGCCGCGCGAGGACCTGCTGCGTCTGGCGCTCGACCGCGCCGCCGCCAAGGGCCTGCTGGTCGGCGCCATCCTGCCGCTCGCCGGGACCTGACCGACGCCCGCAAGAACCCCGGCGCCGGACTCCCCCGCCGCTCCCCTGTTCCGGCCCTCCGGCACCACGTCGGCGGGCCGGACCGACCCGGCGGAACAGAGCATCGGAGCGGTTCGACGGGGGCGGCGGCGGAGCAGCGGCAGACAACGGTCAACCGGGTGACGCACGGGTGACCCGTCCGACCGCCCCGCCGGACCCCCGGAGCGGCGCAGGCCGCCCGGCCCGGCCCCGCATCCCCCGGCCGCCTCACTCGTTGGCCCCTATGTGTACAGCTACGACGTCGCCGCCGCCCACCGCCCGTCCGCCACCACCACGCGCTCCATCCCGGGCATGCGCCCGTCGTACGACGCGGAGCACCCCTCCTCGCCGACCCCGATCTACGACGCGCTGTACTCGGAGTACCGACGGCTGTTCCGGGCCCTTCCCGGTGACCGGACCGGCGAGGAGGACATGCGCTTCACCGGCTTCGCGGTCCGGGACGGATACTTCGGCCGGGACGCCCACCCGGTCCGCGAGGCGCTCCCGCCCGGTGACTCGTACGGGACCCGCAGCGAGCCGTACGGCGCCCGCGCCGAGCTGACCGCCTACCCGCCGCAGCACCAGACGTTCGACACCTACGCGGGGCACGCGCAGGGCACGCCGCAGTTCATGCCGAACCAGCAGAGCGGCGGCGGGCAGTACGGGACGGGATATCTCGCGACCGGACCGTTCACGCCGGGACAGGTGACGTCCGGTCAGTTCAGCGCCGGCCAGTTCATGACCGCGACCGGCCAGTTCGGGGCGGGGCAGCCCGGTGCCGGACACCACGCCACCGGCCAGCCCGGCACCGGACAGCCCTCGGGCAGCGGTCAGTACGCGGGGGCGGCCCAGGCGTCCGGCGGTCAGGGCTGGGTGGCCTCGGGCTACCTCTCCCCCGCCCAGCCCGTCACCCCCGGCGCCGGCACCGCCGCCGGAGAGGCCGGCGGAGTCAGCGGGCGCCACCGCAGCATGCTCTCGCTGCCCCCGGGCCGGGTCCCCGGACAGAGCTGACGCTCCACACCTCTCCACTGACTGCCCAACCGCCGAAGGCCGGGCCCCGACGGGGTACCCGGCCTTCGGCCTACGGCCTCGACGTCGGCCGGCCCACTGACGACCGACTACGACTGCCTACTTCTTGCGACGCTTCTCACGCACCCGGACGGAGATCGAGATCGGCGTACCGACGAAGCCGAACTCCTCGCGCAGACGGCGCTCGACGAACCGGCGGTAGCCCGCCTCCAGGAAGCCGGAGGCGAAGAGCACGAAGCGCGGCGGCCGGGTGCCGGCCTGGGTGCCGAACAGGATGCGCGGCTGCTTGCCGCCCCGGATCGGGTGCGGGTGGGCGGCCACCAGCTCGCCGAGGAAGGCGTTCAGCCGGGCGGTCGGGATACGGGTCTCCCAGCCCTCCAGCGCGGTCTCGATCGCCGGGACCAGCTTCTCCATGTGGCGGCCGGTCTTCGCCGAGACGTTGACCCGGGGTGCCCAGCGGACCTGGACGAGATCGCGCTCGATCTCGCGCTCCAGGTAGTAGCGGCGCTCCTCGTCGATCTGGTCCCACTTGTTGTAGGCGATGACGACGGCGCGCCCGGCCTCGACGGCCATCGAGATGATCCGGGTGTCCTGCTCGGCGAGGGTCTCGCTGGCGTCGACCAGGACGACCGCGACCTCGGCCTTCTCCAGGGCGGAGGCGGTGCGCAGCGAGGCGTAGAAGTCGGCACCGGCGGTGAGGTGGACCCGGCGGCGGATACCGGCGGTGTCCACGAACTTCCAGGTCTTGCCGCCGAGTTCGATCATCTCGTCGACCGGGTCACGGGTGGTCCCGGCCTGCTCGTTGACGACCACGCGGTCCTCGCCGGCGACCTTGTTGAGCAGGCTGGACTTGCCGACGTTGGGCCGGCCGATCAGGGCCACCCGGCGCGGGCCACCGACGAGTCCCTCGCCGAAGGTCTGCGGCGGGGCCTCGGGGAGAGCGGCCATCACGGCGTCGAGCAGGTCGCCGGAGCCACGGCCGTGCAGCGCCGAGACCGGGTAGGGCTCGCCGAGGCCGAGCGACCAGAGGTAGGCGGCCTCGGCCTCGGTGGAGGGGCCGTCGACCTTGTTGGCGCAGAGCACGACGGGCTTGCCGGCCTTGCGGATGATCTTGATCAGGGCCTCGTCGGTGTCGGTGGCCCCGACGGTGGCGTCCACGACGAAGAGCACCGCGTCGGCGGTCTCGATGCCGTACTCGGCCTGGGCGGCCACGGCGGCGTCGATGCCGAGGACGTCGACCTCCCAGCCACCGGTGTCGACCAGCTTGAAGCGGCGGCCGTTCCAGGCGGCCTCGTAGGTGACGCGGTCGCGGGTGACGCCCGGGCGGTCCTCGACCACGGCCTCGCGGCGGCCGATGATGCGGTTCACCAGAGTCGACTTGCCGACGTTGGGCCGGCCGACCACGGCCAGCACCGGCAGCGGGCCGTGGCCGGCGCCGTCGAGCTCCGCGTCGATCTCGTCGCTGTCGAAGCCCTCCTCGGCGGCCAGCGCCATGAACTCCGCGTACTCGGACGCGTCGAGCTCGCCGTGCGAGCCGTGAGCGGTCTCGTTGCTCATCTTCGTTTTCCGTTTCCCGGCACCGGCCCTTCCCAGGGACGTGCCGTGCGTACCTGCCCCTCGGAGGGGCAGCGCGGTGCGTGACGCCCTCGTGGCGGGCGTCCGCAGATTTCTTTTCTCAGGCCCTCGGGCGGGTTCACAGACCCTGGGAGAGAGGTTTCAGGTCCCGGTCAGGCTCAGCCGCCGGTCGGGTTCGAGTACTCGTCGGGCTCGGACACTGCTCGGCCCCGAGCGCTCCCCGGGCCAGGCCCCGGGCCGGTGTTCGTCAGGCCGCGACGCAGCCGGACCGTTCCTGGACCAGGCCGACGATCCGGTCGATCACCTGCTCCAGGGTGAGGTCGCTGGTGTCCACCAGGACGGCGTCCGGTGCCTGGGCCAGCGGGTCCGTCTCCCGGGAGGAGTCGGCGGCGTCCCGGCGGGCGAGGTCGGCGGCCATCGCGGTGATGGTCGCCTCGTCCACGCCCTTCGCCCGCAGCTCGGCGGCGCGGCGCTCGGCACGGGCGGTCTGCGAGGCGGTCAGGAAGACCTTGACGGTGGCGGCCGGGAACACCACGGTGCCCATGTCCCGGCCCTCGGCGACGATGCCGCGCTCGGCGACCTCGGCGCAGCCGCGCTGCAGCTCCACCAGCCTGGCCCGCACCTGCGGGACCGCGGCGACGGCGCTGACCTGCGAGGTCACCTCGGGGCCGCGGATCGGTCCGGAGACGTCCTGGCCGTCGACCGTGATGGTCGGGCCCGCCGCGTCCGTACCGGAGACGATCACCGGCTTGCCGCAGGCGACGGCCACCGCGTCGGCGTCCTCGACGTCGACGTCGTTGGTCAGCATCCACCAGGTCATCGCGCGGTACATCGCGCCGGTGTCCAGGAAGCTCAGGCCGAGCCGGGCGGCGACCGCCCGGGAGACGGTCGACTTGCCGGAGCCGGAGGGTCCGTCGATGGCGACGACGACCGGGGCGGACGCTCGGTCGGCAGTTTCCACGGGGCGAACCTCTCTCTGCAGCCTCGGGGTGACCTCACAAGGGTAGTCGAATCGCCGGGTTCACCCATCCGGGGCAGCCGACGGTCCCCAGCCCGGCGAATCGGCCCCGGCCCGGCCCTACCCGCTCAGCTCCGCCCCGCTCCGGCCGTACCCGCTCAGTCCCGTACGCTCCACCCCTGCTCGCGCAGCACGGTGATGAGTCGCTTCACCGCGGACGGGGCGACGGAGAGCTGTACGAAGCCGACCTGCTGGCCACTGGAATGTTCGATTATCACGTCCTCGATGTTGACCCCGAGCGTGCCGACCTCGCCGAACAGGCGGCCGAGCTCGCCGGGCTGGTCGCCGAGGACGACCGCGACCGTCTCGTACCGGGTGGGCGGGGCACCGTGCTTGCCGGGGATCCGGGACTGGCCGGTGTTGCCGCGCCGCATCACGGCCTCGATCCCGGCCGCGCCGCTCCGGCGCTCGCCCTCGTCGGCGGCCTCCAGGGCGCGCAGCGCGGTGACGGTCTCGCCGAGGTCCGCGGCGAGGTCCTCCAGGACGTCGGCGACCACTCCCGCGTTGGCGGACAGGATGTCCACCCAGAGCGCGGGGTTGGAGGCGGCGATCCGGGTCACGTCCCGGACGCCCTGACCGGAGAGGCGGACGGCGGTCTCGTCGGCGTGCTCCAGCCGGGCCGCGACCAGCGAGGAGAAGAGCTGAGGGGCGTGTGAGACCAGCGCGACGGCGCGGTCGTGCGCGGGCGCGTCCATCACGATCGGCATGGCACCGCAGAGCGCGACCAGTTCCAGGGCCGCGTTCAGGGTGTCCGTGTCGGTGTCCGGCGTGGGGGTGAGCACCCACGGCCGACCCTCGAACAGGTCCGCACGGGCTCCCAGCGGGCCGGAGACCTCCCGGCCGGCCATCGGGTGGCCGCCGATGTAGTGGGTGGTGTCGCAGCCGAGCGCGGTGACGGCGGCGCGCGGCCCCGACTTCACGCTCGCCACGTCCGTGTACCAGCGCGCCAGCCCGCGGCGCTGGCAGTCGGCGAGCACCGGGCCCACCAGGGCGGGCGGCACCGCGATGATCGCCAGGTCCACCGGGCCCTCCGGCACCTCGGTGGTGCCCGCGCCGAGCGAGGCCGCGGTGCGGGCGGCATCCGGATCGGCATCCTCCAGGTACACGCTGAAGCCGCGACAGGTGAGCGCGAGAGCGGCGGAGGTGCCGATCAGTCCGGTGCCGACGACGGCGGCAGTGCGCATGCGGTTCGTCTCCTGTCGGAATGCCGATCCTGGTGGTCACCAATCCTCTCCTACCGGCCGACCGGACACGGCCACGGGGGTCCTCCGCCACTCCCCCGGCACCGGACCCACCGGGACGGCCTCCGCCGCCACGGCACTCCGACCCCGGCCACCCGGTCCTGCCCACCCGCCCTACCCGTCCGGCCTTACCCGGTGCGGCCATCGGTGGCAGAGTCGCCGGATGCCTTTCGATCACAACGACCACTACCAGCCCCTGCTGCTCCGTCATCTCCCCCGCACCGCCCGTACCGCCCTGGACGTGGGCTGCGGCACCGGCGGATTCGCCCGCCGCCTGGCCGGACTCGGGCTGGAGGTCGACGCGGTGGACCCCTCGGCGGAGACGATCGCGGCAGCGCGGGCGGCCTCCGCCCGGGTCGGCAGCGTCTGGCGGCCGGACTGCCGGCAGGCGGACGTGACCCGGACCGAGCTGTCGCCGGGCCGCTACGACTACATCTCCTGCCTGGCCAGCCTGCACCACATGCCGTTCGAGACCGTGTCCGCCCTGCGCGACGCACTCGCCCCGGGCGGGGTGCTGGTGGTGCTCGGCTGCTACCCGGAGCGCTCCCGCACGGACTGGGCCTGGAGCCTGGCCGCCGTCCCGGCCAACGCCGCCGCCCGCCTCGCGGTCACCGTCCGCGAACGGGCCTCCGGTCGGCCCCGCACCCACCTCCGGGCACCGGTGCAGCCACCGCAGTTGACGTACGACGAGACCCGCCGCGAGGCCGCCCGCCTGCTGCCCGGATCCACCGTCCGACGCCTGCTCTTCTGGCGCTACCTGCTGACCTACCGCAGGCCCGCGACCTGACGCCTGGACCGAGCACCCCGAAGAACACCGGAACCCTCGCCCGCAGTCCGGTGCTCCCCGCTCTGCCCGGTGCTCCCCCTGGCGGCGGTGGCACAGCTCACACCCGGACCACCTCGGCGGCACGCGGGGGAAATCCCCTGACACCCGGGTACCCCCGGGGCAGACTGGGCGGCCGGGGACGGCTCGGACGAAGGGTGGGCGGGGTGGCAGCCGAGGTGGTTCAGAACGCCGGGCAGGGCGCGGCGCAGGGCTGGGGATCGGTACTCGAATCGGTGGTGGTCTACGCGTCGGGTGCGCTCTGCCTGCGCCGGGCCCGCGGCACCGTGCCGCCGGACGGCCGGGTACGGCTGACCGGACTGCCCCGGACCCTCGATGGCACCCTGCTGCGCGCCCGGGTCGTCGGCGGGAGCAGCTGGCGGGTCACCGAGGCCCGGCTGGAGGCCGCCGCCGAGCTGCGCGACCCGCAGGAGCTGCCCGAGCTGCGCCGACGGGTCGAGCAGGCCGAGGAGTCGCTGGAGGCCGCCCGCGAGCGCTACTCCGGGGTGCGCGCCCGCTTCGAGGAGATCGCCGCCCTGCGCGCGATTCCGCCCGCCACCGCACGCCGACCGGGGGAACCCCCGTACACCGGCGAGCAGCCGCACCGCCGTACACCCGCCGACGCCTGGCTCGAACTGGCGGACTTCGTCGACGAGCGGCTCACCGCCCTGGACGCCCGCGCCCGGGGTCTCGCCGACGAGGTCCGGCTGGCGGAGCACGCTCTCGCCGTCGCCCTGGAGGCGCTCGGACACGCCTCCACCGCCGAGCCCGCCCACCCGGTCGAGACCAGCGCCGTCGTCGCACTCGCCCTCACGGGCGGCGACGGCACCGGGCGGGACGCCGAGATCGAGGTGGAGTACGGCGTCCAGGCCGCGTTCTGGGTTCCGTCGTACCGGCTGAGCCACCGTCACGGCGACGGTGGCGGCGGATCCCTCGTGCTGCGGGCCTCCGTCCTCCAGCTGAGCGGCGAGGACTGGGCGGGCGTACGGCTGGCGCTGTCCACCGCCGACCTGACCCGCCGGACCGACCTGCCGCAGCTGCGCTCGGTACGGATCGGCCGCCGCCAGCCCGCCCCCGCCCCCTCGGGCTGGCGGGCGGCCCCGGCCGGGCTGTCCGACCTGTTCGCGGGGTACGACGCGGCGGGCCCCCGCCCGCAGGCCCGGCGCGACTGGACGTTCGGCTCAGCCGCCCCCGACCCGACCCGCAGCGCACCTGCACCGCGTGGCCCGCTGGCACCCGGCGCGGGCGGTCTGCTCGGCGTGCCGGACGAGGCGCCCGCCGCCGACCGGTTCCTCGGCCACGGCTACGGGGGCGCAGCCGTCCCCCAGGCTCCCGCGGAACCCGGCAGCACGCCAAGCGCACCCAGCACACCCGTCGCGCCCGGCGCACCGGCCCCGTACGGCGCCCCCGTCGCGTACGGGATCGCGCCGCCCCCACCGAACGGCCTCGCCGCCGGCGGCCCCACCGGCCCGGCCCCGGGGGGCCCACCCCCCGCGATGGCCCCACGCATGCGGATGGCCGCCCCGCCGCCAGCTCCAGCCCCAGCACCCACAGAACCCACAGAACCCACTGAACCCGCCCAGCCCACACCGCCCCGCCCCGCCCCCGAGTGGCTCGACTACGCCACGCTCGCCCTGCAGGGCCCGGAAGCCCCGCCCGCCACCCGCGGCCGGCTGCTCGCGGACCTCGCCCCGGACCTGGCCCCCGGTCGGCGTGCCGCCCAGGCGGCCGCCACGGCGGCGCTGCCCGAGCACGCGGTCCCGCCCCGCCGGTCGGCCGGGTCCTTCGCCTACCGCTACGACGCCGCCGCGCCCGTGGACATCCCGTCCACCGGCCGCTGGTGGCACACCGTCACGATCGCCGAGGTTCCGGTCGAGCTGCGGACCGAGTACGTCTGCGTGCCCTCGGTCGAGGAGACGGTCTACGCCACCCTGCTGCTGACCAATCCCACCGCCCGGCCCCTGCTGGCGGGCCCGGTCGAGGTGAGCGTGGACGGCGAGTTCCTGCTCACGGCGGCGCTGCCGACGCTGGCGCCCGGGGACACCCGCCGGGTCGGTCTGGGCGTGGCGGAGGGCATCCGGGTGGCCCGCCGCACGGAGCTGCGGGAGTCCACGGTGGGGCTGCTGAACAACGTCACCGTGCTCGACCACCGGGTCCACGTGGAGCTGGCCAACCGGCTCGGCCACCCGGTCACGGTGGAGGTGCGCGAACGCGTCCCGGTCACCGCCGACGCCGAGATCCGGATCGAGGAACGACCCGGCTGGACGGCACCCGGGGAGCAGCATCCCCAGCCGGCGGCCGGGGCCGAGCCCTCGGACAGCTACCCGCCGAGCACCCGCCTGTGGCGGGTGGAACTGCCCGTCGACGGCACTGCCGAGCTGGACGGCGGCTACGAGATCCGAATCCCGGCCGGCAAGGCCATCCTCGGCGGAAACCGGAGGAACTGACCCATGACCACCCCGCCCGCTACACCCTCCGCCCCGGTCCATCCGCTCCCGGTCACGGCCGTCACCTGTCTGGAGGACCGCGCCCTGGTCGAACGGACCACCACGCTCGACCTGCACCCGGGCATCCAGCGGCTGCGCCTCGGGCCGATCACCGCGCTGGCCGTCGACCGCTCACTGCGGGCCGACCTGACCGGCGACCGGCTCGGCGCGGGCCGGGTCCTGGACGCCCGGATCGTCCGCTCCTGGACGCCGCGCGCCCCGCTCCCGCCAACCGAGGCCGACTCCAAGCTGCGCCGCCGGCTCCACCTGCTGGAACAGGAGCAGCTCGCCGAGGAGGCCCGCCGCCGCCGGCTGGAGGCCCGGCTGGCCCTGCTCGCCCAGCTCGCCGCCGACCTGCTGCGCGAGATCGGCGAGGGCGCCGGCCACGGCGAGATCGAACGGGCCCGCTGGGGGCGCGAGTTGGACCGGGTGGACGCCGAGCGCGAGTCGTACGGGGAGCAGCTGCGGGCGGTGCGGTGCCGACTGCGGGCCGTCGAGGAGGAGGTGCGGCAGGCCCAGCTGGCGCTGGACGACGCCGAGGAGGAGCCCGTCGAGCTGCTCGGGTACGTGGAGCTGACCCTCGAGGCGGCCGAGCCGGGCCCGCACCGGCTGACGCTCTCCCACCTCGCGCCGTGCGCCCTGTGGCGGCCCGCCTATCGGGCGACGCTCGGCGACGGCGCTCTGCTGCTGGAGACGGAGGCGGTCGTCTGGCAGCGCACCGGCGAGGACTGGTCGCAGGTCCGGCTGACCCTGTCCACCGCCCGCTCCGCCCTGGCGGGCGAGCCGCCGCGGCTGGTCGAGGACGTGCTGGCGCTGCGCGACAGGTCGGCGGAGGAGCGCCGCACGGTGGACGTCGAGCTGCGCGAGGAGGAGATCGGCAGTACCGGACCGGCCGCGGTGGACGGTCTCCCGGGGGTGGACGACGGCGGCGAGGTGCGCACCCTGCGCGCTCCCGAGCCCGCCTCGGTGCCCGGCGACGGCCGTCCGCACCGGGTGCCGCTCACCGTCTTCAGCACCTCCGTGAGCAGCGAGTACGCCTGCGCACCCGAGCTGTCCCCGCTGGTCACCGAGGCGGTCAGGTTCCGCAACGGCTCCGGGCACGCGCTGCTGGCTGGCCCGGTGGACCTGGTCAGGAACGGCGGTTTCACCGGCCGCGCGGAGTTGGGCTTCACCGCCGCCGGCGCGACCGCCGAGCTGCCCTTCGGCAGCTCGGACGGCTACCGGGTGGTCCGGGAGACCGAGGAGAGCAGGGGCAGTACCGCGCTGGCCCAGCGCACGGTGCTGACCCGTACGGTCCGGCTGCACCTGTCCCGCTTCTCCGCGCCCCGGGAGCGGGAGGAGCAGGTGGTCGCGGTGCGCGAGCGGATCCCGGTCTCGGAGGTCGCGGCGGTGGAGGTGCGGCTGCGCAAGGAGGCGTGCTCCCCGGCGCCGGACGAGCTGGACGCCGAGGGCATCGTCCGCTGGGACGTGCCGCTGCCACCGGGTGGCCGACGGACCGTCACCCTGGTGTACGAGGTGTCGGCGGCGGCCAGGGTGGCCGGGATCTGACCGGTCCCGACCGGCACCGCACAGAACCGTCAACTCCGGTACAAATACGGTAAAAAAGACACATGATCTACCACCTCGCACCCCTGGACGACTGGCTCCGCGACCCTGGGCGGCCGTATGCCACCACCTCCCTGCTGACCGACGGTTTCATCCACTGCTCGGCCGACGAGCAGACCACGCTGGCCGTCGCCAACGCCTTCTACCAGGAGGCACCGGAGCCGCTGATGGCCCTGCTGATCGAGGAGAGCCTGGTGGAGCCGATGGTGAAGTGGGAGGCTCCGCACGGCGCACCACCGCCGGGTGCGACCCCGGGCGTGCTGTTCCCGCACATCTACGGGCGCCTCAACCGGACCGCGGTGATCGGGCTGGAGAAGGTCGAGCGCGGCCCGGACGGCCGCTGGAACGCCCTCCAGCCCTGGAGCTGAGCTCCTCCGCCGTGCGGCGGCCCCGCGCAGACGCGCCGGGCTCCGCCCCGAGGAGCCCCGACCGGGCCTACAGCCAGCCGCGTTCCCGGGCCGCCATCCCGGCCTGGAACCTGGTGGTCGCGCCGAGCTGCCGCATCAGCGTCTGCAACCGCCGCTGGGTGGTCCTGGCACTCCAGCCGAGCGACCGGGCGATCGACTCGTCGGTGAGCCCGGCCGCGAGCAGGCCGAGCAGCTTGCGGTGGTCCTCCTCGGGGCCCGAGCCCTCGCTCCCGGTGCCGATCGCCGCCTGGAGCGGGACCGCCCGTTCCCACTCCGCCTCGAAGAGCGCGTCCAGGCCCTGGAGCAGGGCGGACGGATGGACCACGTACGCGGCGTCCAGGACGGCGTCGCCGACACTGATCGGGATGATCGCCATCCGGTCGTCGGCCATCATCATCTTCATCGGCAGCACCGGCCGGACCCTGCACTCCTCGCCGTCCGCGACACCGGGCAGGATGTCCTTCTCCAGCCGCCCGGGCCAGGCGACGGCCTCCTTGTCGTAGATCGCGCGGAACTTCAGCCCGGCCTTGAGCCGCTGGCGCTGCCGGGGCAGGGCGGCCACCGGGTCCTGGATGTAGGGCGGGCAGTCGAAGCCGCGCACCTGGTACTGGGCGGTCCCGACCAGGTGCTCCAGCCGCTGGGCGATGGCCTCACCGCCGGTCAGCACCTCGACCGAGTGAGCGGGGTCGGTGAAGCGGCTGGCCTCCCGGAAGGCGTCCATCAGCCGGTGCATCTCGGCGCGAGCGCCGCGCAGCTGGGCCTCGCGGTGGCCGATCAGAGTGCCGATGGCGACGTCGGGGGCGACGGCCAGGTAACGCTCGCGGTCGACCGGGCCGCGGGTCACCATGCCCTGCTCGGCCAACCGGTCCAGGGCCGCCCGGCCCTGTTGCAGCGTCAGTCCGCACTGGTCGGCGAGCTCCTCGGCGGTGGACTGGGGCGCGGCCACCAGCGCCGCGTACAGCTGTCCGTCCGGCCGACCAAGACCGAGCACTCCGAATGCGTCGAGCACGACGTTCCTTCCCCCACGAGCTCCCCGGGTGGCGCACTCCCGCCATCCGGCCGGGCGCCAGTTGCTGGCAATCGTGCGCCACGGATCGAGCGGCTGACAAGCCGGGGGGAACCCGGTGCGGCCAGGCTCACACCCCGTCCCCGCAGGACAGCAGAGGGCCTCCCCGCCGAACGGCGGGGAGGCCCTCATCACCAGGTCCTACGGACCGGTAACACCGGGCCTTACAGACCGACCTCGCGCATCAGCTGGCCGACCTCCGGGTTGGTCAGACGGCGCAGCCAGCCCGACTTCTGGTCGCCCAGGGCGATCGGGCCGAAGTGGGTCCGGACCAGCTTCTCCACCGGGAAGCCCGCCTCGGCCAGCATCCGGCGCACGATGTGCTTGCGGCCCTCGTGCAGGGTGACCTCGACCAGGTAGTTCTTGCCGACGTTCGAGACCACCTTGAAGCTGTCGGCGCGGGCGAAGCCGTCCTCCAGCTCGATGCCCTGCGCGAGCTGCTTGCCCAGGTCGCGCGGGATCGGGCCCTGGATGGCCGCCAGGTAGGTCTTGGTGACGCCGTAGCGGGGGTGGGTCAGGCGGTGGGCCAGCTCACCGTGGTTGGTGAGCAGGATGATGCCCTCGGTCTCGGTGTCCAGGCGGCCGACGTGGAACAGCCGGGTCTCCCGGTTGGTCACGTAGTCGCCCAGGCACTGGCGGCCGTCCGGGTCCTCCATGGTGGAGACCACGCCGGCCGGCTTGTTGAGCGCGAAGAACAGGTACGACTGGGTGGCGACGGTCAGGCCGTCCACCTTGATCTCGTCCTTCTCCGGGTCCACCCGCTTGCCCTGCTCGGTGACCAGGAGGCCGTTGACCTCGACCCGGCCCTGCTCGATCAGCTCCTCGCAGGCGCGACGGCTGCCGATACCGGCCCGCGCCAGCACCTTCTGCAGCCGCTCGCCCTCGGGCTCGCCGAAGGTCTTGGGCAGCTTCACGGCCGGCTTGTCGTGCCGGGCCAGCACCGCGTCCTCGATCCGGGCCTGCAGCTCACGCGAGCGCTGCGGCTGACGGCGCGGGTCGCCCGGGGCGCCCTGGCCCTCACGGCGCGGCCGCGGGGCCGGCGAGGGCTTCCGGGCACCGAAGCTGCTGCGGCCCGGCGTGGCGTTGGGGCCGCCACCGTACTCGGGCCGGTCGTAACGGCGCTCCTCCGGACGCGGCTGGCCCTTCCCCGACCCCGAGCCCTGCCGCCGGTCGTCACGCCCGTACGAGCCACCGCCGCGCGAGGAGGACGAACCGCCACCGTACGAACCACCGTCACGCCCGTACGAACCGCCGCCACGCGAAGACGACGAACCGCCACCGTACGAACCACCATCACGCCCGTACGAACCGCCACCACGCGAAGACGACGAACCGCCCCGCCCGCCGGCCTGGCCGCCCTGGCCGCCACGGCCACCGCCGCTGCCGCCACTGCCGCCGCCGTAGGACGAGCCGCCCCGGGAGCCGCCGTACGAGCCGCCCCGGCCCCCGCCCTGTCCACCACGGCTCTGGCCGCCGCCACCGCCGCCGCTGTTCCTGCCGTTGCCACTGCTACGCATCAAAATGTCCGTACGTCGTATCCGTCTGGGGAGTGTGCAAGTCGTTTCGGCCGACCTCACCGCCCCCTGCCCGATCAGACACGAGCCCGACCGGCCTCGTCTCCGCCGCCCACCGCACGTGCGGCGGCGACCGCCTCCGCGATCATCGTGCCTTCGAGGGACTCCGCTTCCACGTCGTCGACCTCGGGCAGGAAGGGTGCGAGCTCCGGCAGCTCGTCCAGGCCGCGAAGCCCCATCCGTTCCAGGAAGTAGTTCGTCGTCCGATACAGGATCGCACCTGTTTCGGGCTCGGACCCGGTCTCTTCCACCAGTCCTCGCTGTACCAGGGTACGCATCACGCCGTCACAGTTCACACCGCGTACCGCGGAGACCCGGCCGCGCGACACCGGTTGCCGGTATGCGATCACCGCCAGCGTCTCCAACGCGGCCTGGGTCAGCCTCGACTGCCGGCCGTCCAGGACATAGCGGTCCACGGCGGGTGAGCACTCGCTCCGGGTGTAGAACCGCCAGCCCCCGGCCACCTGCCGCAGGTCGAAGCCGCGGCCCTGGGCGGTGTACTCGGCGGACAGCTCGCGCAGCACGGCGGCCACCTCGGCGCGCGGACGCTCCAGCACCTCGGCCAGGTGCGCCTCGGTGGCGGGCTCGTCCACCACCAGCAGGATCGCCTCCAGCGCGGCCCGCACCGGCACGCCGTCGCCGGTCACCGGCGGCCCTGCGGCCACACCGGCAGGCTGCTCCCCCGGGGCGGCGGACTGCTCCCCGAGGTCGCAGGCGGGCTCCAGCGGACCGTAGGCGGAGTCCTGCCACTCCTGCGCCCTGGGCTGCCCCGGGACGCCCAGGGCCCGCCTGGACGGCCTCGGCCGCCCGGCTCCGTCCGGCTGCTCCGTCACGATGCCGCACCCTCCTCGGCCGTCTCCCGGGCCGTCTCCCGGTCCTCCGCCCCCGGCGGGCGGTCGAACTCGTCCGTGACCTCGACCGGCCGGTCCGGCTCGGCGACCCAGCGCACCAGCAGCTCGCCCAGCGCCTGGGGCTGCTCGAAGTCCAGCGCCCGCTCCCGGTACAGCTCCAGCAGCGCCAGGAAGCGGGCGACCACCACCAGGGTGGACTCGGCGTCCGCCACCAGTTGCTCGAACGTCGCGGAACCGAGCGCGCTGAGCCGGTCCACCACCCGGGCGGCCTGCTCGCGCACGCTGACCGGCGGGGTGTGGATGTGGTCCACGTAGACCACCGGCGCCGGCCTGGGCGCCATCGCCTTCGCCGCCAGCTGTGCGAAGCGCTCGGCGCCGATGCCGAGCACCACCTCGGGCAGCAGCCCGGCGTGGTGCGGTTCCAGGCCCACGCTGCGGGCCCGCCGGTGCAGCTCGCTCTCCCAGCGGTCGCCGAGCACCGCCGCCACCTGCTTGTACGCGCGGTACTGGAGCAGCCGGGCGAAGAGCAGGTCGCGGGCCTCCAGCAGGGCGAGGTCCTCCTCGTCGTCGACCTCGGCGGCGGGCAGCAGCCTGGCCGCCTTGAGGTCCAGCAGGGTGGCCGCGACCACCAGGAACTCGGTCGCCGCGTCCAGGTCCCAGTCGGGGCCCATCGCCCGGATGTGCGCGACGAACTCGTCGGTGACCCTGGAGAGCGCCACCTCGGTGACGTCCATCCGGTGCTTGGCGATCAGGCTGAGCAGCAGGTCGAACGGGCCCTCGAAGTTGTCCAGCCGCACCAGGAACCCGGCCCGTGCCCCGCCGGCCGCGCCGGCCTCACCGGCCTCGACGGCGGGCCGGACGGCCCCTGCGGGTTCAACGGTGCTCGACATGACGGTCCATCTTCACCCACCCCGGCTCCCCGACGCCGCAGGCACGTGGTGAACCCCCCGGGGGGCTCGGGACTCCATCCGGTCGACTGCGTGCGCGGCAGACCCCGCGCCTTCGCGGCGGCCGGGCGGGCGGTCCCTCGCGCCCAGGGGCGCACGGCTCGCCGAGTGGTACCGGGCCGGCTCCGCAGAACCTCGATCCGGGCTTCAGCGGCCGCGCAGCCGCCGCACCAGGATGCTCGCCTCACCGCGCTGCTCCAGGTCGGCCAGGACGACCGAGATGGCCTCCCGGACCACCCGGCCGCGGTCCACCGCCAGCCCGTGCTCACCGCGCAGGACCAGCCGGGCGTGCTCCAGGTCCATGAGCTCCTCGGCGGACACGTACACGGTGATCTTCTCGTCGTGCCGCTCGCGCCCGGTGGGCCGCCGGGCGGCCCGGCTCCGGGAGCGGGCCCGCCGGGCGGCCTCCCCCGTCTGCTCCTCGCCCGAGGCCGGCCCCTGCGGCTGCCGCCCGGGGGCCTGCTGCGGGACGCCCGCGGCGTTCTCGGCGGCCGGCCGCGGCTGCTCAAGGCGGCCGCCGGGCGACTGATTCGGGGCGTCCGCCGACCCCGGCCCGGTGCCGGGCTCGGCCGCGCGGGCGGTCTCCGCTCTGGGCGCCTCGGCCGGCCGGGCGAGGGAGGGCGACAGCGCCATCCCGCCCGTGGTCCGGAACAGCTCGTCGGCCCCCGGGAGACTCACTCGGCGGGGCGGCACCGGTCGAGCACCTCCCTGGCGAGCTGGCGGTAGGCGGCGGCACCGACCGAGTTGGTCGCGTACGTGGTGATCGGCTCGCCGGCCACCGTGGTCTCCGGGAAGCGGACGGTCCGGCCGATCACGGTGTGGAAGACGTGCTCGCCGAACGCCTCGACCACCCGGGCCAGCACCTCGCGGCTGTGCACGGTGCGCGAGTCGTACATGGTGGCCAGGATGCCGTCCAGGCGCAGCTCGGGGTTGAGCCGCTCGCAGACCTTCTCGATGGTCTCGGTCAGCAGCGCGACACCGCGCAGCGCGAAGAACTCGCACTCCAGCGGGACGATCACGCTGTGAGCGGCCGTCAGGGCATTGACCGTCAGCAGGCCCAGCGAGGGCTGGCAGTCGATGATGACGAAGTCGTAGTCGGGCAGCAGCGGCTTCAACGCCCGTGCCAGCGCGGACTCCCGGGCCACCTCGCTGACCAGCTGCACCTCGGCGGCGCTGAGGTCGATGTTGGAGGGCAGCAGGTCCATGCCGGGGATGGCGGTCTTCAGCAGCACCTCATCGGCCGTCAGACCCCGCTCCATGAGCAGGTTGTAGACCGTGACGTCGAGCTCCATCGGGTTGACGCCCAGTCCGACGGAGAGCGCGCCCTGCGGGTCGAAGTCGACCAACAGCACCCGGCGGCCGTACTCGGCGAGCGCGGCACCCAGGTTGATGGTCGACGTGGTCTTGCCGACGCCGCCCTTCTGGTTGCACATCGCGATGATCTGCGCGGGGCCGTGCTCGGCCAGCGGCGCGGGGATCGGGAAGTAGGGCTGCGGGCGGCCGGTGGGGCCGATCCGCTCACGGCGTTGGCGTGCTGCGTCAGGGGCCAAGGTGGCGGCGTACTCCGGATCGGGTTCGTACTCGGCATCCGGGTCGTCGTACGAGCCGTAGGCGAAGTCGCCGTAGATCAGGCCGTGGGCGGCCAGGTCGGCGTCGTAGTCGGTGACGGTGGCGGTGACGCCGGAGGTCTGGCGTGCCTCGAAGGTGCGGACCGCGACCGAGCCGACCTCCACCGAACCCACCGTGGCCTGCCGGGCCGTGAGCTCCTCGTTCGGCTGTCCGGCGGCGTGCTCCGCCAGTCCTGGCTGACCACCCCCGGGAGCAAATGTCGACTCATTCACAAGTCGTCTTACCTCCTTGGGCATCCAGGACTCTATGTCGATTCGTCAGCGTGGCAGCATGCCGACGGTTTGCGACTCTAGGCCGTCTGCGGCGTTCGCAGCAACACAATCCACGGTAGTGGGCCGGATGTGTCGGCCGTCGGACCGCTCGCTGTCAAGGGCCGAGCGAGTCCATGACCCTGACGTTTCTGCGGAGGTCACCGCCGCCCGGCGGGCGGGTCACCCTCCCTGCCGCAGCGGGCGGGTGACGTGTTGCACATAAATTGACATCACAAGATCGCTCGGCCCCCGCCACCGGCTCCGGGCATGCTGAAGCCCCCGGCCCTCCCCCTGCCAGCTGGCGGGCAGGGAAGGAGGGTCGGGGGCGTGGCACCGCCCTACCGGGGCGAGCCGTTCAGCTGATGCGCAATCAGGCGAGCACGCTGTCCAGGGAGATGGACTCCAGGCCGAAGGCCTCGGCGACAGCGGCGTAGGTGATCTGGCCCTCGTGGACGTTCAGACCCTTGGCCAGCGCGGCGTCGCGGCGCAGCGCCTCCTTCCAACCGCGGTTGGCCAGCTCGACGACGTACGGCAGCGTCGCGTTGGTCAGCGCGTAGGTGGAGGTGTTCGGGACGGCGCCCGGCATGTTGGCCACGCAGTAGAAGACCGAGTTGTGGACCTGGAAGGTCGGCTCGGCGTGCGTGGTGGGACGCGAGTCCTCGAAGCAGCCGCCCTGGTCGATCGCGATGTCGACGAGCACGGAGCCCGGCTTCATCCGGGAGACCAGCTCGTTGGTGACCAGCTTCGGGGCCTTGGCACCCGGGATCAGCACGGCGCCGATGACCAGGTCGGCCTCCAGGACCGCGTTCTCCAGCTCGTAGGCGTTGGAGGCGATGGCCTTGATCTTCGTGCCGAAGATGCGGTCGGCCTCACGCAGCTTGTTGATGTCGCGGTCGAGCAGGGTCACGTCGTAGCCCATGCCGATGGCGATGGTGGCGGCGTGCCAGCCGGAGACGCCACCGCCGATGACGACGGCCTTCGCCGGGTGGGTGCCGGGCACACCACCGGGGAGGGTGCCACGGCCGCCGGCCGGACGCATCAGGTGGTACGAGCCGACCTGCGGGGCCAGGCGACCGGCCACCTCGGACATCGGGGCGAGCAGCGGCAGGGCACCGTTGGCGAGCTGCACGGTCTCGTACGCGATCGCGGTGGTGCCGGACGCGACCAGCGCGTCGGTGCCGGCGCGGTCGGCGGCCAGGTGCAGGTAGGTGAAGAGGGTCTGGCCCTTGCGCAGGCGGTGGTACTCCTGCGCGATGGGCTCCTTGACCTTCAGCAGCAGGTCAGCAGCGGCCCACACCTCGTCGGCGGTGGGGAGGATGGTGGCACCGGCGGCCACGTACTCCTCGTTGGTGATCGAGGAGCCGACACCGGCGTTGTCCTCGATGACGACCTCGTGTCCGTTGCGGACCAGCTCATGCACGCCGGCGGGCGTGATGGCCACGCGGTACTCGTGGTTCTTGACCTCGCGGGGGATGCCGACCTTCACGGCTAAACACGTCCTCTTGCCATGGGGGTCCCTACCGGAGAAGACCGGCGGGCGACGCGCACGGGAGAAGCCATCGGAAGACACCGAGACACACTTCGCTGCGCGACTGCTGTCGAGTGTAATGAAGCCCAGCGAATCCGCCAGCCTTCCAAACTGAATAAATCAGCTCGTTACATTGGCACTTTCGTAGGCTTGTGACGGGATCACGCCGCCAATAGCGACCAACCACACATCTAAGACATTACTCTCGGGAGGGTCGATCCGACCCCTCCCCGGCCTGCTGCCGCAAGGCTTCCAGGGCCCCCGCCAGCACCGTCCGGCCGCGCTCGTCGCCGAGGCGCCGCAGCAGTGCCAGGGCGGTGCGGTACTCGCGGTCGGCCTCCTCGAAACGGCGCTGCCCGGCATGGGCCTCGGCCGTCCTGGCGAGCAGCCGGGCCTCCGCCGGGCGGTCGCCCCGGGCCTGGCGCAGCGCGAGGGCGCGCCCGTACCAGTCGGCCGCCCTGACCGGGTCGCCCAGCGCCCGGTGGCACTCGCCGACTCCCTCCAGCGCACGGGCGCAGACCGGATCGTCGGCGGCGGACCTGGCGTGGTCCAGGGCGGCGCGGTAGCGGGCGGCGGCCTGCTCCCAGCGTCCGGCGGCGGCCTGCAGGTCCCCCAGGTTGAGCAGGGCGGCGGCGGCCCGCCGGGTGGCTCCGCTGCGCTCGGCCACCTTCAGCACCAGGCCGTGCAGCTGGTAGAGGTCGGCCGGGGCGGCGGCGCCGGTCAGCGGCAGGGCCCGCAGCAGCGCGGTGACCAGCCGCCCCGCCGATCCGTCCAGATCCGCCTGGCCGATCGCCTCCCCCACCGCGCCGAACAGCGACTCGCGCTCGCCGAGCAGCCAGTCGGCGGCCTGCGCGGCGCTGCGCAGCCGGATCGGGCCCGGGAGCGGGTCCGTCACCGGGCCGGCGGCCGGGTCCAGCAGCTGGCGGGCCGAGTCCACCAGCCGCACCAGCCGCTCCAGCATCCTGGCCCGGGCCAGCTGCACCTCGGCCGGGCGGTCGGCACCCTCGCGCAGCCGTACCAGCCGCAGGTAGAGCCGGCCGGGCACCCGGTAGCGCGGTGTGCCGTCGGCGGCGGGCGGCTCCACGTCCAGCAGCTCCCGCTCGGCCAGCTGCCGCATGGTCGTCTCGGCCTCCGGCGCCGGGCAGCCGACCAGGGCGGAGGCGATCCGCAGATCGGCGAGCTGGGCGGGGGCGAGGGTGAGCATCCGCAGCATCCGCGCCTGCGCGGCGGTCAGCGAGCGGTAGGTGAGATCGAACGCCGCGCTGAGCGGGTCGGTGTCCGGTACCGGCACCGGCCCCTGGGCCGCCACCTCGGCCTCCTGGCCGCCGCGCTGCCGCCCGGGCGTCCCCGCCCGCCCCTGGTCGCCCGGTCCCGTCGGGCCTGCGCCGGTGTTCGGCCGGCTGTGCCCGTTGGCGCGCTCGTGGCCCTCCCCCTGCCGCCCCCGGCCCGCCTCACCGGCGCCGGGGCCGTCGGCCCGGACCGCTTCGGTGCCGCCGGGAGCCGTCCGGGCTCCCCCGCCGTCGCCCGGCCGGCCGTTCGCGCGCTCGGGCCCGCGCCCGGCGCCGTCGCCGTCCCCCGCGGCCGCCCGCGCCGCGGGGCCGCCCGTTCCACGCCGCACCGCGGGCCCGATCAGGCGCGCCACGGCGCCGGGGGCGGCCGGGTCGCCGGCCGGAGCGCCCGCCGGGACGGCGACCAGCGCTTCGTCCCGCGGTCCGGCCTGGCTCCGCAGCGTCCGGTTCTTCACCAGGGCGACCCGGCTGCCGGCCCCGCCCTGGGCCACCACGGTGGCGGTGGTCTTCGCGGCGGGCGCCGGCCCGGCCTGCGACAGCGCACGCGCGGCCTCGGTCACGGCGGCCTTCGGGTTGCTGCGCAGCCAGCCGGCCATCAGACGCAGCGCGGCGGGGCCGGCACCGCACGCCTCGGCCAGGTCGGCCGCGCCGACCGGGTCGCAGCCGATCCTGGTGCCGCCGACCAGGCCGCTGAGCAGGTCACCGGCCGAGGGCTGGTCCAGACCGCCGAGGATGACCGGATCGATGTCCTCGATCCCGGTGAGCGGCCCCGCGGTGGTGGCGACCAGCAGGCAGCCGGGTTCGTCGGCGAGCAGCGGCCACAGCTGCCCGGCGTCGCGTACGTCGTCCAGCAGGAAGAGCAGGCGCCGGCCCGCCTGTGCCCTGCGCAGCGCGGCGCAGGCCGGTCCGTCGGCGCCGTCCCCGCCGCCGGGTACCAGGACCGCGTCCGGGACGGGGCCGAGCTGTTCGAGCAGCAGCCGGGCGACCTGGCCCGGCGGGAGCCGGCTGCCGTCCGGCGCGGAGAGGCGGGTGAACAGGACTCCGTCGGGGTACGCCCGCGCCACCGAGCGGACGAACCGCACGGCGAGCGTGGTGCGCCCCGAACCGGGCCGCCCGGCCAGCACCACGACCGGGGAGCGGCCCCGGACCGGGCGGGCGGCGGCTGCGGCGAGGGCCGCGAGCTCGGTCCGCCGGCCGCTGAAGAGCGCCGGGACGGCGGGGAGCCGGTCCCTCGCGTCGTGCTCGGTGGGCCGTGCGTCCATCGTCGCCGTCTTCCTCGTCACCTGCGTCACTCCTGACCAGCCGACCAGCCCCTGCCGAACCCCGGCCCGGCCCGCCCCTGCACGCACGCCCCGAGCCCGGACGGACCCGCCGTAGGTCCGTCCGCGAAGCGTAGTTCGACCGTACGACGGACCCGGGGTGACACCGGTAGTACCAACCGGCAAATCACCCCGCCGGATCAACCGGCCGTCAGCGGCCGTGCCACCGTCGGAAGTACGGGGAACGGCGACCGCCCGTCAGTTCCCCGGGAACGGCCGGGCCGGCCAGGGGCTGTCGCCGGGCCGCAGCGCGGGCAGGCCGGAGCCGGTGAGGGCCGCGTGCAGTGCCAGCGTCCCGGTGACCAGCGTCGGGTTGTGGAGCTCGCCCGCGAGGACCAGCCGGACCAGGTCGTCCAGCGGCACCCGGGCGGTCTCGATCTCCAGTTCCTCGCCGTGCGCCTGGTAGCGCTCGCCCTCGGCCTCGGCGAGGTCGGTGGCGAGGAAGAGCCGCAGCGCCTCGTCGGTCCCGCCGGGCGAGGTGTAGAAGTCGACCAGCACCCGCCACTCCCCCGCCTTGCAGTGCGCCTCCTCGTAGAGCTCGCGCTGGGCGGCGTGCAGCGGGTTCTCGCCGGGGACGTCGAGCAGCCCGGCGGGCAGCTCCCAGAGCCGCTGGCGTACGGGGTGCCGGTACTGGCGCAGGATCAGCACCCGCTGCTGGTCGTCGAGGGCGAGGACGGAGACCGAGCCGGGATGGGTCTGGTAGTCGCGGCGGGCGTACCCGCCGTCGGGCATCAGCACCTCGTCGGTGCGCACACCGGTGACCCGCCCCTGGAACGGCACCGAGGACTCGCGCACCGGCCAGTCCTCCGCCACGTCCCTGATCTGCTGAATGTCCGTCATCGATCTCCCCTTCGGTCGCTCGGGCCCAACCTATGCCAAACGGCGGCCGTGCGAAGATCCGCACGACCGCCGTCCGACGAAGGGCCCTTACTGGCCGTCAGTCTTGATCTTGATAGCCGCGGCCACCAGACCCGCGAACAGCGGGTGCGGGCGGGTCGGGCGGGACTTCAGCTCCGGGTGCGCCTGGGTGGCGACCAGGTAGGGGTGCACCTCGCGCGGGTACTCGACGTACTCGACCAGGTCACCCTTGGGGGACAGGCCCGAGAACTGCAGGCCGGTCTTCTCCAGGTCGGCGCGGTAGGCGTTGTTGACCTCGTAGCGGTGGCGGTGGCGCTCCTCGACGTACTGCTCGCCGCCGTACACCTCGCGGACGATCGAGCCCTCGGCCAGCTTGGCCGGGTAGAGGCCCAGGCGCATCGTTCCGCCCAGGTCGCCCTTGCCGTCCACGATCGCCAGCTGCTCGGCCATGGTGGAGATGACCGGGTACTTGGCGGCGGAGTCGAACTCGGTGGAGTTGGCCTCCGGCAGACCCGCCAGGTTGCGGGCGGCCTCGATGACCACGCACTGCAGGCCCAGGCAGAGACCCAGCAGCGGGAGCTTGTTCTCGCGGGCGTAGGTGATAGCGGAGACCTTGCCGTCCACACCGCGGTCGCCGAAGCCGCCGGGGATGCAGACCGCGTCCACGTCACCGAGGTGCTCCTGGGCACCCTCGGGGGTCAGGCAGTCGTCGGAGGTGAC
The DNA here is from genome assembly GCF_000955975.1 of Saccharothrix sp. ST-888. Taxonomy (GTDB): domain Bacteria; phylum Actinomycetota; class Actinomycetes; order Streptomycetales; family Streptomycetaceae; genus Kitasatospora. The sequence goes on from NZ_JYJF01000017.1 coordinate 58,685, forward strand.
CCACTTGATCTCGACGCGGGCGTTGTTGGCGAATCCGCCGGCGCGCAGCGCCTCGGTCACCGACAGATACGCGTCGGGCAGGTCGATGTACTTGCCGACCAGCGCCACCTTGACGATGTGCTGCGGCTCGTGGACGCGGCGCAGCAGGTCGTCCCAGGTGGTCCAGTCCACGTCGCGGAACGGCAGGTCCAGCCGGCGCACCACGTACGCGTCCAGGCCCTCGCCGTGCAGCACCTTGGGGATGTCGTAGATCGACTTGGCGTCGATGGCCGCGACCACCGCCTCCTCGTCCACGTCGCACATCAGCGAGATCTTGCGCTTGATGGCCTGCGGGACCTCGCGGTCGGCGCGCAGCACGATGGCGTCCGGCTGGATGCCGATGTTGCGCAGTGCGGCCACCGAGTGCTGGGTGGGCTTGGTCTTCAGCTCGCCCGAGGGGCCGATGTACGGCAGCAGGGAGACGTGCACGAAGAAGACGTTGTCCCGGCCGACCTCGTGGCGGACCTGGCGGACGGCCTCCAGGAACGGCAGCGACTCGATGTCGCCGACGGTGCCGCCGACCTCGGTGATGACCACGTCGACGTCCTCGGTCGCCATCCGGCGGATCCGGGACTTGATCTCGTTGGTGATGTGCGGGATGACCTGGACGGTGTCGCCCAGGTACTCGCCGCGGCGCTCCTTGGCGATGACCGTCGAGTACACCTGGCCGGTGGTGACGTTCGCCGAGCCGTGCAGGTTGGTGTCGAGGAAGCGCTCGTAGTGACCGATGTCGAGGTCGGTCTCGGCGCCGTCGTCGGTGACGAAGACCTCACCGTGCTGGAACGGGTTCATGGTGCCCGGGTCCACGTTGAGGTAGGGGTCGAGCTTCTGCATCGTCACGCGCAGTCCGCGCGCCTTGAGCAGGGCGCCGAGGCTGGAGGCGGTGAGGCCCTTGCCGAGTGAAGAGGCGACACCCCCGGTGACGAAGAGGTGCTTGGTCGTCACGGCGCGGCCGTTCGCTGCCTTGCCGGAATGGGGCTGTGCCAAGAGGGGGCTCCCGTGGGTCGCGTGTCGAAGGTGACTCCGGTGGAGGACTGCCCGCATCTCCGCGCCGACGAGGAGTTCGCACTCGGCCCCAGAGCCCGGAGGGGGCTCCGGCGGGGTCGTCGGGTCGGCGGATCCGGGGTGGTTGATCCCACCAGTCCACGGGATACCAGGGTATCAGCGAGCTGCACCGGACGCGTTCCGGGCCGCTGCGGCGCGTCCGTCCGGGTTGTCCGGCCGCCCGGGACGGGGGTCCGGGACGGGGGTCCGGACAACCACCCTGCCCGGGTGATCCCGGCACCGTACGGAGGGGCCCGGAAGGATCACCTCCGCATGGTCCGTCCGGACCTTCTTCGACCATCCTCTCGGACCACTTTGCCGATCACAGGCGTGACGGCGTCCCAACGCGGCGCTCTGCACGTGCCGCACCCCCTCCCACCGACGTATCCTGCACGGACGCATCGCCGACAGCAGAGCACGCGGAGGGCGAGGGGGTCAGGACGACACCTCTTGGTCCCCGATGCGCGACCGGACACCTCCCGTACCAGTTCACCCGTCCAGGCCAGGGGCCCACCACAGCCTCGCCGGGCGCCCACGGACCTCCCCGCACCCGGCGGAGGCCCCCGGCGGGCCGCCCAGCCCGGGCTCCGGCCCCGCAGACCGCCTGCCTCCCACCGTCTGCGCTGCCGCCGCCCAAATTGCGAACTGGAGACTCACGTGGCCGGCCGTATCGAGGACTACGCACTCATCGGGGACATGCAGACCGCCGCCCTGGTCAGCAGGGACGGGGCCGTCGACTGGCTCTGCCTCCCCAGATTCGACTCGCCGGCCGTCTTCGCCGGGCTGCTGGGCACCGATGAACACGGGTTCTGGCGGATCGGCCCGGCCGAACCCGTCGACGGGGAGACCACCCCGGCCGCACCGCCGCACCGCTCGCCCTTCACCGATTCGAGCTTCACCGATTCGAGTGAGATGCAGCCGGTCCCGGCCACCGCCGCCGCCCCGGCCGTACCGGCCGACCGGCGCCGCTACCGGGGCGACTCGCTGATCCTCGAACAGGAGTGGGACGCCCGGGGCGGCAGTGTCCGGGTGATCGACTTCATGCCGCCCCGCGCGCTCCTCGGGCCCGAGGCGGTCCCGCAGATGATCCGGATCGTCGAAGGCGTCTCCGGACGGGTCCGGATGCGCTCGGCCCTGCGGATGCGCTTCAGCTACGGCCGGATCACCCCCTGGGTGCACCGGGTCGAGCAGCCCGACGGCGGCCACCGCACGGTGGCCATGGCCGGGCCCGACTCGGTCTGGCTGGACGGCAGGGCCGAGACGTACGGCCGCGACCTGACCACCTACGCCGACTTCACCGTCGCCGCCGGAGAGCGGATCGCCTTCGCCCTCACCTGGCAGGCCAGCCACCTGCCCGCGCCCAGCGCGCCCGACGCCGAGGCGGCACTCACGCAGACCGAGGAGTTCTGGCGCGACTGGGTCGGCCAGTGCACCTACCAGGGCCCCTACCGGGAGCCGGTGGTCCGCTCGCTGATCACGCTCAAGGCCCTCACCTACGCCCCGACCGGCGGCATCGTCGCCGCCCCCACCACCTCCCTGCCCGAGGACATCGGCGGGATGCGCAACTGGGACTACCGCTACACCTGGCTGCGGGACGCCGCGATCACCCTCTCCTCGCTGCTGCGCACCGGCTACCGCGAGGAGGCCCGCGCCTGGCGCGAGTGGCTGCTGCGCGCGGTCGCCGGCGACCCGGAGAACCTGCAGATCATGTACGGCATCGCGGGCGAACGCGAGCTCACCGAGTCCGAGCTGGACTGGCTGCCCGGCTACGAGGGCTCCACCCCCGTCCGGATCGGCAACGGCGCCGCCGGGCAGCTCCAACTCGACGTCTACGGCGAGGTGGTGGAGGCCCTGCACCTGGCCCACATGACCGGACTGGTCCGCAACGACCACGCCCACCACCTCCAGCTCAAGCTGATCAGCTACCTGGAGCAGCACTGGACCGCACCCGACGAGGGCATCTGGGAGGTCCGCGGCCCGCGTCGGCACTTCGTCCACTCCAAGGTGATGGCCTGGGTCGCCGTCGACCGCACCATCAAGCTGCTGGAGCAGTACCCCACCGAGATCCAGGACGGCAGCCCGCTGGAGCGCTGGCGCGAACTGCGCGACCGGATCCACGCGGACGTCTGCGAGAAGGGCTACGACCCCGACCGCAACACCTTCACCCAGTACTACGGCGGCCAGGAACTGGACGCCTCCCTGCTGCTGATCCCGCAGATGGGCTTCCTGCCGCCGGACGACAAGCGGGTGATCGGCACCATCGAGGCGATCCAGCGCGAACTGTCCACCGAGGACGGCTTCGTGCTGCGCTACCCCACCCACGACGCCCAGGGCGACAACGTCGACGGCCTGTCCGGCCACGAAGGCGCCTTCCTCGCCTGCTCGTTCTGGCTCGCCGACGACCTGGCGATGATCGGCCGGGTCACCGAGGCACGCGAACTGTTCGACCGGCTGCTCGGGCTGCGCAACGACCTCGGGCTGCTGGCCGAGGAGTGGGACCCGCGGGCCAAGCGGCAGGTCGGCAACTTCCCGCAGGCGTTCAGCCACGTGCCGCTGATCGACACCGCCCTCCGGCTGACCGCCTGCGGCGGCGCCTACCTCTCCGCCCAGCCCGACCTCCGCTCGGCCGACCGCACCGAGCAGGCCATGATGTAGCCCCTCCCGGAGGGGTTCAGGGGCGCTGGGGGTTGTCTTTGGGGCCCGGGGGACCTTGCGCGATCGGGCAAGCGAAACAGGGGCGCGGCGAACTGCGCGAGAAACCCCGCACCTTCGTAGCGGCTTGATCGCGCAGTTCCCCGCGCCCCTGTTCATGACCCGGTTGTTCGGGGTCACCCGGCCCGGGTGGCCGGTTCAGTTGCCGTTGCGCTGGACCAGTTCGTCGTACGTGCTGAGCACCTGCGCCACCGTGGCCGCCTCGTCCGGCCAGGTCTCGGCCTGGGCGTGGCCGGCCGCGGCCAGCGCGGCCCTGCGGTCCGGGTCGGCCAGCAGCTCGCGTACGGCGGACGCCAGTGCGGCCGGATCGCCGTACGGCACCAGGACCGCGGCCTCGCCGACCAGTTCGGGGATGCCGCCGACGCTCGTGGCGACCACCGGCACGCCCGCCCGCATCGCCTCCTGGACCACCAGCGAGCGGGCCTCCCAGCGGCTGCTCACCACCACCAGGTCGGCGGCGGCCAGCAGGTCGGGCACATCGGTGCGGTAGCCGAGCAGTTCCACCGGCAGCTGCTCCGCCGCGACCCGCTCCCGCAGCCCGGCACCCTCCGGTCCCTCGCCCGCGATCACCACCAGGGGGTCGTGCTCGCCCAGCGCCCCGGCCGCGTCCAGCAGCAGGCCGAAGGACTTCTGCTGGACCAGGCGGCCGATCGCCAGCACCACCGGCCGGTCGGGACGGTCGCCCAGCAGCCGGGCCCGGGACGCCTCCCGGCCGAGGTCGCCGGGTGGCATCGGCGGGGCCGCGACCGGGCCGAGCCGGGCGTCGGTGGCGCCGAGCTCGCGGGCCCGGGCGACCAGGTCGGAGGAGGCCCCGAGGACCAGGTCGGCGGCCCGCGCCACCCGCCGCTCCATCAGCCGCTGAAGCCGGCGCTCCATACCGGTCGCCAGCATCGCGTGGTGGAAGGTCACCACCAGCGGGGTCTGCGGGCGGAGTCCCGGGAAGCGTCCGGCGGTGCGCAGCGTCAGGTCGGAGAGGAGGCCGGCCCGCAGGCCGTGGGCGTGCACCACGTCGGCGCCGGTGAAGGCGCGGCGCAGCTCGCCGATGGCGGTGGCGTCGCTGCGGGCCCCGGCGGTCGGGGTGATGTCGACCAGGTGGAACCTGGCGCCGGTGCGGGAGAAGCCGAACAGCGAGTCCGTCCCGGCGGGGCCGCAGACGGTCACGCCGACGCCGTGCGCCACCAGGCCCTGTGCGAGGGAGCGCACGTGCGCGCCGATGCCGCCGGTGCTCGCGGACAGGACGAGTACCACGTGCAGCTGGCCCCGGCTCTCCTGGGCCGCGGTGGGGCCGGTGCCGGTGGCCCGGGTCGCGGAATGGTCCACGTCGTCTCGCTCCGACTCGTTCACGAACTCACGCCGCCTGCGGGAGTATCCGCGAGCGCCGCTCGGGACTGGGATGCCAGTGTCCAGCCGCCACCATGCCAGGTCGGGAGGGGTCTTGGACAGTCGGTGGGTCTCGCGGGCGCGTCGTGCTCCCCCGGACCCGCAGCCGGCCGGGCGCCCCCGTTCAAGGGCGCGGGGCGCGGGAGTGTCGCCCGGCGGTCTGGGCGCGAAGGCCCCGGGCAGGTCGGCAGGACCGTCCCGGGGCGCCAGCCGCCACCGCTCAGTCGGCCCGTGGGGCGCGGGCGGTGGCGAGGAGTTCCTCGGCGTGGGCGCGGCCCAACTCCGAGTCCTCCAGGCCGGCGAGCATCCGGGAGAGCTCGCGCACCCGCTCCTCGTCGTTCAGCACCTTGACGCCGCTGCGGGTCACCGTGCCGTCGTTGGTCTTCACCACCACCAGGTGCCGGTCGGCGAAGGCGGCCACCTGCGGCAGGTGGGTCACCACGACCACCTGGGCGGACTGGGCCAACTTGGCCAGCCGACGGCCGATCTCGACCGCCGCCTTGCCGCCGACGCCCGCGTCCACCTCGTCGAAGAGGTACGTGGGCACCGGGTCGGCGCCGGCGAAGACCACCTCGACGGCCAGCATCACCCGGGAGAGCTCGCCGCCGGACGCGCCCTTGGCGATCGGCCGCGGCTGCGCGCCGGGGTGCGGGGCGAGCAGCACCTCGACCTCGTCCACGCCGTGCGGCCCGTACGTCACGGTGCGGCCGTCGATCTCGATGCCCGCGAGGTCCTCGACCTGGCTGATCGCGAAGCTCACCCGGGCGTGCGGCATGGCGAGTTCGGCCAGCTCGGCGGAGACGGCGGCGGCGAAGCGGTCGGCGGCGGCGTGCCTGGCGGCCGAGACCTCGGCGGCCAGTTCGGCCAACTCCGCGCGCAGCGCGGTCTCCTGGGCGCCGAGCTCGTCGATCCGGCCGTCGTCGCCGTCGAGTTCGGCCAGCCTGAGCGAGCCCGCCTCGGCCCACTCCAGTACCTCGGCGAGCGAGTTCTCCGGACCGCCGTACTTGCGCACCAGCTGGGACAGCACAGCCCTGCGGTCCTCGACTGCCGCCAGCCGGACCGGATCCGCGTCCAGGTCGTCGGCGTACCCGGCCAGGTCGCCGGCCACGTCGGCGAGCAGGTAGCCGACCTCGTTGAGACGGTCGGCGAGGGCGGCGAGCCGCTCGTCGTGGTGGCGGACGGCCTCCAGGGCGCGGCGGGACTGGGCGAGCAGGGTGCCCGCGTCCAGCGAGTCGGGGTCGGCCGGGTCACCGGCCAGGGCGGCGTGGGCCTGCGTCGCGGCGCCGGACAGCGCGTCGGCGTGGCCGAGGCGCTCGGCCTCGGCGGCCAGCTCGACGTCCTCCCCGGCGACCGGCTCGGCGGCGCCGATCTCCTCCAGGCCGAAGCGCAGCAGGTCCGCCTCCTGGGCCCGCTCACGGGCCTTGGTGGTCAGCTCCTCCAGCGTGGCCGAGACCTCGCGCAGGCTCCGGTACACCTCGCGGTAGCGGGCCAGCGGCTCGGCCACCGCCTCGCCCGCGTACCGGTCCAGCGCGCCGCGCTGGCGGGAGGGGCGCAGCAGGCGCTGCTGGTCGGTCTGGCCGTGCACGGCGATCAGGTCCTCGCCGAGCTCGGCGAGCAGGCCGACCGGGACCGACCGACCGCCGACGTGGGCGCGCGAGCGGCCCTCGGCGGAGACCGTACGGCTGATCAGCAGCGCGCCGTCGTCCAGCTCGGCCCCGGCCTCCAGGGCTCGGGCGGCCGCCGGGGAGCCGGCGGGCAGCTCGATGCGGCCCTCGACCACCGCCCGGTCCGAGCCGCCCCGCACCAGTGCCGGGTCGGCCCGGCCGCCGAGCAGCAGACCGAGGCTGGTCACCACCATGGTCTTGCCCGCGCCGGTCTCGCCGGTCACCGCGGTGAAGCCGGGCGCCAGTTCGACCACCGCGTCGTCGATGACGCCAAGATCCCGTATCCGCATCTCGTCCAACACGGAGACGACCTTACGAGGTCCGACCCCCACCGCGCGACGAGCCGAGGTCCGGGCGGTGCAAGTTCATCCCATCCGGCATCGTCCCCATCGACTCCGTGCGCGAGCGGCCACCGAGCGTGTAGCACCCGGCCCCGGCGGCGCCCCGGGACCGTCGGGGACCGCGCGAAGCGGACGGTTCGGCTCCGCACGGGTTCCCGCCGAGCACAGCGTGCCGTCCCGACGCTCGCGCGGGATTACCACCCACCGCCGCAGTCTGCCCGCAGGCGGTCTTCGCCGGATTCGCGCCGTGCCCCGGGTCGCCGGCCGCCCGCGTGACCGCCCTCAGGAGCCTGCCCGCCGCGGCACCGCGCACCAGCGCAGGAAGAACTGGGCCAGCGGCCCGATCGCCAGCGCGTACGCGATCGTCCCGGCGCCGACGGTGCCGCCGAGCAGGATCCCGATCGTCACCACCGTCAGCTCGATGCCGGTACGGATGAGCCGCAGGGAGCGACCGGTACGGCGGTGCAGTCCGGTCATCAGACCGTCGCGCGGCCCCGGCCCGAACCGGGCCCCGATGTAGAGGCCGGTCGCCAGGCCGTTGAGCACGATGCCGGCGGCCAGCAGCGCGATCCGCGCCGCCCAGCCGTGAGGGGTGGCGACCAGGCCGAGGGTGAGGTCCATCATGGCGCCGAGGATCAGGACGTTGCCGACCGTCCCGACACCCGGCAGCTGGCGCAGCGGTATCCACAGCAGCAGCACCAGGGCGCCGGTGATGGTGACCCAGGAGCCCATGCTCAGACCGAGGTGCCGCTGCAGACCCTGGTGCAGCACGTCCCACGGGTTGACCCCCAGCCCGGCCCGCATCATCAGTGCCATGCTCGCCCCGTACAGGCCGAGGCCGACCAGGAGCTGCGGCGCCCGCCGGCCGAGCCGGTCGGTACTCCAGATCGCCCGGTTCCCGGCTGCCGCGCGCTCGGCGGCGGCCGGGGGCTCGGTGCGCTCGGTGGTCGGGGACGCGGTGGTCGGGGACGCGGTCGCCATCGCTCGGCTCCTCGGGTCGGTGCGAATGTGCTGATGTGCCTGGCGGCGCGATGGCCGCACTGCCATCATGGGGAGTCCAATCGGGCCTGATACAGGTCCAATCGAGGCCAGGTGGACTGATTCCATGAGCGAGTGGCAGAGCGTCGTGACCCCGCCCACCCTGGCCCGGCTGCTGCGCAGCGCCCAGCTGCCCGAGCCCGCCGGACACCGGCCCGCCTACCGGACGCTGGCCGGACAGGTCCGGGTCCTGGTCTCCGAGGGACGGCTGCCGGTCGGCGCCCGACTGCCCGCCGAACGCGAACTCGCCCAGGCCCTCGCACTCAGCCGCACCACCGTCGCCACCGCCTACGAGACCCTGCGCACCGAGGGCTACCTGCGCAGCCGCCGCGGCTCCGGCAGCTGGACCACCCTGCCCGAGGGCAGCCGGCCGCCCAGCGACGCACTGCACCCGGTCCCGCCGGACGAGCAGGAGAACGTCCTGGACCTCGGCGTGGCCGCACTGCCCGCCCCGCAGCCGTACCTCGGCGAGGCCGCCGCCCGCGCACTCGAACAGCTGCCCGCGTACGCCTCCGGGCACGGCCACTACCCGACCGGCGTGCCCGTCCTGCGGGAGGCCATCGCCCGCCGCTTCACCGACCGCGGCCTGCCGACCACCCCGGACCAGATCCTGGTCACCACCGGCGCGATGGGCGCCCTGCACCTGGCCCGCCGGGCACTGGCCTCACGCGCCGACCGGGTCGCGGTCGAAGCCCCCAGCTACGCGCACACCCTCCAGTCACTGCGCCGCAGCGGCGCCCGCCTGGTGCCCGTCCCGCACACCTGGCCGGGCGGCCCGACCGCCCTGCCGCACTGGGACGTCCAGGAGTGGCAGAAGGTCCTGCGCGGCGCCGCCCCACGGCTCGCCTTCCTCATCCCGGACTTCCACAACCCGACCGGCGCCCTGATGGACGAGCAGCAGCGCCGCGAGCTGCTCGCCGCCGCCCGCACCGCCGGGACGACCGTCGTGGTGGACGAGACGCCCGCCGAACTGGGCTGGGGCGTGAACCCCGAGGACCTCCCCCGGCCGATGGCCGCACTCGACCGGACCGCCCAGGTCGTCACCATCGGCTCGGGCAGCAAGCTCCTCTGGGGCGGCCTGCGGGTCGGCTGGCTGCGGGCGAGCCCCGCCCTGGTACGGCAGTTGGCCTCCGACCGGGTCTACACCGACGTCGGCACGCCCGTCCTCGACCAGTTGATCGCCGCCGCCATGCTCACCGAACGCCTCGACGAGGTCCGCGCCCACCGGCACGAACGGCTGCGCTCCAGCGCCGAAGCCCTCACCGCCGCACTCGGGCGGCACCTTCCCGACTGGCAGTTCGCCCGCCCGGCGGGCGGCCTCTGCGTCTGGGTCTCCACCGGCGGGCTCTCGGGAGCCGCACTGGGCCAGGCCGGTGAACGGACGGGCGTCCGGATCGCGGCCGGCTCCCGCTTCGGCGTGGACGGCGCCTTCGAGCACCACATCCGCATCCCCTTCACCGTCCCGGCCCCGGCCGCCGAGGCAGCGGTCGCCCGCCTCGCCACCGCCGCCGAGCTGGCCGCGACCGGCCGCTGGCAGACCGCCGAGGGCACACCGCCCCTCGCCGTCTGAGGGCGCACCCACGGGGGCGTGCGGCCCCGTGGAGGACGCGGGGAACAGCGCGCCGGACCCGCTACGGAGTCGCGCGGCCGATCACACCCGCAGTGGATCGAGCGGAGCCCCGCGCCTCCGCTCCGCCTGCCCGCTCGCGCAACTCTCCCCGTGCCCCTCGAACGATCTTCAGCAGGCCCCGCCGCGCCCGCGCCAACCCGTCACCGGCAGGGCGAACTTGGCCACCAGCCGGTCCGTGAACGGCGCCCGGTGCAGCCGCGCCAGCCGTACCGGTGTGCTGCCCCGGCGGACCTCCACCCGTGCCCCGGCCGGGAGTTCGACCGAGCGGCGGCCGTCGCACCACAGCACACCGTGCGGCGTCTTGGGCTGGACCTCCACCGCCAGCACCGAGTTCGGCGACGTCACCAGCGGCCGGGCGAACAGCGCGTGCGCACTGATCGGCACCATCAGCAGCGCCTCCACCTCCGGCCACACCACCGGGCCACCGCCCGAGAAGGCGTACGCAGTCGAACCCGTCGGCGTCGACAGGACGACCCCGTCGCAGCCGAAGTTGGAGACCGGACGGCCGTCCACCTCGGTGACGACCTCCAGCATCCGCTCCCGCGCGGCCTTCTCGATCGACGCCTCGTTCAGCGCCCAGTCCTCGTGCAGCACATCGCCGTTGGTGCGGACCAGGACGTCGAGCGTCATCCGGTCCTCGATCTCGTAGTCGGCCTTGACCACGCGCTCGACCACCACCGCCAGGTCGTCCCGCTCGGCCTCCGCCAGGAAACCCACCCGGCCCAGGTTGATGCCCAGCATCGGCAGCCCGGACTCCCTGGCCAGCTCGGCGCCCCGCAACAGCGTGCCGTCACCCCCGGCCACCAGGATCAGCTCGCAGCCGTCCGCCGCACCGTGCCCCCCGGGCACCCGCTCCACCCCGTCGGGCAGATCCAGGCCGACCGCCTCCGAGGCGAGCAGCCTGATCCTGATCCCCTCCTTGAGCAGACCGTGCACCAGCCCCTCGACACTGCGCAGCGCGGCCTCGCGGCCGGTGTGCGCGATCAGGAAGACCGTACGTTCCTCGCTCATGCTGCCCTCTCCCTACGCCTGCCGGGTCGCCCTTGGCCCGGTACGGCCGCCACTCAGCATGACGGTCGGACGCCTGCAGAGCACCCTATCCGGGGGCGCTGTCAAACGGACCCCGGTGCTCTTTACTGCGGGCCCTCCGCCACCGCCCGCTCCGCCTCGGCCGGATCCAGCTGCGGGGCACCGCGGCGCAGCCACAGGAAGTACTCGACGTTCCCGGACGGCCCCGGCAGCGGGCTGGCCGTGACCGCCTGCACGCCCAGTCCCAGTGCCCACGCCTGACCGGCCACCTGACGGACCATCTCGGCCCGCAGCTGCGGGCTGCGGACCACTCCGCCGCTGCCCAGCCGCTCCTTGCCGATCTCGAACTGCGGCTTGACCATCATCACCAGGTCCGCGTCCTCGGCACAGCAGCCCGCGAGCGCGGGCAGCACCAGACCGAGCGAGATGAACGACAGATCGCCGACCACCAGATCGACCGGCGCTCCGCCGATCTGCTCCAGCGTCAGCTCCCGGACATTGGTCCGGTCCATCACGGTGACCCGCTCGTCGCTCTGCAGCGACCAGGCCAGCTGGCCGTAGCCGACGTCCACCGCCAGCACCCGGGCCGCGCCCGCCCGCAGCAGGACGTCCGTGAAACCTCCGGTGGACGCACCCGCGTCCAGCGCGCGCCGCCCCTCCACCACCAGCCCCTGGGGGACGAAGGCCGCGAACGCGCCCGCGAGCTTGTGGCCGCCGCGCGACACGTAGTCGGGGTCGTTCTCGTCCTTGGCCACCACCACCGCCGCCGAGGTCTCCACCTGCGTCGCGGGCTTGGTCGCGGTGGTGCCTCCGACGGTCACCCGGCCCGCCGCGATCAGCTCGCTCGCGTGCTCACGCGAACGGGCCAGCTTGCGGCGGACCAGCTCCGCGTCGAGTCGGCGTCGTGCCACTGCCACTGGTGCTTCAGCTCCTACTGCTTGCGCTACTGCTCGTACTCGGCCGGTCAGCCGATCGGCCGCCGGACTGCCGCCTGCCGGACCCGCCGCGTTACTGCTGCTGCTCGTCGAGCGCGGACAGGGTGCCCGCCAACCGCTGGTGTACATCTTCGTACACCGCCACCCGGGCACCGGTCTCCACCCCGGCCAACTCCTCCAGCCGGGCCAGCGCGGCATCGACCTCCGGGTGGCCCGTCGGCTCCACCGGCACCGGCTCAGACACCGCCGTCCGCCTTCTTCGGCGCGGACTTCTTCGCGACGGACTTCTTCGCAGCGGCCTTCTTGGTCCCGGCCCGCTTTGCGCCGGCCTTCTCCGTGCTGCTCTGGTCCGCGCTGGGGGTCTTCTCCGCGCCGGCGCCCGCCCGGCCCGCCGTACCGCCCGCGCCCGGCTTCCTGACCGAGGCCTTCTTCACGGCCGTGCCCTGGGCCGCCGCACGCCGACCGGTCGTCCCCGCACCGTTCGCCCTGGCGCCGGTCCCGCCGGCCGCCGGCTTCGCTCCCGTCCGCTGCACCGCGCTCTGCCCGCCGGTGGCCTGCCGTGCGGCCGCCGGCTTCGCTGCGGGCTGCTTCGGCGCGGCCTGGCTCGCCGCCGTACGCCTCGCGGGCGCGGAACGCCCGGCCCCGGCGCTCCCGTCCGCCTCGGGTGCGCGCTCGTCCCAACCCGCCTCGAACAGGCCGTCGGCCCGAGCCTCGGGCCGGGCACCGGACTTCGCCGCCGCGCCGACGTGCGGCTGCTCCTCGACCTCGCGCAGCTTGCTCTCCAGGTAGCTGAGCACCACGCCCACCTTCACCACCTGGTCGCCGACCCGCTCGAAGACCTTGTCGACCTCACTGCGGGCCGCCCCCAACGCCAGGTCCAGACCCGCCCGGCCAGCCGTCACCGCCTCCTCCGCCAGCGTCTGCAGCGACTTGGCCGACGGCGGGAACTGCTCGTTCACGGTCCGCTCGATCGCGGCGACGTCCACGCCGCTGCGCTCCAGCAGTCCCGTGGCCGCACCCACGACCCGCCTGCCGGTCTCCTCGGCGAGTCCGGTGGCCATCACCACGACTCCCCGCACCGCATCCCGCAGCATCCCGAGCGCCTCCTCCGTGCCTCGCACCGCCTGCGAACCCGGTCCTGTCCACGCTGCGCAGCCGGACCGGGCCCCACCACACCCACGACGCTACCGCCTCAGCTCCGCCGGAGGCTGCCGCTACCGTCCACCCGAGTTCCGGCACTGCTGCGATAGCGTGGTCAGTCGGCCCCAGGAACAGCAGGCGGGCAGAACGGGAGACCAGCAGTCATGGCCACGATCGAGCAGTGCCGCGAAGCACTGGAACAGTTCAGCCGCAACCTCGGCGGCGCCAACGGCGACGCCCGCAAGGCCGCGGCTCTCGACCGCTCACTCACCTGCTGGATCACCGACCTCGACCTGACGTTCTCCGGCCGCCTCGACGACGGCCGGATCACCGGCATGGTCGAGGCCCAGGGCCCGCCCCCCGCCAGGGCGGAGATCCGCCTCGCGATGACCGGCGACGACCTGGTGGCCATGGTCGGCGGACAGCTCAACTTCACCTCCGCCTGGGCCACCGGCCGGGTCAAGCTGGAGGCCGGCTTCCGCGACCTCCTGCGGCTGCGCACCCTGCTCTGACCTGCCCCTGCCCGCCCCCTCCGGGACTCCGCTACAGCCCGAGCTCGGCGAGCGCCTTGCTGCCGTCCGGCACAGCGCCGTCCGCGTCCGCCGCCGCCCAGGCCGCCCCGCAGAGCGCCCGCAGCCCGTCGTACGGGTCCTCCCCGCCACCGCTCAGCAGCAGTCGGCCGCCGTCCACCCACGCCTCGTACCCGCCGCAGCGGTAGCGCCCCTCACCAAGCGCCGTCACCTCCGGCTGGGCGACCAGCAGACCCCGCAGGTCGGCCGCGAGGTACGTCGGCCGATGCCGCACCGGAGCCGTCAGCACCTGCGCGGGCGTGGTCACACCGGTGAAGACCAGCAGGCTGTCCACGCCGCCGTTGTAGGCGCCCTCGATGTCCGTGTCGAGGCGGTCCCCGACCACCAGCGGACGCTGCGCGCCGGTACGGATCACCGTCTCCCGGTGCATCGGCGGCAGCGGCTTGCCCGCCACCTCCGGGTCGACTCCGGTCGCGGTCCGGACGGCCGCCACCAGCGTGCCGTTCCCGGGGGCGATGCCGCGTGCGGTGGGCACCGTCAGGTCGGTGTTGGACGCCACCCAGGGCAGCCCGCTCGCCACCGCGTACGAGGCCTCGGCGAGGTGCTGCCAGCCCACGGACGGGTCATAGCCCTGGACCACCGCGAGCGGTCCGTCCGTCATCGAGCGGACCGGGACCAGCCCGCGCTCGGTCAGCGCCTCCTCCAGCCCCGCGCCACCCACCACCAGCACCTTCGAGCCGGCCGGAACCTTCTCCGCCACCAGCCGGGCCGCCGCCTGCGCCGAATTGATCACGTCCGCGGCCTCGGCCGGCACGCCCAGCTCGGTCAGGTGCTCGGCCACCACCCGGGGCGGGCGGGAGGCGTTGTTGGTCACGTACGCCAGCCGCATCCCGACCCCGCGCGCCGCCTCCAGCGACGCCACCGCGTGCCGGATCGCGTGCGGCCCGGCGTACACCACACCGTCGAGGTCCAGCAGCGCCGTGTCGTACGCCTCGGTCAGCGGGCGGTCGGAGCCTCCCGGCGCGGTGTGTGCCCGGCCGACTGCGGTGTCCGTCATCAGTGCTCTACCTCGTCCTCTTGCTCATCGTCTCGGTCCCCGTACTCACCGCGCCGGCCGGAACCGCCGGACCGCCGACACCCGGACCCGGCCCCTGATCCGGCGCCGCCGGCCGCGGCGTCACCCGGCCCGTCACCCGGCCTGTCCGCCGTCTTCCGGCGGCGCGAGGTAGCCGGGCGCACCGGGCAGCAGCGGCCCGTACGCCCCGGCACGGGCCGCCAGCGTCGCCCTGGTCTGGCGCAGCGCGGCCCGGTAGTGGTCCGCCTCCGGCCGCATGGCGACCGCCAGGGCCAGGTGCTCGGCGGAGGTCTCGAAGTCGCCCAGCCGGGCTGCCGCGACACCCCACCCGAACTGAGCGTAGTCGTCCGCCGGATCGGCCAGCGCCACCGCCCGGAAGTTGCCGAGCGCCGCCGCGAACAGCCCGGCGTCGAACTGCGCTCTCGCCAGCGTCTCCCGGATGCTCCGCGAGTGGGGCTCCGCCTCCGCGGCCCGCGCCAGCAGCTGCTCGGCCGCCGCCGGGTGGCCCTGCTCCAGCAGCCGCGCCCCGCGCCGGAACCAGTCGTACACCCCGCCCTCCGGCACGCCGGGCCCGCCCTGCGGCGCAGTGCCCGCGCTCTCGCTGCCACCGCCGTTCGCCCGCTCCTGCCCGTCACTCATCGCGTGCTCCGCCTCCATCCCGTACCCCGCCTCCCGGTCGCACCGCCCGCTCCCGGACCGACCCTCTTCTGACGAACTGGCCGGGCAGTGTGATCTCTGAGATCTCTGAACAACGCGTACCCGATTACGATGCCCAGAATGAGCACACCCAGTGCAGACACAGGAGCAGAGGCTCCAGCAGGCGGCCCCGGTGACCCCGGGCATGTCGCCACTGCGGGGCTGTCCCTCTCGCCGTTCCGCGGCCTGCGATACGTCCCCGACCGGGTCGGTACGCTGGCGGCGGTCACCTCGCCCCCTTACGACGTGGTGGACCCCAACCGGCGGCTGGACCTGGAGACCGCCGATCCGTACAACATCGTCCGGCTCATCCTCCCCAGGCCCGAACCCGAGGACAGCGGCGACCGCCCCGACCGCGACACCCGATACCGGCACGCCGCCCGCCTGCTGACCGACTGGCAGCGCCAGGGCGTCCTGGCCGCCGACCCCGAACCCGCGCTCTACGTCTACGAGCAGCGCACCGGCGAGGGCGGACCCGGTGGCGGAAACCTGCAACGCGGCCTGATCGGCGCCCTCGCGGTCAGCGGCCGGGAGGCGGGCGTGGTGCTGCCGCACGAGGACGTGATGCCCCGACCGGTCGCCGACCGGGTCGGCCTGATGCGGACCACCAGGGCTAACCTGGAGCCGCTGCTGCTCACCTACCGGGGCAACGGCGGCGCGGCCGGCGTGATCGAACGGGCCGTCCTCGGCGAGCCGCTGCTCACCACGACCACCAGCGACGGCACCCACCACCGGCTCTGGGCCGTCACCGACCATGCCGAGCTCGCCGAGGTCGGCCGCGACCTGGCCACCTGCCGAGCCCTCATCGCGGACGGCCACCACCGCTGGGAGATGTACCTGCGCCTCCAGCGCGAGCACCGGCACCTCCCGCGCAGCCCGTGGGACCGTGGCATGGTGCTGCTGGTCGACACCGCGCGCTACCCGCTACAGGTCCGGGCCATCCACCGGGTGCTGTACCGGCTGCCGGTCGCCGAGGCACTCGCCCGGCTCGGCGAACACTGGCAGGTCAAGGAGGTCCCCGGCCCGCTGGAGACGGCCCTGCAGGCCCTCGGCGACGCCAAGCAGCACGGCGGGAACGCCTTCCTGCTGACCGGCGGCGACGGCATCTTCCGGCTGGTCAGCGAGCCGGACGAGGCCCTGCTCGCGGCCACCGTGCCGACCGGCAGGCCCGAGGAGTGGCGTCACCTCGACGCCACCGTCCTGCACGCCACCCTGCTCGACCACACCTGGCGCGTCCCCGACGGCCCCGATGACATCGGCTATCTGCACGCCGCCGACGCCGCCGAGCGCGAGGCCGCCCGCAGCGGCGGCACGGCCGTCCTGCTGCACCCGGTCAAGGAGAGCGTGGTCCGGCGCCTCGCCGAACAGGGCGTGACGATGCCCCGCAAGTCCACCTCCTTCGGTCCCAAGCCGGCCACCGGCCTGGTCCTCCGCAGCCTCACACTCGGCTGACCCGGCCGACCTGGAGGCAGATACGCCGGAGGCCCGGCCGGTACGCACATGGCATGCGTACCGACCGGGCCTCCGGCGTGTTGCGTGACGCGGACTACTTCTTGGCCTCGCCCTCGCGGTCCTCTTCGATCTCGAGGTCGTCCTCGTCGTAGTACTCCTCGACGTCTTCCTCGTCCTCGAAGATCACGCGGTCGTCGCCGGTGTCGTCGATCGCGACGTTGCGGCGCTCCTGGGCGGCCACGCCGACCGAGCCGCGCTCGTCCTCGTCCAGCTCCGGGTCGAGGGCGTCGACGAACTCCAGGCCGTCGATCTCGGCCAGCCGCTCGGAGGCGTTGGTCGCACCGTCGGTGTCGGCCTCGGCGGCCTTCGCGAACCAGTCACGGCCCTCCTCCGCCCGGCCGGCCGCGATCAGGGCCTCGGCGTACGCGTAGCGCAGTCGCGCGGTCCACGGGTGGATCGCGCTGGACGCCAGCTCCGGGCTCTGCAGCGTCACCACGGCGGCGTCGAACTGCTCCATGTCGCTACGGGCACCCGCCGCGACCAGCCGCATCTCGACCTGACCGGCCTTGTCCAGCTGCTTCACCTCGGGCTCACCGGCCATCGCCAGCGCCCGCTCCGGACGGCCCAGACCGCGCTCGCAGTCGGCCATCACCGGCCACAGGTCCGCCCGCCCGGTCATCCGCCGCGCCGCCCGGAACTCGGTCAGCGCCTCGGAGTACCGCTGCGTCATGTACGACGCGAAGCCCGCCGCCTCACGGACGGAGGCGACACGCGAGGCCAGCCGCAGCGCGACGCGCGAGAACTTGTACGCCTCCTCCGGCTCGCTGTCGAGCAGCCGGGCGACCATCACCAGGTTGCGCGCGACATCGTCGGCGAGGGTCTTCGGCAGGCTCTTCAGGTCCTGACGCACATCCGCGTCGATCTCGAAGCCCGTGACGTCCTCCGGGATCGGCAGACGCTGGACCGGCTCGAAGTTGCCACGGCGGTCGTCGTAGTCCCGGCGGTCGTCGCGACGGTCGTCCCGACGGAAGCCGCCACCCTGCGGGCGGTCGTCCCGACGGAAGCCACCGCTGCAGCCCTCACGGCTCTCGTACGGCCGGCCACCGCGGTCGTCGCGGCGGAAGCCGCCACGGTCGTCACGGTCACGGTTGAAACCACCCGACGGGCGGTCATCGCGGCGGAAGCCACCGCCCTGGGGGCGGTCGTCACGACGCGGACGGTCATCGCGGTCGCGGAAGCCACCGGAGGGACGGTCGTCCCGACGGAAACCGCCACCCTGCGGACGATCATCGCGGCGGAAGCCACCACGGTCGTCACGGTCACGGTTGAAACCACCCGACGGACGGTCGTCCCGGCGGAAGCCGCCGCCCTGGGGGCGGTCGTCACGACGCGGACGGTCATCGCGGTTGAAGCCGCCCTGCGGACGGTCGTCACGGCGGAAGCCGCCACGGTCATCGCGGTCACGGTTGAAACCACCGGACGGGCGGTCAT
>NZ_JYJF01000161.1 GCF_000955975.1 Saccharothrix sp. ST-888
GCGGCAGCGAGGGTGGACTCAACCGGTCGAACTCCAAACAGAGATAAGAAAGTTGAACATGAGGCAGTCGATGGGGAGAGTCGGCTCCTGTCACGATAACGCCGCCACCGAGAGCTTCTTCGCCGTGCTGAAGGAGGAGATCGGCACCCGCATCTGGCCGGAGCGCGCCAGCGCCCGCGCGGAGGTCTTTGCGTTCATCGAGGGACCCTGTTGCCCAAGCAACAGGGTCCCGAGACCTTCTACAGCCGTCGGCGCCTACGCAAGCACCCCGACTGGGGCTACCTCACCCCATTCGAGATCCGGCAGCGGCACCACCAAGATCACACCCTCGCAGCGTAGAAGACTGGTGTCCAACCGCAGGGTGGAACTTCACCGGCTACAAGACCCAGGCCATCGAACATGGAGCACGGCTCGGCATCGACGTCGACGTCGTACCGCGAAACACGCAGGTCAAGGGCTTCGCGGTCGTTCCGCGAAGGTGGGTGGTCGAGCGCAGCTTCGGCTGGATCATGATGCATCGCCGACTCGCCCGCGACTGCGAGACCAAGCCCCAAACACTCGGAAAGCATGATCCGCCTCGCCATGATCTCGAACCTCACGAGACGGACAACGGACGAAAGCACCATAACTTTGCACAATCTATGAACTATCCCGCATCCAAGCAGGACGTCCTCTGACCAAGGTCCGCATGAACGCCTATCATGCCGCCGAGTTCCTGCGCGCCCTGCTCGTCCTCACGGATGCCGAGGTCGCCCGGTAGCCGTGCCGGCTCGCATTCCGTCGGTGGCCAGCGTGTGGCCACCAGTGAGATCGCGAAGTGCGGCTGGAGTACCGGTCGACGCCGAAGCAGGGTGAGGAATCTCAGCGAGCGTAGCGAGGGACAGCATCGCCGACGCCCGTGCCAGCAAGGCCTTCCATCGGCGGGGCGGTGACGTCCCGTCAGATGATGCGCCCAAAGTCGATCCAGGAGTCGATGCTCATGCCTCCACGCGTAGGCGCGGCGCGGAAGGATGGGTCGCACCCGAGCTAATAATGGGTAAAACGGAGCGAATTGGACAAGCAGATCGTTCCGCCACCGTCGCGCGCCCGAGGGTGCCGTGGCCGCGGGCTCTGGCAGTCGTCAGGTAGCCCCCGTCACGCGAAGCGACCCCCGTAGAGACAGGAGAGACACCTTGATGAAGCAGACGCACTGCTCCACCCGCCGACGACTCACCGCCCTGGCCGCGGTCGCGGCCGTCGCCGCTGTGCCGATGGTGGCGTTCGCCGCTCCGGCGCAGGCCGCGCTTTCTTATCCCCAGCTGGTGGTCCAGAAGTCCCACTCCCCGAAGACCTTCGAGCAGGGCGAGACCGGCCGGTACATCGTCACGGTGACGAACGTCGGGACCGTGCCCACCCCCGGCACCATCACTGTGGCCGACACGCTTCCCACCGGCCTCAGTCTGGCCAGCCCCTTCCCCACCTCGACCGGCTGGACCTGCATCACCCCGAGCGCGAAACTGCTCGTATGCGACACCATGGCCCCCGTGGCGGCCGGGGCGTCGGCCCCTCCTCTCACCATCCCCGTCAGGGTCGACCGCGATGCCCCCGCTGTGGCCGTTAACACGATCCGGGCCGGCGATGGCGACAACGTGGGCGGCGACACCTCCGCTGACGTCACCCTCATCAGTCCCACGGACCACCACAGGCCATAACCCGGCTGATGGGCTGGATGGGAGTTTCAGCAGACTCTGCTGCATGTGAATGAGCGCCATCCAGAATTCGGAGGTGGGAGGCCCTGGCCTGGGGCCGGTGGGGTGTGAGCGGGGCGGTCGGAGGTTGTGATCGTCGACTTGATCATCCGTCAGTCCCGCACAACCACAACGGCCCCCGGCGGGTTGGCAGTCTGTGACGAACAACCATGATCCCGCCGAGGGTACTCACCCCGCTGTTTACCAGGCCGTACTCTCGCTGTCGAGCGGCAGCACGCCCCGCATGGTCGCCGACCTGGTATGGGCTACTGCAAGATGATCGGCTCGCGCTGGCGCGAGCTCCCGCCCGGCGAGATCGCGGTCCTGAGCCTGTCTGACATGGCCGACGGCGACGGTGTCCCGTTTCCACCGTGTGCCGCGGGGGTGTTGGAGGCGGTCGACCTCCTCGCCGCCCGCACCCCGCGCCTGGATCGCGTCCTGAAGAAGATCGTCCGAAAGGGTGGCGTCGTCCCGATCGACGGCATCCTCGTGTGCACTTGCCGACGCACCAGGGCGACGTCGTTCAGAGGATCTGTCCGGCATGATGCTGGTTCAGATAGGCGCTGAGGGTGTGGGGTTCGCGGGCCATGGCCACCCTGCGCAACCTCGCCATCGGCGCCCTGCGGCACTCAGGCCACGACAACATCGCCGCCGGCATCCCCGACCACGCCTGGACGCCGATCCGCTACCCCGAGGCGTTCGTCGACCCCGGCACCGGTGAGCTTGTCTCCGATGCCGAGGTCGCCGAGACCCGGTACACCGCGTTCACCGGCCGCAAGAAGGCCCAGCGGGCCACCGCCTGGCGCTACCACGCCGTCTTCACCGACAGCCCGTTCACCATGCTGCAGACCGAACTCCAGCACCGGCAGCACACGGTGGTGGAGCAGGTGATCGCGGACGCCAAGTCCGGACCGCTCGCCCACCTGCCCTCCGGCGGCTTCCAGGCCAACAACGCCTGGCTGACCCTGTGGGCGATCGCGTTCAACCTGCTGCGGGCCGGTGGCTGCCTCGCCGGTTCCTTCCACACCCGGGCCACCACCGCTGCCTTGCGCGCCCACCTGGTCAACGTCCCGGCCCGCATCGCCCGTTCAGCCCGTCGGCTGACGCTCAACCTGCCCGACCGCTGGCCCTGGCAGCACGCGTTCACCGACCTGTTCGACGCCGCCCACGCGCCGCCGGCCTGATCACCGACCCGACCACCCCGCCCGCCAGGGCCCGACCGGAGCAGACGTGGAAGAGCTGGGCAGACCAGCGGACACCGCACACCCTCCAACCAGTCACCCCCACAAAGCCACCGCTGCGATCAATCAAGTTCAGTTGCCGGGTGACTCCTTATTGCCCGGACACATCCACTTTTGGCTTCAAGGCGCCACGACGTACTCCGAATGGGCGTCCGCGTTCGTTTCCCCGGCTCCCGAAGTGAGGCCGAAATGCCTCGAGAATACTGATTACATCATGCTGATGTTGAAAACGTGGCCGCTTGCGTCAAGTCAGCAACTATCATTCACTCGATTAGGGTTTGTTCGGTGCTGCAGTGCGCCGGGGTGGGGCGGCCTGATGATGCCGCCATTTGGGGTAATAGGGGTGCGCCGGAGGCGCTCATTCCTGCCACTTTGACGGCCACGGGGAACATCGGACCGTTTCTCGAACCCCGCTGAGTCACCCCCTGCATGATGCACTGCTAGCCAAGGGCCGGCACAGCTGATCCTGTCGTCGGTAAGTGCACCGATATACTTCCCGCAGCTTGCATGCGACCAGGGCTAGCGACCACCGCGCCTGCCTCCTCTTCGGCGCGGCTGCTGGGTGAGTGATCATGAGAAGGCGTCATGGAGTCCGGGCGGCATCCATCTGAGCTGGAGAGGTTTCTGATCTTTCACTGGAAACTCGCCAGCGTTTCAGCTAGCCACCTGCAGTCAGTCGATACCTCTGTGAAAGGCTTAAATTATGCGGAGCACCAACCGGATCCCGAAGCGGCACAGATGCGACTTTGAAGCCTATCCTAAAATCAGTTTCCTTGCCAGCGCGACCGCTGCGCGCGAGCCTGTCACCTCATGAAGCGCGCAGACAGGATCAGGATTTCCCAGTTTCGCGAAGGACTGGCTGAGTTCTTTTCCGAGCTCGCCGAAAGCTCTCACGACTTTTCCAGTCGGGATTCCGAGGTATTTTTCTCCTCAGACGGCAATGCGATGGGAAGCGGGAATGACTCTGGATCGCCAGTCATCTCCCTGCCAGAGCAGCTGTCGGAGTGAGTTTTCGTTCGCTCTTTCAGAGCGGCCACTGATTGGGTGATGCGTCACGGTGGCACAACGCGCGAGGCTTCCGGGTTGTCGACCAGCAGATAGGTGCGGGAGTGGTCGCGACGAGGGTGGCAAGCAGAACGGGCACGAGTCCAGGTGATCATGGAGTCTGAGCTTTGCCCTGTGACGTGGACACCCTGACACCTGGATCTTGTAGATCCAGGAAGGGAAGTCCAGGTGGGACGTCCGTCGAAGTACTCGGACGAGTTCCGTCGTGATGCCGTCGTGCTGTACCGGGCCCCTCTCTGACAGTCTCGACTGAGACACCTGGTATGTCGGGTTAGCCTCGATACCAGTGCCTTAGTAGTCCCAGGCTCGCCTGACCGTGACGGGTGGGTTGATCGGGGTGGTCTTGTGGTGCGGCGCGATGGTGACTGCTTCAACTGGGTCTCGGGTGGGCTGTGGCCAGAGTTTGTGGTCGGCCCGCTTGACGCCGAAGTTGGACATCTTGCGTTTGACGACGCGGGCGTTGGAGCGCCTACGGCGGGCGGGGAGGAGGTGGCGGACTATCTCCTGCAGCCGTCGGCGAGGGCTGCGGCCAGGTGGTCAGGGGGAAAAGGCCGCCTGCGCGGCGACTTGGCGTCGAGCGAGGCGGAGGGTGCGGGTGAAGGAGAGCCGGTCGGGGTCCGTACCGGCGTCCTCGGCGGCGGTGTGCATGAGCTGGCGGATCGCGTGGTGGACGAGCTGGTGGCCCCGGACCTCCTGCTCCACGCCTTCGGGCGAGCGGGAACGAAGGACCTGGGCGGGGCCGCGCTGGTGGGTCTTCAGCTCGTCCAGCGTGGTCTCGATCTCCCATCGCTCGTTGTAGCGGGCCGCCAACTCTGTTGCGGGTGCGGACTCGTGGTCGAGGATGATGGTGATCAGCCGGTAAGGGACGGTGTGCTGCGGGCGGCCGGGGTCGTCCAGGGTGTACGCCCCGCGGATGGTCAATCGAAGGGCCCGTTGGAGCGTCGTGACGACGGCAGCCCTAGCGGCCGTACTGGCTGGCACAACGGTGGCGGCCGCGGCGACGCCGTCCAACTCTGACCTCCAGGTGGTCCGTCTGGATCCCGATCCCGCCGGGCCCGGTAGCGACACCACGTTGCACGCCTTCGTCGCCAACGGTGGCCCGGACACGACGGCCTCGCCGTTCACCGTGATCGTCGAGCTGCCGTACGGCTTCACCGCGCACGGGCCCTACTTCCCCGCCTCCTGCGTCAGTTGGCTCAACAACAACATGGTGCAGTGCGCCTTCCCGGCCGGGCTTCCGGCCCTGCGGACTGCGACCGCGCTGATCCCGATCCACGTGGATCCGAGCGTGCCGCACGGCACCAAGGCCGATTGGCACCTGGAGGTGTTCAGCGAGGACCATCACTACGAGTCGGACGAGAGCACCCTGTTCACGCTCACCGTGAGCTGAGCGGGCGCTATGGTGGCCGCGGCCGCCGTGTCATGGTCTTGAGTCACACCTCGCCATGACACGGCGGCCGCTGACACCTCCGCAGGCATCACCGACCACGCTGACCAGCACCGACACCACCCAGATCACGATCTGCAACTGCCGTACGTGCCAAGCCGGGTGCGGGCCAACCGGAGTGCCCTGGAAGAAGGGAAACGAGCTACTGACCGCTCCAGGCCGACCGGCAGATGATCCCCACCCCCCTGGTAGCCGTCTCCGGAGAATAGAGCCGTAGCCAGTACGTCTTTAGTTTGACGTCTGAGCCTGGTCGTGTGCCCGCAGACTGTCGAAGCCGGTTCACTCGACCTGCTGAGATCTCCAGGATCCGGGAGCATGTGACGCGGCCGTTCCTCACGCTTCGAGATGCCGAGTAACGGAGCGTGAAGGAACGGCCGCTTGGCCCGTCTCAGCACCGATTGCATCGGCTCAAGTCACAGGGCTACCCACCAGCAAAGATCAACTGAGATGGGACAGGAGGCGGACAGCGGCGTCCGGGCCGCCGGGAGCTCTCAACGCCCCGACAGCGGGCCCCAGATGGTCGGGCTCCCACTCGTTGTCGTCGTCCAGGAAGGCGACGTACCGGGACGAGCTGAGCCGGATCCCGACGTTGCGTACCACGCCCTGCCGGGTGTCCTTGGTGGCCTGGCGCCGGTCCGGGGAGCGAGGCGGTGGAGACCGGGCAGGCACTGCCGGCCGTCCCCTCGGAGGGCGGGATTCATCGCACCGGTCTGCGGGCGGCCTTGGAGAGTGATCGAACTGGGATTTTGCGCGGGGTCTCCGAGGTGCGTGGCTGGCGCGGTTGAGATCACACATCATCAACGAGGTGCCTGCGAGCTGATTTATGCGATGTGCGAGTGCCGATCTGCATTCGATCCCAGCGGTGCTCTCTGGAATTACTCGGAGTGGCGGTGATTGATCTTTTTTCGTGGTCCGAAGGTCGGAAATAATGACCGATCTGGTGGTCGTTCCGTATTTAGAATAGCTAGTGCTCGCCGAAAATGTCCAGCTCGGCAGTGTTCGGAAGACGCTTGTCCTATATGATCTATCCGGTCTTCGTGCTAAGTTTCACGCTTGCCTCAGGCATATTCATCGGCTTGGGGTGCATATTGTCGGGTTGACTGGCAGGGGGTCTGTTGCTCAGCTGTGAAGAATATGTGGATGTGTGCGAGCTGTATCGCCGGGGATGGTCCACGGCAAGGATTTCCCGGCACCTCGGCCGTGATCGGAAAACCGTGAGGTCATATCTCCGGGGGGAGCGGACCCCGGGTATCCGCAGTTCTGTGCCGGAAGCTTTCCTGCGGTTCTTGCCGTACTGTCGCCAGCGGCTCTCGGAGGATCCGCACCTGCCAGCGGCCGTTTTGCTCGGCGAGATCGCCGACCTCGGCTATACGGGCGGCTACTCGACCCTCACCCGCTCCCTGCGTAAGCACCGGGTCCGGCCTCCGTGCGAATGGTGTCAGGAGCCCATCACCAGGGATGACAGCAGCCCGGTCGTCCCGCAGCCGACTGCCGAAGCCGTCCGGTTCGAGTGGCTGGAACTCCCCGGACCGTCGGCGGGAGAGGGCCGCGAGGGCCGCGCCTACCTGCTGCTGGGCTCGCTCACACACTCTGGCCGCTGGCGCGGCGCACTGGCGGAGGACCAGGACTTGCCACACCTCGTCGAAGCCATGGAGCACGTGATGAGACGACTCGGGGGCACCCCCGGGCGCTGGCTTTTCGACCGGACGCCGCCCATGTGCCACCCAGGGACCGGCAGAGTGACAGCGGCCTTCGCACGTGTCGCCGAGCACTACGGGGCGAGAGTCGAGATCTGCCCCCAGGACCACCGCCGACACCTGGCGAACGAGACTCTCGGCAGGGCTGCCCGCCACTGGTGGACCGCGGTCAACAACGGGGCCACGGTTCAGGACGCGCAGGACAGCCTCGATCAACTCGCAGCGCGGATGGACGGTCCCGGTCGGACCTCCGTCGACGCGAGCGCCGCAAAGGGAGCGCCGGCCGGCACGGAACCACTGAGGGCACTGCCCCCCACGCCTTTCCCAGTCCAGGTCTGCGCCGATCGCACCGTCGATCACCAGGGCCTGGTGCCCTTCCGGGGGAACTTCTACGCCGTGCCTGACTACCTGCTCGGCGCTGTCGTGAAGGTCCGCCGGCGTCTGGGCGATTCCTACCTGTCCATCGCCACCGCCGGCGGAGCCGTCATCGCCCTCTATACGCTCGCCCCGCCAGGCGCCGGGCTGACGGTGGCCGAGCACAACGGCGTCATCGTCCTGGAGCGCCCTGCGGATCCGGTGCGCACCGTCGTCCCACCCTGCCGGAGCCAGACGCGACGTCCGCCCTCCGGAGAAGCGCTGGCTGCGGCCGACGCACTGCGCAGACACGACTCGGCGCTGCAGCCTGCACCTTCCGCAGCGGAGGAAGGCCCGGTGGGCGGCACCCCGTCGGAGACCCGTACGGCAGCGGAGCCGGGCAACGGACCACAGGACGGCAGCAGCCCCCTCCCCGACGCCACGCGATGCCCGAGCATGTCCACCATGTCTCACCGTCGTGCGGAGACGGCGCACACGACACCCCCGGCGAACCCACGGCCTCCGCACGGGCGGCAGGATCCTGCCCGTCCTCACGGACGAGCTCGATTGAGGGCCGAATCCCTGCTGTCCCGGCGCCGTCGGCAAAGTGGGTGTGCACGCCGGCCGGCTCCCCCGGGTGCGCCGCGGCAGCCGAGCGAACAACGCGGGCCCCTGATCGGCGCCGAGGCCGGAAGCAGCTACTTGCCGGCCGATGTGCCGATCGTGTAACAGTCCGCCGGAGCGCATGTCCGGCGCCGGTGAGAACACCTTGTCCCAGGTGCAAGGGTCTGATGGGGGAGCCGAGTTGGCAGGTTTGAGTGATGTGACGGCACGTTGGAGACCCTGGCGGACGCCGCGCCGCGACCCGCTGGCGGACCTCGTGGCGCAGGCGGTGCGCCTGGACTACGGCGGCACCGTCGCGCGGTACGGGCGGCCGAACGGTGCACCCGCGGCGAGACCCGCAACGGAGTTGTCGCCGGTGGTCGAACGCTACCTGCGCTGAGTAGCACGCACTCGGGGCCGCGGCCAGGTGCGTACCACACGCCTGAAACAGCGTCAGCAGTTCGCTGGGGACGCTCTGCCGACCCCGCACCTGCGGCGGAGCCTTGGCGACGGCTGGCGGCGGGCGCGCAACTGCTCCGGTGTTACCCGGGAGTGTGTAGACGGCCGACGTCGCCGCCCGAGGGAGCAAGCTCGGACCTGCCAGCGACGCTGGGCGGCCGGGTGGCCGAGGGCGCCTGGCTCGACCCGGCCCGCGAGCGCCTCCCGGTCACCGTCCTCGGCTCCGTCGTGGCCGAGCGTCTGGGTATCTCGTCCTGTGCCTCGCCACGCGCGCTGCGTGGCGAGGCGCACGCCGCACCACTGGCCGGTCCGGGGCGTGTTCTGCACGACTACTTTCGCCTCAATTCCCCGCCGTCCTGCCCGGCCACCTTGGTCACAGCGACCACCGCGCAGCTGGCCGGGACACCCCCGGATCTTCGTCTTTGCCGGGTACCGCACCAGCCCCCGACAGCATCCGCCACCCTCCCACATCGGACACCACCTCGGCATGTGAGCCTGATGGGGCGGGGGCGGGGCGCCCGTCTGAGGTGACCCTCGGGACGTGGACACAGGGTGACAAGCGTCCTTCGGGGACGTGCGACCGACCAGTCCGCAACATCAAGTGAAGCCTGCAGCCCGTCGTTTGGAAGCGATCCGCAACCCCGTCATGGGTCTTGGGATTGGCGCGCATGTTCGCGGGTTCCCCATTCGGGTGATCTCGGCGCTGTCGCTCCATGAAGACAGGGCCTCTGCGCAGCTTGGAGGTTGTCGAGACCGAAAAGCTGCGAGGAGACCCTGTTGCCGCTTTCGTGCACCGTCGCCGCGGTCGGCGGCAACTCCGTTCCCCCAGGGTGTGACTGCTTCGCGCACCGGTACGGCAACGCGGGCGACCATGGCGAGCGTGTTCGACGCTACAACAGCGACATGACCGACGCCGAGTGGGCGGCGGTGCGGGACCTGCTTCCGGCGCCGGCGTGGATGAGCGGCCGGGGCGGGCGGCCGGAGGGCTGCTGCCACCGCCGGATACTCGACGCGATCCGCTACCTCGTCGACAACGGCGTCAAATGGGCCGCGCTGCCTGCCGCTTCCCGCCCTACAAACGGGTCCACCAGGGGCGTTTCAAAGCAATGCCGCGAAGTTACGGCTGCTGCGGCGCTGTCAAGGCGTCGGCGGAGGGTTCGCGGAGGTGGACTGTGTAGGTCGCACGTCTGGACGTTCGGCTC
>NZ_JYJF01000162.1 GCF_000955975.1 Saccharothrix sp. ST-888
CACCACGACGTGACGCTCGGCGAACACCCTTGCGGCGCCCGCCGGTTCACCGTCCCGCGCGACCCAACCGGGCCGCAACAGCAACACCTCACCGGGCTCCGCGGCAGCCCTGTCGGATTCCGGGACCGCCACGATCGCGGCCACGTCGGCGGGCGGCTGCTCCCGGACAACGCCGAGGTCCGCCACGGGCGGAAGCGGCTCCTCCGCCGCCTCACCGGGGCTCGCCACGGACACGGCACCGTCGGCCAACGGCTTCTCCGGCTCGCCGCCGAGGTCCAGGTCGTACCAGCAGCGGTCAGGGGCGAAGGGGTACCCGGGCAGGGAGATCCGCCGCGCGGGCAGGGCCGTCGGGTGGAGCGTCTCCCAGTCCACCGCGGCGCCGTCGACCCACAGGCGCAGCAAGCCGTCGTACTCGCCGCGGTCGGTCCAGTCGGCCGCGACCCCCCGCAGCGCCTGTTCGGCCGTCCCGTCCAGCGCCCGCCGGCCGAAGTGGGCGGTGCCGCGCAGCCAACTGCCCGGCCGCTGCGGGTCGGCGGCGAACGCCGCCAGCTGGGCCCTGGCGTCGTCCAGTGAGGTCACGGCGAGGGCGAGTCGCTCCTCCAACGCCATCCGCCCGATCTGCAGGGTCCAGGCGACGTCGGGGAGGTCCGCCTCGGTGAGCTCCGCCAGCCTTGCGGCCAACCGCTCTGCCTGCTGCACGAGTTGGGCCTCGCTCTGGGCGGAGAGCACCAGCAGTGCGGGCCGGCCGACCGGGGCGGGCAGCGTCGGGCGGGAGTCGGACTGCTCCGGCCGGAACTCGGCAATGACGATGTGGGCGTTCGAGCCGCCGGCGCCGAACGCGGACACGCCGGCGATCCGCGGGAACGTTCGCTGCTCCCCGTCGATCTCCAGGGTCGGGCGGTGCCACGGCGCCAGCTCCCGCTGCACCCGGACCGGAGCGCGGTCGAAGTCGATGTGCGGGTTGAGGTCGCCGGAGTGCAGGCTCGGCACCAGTTCCCCGTGCTGGAGTTGCAGCAGCACCTTGGTGACGCCGGCGATGCCGGCCGCGCCCTCGCAGTGCCCGATGTTCGACTTGACCGAGCCGACCGCGATCCGCAGCGGCGGGCCGTCCTGGGCCTGGAACGCCTTGGCCAGACCCTTGATCTCCAGCGGGTCGCCCAGGGACGTCCCGGTGCCGTGCGCCTCCAGGTAGCTGACCGAGCGCGGGTCGACGCCCGCAGCCGTGAGCGCCTCGGTGATGACCTGGCCCTGCGCGGCCGGGGAGGGCACCGAGTAGCCGGGGGCCCGGCCGCCGTGGCCCAGCGCAGTCCCCTTGATCACCCCGTAGACGTGGTCGCCGTCGGCGATCGCCCGCGCCAGGGGCTTGAGCACCAGCACGCCGACGCCTTCACCCGGCACGTAGCCGGTGCCGCCCTCACCGAAGCTGCGGCAGCGCCCGTCGGCGGAGAGGAACCGGCGCTGGCTCAGCATCAGGAACTTGTTCGGATGGGAGTGGAGGTTCACCCCGCCGGCGAGCGCCATCTCGCACTGGCCGCTCCTGATCGCCTCGCAGGCCAGGTGGATGGCCGTCAGCGAGGACGAGCACATGGTGTCCACGGTCATGCTCGGACCGGTGAAGCCGTAGCTGTACGAAACCCGGTTGGCGATGCTGGAGGCGCTGCTCGACAGCGTGACCGCCTGGCCGCGCTCCTGCGCCTGCGCGCCGTAGAGCTGGTACTCCTGGTACATCGCACCGACGAAGACGCCCACCTTGCCGGGCGGGGCGACGGCCGCGGCGGTGCCGTCCGGGTCGGCCGCGGCCCGGGCGAGCAGTTCGCCGGTGTATCCGGCGTCCTCCAGCGCGTGGTGGGCGGACTCGACGAAGACGCGTTCCTGCGGGTCGAGGAGCTCGGCCTCGTGCGGCGAGATCTGGAAGAACAGCGAGTCGAAGCGGTCGATGCCGTCGATGAAGCCGCCCCACCGGGCCGAGGAGGAGCCGTCGACGTCGGCGTACCGGCGGTGGTCCCAGCGCTCCGCCGGCACCTCGCGGATGCAATCGCGCCCGGAACGGAGGTTCTGCCAGAACTCGTTCAGATCCTCCGCCTCCGGGTAGCGCCCGCTGAGGCCGACGATCGCGATGTCGGTGTCGGTGCCGGCGCGCTCGACGGCGGCGGGCCGGCGCACCGCGGCCGGTGCCGGGGTGGGCTCCGGCTGCGACGCAGGAGCGGTCGCGGTCGCGGCCGCAGCCGCAGGCTGCGGAGCGTCCCCGAGGATCCGGGTGCTGAGACCGGTCAGGTCCGCGCACACCCGGCCGTCCTGGTCGAACACGGTGACGTCCAGCCGGGCCTTCGGCGAGTCGGGGTCACCTCCCCGCTGGTACCTGATCCAGGCGTACGCCGTCGCAGGAGTGGTGGCGGCGGAATCCACGTACTGCACGGCGAACGGCAGTGCCGGACGCGCGGGCTGATCACCCGTCAGCCGGAGCCCGATGATGGCCTGCAGCGCGCCGTCGAGGATGCTCGGGTGCAGCCGCCAGTCCGTCGACCGGTCCGCCGCCGCGGGCACCCTCAGCTCTGCCAGTGCCTGGGGCCGTCCGCTCTCGTCGGCGCCGAGGCCCACGGTCACCAGCGAGCGCTGCGCGGGGCCGTAGTCCATGCCCACGCGCTCGTACAGCCGGTAGAGGTCCGTGGCGGGAATCACCTGCTCGGCGCAGGCCGCGCGCAGTTCGTCCAACCGCGGCAGGCCGCGGTGGCCCTCGTCCGACAGGCTCGCGCGGCCCTGGCCGCAGAGCACGAACTCCCCGTCGGCACCCAGGTACCGGATCGAGTAGTCCCACCTGCCCTCGGCCAACGGCTTCACGTCGATCCGCAGTTCCAGTCCGCCCTGGTCGCAGGTCGCCTGCCGCAGCCAGACTATGTCGTCCAGCCGCACCCGGCCGGGGTGCTCCTGACCGGTCGCGCGCTGGACCGCCGCCCGCGCCAGCTCCAGCTGCACCACGGCGGGCAGCACCCGGGCGCCGCGCACCCGGTGGTCCCGCAGGAACGGCTCGGCACCGTCGAAACGGGTCAGGTACGCGACCGCGGCACCGTCGCGCACCTCCCGGTGCAGCAGCGGATGCGGGCGGGTCTCCGCTTCCCGCGCCGGCTCGGTCCGGACCGGGGCCGACTCGGGCCCGGCCGCGGCCAGGTACTCGGCCAGGTCCTGCACGGTCGGGTGCTCGGTGAGGACGGCGGGCGTGAGGGCCAGTCCGAAGCGGTCGTTCAGCCGGACGACCAGCCGGGCGAGACCGATCCGGTCCAATCCGAACTCGCCGAACTCGGCGTCCGGTTGCACCTCGTCGGCCGGCACCCTCAGCAGGTCCGACACCTCGTCCACCAGGGCCGCACGGGTCACGGCCGGCGCGTCGGCGCCGGCACCGCCCGACTGCCCGGGACCGGCCGGCACGTCGGGTCCGGGGCCGCCCGGCTGCCCGGGACCGGCCGCCGCGAGCTCCTCGCGCAGCGAGGCCGCCAGCAGGGCGATCGACCTGTGCTCGAACATGATGGTCGGGGACAGCGACAGCAACAGCCGGTCCTCCAACTCGGGCACGATGGACACGAGGTCCGCCGACCCCAGCCCCAACTCGTAGAAGCCACCGTCGACATCGACCTGCGCCGCCGGCACCGCCAGCCGGGCCGCGACCAGCTCCCGCAGGATGCCCAGGACGTCCTGCCCGGCAGCGGCCGCGGCGACGGACGGGCCGACCGCCGGCTTCGGCGCGGCACCCGCGGTTGCGGCCTCCGGCGCCGACTCGGCGCGAACGTCAAGAGCCGACACGGCCCGCACCCGCTTCGCTGTGAGCCGGCCGACCTCGGCGACTTTCAGCCCGGTCTCGTCGTAGAACTCCACGGAGAGCCGCATGAGTTCGTCGTCCCTGCGGGCCGACTCAGCCGGGACCCTGACGTAGCAGCGCCGCCCCAGCGGCCCGGCCGCGCGGAACGACTCGAAGACCAGGGGCAGGTAGAGCTGCTCGCTCCCGGTCCCCTCGTGCAGCATGTGCAGGCCCACGCTGCCGCTGAGCAGCCCGGCCTCGAACAGGGCCGGGTGGAAGAGGAACCGGTCCGCCGTCGCGACCTGCGCCGCGGGCAGTTCCAGCTCTGCGACCCAGTCCTGGTCCCGCCGGTGGATCTCACCGTCGATCTTCATCAGGCCTGAGTGGACCAGTTCGCGTCCCCGGAGCCAGGCGTAGAGGTCGGAGAGTGTGGTGAGTCGGTCCGCACCGGCGAGGGGTATCGCCAGTCGCTCCTGGAAAGCGGTCGGGGCGCACCCGGCCGCGGTGACCCGAGCGTGCAGGATCTCCTCGTCCTCGTTCCGACGTCGGCTGCCGACCTCGATCCGCCACCCCCTACCCGGGGCGGGCTGCCCCGCGACGGTGACCAGGACCGGGTCGCCGGGCGCGACGACGAGCGGCGCGAGGATCGTGAGGTTCCGCAGTTCGACCTCCCGCATGGCCCGACCGTGCCGCGCGAGGACCTGGAGCACCAGGTCCACGTACCCGACACCGGGCAGCAGGTTGCGCCCGTGCACGACGTGCCCGTGCAGCAAGGGGTTTTCGGCGGTGACGGTGAAGGTCTCGGAGAACGTCGGCGAGTCGGTCATCGGTGTCCATCCCGGCAAGTCGGTGTCCCGGCGCGGTGTCGAGGCGTCAGGGCAGCCCGGATCCGCCCACGGGCCGGCCATGAAGAACGGACCGCGGGGTCGTGAAAGGAATTCCGGGCATGCCAATTCCGCGACTCGGCGCGGCGACACGAAGAAATCGGAACACGTGTTTGCCGACCCGCTGGGTCGGCAAGATCACCACAGAAGCGGATCAACCCGCTAAGAACTGAACATAGCCATTCGTACTCCCCCGTGATTCCCCGTCGAAAAGGCTTGGAGTCGAAAATCTCCCCGTCGCGGGAATCCCGCGACGGGTTCTGCGCGATGAGATTCGTATCCATGCTCCATCGCGTCTACTCCCATTGGGACACTAGCTTGGATCACGACCCTGCGCAATCAAAAACAGTGCGATGATCCACAACCTGCGGTGATGCTCCCGCGCACCCGGCTCGACCGCTAAGGTGGCGTAGCGCCTTCTGTGCGGCGAATCCTGACGTTACGTCAACTGACGTACGCCCACTCGGCCGCCCCTGGGGCCGATGGTCTCGGCCCCACCCGCCCGGCCCCCTCGAAGCGCACTGGTCGCCAGTCCGTGCTGACCTGACCTCTCGTCACAGCCGCTTCGGCACCCCGAACAACAGGAGACAACCGTGCAGATCGAAGGAAGCGTCGCGCTGGTCACCGGTGGATCGTCCGGCCTGGGCCTGGCAGCCGCCCGCGAACTGCGGGACCAAGGCGCGTCCGTGGTCATCCTCGGTCGTTCCTCGCGGGGGAAGGAGGTCGCGGACGAGCTGGGTGAGCGCGTCGTCTTCTGCGCCGGCGACGTGACCAGTCCGGAGGACGTCGGGGCCGCGATCGATCTGGCCGCCTCCCTGGGCACGCTGCGCATCGCGGTGAACTGCGCCGGGATCGGCAACGCCTTCAAGACGGTCGGCCAGAACGGCCCGTTCCCGCTGGATGCGTTCAGCAGGGTCGTCCAGGTCAACCTGATCGGCAGCTTCAACGTCATCCGGCTGGCCGCGGCACGGATGTGCCAGACCGAGGACGACGCGGCGGAGCGCGGAGTCATCGTCAACACCGCCTCGGTGGCCGCGTTCGACGGCCAGATCGGGCAGGCCGCGTACGCGGCGTCGAAGGGCGGCATCGTGGGCATGACCCTGCCGGTCGCCCGGGACCTGGCACAGTCGCGGATCCGGGTGGTCACGATCGCACCCGGCCTGTTCCGCACCCCCATGTTCGACATCCTCCCCGAGTCCGCAGTCGAGGCACTCGGCCGGCAGGTCCCGCATCCGGCCCGACTCGGCGACCCTTCGGAGTTCGCCTCGCTCGTCTCGCACGTCGTGCGCAACCCGATGCTCAACGGTGAGACGATCCGGCTGGACGGCGCCATCCGGATGGCCCCGAGGTAACGGACGGAGCCGGCGGCCCACTCACCGAAGAGCAGGCCGCCGGCTCCGTTCAGCCGTTCGCCGGGCAGTGTGCTACGACCACTGCGGCTCGGCCACGATCTCCAGGACCGCGGCACCGAAGTTGAACCCGTGCCCGAGCGCGGACATCACCACCAGGTCCCCCGGTCCGACCAGCTTGTTCTCCAACATGTCGGCCAGCGCGGCGAACTGGTCGCCGGCGCCCAGGTGCCCGAGGCGGCGGCCGAGCTCCCAGTTGGTCTGGCCGACGTCGACGCCGGCGACCGCCTTGACGGTCTCCCAGTCGACCTGCGTCGCCCCGGAGTGCGGGTAGATGAAACGGGCGACGTCCTTGATGTCAACACCCGCCTCGCCCATGGCCGCCAGCATCGAGGCCTGCTGCCCGCCGGCCAGTGCCTGGGCGATGTCCGCCACCTGCACGTCACCCGCGATCAGGAACTCCTTGAGGCGCTTGCGCATGTTGATCGGCCAGCCCTGCTCGCCGGCGACCTCCTCCCACTGCGCCGTTCCCCGGTACATGCCCTCGAAGGCGGTGTCGGAGATCACCACGGTGGACACCAGGCGGACGATGCCCTCGCCGCGGCGCAGGACCACCGCGGTCGCCCCGTCCCCGCGCGGCGCACCCTTGTCCGAGCGGTACCGATCGAACATCGGTAGCTGGTACTTGTCGCTGGTGGTGATCAGGGCGGCGGCGGGGGCGGGGCGGGCGGCCAGGTGCGCCGCGACGAGGTCGAGCGCCCCGAGGCCGCCGTTGGAGGCCTGCTGAAGCTGGATCGCCGAGGCCTTGCCACCGACGGTGCGGGCCTGGATGTAGGAGGCGGGTGCCCAGTGGTCCAGCCCGTGGAAGGTGCCGCTGGAGACGTGGGCGACGAGGGTGTAGTCCTCGTGGGCGGCCCGGCTGCGGCTCACTGCCAGCCCGGCCGCCTCGACGGCCATGTCGGCCTGACTGGCGTCGTCCACGACGCTGACGCTCACGAGGTCGTCGGCCTCGCACTCCGCGGGGTCGTAGCGCCCTTCGGCGGCCGCTTGCCGCACGTCCTCCAGCCGCCCCAGCCGGGTCGCTGCCGCATCTATGTAGATGTCGTTCCAGAGCATGGTCACGTCTCCCTAGTCGGCTCGGCCGAAGGTTGCGGGTGGGTGATGAAACGCTCCCGGGGCGCGCCGAAGGCAGCGGCGTGCGGACGGCCGGCGACCCGGCGGTACCCGTCGCCCCCTGGGGAAGCTGTTGGAAGTCTCGTGGCGAGCGGCAGCTGACGATCGATCAGGGACGGTGCGACACCTGCGCGTACCCGCGATCCCCCCGTGATCGCTTTCGTAAGTTAACACGCTCCTACACCGGCTGACAGCGCATCTGATCGGCTTTGCCGCTGGCCTGGGCGGTGTCCTACTGATGTGCGGAGGGAGCGGGCTCGCGGGGTTGCTCCGCCGGTTGCCCGGCGCGTTCGGCCTTCAGCAGCAGGAACGCGGGAGCCGTCGCGCACACCCCGATGGCCAGCACCCACCAGAACGCGGTGCCGAAGCCCGCCGCCTGCTGTGCGGACGTCGTCGCGGTGTCGAGCCGGCTCTGCAGCACGGCGGCGAGGATCGCCGTGCTGAGCGAACCGCCGATGCGCTGCAGCACGTTGGTCTGGACCGTGGCATCGGCGATGGCCGTGGGCGGGATGACCCGGAAGGCCGCCGTCATCACGGGCACCATGGTAGCGCCGACGCCGAAGCCCCGGACCACCATGACGGCACCGAGCAGCCAGTAGGAGGTGTGCGCGCCGATCAGCACGAAGGGGAGGGTGGCCACCGTGCTCACCAGGCCGCCGAGCAGCACGGCCCGCCCGATGCCCAGGGACTGGACGAACCTCGAGCCGCTGCCGACGGCGATCGCGACGCCGATGCTCTGCGGGATGAGCAGCAATCCCGTGGCGACCGGGCTCTCGTGACGCACGATCTGGAAGTACAGCGGCATCAGGATGACCGCGCCGAACAGGGCCGCGCCCAGGAAGAAGTTGGCGACGGACGCGGCCGTGTACCGGGCGTTGCGGTACAGGCGCAGGTCGGTCAGCGGGGCGGGCGCCCGCAGGGCGTGCACCACGAAGATCCCCAGGAGCAGCACGCCGCCCACGGTCCAGGGCAGGACCTGCCGGGAGACGAAGTCGCTGCCCGCGCCGAACTCATTGAGTCCGTAGGTGAGTCCGACGCAGCCGAGGGCGAGCAGCAGGAAGCCCGGCAGGTCGAGGCGGCCGGCTCCGGTGGCCTCGTCGCGCTCCAGCAGCCGCAGGGCGAGGACGACGATGAGCGCACCGATCGGCACGTTGATCAGGAAGATCCAGCGCCAGCCGGCGTGGTCGAGCAGCAGCCCGCCGACGGCCGGGCCGAGGATGGGGGCAAGGATCGTGGGAACGCCGGTGACGCTCATCACCTTCGCCAGGCGTTCCGGTCCGGCGGCGCGCACCGCGATCATCTGCGCCACGGGTGCGGCGACCGCCGCGGCAGCGCCCTGGACGGCGCGGAAGGCGATCAGCTCGCCTATCGAGTCGCTCAGCCCGCAGGCCAGCGAGCCCAGGGTGAAGACCCCGATGGCCAGTGCGTACATCCGCTTGGCACCGAAGCGGGCGGCGGCCCATCCGGACACCGGCAGCACGGCGGCCAGGGCCAACAGGTAGGCGGTGACGGTCCACTGGATGCTCGACAGTGGAGTGTCGAACCGTTCGGAGAGCGAACGCAGGGCCACGTTGACGATGCTGGAGTCGAGGAACGCGAGGAACGACCCCAGTGTCGTGACGATGAGCACCCTGCGAAGCGCGGGTGAGAAGGGCATGCGGAACAGGTCTCCGTTCAATCGCATTACGGCGGGGAGTACCGGGTCGGGCACAACAGCGCCCGAGAATATAGGCGGAGGGTACCTGACAACATCCCGTGCCAGAGTCTGACGGACGTTCAACTCCTGTCAAGGAAGCCCCACCTGTCGGAATTCGATCCCGGAGCCCATTGATCTCGGGCTTCGCGTCCGGTTAGGGTTCTGTGGACAAACGGGGGTTAGTCATGCGTGTTCGACCGCTAGGCATTCTGACCGCGGCACGGCCGGATCCGACGATTGCGGATGCCCTGGCCGCCGCTCCGGCGCAGAGGCATCCACGCCGCGCCTCGGGCGGCCCTGCCGCCTCCGCAGCGCGGAACGCCCTTTTCTGAAGGCACCGCGCTTTCACCTCGCCCGGACCCGTGGAACGGCGGACGTCCGCCGTGCCTCCGCGCCGTCGCGGCTGAGGTCTGCCACCGAGCGGGCCTGCCGTTCGGGCCGGGGCGTCGGGATCCCGACCCCCCGGCCTCACCCTCCTCACGCCCGTCGCCACCGCTCGCGGCGAGCAGGTTCCGGCTGCCGCTCAGCCTGTCCGAATTCTCCATCGCGCGTGAAAGGCGCTGGTACAACGTGGACTTAGACAGCACGGTGGAGCCTCTCCCCGAGCCCGGTGAGGTGTTGCTGTTGCGGCCCGGTTGGGTCGCGCGGGACGGTGAACCGGCGGGCGCCGCAAGGGTGTTCGCCGAGCGTCACGTCGTGGTG
>NZ_JYJF01000163.1 GCF_000955975.1 Saccharothrix sp. ST-888
GGTCCCGCAAGGGATCGCCAAGAAAGCCCCCGTTGTGTAGCGGCCTAGCACGCTGCCCTCTCACGGCAGTAGCGCCGGTTCGAATCCGGTCGGGGGTACCAGAGCGGCAAGGCCGGTGGGTAGGATTCCCATCGGCCGAGCGCTTTGTTGGGGTATGGTGTAATTGGCAGCACGAGTGATTCTGGTTCATTTAGTCTAGGTTCGAGTCCTGGTACCCCAGCCAGTAAGTAATTCAGCCCCGGTGATTCCGGGGCTTTTCTGTTTTTCAGGACCGATATCCCGGGGGCAATATCCCTGGATCAATGGCCCTGGATCAATGCCGAAGGGCCGCTCCGGAAATCCGGAGCGGCCCTTCGGCATGGCGTTTCAGCCGCGCCGCAGTGCCTCGGTGAGCCGGTTGGCGGCCTCGATGATGGCCTGGGCGTGCAGCCGGCCCGGGTGGCGGGTCAGTCGCTCGATCGGGCCGGAGACGGAGACGGCGGCCACCACGCGGTTGGAGGGGCCCCGTACGGGCGCGGAGACGGAGGCCACGCCGGGCTCCCGCTCCCCGATGGACTGGGCCCAGCCGCGCCGCCGTACGCCGCTGAGCGCGGTGGCGGTGAAGCGGGCGCCCTGGAGGCCGCGGTGCAGCCGCTCGGGCTCCTCCCAGGCCAGCAGGACCTGGGCGGCCGAGCCGGCCTTCATCGGCAGGGTGCTGCCGACCGGGACGGTGTCCCGCAGGCCGGAGAGCCGCTCGGCGGCGGCGACGCAGATCCGCATCTCGCCCTGCCGGCGGTAGAGCTGTGCGCTCTCGCCGGTGACGTCGCGCAGGTGGGTCAGGACCGGGCCCGCGGTGGCGAGCAGCCGGTCCTCGCCCGCTGCGGCGGAGAGTTCGGCAAGTCGGGGGCCGAGGATGAAACGGCCCTGCATGTCCCTGGTGACCAGGCGGTGGTGTTCGAGTGCGACGGCGAGTCGGTGGGCGGTGGGCCGCGCCAGACCGGTGGCGGCGACCAGCCCCGCCAACGTGGCGGGGCCCGACTCCAGTGCACTGAGCACCAGAGCGGCCTTGTCGAGAACGCCGACGCCGCTAGTGTTGTCCATGTCTCGATACTGCAGTCTCAGTGGGCGAGACGCAAGTTCAATCCAGCCGGAAAAGCGCCACTCTTGAATCAGCAGCCCGGGAGAAACCCAGGATGGACCCTGACCGGGGTGTCCACATCCTGGACAACAGATCCGGCGTGCAGGTCCGCCTGCGGTGCCTCACCAGGCCGGGTACGGGACGGGACCTCGACGACACGAGAAGGCCGGCAGAGCGGCCGGCTGGAGGGAAAGCGATGGGACGGACACTCGCAGAGAAGGTCTGGGACGACCACGTCGTCCGGCGCGCCGAGGGCGAGCCCGACCTGCTCTACATCGATCTGCACCTGCTGCACGAGGTGACCAGCCCCCAGGCGTTCGACGGCCTCCGGCTGGCCGGCCGGACGGTCCGCCGGACCGACCTCACCATCGCCACCGAGGACCACAACACCCCCACCCTGGACATCGACAAGCCGATCGCCGACCCGGTCTCCCGGGTCCAGTTGGAGACCCTGCGCCGGAACGCCGCGGAGTTCGGCGTGCGGATCCACTCGCTGGGCGACGTCGAGCAGGGCGTGGTGCACGTGGTCGGCCCGCAGCTGGGCCTGACCCAGCCCGGCACCACGGTGGTCTGTGGCGACTCTCACACCTCCACCCACGGCGCCTTCGGGGCCCTGGCGTTCGGCATCGGCACCAGCCAGGTCGAGCACGTGCTGGCCACCCAGACGCTCCCGCTGGCCCCGTTCAGGACCATGGCGATCACCGTCGAGGGCGAGCTGCCCGAGGGCGTCACCGCCAAGGACCTGATCCTGGCGATCATCACCAGGATCGGTACCGGCGGAGGTCAGGGCTACGTCCTGGAGTACCGCGGCTCGGCGATCCGCAGCCTCTCCATGGAGGCCCGGATGACCATCTGCAACATGTCGATCGAGGCCGGCGCCCGCGCGGGCATGATCGCCCCCGACCAGACCACCTTCGACTACCTCCAGGGCCGTCCGCACGCCCCCGAGGGCGAGGACTGGGACGCCGCCGTCGAGTACTGGAAGACCCTGGTCACCGACGAGGACGCGGTCTTCGACGCCGAGGTCTTCATCGACGCCACCGAGCTGACCCCGTTCGTCACCTGGGGCACCAACCCCGGCCAGGGCGCCCCGCTCGGCGCCCGGGTGCCGGACCCGGTCTCCTTCGCGGACCCGCAGGAGCGGACCGCCGCCGAGAACGCGCTCAAGTACATGGGCCTTCAGGCCGGTACGCCGCTGCGCGAGGTCGCGGTGGACGCCGTCTTCGTCGGCTCCTGCACCAACGGCCGGATCGAGGACCTGCGGGCCGCCGCCGCGATCGTCGAGGGCCGCAAGGTCGCCGAGGGAGTGCGGATGCTGGTCGTCCCCGGCTCGGTCCGGGTCGCCCTGCAGGCCATCGAGGAGGGCCTGGACAAGGTGTTCACCGCCGCCGGAGCCGAGTGGCGCCACGCGGGCTGCTCGATGTGCCTGGGCATGAACCCGGACCAGTTGGCGCCGGGCGAGCGCTGCGCCTCCACCTCGAACCGCAACTTCGAGGGCCGGCAGGGCAAGGGCGGCCGGACCCACCTGGTGTCTCCTCAGGTCGCCGCCGCGACCGCAGTCCTGGGCCGTCTGGCCGCGCCGGCCGACCTGGCCGCCCCCGTCTCGACCAAGCCCAGCGTGGAGGTCTGACCATGGAGAAGTTCACCACCCACACCGGCCGGGCGGTCCCGCTGCGCCGCAGCAATGTCGACACCGACCAGATCATCCCGGCGCACTGGCTGAAGAAGGTCACCCGTTCCGGTTTCGAGGACGGCCTGTTCGAGGCCTGGCGCAAGGACTCCGAGTTCATCCTCAACCAGCCCGAGCGGCAGGGCGCCACGGTGCTGGTCGCCGGTCCCGAGTTCGGTACCGGATCCTCGCGCGAGCACGCGGTCTGGGCACTGCAGAACTACGGTTTCGCGGCGGTCGTCTCCTCGCGTTTCGCGGACATCTTCCGCGGTAACTCGCTGAAGAACGGCCTGCTGACGGTGGTCCTGCCGCAGGAGACGGTGGAGCGGCTCTGGGCGCTCACCGAGGCCGATCCGGCCGCCGAGATCACCGTTGACCTCCAGGCCCGCGAGGTGCGCGCCGAGGGCGTCAACGCCCCGTTCGAGCTGGACGACAATGTCCGCTGGCGGCTTCTCAACGGCCTGGACGACATCAGCATCACGCTGCAGAACGCGGCCGACATCGCGGCCTTCGAAGGCACGCGTCCGAGCTTCAAGCCGCGTACGCTGCCGGTTGCCTGAGCCGCTTCTTTCTGACGGTCCGACGGATGGCCCGCTCCCCATCGGGGGGGCGGGCCATCCGCTGTTCCGGCCTCGAGTTCGGGTCTGACGCGTGCCCGCGATACTTGCCGGGATTTGTCGGAGAGGGGCGCGGACGGCGCAACTCTGTACAGATGGCACAATCGATGCATGCACTGGCACCATGAACCTCCGTACGCGGGTGGCGAACCCGGGTCGACGGAGGGGACGGATGGTGTCGCCGAGAGTCGAATTGACGATCGGCAGGACGACCAGACCTCACCTGCTGAGGAACCGGACGAGCCGGAAGTCGCGGCGCTCTACGCGCTTGTGGCCGAGCGGTTGAAGCAAGCTCATGTACGCGTTCATGCGCTGAACGTGTCAACCGAGGCAAAGACCGCTCTCACCCGTCAACTGTTGATCGTCACGGAGACCGCCAAGCGTGATCTTCCCGAGGCGGCAAGGCGGTTGAGTCGCTTTGTGCAAGACCTCGACGAGGGGCGCATGCCGCTCGGCTGAGGTCGCCGACGCGCAAATCCATTGCGACACTAGGGTGATTCGCGCGTTTGGTAATTGAAAGTCCGCAGATACATACCTAACGTGCGAAAAGAACGGATGGAATCATCCGGCGCCCGTTTCCGAAGGGGAAGACGTGAACAAGGCTCAGCTTGTCGAAGCGGTGGCCGAGCAGCTGGGTGGTCGCAAGGCTGCCGCAGAGGCCGTCGATGCAGTGCTCGACACGATGGTGCGTGCCGTGGTGGCCGGAGACCGGGTTTCGGTCACCGGTTTCGGCACCTTCGAGAAGGTGGAGCGCTCCGCGCGCTTCGCCCGTAACCCGCAGACCGGCGAGAAGGTCAAGGTCAAGAAGACCTCGGTGCCGCGCTTCCGTCCCGGCCAGGGCTTCAAGGACCTGGTCAGCGGCAGCAAGAAGCTGCCGAAGGAAGGCCCCTCGGTGAAGAAGGCCCCCAAGGGCTCCCTCACCCCGGGCAAGAGCGGCGTCGCCGCGACCCCGGCCGCCAAGCGCGCGGCCACCAAGCGCGCCGCTGCGGCCGGCACCACCGCCGCCGCCAAGAAGGCGGCCGCGAAGAAGACCACCGCCACCGCGGCGAAGAAGACCACGGCCACGGCGGCCAAGAAGGCGACGGCGGTCAAGAAGACCACCGCCACCAAGGCGACCGCCACCAAGACCGCTGCGGCGAAGAAGGTCACCGCCACCAAGGCGACCGCCACCAAGACCACCGCGGCGAAGAAGGCCACCGCCACGGCGGCGAAGAAGGCGGCAGCGGTCAAGAAGACCGCTCCGGCGAAGAAGACCGCCACGCGCAAGACCACCGCGCGCAAGTCGGCCGCCAAGTAAGGTCCGACGGGTTTTCCCGGGCAGTACCAGTGGACGGCCGCAGTGGCCGTGAGCCGTGGCGGTTCGCGACCGGGGAGATCCCGGAGCGGGCCGCCACGGCTCTTCTGTGCCCGGTTCCGGGCGGCCGGGCCGTCGGTTACGGGCGCTCGACCGGGAGTTCGTAGCTGATCTCCCAGGTGGCGTCCGGAATGACGAAATCGGCGGTCTCCACCGCCCGGCCGTCGACGTCGAAGTACGTCCGCTCGATCAGCACGACCAGATCGCCGGTGCAGATACCGAGCTTCAGGGCCTGGTCCGCGCCGGCCCGGCCGGCCCGGACGCTCTCCACGGCGAAGTCCACCACGACCCCGAGTGCCGCCATCCGCTTGACCACGCCCTGGTGCTTGTGGCTGGCGAACTCCGGCAGCTGGACCCCGCTCGCGGCCGTGATCGCCATCGGCTCCCAACTCTCGGCGAGCTGGCCCGGCTTGCGGTCCACCAGGAACTCGTAACTGGTGTGCACGGTCGGCTCGCCCTCCTCGATGCCGAGCCGGGCGGCGATCTCCGGCGGCGCCGGGACGTTGAGCCTGCTGGTGCTCTCGAAGTCGTCCGTCCGGCCGAACTGGTCGGGCTCGGCGAAGAAGCGCATACCGCTGTTCAGCGTGAGGTGGCGGGAGCGGAGCAGCCGGCGGCGGACGGTGGGCAGGCGCACGAAGGTGCCGGAACCGCTGCGGCCCTCCAGCAGTCCCTCGGCGATCAGCAGTTCCTGGGCGCGCTGGAGTGCGAAGGGGTGGGCGCCGTACTCCTCGGCGAGCTTGGCCCGGGACGGGAGACGCTC
Source organism: Saccharothrix sp. ST-888 (assembly GCF_000955975.1). Classification (GTDB taxonomy): domain Bacteria; phylum Actinomycetota; class Actinomycetes; order Streptomycetales; family Streptomycetaceae; genus Kitasatospora. The sequence continues at coordinate 5,518 of NZ_JYJF01000163.1, forward strand.
ACCAGGTGCCCATTCGCCCTGGTTGATGCGGCGCCGCAGGGCGTCGGCGATGGGCAGGTACGCGGGATCACTCCTCGACATCTGGCTCTCCAGTGGCGCAGATCGGGTGACTTGGGGCAGATCGGGTGACTCAGTGTTGACAATCTAATGCATCAGGTGAAATCTAATGCTTTAGATTCACGTTCCGTGATTGGCCGCTCGCGGGGAGAGGCGTGGCGTGCGAACCACCAGGGTGTTTGACCTCGCAAATCGGCTCGCCGTGGCGGCGGGCGCCCGGGCCCGTGTCCGGCTGCGCCCTGGCGGCTACCTGGTGGAGGTGTCCCTCCCCGCCGGGCTCACGGAGGAACAGGAACTGGCCGTCCTCGCGGTGCTGGCGGATGCGGACCGCTGCGGACACCGGTACAGCGCGGCGGCCGAGAAGGTCTGGGCCGAGTTCGACGAGGAGCGGGAGCAGCAGCAGTGAACAGCAGAGAGTCCAGGACGGCCGTCACGGTGTCCATCGAGGACATCACCCCGCCGGCCACCTTCAGCCGGCTCCCGGACGCCCTGGTCGCCCTCTGGGAGGCGCTCCGGGTGCTGCCGCTGGGGTGGACGCAGTACGAGGCGTACCGGTACTTCCTGGGGCCCGGTGCGGAGCAGCGGGTGGCGGCATTCCTGGCGCGCGACGGCGAGTTGACGCTCAGCTTCACCATGGCCGGGCGCTCGCACGCGGTCCGGGTGGTGCCGGTGCCGCAGACCCGCGGCTAGCCCTGGTCCCCGGCCGGGTCCGGGAAGGTCTGCAGGGTCACGAACACCACGCGGCGGCCCTCGCCGCTGCCCTCGGTGCGGATCCGCACCCGCTGGCCGGGGCGCAGCAGCCGCAGGCCGCCGGCGTCGAAGGCCGCCGCGTCGAACGGCACCGGGGTGCCGTCGTCGAGCAGCACGGATCCCGCGCGGGTGTCGGGGTCGAAGGTGAATGCGGTGGCCTGCATACCCGCAGCATATCGGGGCGCCCGGCGGAGCACCCGCCCCCGCCGGTCCTGCGCGCACACAGGCGAGTTGGCGTACCGCCGCCGGGTCGGTCGCGCGGGTTCCCGCACCGGTGGGCGGAGTTCCCACGACCGTTCGGGGGTTGCGGGTGCCGGTAGGTCTTAGAGCCGTGCGGCGTAAGGATTCCGCGCACCGGGCCGGGGGAACAGGGGTGCGGCCGCGGCGGCGGTGCGGGGGCCGAGGCCGAGGGCGCGGGCGGCGGCGAGGTCGGCACCGGTGTCCACGTCGCGGCGGACGGAGGGGACGTCGGGCAGAGTGATCTCGTACGCGCCGCCCGCCGCGTGCCGGTCCCGGCTGGGGCCGCCGAACGCCGGGCGCAGTCCGGTGCCCGGCGCGCAGGCCAGCAGGGTGGTGCCGATCCCGGGTGCGTCGGCGAGGAAGGCCCGTCCGGTGGGCGGCACCTGGGCCAGCACCCGGGAGAGCTCGACGGGCCGCAGGGCCGGGAGGTCGGCGGAGAGCGCGGCGACGGGGGAGTGCGGCGCGATCCGCCGGGCGTGCGCTGCCCCGTGTGCGAGCGCCGGGTTGAGGCCGCCGCCGGGTTCGTCGTCCAGGACCAGGGCGCCCAGGTCCGCCAACTCGGGCCCGGCCAGCCGGTCCTGGGTGACCACCAGGACCCGCGCCACGTCCGGGCAGGCCAGCGCGGCCGTCACGGTGTCCAGTGCGAAGGCGAGCGCGAGCGCCGGCCGCAGTTCGCCCGCGAAGGCACCGAGGCGGCTCTTGGCCAGCGCGAGCGGTTTCACCGGCAGCACCAGCGACCAGCCGGGGCGGGCAGCGGGCGGAACCGGCTCGACGGGGCGTACCGTGTCCTGGGTCATCGGCGTCATTGTGGCGTCGGTGCCAAAGCCCTGGCCAGGCGGGTGCCGCGCGGGTTGACGTGCGATTGGTCACTTGCCCCGGGCCGTGGGGGAAGGCTCCTCGACAGCCGGTGAGGCGACGGGCGAGACTGATCCGCGCCCGGGGGCCTGGGCGTCAGGAACGATCTGCGGCACCCCGCGTGCCGCACTTGATGAGGAGGAGCTGGGGTGTCCCGCCGCTCGTACGCCAGATTCGGCAATGCCGACTACGGGATCTGGTACCGCTTCGCGGCTGTGCTCGTGAAGCCGGTGACCACCGCCCTGGTGAAGCCCGACTGGCGCGGCTGGGAGCACCTGCCCAAGGAGGGCGGTTTCATCGCGGCGGTGAACCACAACTCGATCATCGACCCCGTGGTGTACGCGCACTGGCAGTACAACAGCGGCCGCCCGCCCCGGATACTGGGCAAGTCCTCGCTCTTCTCGGTGCCGTTCATCGGCTTCATGCTGCGCAAGACCGGTCAGATCCCGGTGTTCCGGGACTCCACCGACGCCGCCGAGGCGTTCCGGGCGGCGATCGACGCCATCAACGGCGGCCAGTGCGTGCAGTTCTACCCCGAGGGCACCCTCACCCGCGACCCCGACCTGTGGCCGATGACCGGCAAGAGCGGTGCGGCCCGGGTCGCGCTGATGACCGGCGCCCCGGTCATCCCGGTGGCGCACTGGGGTGCGCACGAGATCATCCCGCCGTACGGCCGGGGCGGCAAGGGCAAGTTCAACCTCTTCCCCCGGCACAGGGTGGTCGTCGCGGCGGGTCCGCCGGTGGACCTGAGCAGGTACCAGGGCCAGGAGCTGACCGCCAAGGTGCTCCGCGACGCCACCGACGACATCATGGCGGCGATCACCGCCGTCCTCGCCGACATCCGCGGCGAGCAGGCCCCGGCCGAGCGCTACGACATGCGCAAGGCCGCCAGTGAGCGCGCCGCGGTCGCCGCCGCCAAGCGCGAGCGGGCCGGCGGCAACCGGGCCGGCAGCGGTCGAACCGCCGGAGAGAACGACGAAGGCCCCACCCCCGAGGAGAGTTCCAAGTGACCCGCTGCGCCGTCTTCGGGACCGGTTCCTGGGGTACCCCGTTCGCGATGATCCTGGCCGACGCCGGCTGCGAGGTGACCCTCTGGGGCCGCCGCCAGGAGCTGGTGGACACCATCGAGCGGACCCACGTCAACCCCGACTACCTGCCGGGGGTGCGGCTGCCGGACAGCATCCACGCCACCACCGACGCCGCCGAGGCGCTGGCCGGTGCGGAGTTCGCGGTCCTCGCGGTGCCGTCCCAGACGCTCCGTCAGAACCTCGCCGCCTGGGCCCCGTTGATCGGTCCCCGGACGGTGCTGGTCAGTCTGATGAAAGGCATCGAACTCGGCACCGCCAAGCGGATGAGCGAGGTTGTCCAGGAGGTCGCCGGGGTCGGCCCGGAGCGGGTCGCGGTGGTCAGCGGACCCAACCTGGCCAAGGAGATCGCCAACCGGCAGCCGGCCGCGTGTGTGGTCGCCTGCACCGACGAGGTGGTCGCCAAGCGGCTCCAGGCGGCCTGCCACACCCCGTACTTCCGCGCCTACACCAACACCGACGTGGTCGGCTGCGAACTGGGCGGCGCGGTCAAGAACGTGATCGCGCTGGCGGTCGGCATGGCCGACGGGATGGGCCTGGGCGACAACAGCAAGGCCACCCTGATGACCCGCGGACTGGCCGAGACCACCCGGCTCGGCCTCGCCCTCGGCGCCGACCCGCTCACCTTCGCGGGCCTGGCCGGGATGGGCGACCTGATCGCCACCTGCTCCTCGCCGCTCTCCCGCAACCACACCTTCGGCACCAACCTCGGGCGCGGCATGACGCTGGAGGAGACCATCGCGGCCACCCGGCAGACCGCCGAGGGCGTCAAGTCCTGCGAGTCGGTGCTCGATCTGGCCCGCCGCAACGGTGTCGAGATGCCGATCGTCGAGGCCGTGGTGGACGTGGTGCACCACGGACGGCCCACCCAGGAGGTACTCGCCAAACTGATGGCGCGCTCGGCGAAGCCCGAACGCCGCTAGGCCGGTCCTAGACCGGCCGGCACATGGGGGGCGGCGGCGCGTGCCGATGGCTGTCGCCTGGACGGCTTCTCCTCAGTCGCCGCAGCTCCGCTGCTACTTCGCCCCCAGCCTTCGGCCGGGAGGTACCCCCACGTCG
>NZ_JYJF01000164.1 GCF_000955975.1 Saccharothrix sp. ST-888
GGCACGCGCCGGACATCCTCGCGAGTTGGCCGGAGGAGATTCCCGGGATCGAATGACCCGCCCTCCGGAAGGTCGCGGGGCCTGGCGTGTCAGGGACGCGGTGGCCGGGAGCGGATGGTAGGAAGGTGCACCGCGAGAAGGCGCCATGCGGGGACATCGCATATGTGGGGACATCGCACCGCCGGGCGCCCAGTAGGGCTCCCGACGCAGTCGGGAAGGACTCGGAGGACGAGCCCTGGAGAGGTCCATGCCTGACACTCCCGACACCTTGGCGGGCCCGCCCGTGGACGGCGGCCCGCTGGTCCGGATCCGCGGACTCGGCAAGCGGTTCGGCGGTACCCTCGCACTCGCCGGGGTCGACCTCGACATCCACCGGGGCGGCATCCTGGCGCTGCTCGGCCCGAACGGCGCCGGCAAGTCCACCCTCATCAAGATCCTCGCCGGGGTCCAGCACGCCGACGAGGGCGAGGTGACGGTGGCCGGGCACCCGCTCGGCACCGACGCCGCCTCCCGGAGCATGTCCTTCATCCACCAGGACCTCGGCCTGGTCGACTGGATGACGGCCGCCGAGAACATCGCCCTGGTCGCCGGCTACCCGCGCCGACACGGCCTGGTCTCCTGGCGGCGGACCCGGGAGCGCTGCGCCGAGGCGCTCGCGATCGTCGCCGGACACCTGGACCCCGACACGCGGATCGCCGACCTCGCCCCCGCCGAACGCTCACTGGTGGCCATCGCCCGCGCCCTGGCGACGCGGGCGGAGCTCGTCGTCCTGGACGAGCCGACCGCCAGCCTCCCCGCCGCGGACTGCGCCCGGCTCTTCGACGTCCTGCACACCCTGCGCGACCGGGGGCACGGCATCGTCTACGTCACCCACCGGCTCGACGAGGTGTACAAGGTCGCCGACACCTTCGCCGTCCTGCGCGACGGCCGCCTCATCAGCACCGGTCCGCTGGCCGGCCACAGCCTCGGGCGCCTGGTGCGCGACATCGTGGGCCGCGAACCGGCCGGCTACCGGCCCGCCACCGCCCCCGCCGAGGGACCGGCCGTGCTGAGCCTCGACGGCGTCCGGACCGAGGGCACCGGACCGGTGAGCCTGGAGCTGCACGCCGGTGAAGTCCTCGGCATGGTGGGCCTCACCGGCGCCGGCCACCTCGCCCTGGGCCGCGCCCTCGCCGGCGCCCGGCCGATCCTCGCCGGGCGGGTCCTGCTCGCCGGGCGGCCGTACTCCCCGCGCACGGTCGCCGCGGCGGTCGGCTCCGGCGTCGGCCTGGTGACCGGAAACCGCCAGGAGGAAGGCTGCGCGGCAGAACTGACGGTGCGTGAGAACTTCCTGGCGAACCCCCGGGTGGACGGCCTGCGGGCACTGCACCGGATCAGCCCCCGGCGCGAGCGCGCCGAGGCCGCCGCCCTGATCGAACGGTTCTCGGTGCAGCCCCGCGACAGCGAGGCCCCGATCGCCACCCTGTCCGGCGGCAACCAGCAGAAGGTCATGGTCGGACGGTGGCTCCGGGTGCGCCGACGGATGCTGATCCTGGAGGAGCCGACCGCCAGCGTGGACGTCGGCGCCAAGGCCGAGGTCTACCGCCTGCTCGACCGGGCGCTGGCGGCCGGCCAGGCGGTCCTGCTCATCTCCACCGACTTCGAGGAGGTCGCCACCGTGTGTCACCGCGCCCTGGTATTCGTCCAAGGGAGCGTGACCGCCGAGCTGACCGGCGAGGCCCTGACCGTCACCGCACTCACCCGTACCGCCTCGGCCATGCCCGCCGTCACCGGTACCGCGACGGACCGATGAGCACGTCCCCCTCCCGCCGGTCCCCGCTGGACCGCCTGCGCGGGCACCACGTCGGCACCTACGGCCTGCCGGCCCTCGCCGCCCTGCTGTTCCTGGTCTTCTCCCTCGTCCTGCCGGACACCTTCCCCACCGTCGACAACATCTCCTCGATCCTCTCCAACCAGTCGATCCCCGCGATCCTCGCGCTCGGCGCGACGATCCCCATCGTCACCGGCCGGTTCGACCTCTCCCTCGGCTACGGACTCGGCCTCGCCCACGTCATGACGCTGCATCTGCTCGTCGACGGCGGCTGGCCCTGGCCGCTCGCCTGCCTCGTGGTGATCCTCGGCGGAGCGGTCTTCGGGACCCTCAACGGTGTCGTCGTCGAGTTCGGGCAGATCGACTCCTTCATCGCCACGCTCGGCACCGGCAGCGTCCTGTACGCCTTCACCGGCTGGATCACCGGCGGCGCCCGGATCGTCCCCGGTGCGAACGGCCTGCCGGCCGCCTTCACCGACCTCTACGACTCCAAGTTCCTCGGCCTGCCGGTCTCCGCCTACTACGTGCTGGTCCTCGCCGTCGCCCTGTGGCTGCTGCTGGAACGGCTGCCGCTCGGCCGGTACATGTACGTCATCGGCTCCAACCCTCGGGCCGCCGAACTGGTCGGCATCCCCACCCGCCGGTACAGCGTCTACGCCTTCGCCGGATCGGGCCTGGTCGTCGGCTTCGCCGGTGTGCTGCTCGCCGCGCAGCAGCAGATCGGCAGCCCGAGCGTCGGCCTCGACTACCTGCTGCCCGCCTTCGTCGGCGCGCTGCTCGGCTCCACGGCGATCAAGCCCGGACGGGTCAACGCCCTGGGAACCGTGGCCGCCGTCGCCGTCCTCGCCATCGGCCTGGCCGGGATCGGCCAGCTCGGCGCCCAATTCTGGGCGATTCCGCTGTTCAACGGCACGGCGCTGCTCATCGCCGTCGGCCTGGCCGGCTACTCCGCGCGCCGCCGCCTGCGCGCCGCCGCCACCGGGACCGGCACCGGCACCGGCCGTCCACCCGTAAAGCCGTCGGCTGCGCCGCCGACCGACGGGCCCGCTCCGCAGGAGGCGCCGTGAACGGCCCGGTGTCCCCGCCGTGACCCCTGGCGGCACCCCCGCGCCGTCGATCCCCCTCCGCAAGGAGCGCCCGTGTACCCGAACCGCCGCACTGCCCTCGCGGTCGCAGCCCTGCTGACAGCGGCCGCCACCGTCGTCGGCTGCGAGCGCGGCTCGTCGACCGGCGCCGGGCCCTCGCCCGTGGGGCCGTCGACGGCAGGCTGCCCGACCGCTCTCGCCCGGGCCGAGGCGAACGTCCAGCAGGCGGAGCGCATCGACATCTCCTGGACCGGCCCCACCAGCGGCCCGACGGCGGTCTCCGACAGGTCCATCGCCTACGTCGCCCAGACCATGACCAACCCCGGTGTCGCAGGCGTCGCCAAGGGCGTCATCGAAGCCGCGAAGGTCATCGGATGGAACGTCCGGGTGATCGACGGGCAGGGCACACCGGTCGGCGTCCAGGCGGCGTTCAGCCAGGCGATCGACCTCAAGCCCGCGGGCATCGTCATCGGCGGCTTCGACCCCGGGCTGACCGAGCAGCAGCTGGCGCAGGCCGACGCGGCGCACATCCCGCTGGTCGGCTGGCACGCGGTCGCCGCGCCCGGCCCGAGTACGAACCCCCCGCTCTTCAGCAACATCACCACCAGCGTCGCCGACGTCGCGAGGAGCAGCGCGGACTGGATCATCGCGGAGTCCAACGGGAACGCCGGAACCGTCGTCTTCACCGACGACTCGATCCCGTTCGCCAGGAACAAGTCCGAACTGATCAGGAACCAACTCGCCACCTGCCCGAGCGTGAAGCTGCTGGCCTACGAGAACATCCCCATCCCGGACTCGAGCAGCCGCACCCCGCAGGAGGTCTCCTCCCTCCTCGCCCGCTTCCAGGGCCGGTGGACGTTCTCCGTGGCCATCAACGACCTGTACTTCGCCGACGCCGCCCCGGCCCTGCGGGCGGCCGACAAGCCGGGCGGCGGCGCCCCGTACAACATCGGCGCGGGCGACGGCGACCCCTCGGCCTTCCAGCGCATCGACAGCAGACAGTTCCAGGCCGCCACCGTCCCCGAGCCGCTCACCGAGCAGGGCTGGCAGATCATCGACGAGTTCAACCGTGCCTTCTCCGGCAGCCCCGCCAGCGGCTACGTCGCACCGGTCCACATCGCCACGGCCGCCAACAGCAACGGAGCCACCTCCTGGGACCCGCCGGGCTACCGGGCGGCGTACCGGAAGATCTGGGGCAGATAGCCCGCTCTCCTGAGCGCGACCGTCAGGTGGCTTCCCCGGCGGAGAGGTCCTGTTCGGCCCAGATGGTCTTGCCGGTGGGGGTGTAGCGGGTGCCCCACCGCTGGGTCATCTGGGCGATGATGAACAGGCCGCGGCCGCCCTCGTCGTCGCTCTCGGCGTGGCGCAGGTGGGGTGTGGTGTGCCCGGTGTCGGAGACCTCGCAGATGAGGCTCCGGTCGCGGATGAGCCGGACGTGGATCGGGCCGTCGGCGTAACGGATGGCGTTGGTGACCAGCTCGCTGACGATCAGCTCGGTGGTGAAGGAGAGGTCGTCCAGCCCCCACTCGTGCAGTTGCCGGGTGGCCGCGGTGCGCGCGCCGGCGACCATGGCCGGGTCGGCGTCCAGCTCCCAGACGGCCACCTGGTGCTCGTCGAGCATCCGGGTGCGGACCAGGAGCAGCGCCGCGTCGTCGTCCACCGGCCCCGGCAGCAGGGTGGCCATCACGCGGTCGCAGAGCTCCTCCAGGGGTCGCCGGTGTTGGGCGAGGATGTCGGTGAGCAGGCGCAGTCCCACCTCGGCGTCGTGGTCGGCGGTCTGGATCAGGCCGTCGGTGAAAAGCGCGATGAGGCTGCCTGCGGGCAGCGGCAGGTCCGTGCTCCGGAACGGCAGGCCGCCCATGCCCAGTGCGGGGCCCGGCGGGAGCTCCGGAGAGCTGACGCCGCCGCCGTCCGGCCGGGCGATGGCGGGCGGTGAGTGTCCGGCGCGCGCCATGCTGCACTGCCCGGTCAGCGGGTCGTACACCGCGTACAGGCAGGTCACGCCGTGGGCTTCGTCGCCCGGCGGCTTCGAGCCGGACCGGCCGGGGAGGCCGGCCTGCTCCTGGGCGGCCTGTTCGACCACGTCGTCCAGGCGGGAGAGGAGCTCGTCCGGGGCGAGGTCCAGCCGGGCGAGGACGCGCACGCTGGTGCGCAGGCGTCCCATGGTGGCGGCGGCGTGCAGTCCGTGGCCGAGCACGTCGCCGACGACCAGGCCGACCCGGGTGCCCGACAGCGGGATGACGTCGAACCAGTCGCCGCCCACCCCGGACCGGCTGTCGGCGGGCACGTAACGGCTCGCCGACTCGACCGCCGTCTGCGGCGGCAGGTGCTGCGGCAGCAGGCTCCGTTGCAGCCGGAGGGCCGCCGTGTGCTCACGGGTGACGATCGGCATCAGGACGACGCCGATCAGCAGGGCGCCGAGGCCCAGGACGGTCACCCCGCCGGTCCGTCCGATCACGGGCAGGTCGAAGGCGGTCGAGCCGTAGGCGGGGTCGGCGTAGACGTCGAAGGCGGCGTAGCAGAAGAAGTAGAGCATCATCAGCCCGCCCAGGGCGGGGAGCACGCCTTTGAACAGCAGGTCCCGGCCGCTGCGGGTGAGCACCTTGCGGTAGTACCAGACGCAGGCGAAGCCCGTGAGGCCGTAGTAGAACGCGATCGCGAGGCCGACCGAGTCGATGGAGTCGGTCAGGACGTTGCGGCTGACCGTGGTCAGCAGGACGAGGAAGCCGATCGAGGCGAGGCCCATGCCGATGGTCGACCAGGTCGGGGTGAGGTACCGGCGGTGCACCCGGGCGAAGCGGGAGGGGATGGCCTTGTGCGCGGCCATGGAGAAGACGGTCCTGGCCATCGGCAGGATCGTGGTCTGGGTGGAGGACACCGCGGAGGTCAGCACCATGAGGATCAGCAGTTTGGTGAAGAACCAGCCCAGGCCCTCGTTGCCGAAGACCGCGTGGCCAAGCCCGGACAGCACGTCTCCGGAGTTGTTCGTGTTGCCCAGTCCGATGCCCTCGGTGCCGACTCCCGCGAACGCCTGGGCCGAGGTGGAGACCAGGGCGTAGATGACCAGCAGCAGTACGGTCGAGAGGACCGCCGTACGCCCGGGGGTGCGGCTGCTGTCGGCGGTCTCCTCGTTGACCGAGACGGCGGTGTCCCAGCCCCAGTAGAGGAAGACGGCGGAGAGGATGCCCGCGGTCAGCGCCCTGGCCGAGGACACCTCGAACGGGTTGAACCAGGAGGCGGAGACGTGGATCGCCGTCCCGGCGCCCCCGGTGTAGACCCTGACCAGCGCCATGACGGCGAACAGCACGAGCACCGCCACCTCGATGCACAGGAGCCGGCGCTGGACGGCGGCCGAGACCTCGATGCCGATGTAGCAGACCGCGGTCATCACGGCGATCCAGACGCCCCCCGCGACGGTGGTCCACAGCCTGCTGTCCGCGAGTGAGGCGAACCCCAGGAGGCGGAAGCTGTAGATGCCGGCGATCTCCGCCAGGTTCGCCATCACGATGATGTCGGCGACGATGATGCCCCAGCCGCCCATCCAGCCGGCGCGGGGGCCGAAGGCGCGGGTCGCCCAGGTGAAGGCGGTCCCGCAGTCGGCGTCGCTCGCGTTGAGCTCCTTGTAGGCGTAGGCGATCAGCAGCATGGGGATGAAGGCCAGCATCGTGACGATCGGGGCCTGGAGGCCGACCCCCGCCACGATCAGCCCGAGCGTTGCCGCCAGGCTGTACGCCGGACCGGTGGAAGCCAGACCGATCACCACCGACGAGAACGGCCCCAGGGCACTGGCCTTGAGCCCTTTCTCACCCGGGCCCGGACCGGGCGCCAGCGGCGCGGCGGACTCGACGGGGCCACCGATGAGCTCCGCACCCGATCCCGACGCGGGACCCTGGTCGCGCGCAGCCCGATCATGCGCGACGCGATCACGCGCGACGCGACCGTCGGGACAGCCCGGGCGGCTGCCCCGGCGCTGTCGGCCGCCCGTCTGCGCAGCGTAGGCCCCCGTGCCACGCGCTCCGTGCGGTCCGGGCCGGGCATCCATGCTTCTCATGCTGCCCCCGGGGCCACGGCAGCGCATGCTCCGAGGCCCGCCGGGGCCGATGCTCTCCGCTCGGCAGCGGTCCGGCCGCGGTCACCGGCCGCGGATCCGCCGTACGGGACATTCGGTGTCGTCCGGGCGACTATGGGAACAAGGCCGTCGCGGGCACCCCCGTCGGCCGGAGACGAGGTGGTTGCGGTGAGCACGTCACAGCCCGCACTCTCCCGGCTCGGGTCCAGCGGGACGAAACCGGTCGCCGAGGGCGACCTCGGTGCGCTGGCCCGGATCCTGCGGTCGGCGTCCGGCCGACTCGGCGCACACGTCGGCGGACTGTACCTGCTGGGGGGCGCCCCTCCCGTGCTCCACCTGACGATGACGCTCGGGGCGGGGCGGCAGTTCACCCGGCCCTGGGAACGCGTCGGCCTGGCCGCACCGATCCCGGTGGCGGACGCGGCGCGTGACGGCCGCCTGGTGTGGGTGGGCGGTGCAGCGGAGCTGGCGCGGCGGTATCCGCGGGTCGCGGTGGCCATGCCCTACGCCTTCTGCCTCGCGGCGATCCCGCTCGCCACCCCGCAGCGCACGTACGGTGCGGTGTTCCTGCTCTGGCCCGCCGCCCACCCCCCCGAGCTGTCACCGCAGGAGCGCGACCGGCTCATCGAGCTCGCCCGCGGGCTGACCGGCGAACTGGAACGGGCCGAGCGCGCCGGGCAGCCCGCCCGACCGGGCCGCAAGCCCCTGGGGGTCAGCACCGAGCGGGCCAGCGCACTGAGCGCCATGACGGCCCGGCTGCCCGAGGGGCTCTGCGCCATCGACCAGCGCGGTCTGCTGACCGTCGTCACCGAGACCGCGGCCGACCTGCTGGGGGAGCCCGCCGACCGGCTGATCGGCGCCCGGCCCTGGGTGGCGCTGCCCTGGCTCCGCGATCCCGTCTACGAGGACCGGTACCGGGCGGCGGTGATCAGCGGGCAGCCCACCTCGTTCGTGGCCCTGCGGCCCCCGGACCGATGGCTGTCCTTCCGGCTCTTTCCGGACGTCTCCGGACTCACCCTGCGCATCACCGACGCCGAGGTCGCCGAGCACGAACTGGAGGTTTTCCAAACGGCCACCAGTCCCGACATACCCACGCGGGCCGGGGTGCTGTACCACATCCTGCACCTGGCCGGTGCGTTGACCGAGGCGGTCAGCGTGCAGGACGTGGTGAGCATGATCTCCGACCAGATCGTGCCCGCCTTCGGGGGTCAGGCGGTCGCGGTGCTGCTGGCCGAGAGCGGCCGACTGCGGATCGTCGGCCACCGGGGCTACCCGCCGGGCCTGGTCGAGCAGTTCGACAGCACCCCGCTCACCGCCGCCACCCCGGGCGTCCAGGCGCTGACCAACCCGGTACCCGCCTTCTTCGAGACCCGCGCCGAACTGGAGCGGCTCTACCCGGGCCGGCGGGAGACCCAGGACGGCATGGCCGCCTGGGCCTACCTGCCGCTGGTGGTCTCGGGCCGACTGATCGGCACCTGCGTACTCGCGTTCGCCGAGGCGCACCGCTTCACCGTGGACGAACGCGCCGTGCTCACCGCCCTCGGCGGCCTGATCGCCCAGGCCCTGGACCGGGCCCGGCTGTACGACACCAAACTCAGCCTCGCGCAGGGGCTCCAGGAGAGCCTGCTGCCGCACGCGCTGCCCGTCGTCCCGGGCCTGGAGACCTCCGCGCGCTACCTCCCGTGCACGGACGGCATGGACATCGGCGGCGACTTCTACGACCTCATCCGCATCGACGGCGACACCGCCGCCATCGTCATCGGCGACGTCGAGGGCCACAACGTCAACGCCGCCGCGCTGATGGGCCAGATCCGCACCGCCGTACACGCCTTCGCAACGGCCGACGCCGATCCCAGCACCGTGCTGGGCCGCACCAACCGCCTGCTCTTCGAGCTGGGCACCACCCTGCTGGCCAGCTGCGCCTGCCTGCGGGTCGACCTGTCGCAGCGGGTGGTCCGGCTGGCCAATGCCGGACACCCCCCGCCACTGCTGTGCACCGGCGGCCGGGTACAGGTGCTGAGAGAGCACAACGGCATGGTGCTGAACGTGGAGCGCGCCGCCTGTTATCCCCTGACCCGGGTCGAGCTGCCGATCGGCAGCACGCTGGCCCTCTACACCGACGGCCTGGTCGAGGATCCCGGAGCCGACCTCGACCACGTACTGGACGGCCTCGGCTCCACCTTCGCCCGCTGCGGCGGTGAGCCGCTGGAGCAGGTGGCCGATTCGCTCATCAGCCACGCGGAGCGGTCCAGACACCGCACCGACGACATCGCGCTGCTGCTGGTCCGTTCCGTGCCCCGCTGAACCGGGAAGTCCTGGTGGGTTGGTGGGGTGTGGGTGTGGCGAAGGGGCCCGGTGCGTGTGCACGGGGCCCCTTTTCGCGTGGTGCGGTGGTGCTGTGTGTGGGGGTGGGTTGGTTT
>NZ_JYJF01000165.1 GCF_000955975.1 Saccharothrix sp. ST-888
GAGCTCGGCGAGCACGTCGACCACATCGCCGTCTCGGCCACCAAGTCGATGACCGGCCACCTGCTGGGCGGCGCCGGCGGCATCGAGACCGTCGCCACCGTGCTCGCGCTGCACAACCGCCTCGCCCCGCCGACCGTCAACGTCGACGACCTGGACGACGAGGTCGACGCGGACATCGTGCGCGGCGAGCCCCGCAAGCTCCCCGAGGGCCGGATCGCCGCGCTGAACAACTCCTTCGGCTTCGGCGGCCACAACGTGGTCCTCGCCTTCCGCACCATCTGACGTAGCGCATGCCGGGGGCACGGGGCTCTGTTCGATCGAACGGAGCCCCGCGCCCCTGATGCGTCACGCCGCCCCTGCCGAGCGGGTCCCTAGACCACCTGGTGCAGCCAGCGGACCGGGGCGCCCTCGCCCGCGTAGCGGAAGGGTTCGAGCTCGTCGTCCCAGGGCTTGCCGAGCAGCCGTGCCACCTCGGCCTCCAGGTCGCTGCCCTCGGTCTTGGCCCGCAGCAGGACGGCCCGCAGCCGGTCCTCGGGGATCAGGATGTCGCCGTGCATCCCGGTGACGGCATGGAAGATGCCGAGTGCGGGCGTGCTGCTGTAGCGCTCCCCCTCGGCGGTGGCGCAGGGCTCGCTGGTCACCTCGTACCGGATCAACTGCCAGCCGCGCAGGGCGGATGCCAGCTTCGACGCGGTGCCGGGCTCACCCTGCCAGGAGAACTCGGTACGCCAGTGACCGGGCGCGGCCGGCTGGCGGATCCAGTCGAGGCTGACCCGCACACCGAGCACGCCCGCGACCGCCCACTCGACGTGCGGGCACAGCGCGCGGGGCGCGGAGTGGACGTACAGGACTCCACGTGTCGTCACCGGGACCTCCAGGCTGTGGACGAGGGTCGCCTTCCCCAGCTGCCTCGTACCCGCCACCGGTCCTGTCTCACTGCGTGACCAGTTCCTGCCCCCGTGGCGCCCAACTTATTCGACATTAGGTCATCAAGTTGAGCAAAACGGACAAGCTCTCGCTCAATGCTAGCCAGATCCGCCACGAGGTCTACCCCTCCTCCGGATCTCTCCCCCGAACGGCCCCATCCAGAACGGATCAACCGTAGCGGCCCTGCTCCACAACGGGTGTGACGGACCGTCGAAACGGCCGGATCCTTGCGCAGACGTGCGCGGAGACGCACGGGCACGCACACACCGGCACACGCAGAGCGCCCCCGCGGAGACGAGTCCGCGGGGGCGCTCCGGCAGCCGACGGGGCGTCAGGAGGCCAGCTTGACCACCATCTTGCCGGTGTTGTCACCGCGCAGCAGGCCGATGAAGGCCTCGGCGGCGTCCTCCACGCCGTCCACCACGGTCTCGTCGTAGTGCAGGCTGCCGTCCTTCAGCCAGCCCGCCATCTCGGCGACGAACTGCGACTGGAGCGCGGCGTGGTCGCCGACCAGCATGCCCTGCAGACGCAGCCGCTTCCCGATGGCCTGCACGAGGTTGCGCGGACCCTCGGGGGCGCCGGTGGAGTTGTACTGCGAGATCGCGCCGCAGAGGGTGGCCCGGCCGTGCACCTTGAGGGCGGAGATGGCGGCCTCCAGGTGGTCGCCGCCGACGTTGTCGAAGTAGACGTCGATGCCCTCGGGCGCCGCCTCGGTCAGCTGGTCGCGGACCGGGCCGTCCTTGTAGTTGAAGGCGGCGTCAAAGCCGTAGTCGTCCACCAGCTTGGCGACCTTCTCGGCGGAACCGGCCGAACCGACCACCCGGGCGGCACCCCTGAGCTTGGCGATCTGGCCGACCAGCGAGCCGACCGCACCCGCCGCACCGGAGACGAAGACGGTGTCGCCCGGCTTGAAGCTCGCGACCTCCAGCAGTCCGGCGTAGGCGGTCAGTCCGGGCATGCCGAGGATGCCCAGGTAGTAGGAGAGCGGGGCCAGCTCGGGGTCGACCTTGACCGCGCGCTCGGCGTCCACGGTGGCGTACTCGCGCCAGCCGAGGCCGTGCAGCACCGCGTCGCCCACCTCGAAGCCCTCGGCCTGCGAGGCCACCACGTAGCCGACCGCGCCGCCGTCCATCACCGCGCCGAGCTGGAACGGCGGGACGTAGGAGCGCACGTCGTTCATCCGCCCGCGCATGTAGGGGTCGACCGACAGGTACGCGTTGCGGACCAGGATCTCGCCCGGACCCGGCTGTCGGACCTCGGCCTCGACCAGGGTGAAGTCGGTCGGCTTCGGCCAGCCCTCCGGCCGGGCCGCCAGATGCCACTCGCGGCCGGTGGTGGGTACTGCCTGCTCCGCTACTGCCTGCTCTGACATGGATGCACTCCCTGGGCTGGGTCGTCCCCGGACATGAACTGGTCGACCTGAAAGGTTGATCTACTAAAGCAATCGTGGACATGAAAGGTTCAGGTTGTCAACTTTTCAGCTAGACTCGGAACCATGGAGATGCAACCGAATCCGGTCGCCCCGCCGCCCGCCGACGCGATCACCCGCGAGGTCGTGGACCTCATGGCGAGCCTGGTCGCGCTCTTCCACCGGGAGTACGAGGAGGCCGCCGCCGCCCGATCGCTCACCGGCGCCCAGGCGAAGGTGCTCGCGCTGCTGAGACGCGGCCCGATGCCGATGCGCCACATCGCCCAGACACTGAGCTGCGAGCCATCCAACATCACCGGCATCGTGGACCGGCTGGAGAATCGCGGGTTCGTCACCCGGGAGGCCGATCCGCAGGACCGCCGGGTCAAGCTGGTCGCCGCCACCGGGACCGGCAAGGACGCCTCCGAGGAACTGCGCGAGTCGCTCAACTTCGCCCGCGAGCCACTGGCCGCCCTCGCCGAGGACGAGCGGGCCCAACTGCGTGACCTGCTGCGCCGGATGCTCGAAGGCGCAGGGCCGGACTCCGCCACCGGTCCGGCCAGCGCCGTGGAGCACGCCCCTTCCTGACGCGGCCTCGCCCCGGGGGGATCACGGATGCCCGAATCCCCCTTGCTAGGGTGCGCACTCGTGTAACCGGACGCCTCGCCGAACCGTCTTTCTGGTGAGAGCCGCACCAGATCGCCGAACTCCCCGGGCTGCCGTACAGAGAGCGCTGATGATGACCGACGCCAAGAGCCGTCCCCCGAAGGGCGCGCCCGCCTCCCTCAGAGTGCGGCTCGCCCGTGCCGCCGGTGCCACGGCCGCCGTCCTGGTCCTGGCCACCGCCGGCGGCGGCGCCTGGTTCTACTGGCACATCGACCAGAACATCAGCACCTTCGACGCGGGTGGCATCGCCCCCAGCCGACCGCCGGCCGCCGCCCCCGCACCTGGCGGCGGACGCCCGGTCAACGTCCTGCTGCTCGGCTCCGACACCCGGGACAACGGCAACGACTCGCTCGGCGGCGGTGACCTCGGCGTCGGCCACTCCGACACCGCGATGCTGCTGCACGTCTACGGTGACCACCGGCACGCCGTCGCGGTGTCGATACCCCGCGACACCCTGGTGACCATCCCGCCGTGCCGGCTGCCGAGCGGGAAGTGGACCACCGCGCACGCCAACCAGATGTTCAACTCGGCCTTCACCATAGGCGAGTTCCCGCAGGGCAACCCCGCCTGCACCCAGAACACCGTCGAGGCGCTCACCGGCCTGCGGGTCGACCACACCGTGGTGGTGGACTTCAAGGGCTTCTCCGCGATGACCGAAGCCGTGCACGGCGTGGACGTCTGCGTCCCCAACGACGTGGACTCGTACGGGATAAAGCTCACCAAGGGCCGCCAGACCCTCTCCGGGCAGCAGGCACTGGACTACGTCCGGGCACGGCACGGTTTCGGCGACGGCTCCGACATCGGCCGGGTGAAGCGCCAGCAGGCCTTCGTCGCCTCGCTCGTCAAGAAGGTCCAGGCCGAGGGCCTCAACCCGGCCACCCTGCTCCCGCTGGCCGACGCCGCCACCAAGGCGCTGACCGTCGACCCGGGGCTCGGCACGGCGATAAAGCTCGCCGACTTCGCGCAGTCGCTGCAGAACATCAAACTGCAGGACATCAACTTCGTGACCGTGCCCTGGCGTTACTCGGGCGAGCGGGTGGCCCTGGTGCACCCCGACGCCGAGCAGCTCTGGAACCTGCTGCGGCAGGACGACACCCTGGACGGCCACAGCACCGGCCAGCTCGCCGCGAGCCCGTCCTCCACCACCCCCCCGGCCGCTCCGTCCACCTCGCCGTCCGCCACCGCCGCCGCCGGCGCCGATCTGCCGGTGACCGTCGTCAACGGCTCCCGGACCGGCGGACTCGCCAAGCAGGCCGGCGACGCCCTCAAGGCGAAGGGGTACCGGAACATCACCCTCGGCGCCGACGCCACCGGTCGCGGCACCACCCTGATCACGTACGCCCCGGACCGGCAGAGTGCCGCCGAACAGCTCGCCCAGTACTTCCCGGGCGCAGAGCTGCGGGCGGACCCGTCCGCCGACGGCGCCACCGTCACCCTCGGCCGGGACTACGCGCCGGACGACACCGCCTCCGCCGCCCCGAGCGCGCTGCCCACCACCATCCCGACCACCATCGCCGACAACACCCGCGCCGCCGACAGCGACCTCTGCTCCAACCTCTCCTTCGGCTGACCCCCGGAGCCCCACGGAGGTGCGGGGGAACCGCGCGCAGCGGCGCTCACGACGGCGTGCCGAACGCGAGCAGTCCTCGCGCCCTCAGCCCCCGACCGGATCGGGCAGCCCGGTGATCACCACGGTCACCCTGGTCCCGGGCGCCAACTCCCCTGCTGCGGCGAGGTCGTGGACCGCCAGCAGAGTCTTCGCCACGTACCGGCGCTCCACCGGCACCCCGTGGCGCCGCTCGAACTCCACGGCGAACGACTCGACTTCGGCCGGGACCTTGCCGTAGCCGCCGCCGTGATGGCCGTGGTGGATCCGCCAGTTGCCGAACTCCCGCCCGTACGCGGCCCGGTGGAGTCCGGCCACCTCGCCCTCCAGGTAGCCCTCGCCGCGCAGCACGGCCACCCCGAGCGCCCGCGCACCGTCGGGCAGTCCGGCCGCGATCCCGGCCAGCGTGCCACCGGTGCCGACCGGGCAGCAGAGCAGGTCCCGGGCCCCGAGAGC
Source organism: Saccharothrix sp. ST-888 (assembly GCF_000955975.1). Lineage (GTDB taxonomy): Bacteria > Actinomycetota > Actinomycetes > Streptomycetales > Streptomycetaceae > Kitasatospora. The sequence goes on from NZ_JYJF01000165.1 coordinate 5,064, forward strand.
GGGAATCTCCGCCGGGATCTCCGCCGCGCCCCGCACCGCCAGGGCGTTGGACCCGCCCTCCGGCAGCACCAGGCAGCGCCCCCAGCGCCGCAGCAGCGCCCCGTGCTCGCCGTGCTCCCCGCCCACCAGCCCCCGGTACGCCGAGCGGGAGACGAACTCCAGCTCCATCCCGGCCGCCTCGGCCGCCCGCAGCGACCAGTTGCGCGGCGCCGCCGCGAGCTCCTCGCCCCGGATCACGCCCACCGAGGCCAGCCCGAGCGCCTGCGCGGCCGCCGCCACCGCCCGGACGTGGGTGGAGTACGCCCCGCCGAAGGTCAGCAGTCGGGCGTGCCCGTCGGCGACGGCCTGCGCGAGGTTCGGGGCCAGCTTGCGCCACTTGTTGCCGGGGACGGCCGGATGCGCCAGATCGTCCCGCTTCAGCCGCAGCTCCACGCCTGCCCGGGCGAGCGCCGGGTCGGCCAGGACCTGCAGCGGGGTCGGCAGGGCGGCTGGGGTGAGCATCCGGCCAGCATACGGAAGCGCCGCCCCGGTTCGGCGGCTCAGGCCTGCCGGGAGGACTGGAGATGGGCGAAGACCACGATGTTCTCCGTGTAGTCCTTCAGCTTGCGGTCGTACGAGCCGCCGCAGGTGATCAGGCGCAGCTGGGCGTCGGGGGTGTCGGCGTACACCTCGTTGTCCGGGAACCCGTTCTTCGGGAAGGTCTTCACCGCGTCCACCGCGAAGACCGCCACGGTGCCGTCGGCCCTGGTGATCTCCACGGTGCTGCCGGGGGCCAGCGTGCGCAGCATCAGGAAGACCGCGGGCCCCTTGGCGGTGTCGACGTGTCCGGCGAGCAGCGCGGGACCGCGCTCGCCCGGTGTGGGGCCCCCGCGGAACCAACCGACCAGGTTGGGGTCGTCGGGGCGCGGGACCTCCAGGGTGCCGGCCGCGTCCAGGCCGAGCTCGGTGAAAGGGGCCTCGACGGCCAGCTGCGGGATCCGGATCCTGGTCGGCTTGGACCGGGCCAGCGGAGGCACCGCATTGCCCGGGGCCGCCGGGGCCTTCGCGGCGGGGCTCGCGGCGGCGGCCGACGGTACGGCGGCCGAGGGCGCGGCGGCCGAGGGCGCGGCGGCTCCGGCCACGGCGGTCGGCGGCTGGACGGGCACCGTGCGCTGGTCCACGGACTGGTAGATCACCAGCAGCCCCAGCGCCGCCGCGCACATCGCCCATCTGAGGAGTCGCGGACTGCTGTCCCGGCTGCCCGGGTCCTGCTGCTCGGGCTCCGTCGGAGCCGTCCCGTCGGCCATCGGCGTTCGTACCTCTCTCGTCTGCTCCGGCCTCGTCCGGGAAGGGCTCCCCCGGGGGCTGGGATGTGTCCGGATTCCGGCGTCCTGGCCCGGCCGCGGCCGGACTCTTCGACGCACCGTCGTGGCCGACACCACGAAGGCGTCGGCCACGACGAAGAGGGAACTGCCGAGTCCTCAGCTCGTGCCGCCGGCCACCCTGCGGCGGCGCAGGGTGTACGCGCCGAGGCCCAGGCCGCCGCCCAGCAGCGCCACGCCGGAGGCCAGCCCGCCACCGGCGAGCGCCAGACCGCCGCCACCGGTGTGCACGCCACCGCGCGGCTTCCGGCCCTCCTCGCGGTAGCCCATGCTCTCCTGGTGGTCGTCCCTCCGGTGGTCGCCCTTTCCGTGCTCGCCCTGGCGGCGGTCCTCCCGGCGACCGTCCTTCGGCCCGTCGTTCCTGCCCTCATCCTTCCTACTCTCGTCCTTCCAGCCCTCGTCCTTCCTGCTCTGCTCGTCCCAGACGTGCTGGTCCTCGACGGCTGCCGGACCGCCCTGGGACGCCTGCTGCCCCGACGGAGAACCTGGGTTGCCCGCCGCGTGGACGGCGGGGGCACCGAATGCGAGGACGGCGGCGATGGCCGCCCCGGCGATGAGGATGGGCTGCACGCGCATGAGGCTGATCCTTCCGGCGGGTCCGGGCGACAGCCGATTCGGTCACCGGCTCAGGAATCGCGGACTCACGCCTTCATCACCGTCAGTCACCGGATGGCCACTCGCCACCGCTGGGCTCCCATCCGGGTGAGCATCCGGCCCGCCGGCCGGGGCCACGCCCACGGATGGCGGATTGCAGCTGACTCGGATTCAGCTGTTGGGGTGGCACTCGGCGTCGGAGCGGCCTTCACCTGCGTAGCGAAGCCGGGGTCGAGGGAGATATCTCATCATGCTGTCGCATCATCAGATGATTTCCCGGAGGCTGCTTCTGAGCATCGCCGGGGTGACCGTGCTGTCCACCGGCGCCTGCGGCCCACCGGCCGGAAACCCGAGCGACGCCTCGCACTCCGGACCGCCCTCCGACACCCTTCCGTCGGCCGCCAAGCCTGACGGGGCGCCAGGCGCGCACCCTGCCCCCGCCGCTTCCCGCACCGGCTCCCCGGCGGCCAACACACCCGGCCCGCCCCCTGGCCCCGCGAAGCCGCAGCCGGTCACCGATCCGCTCCTGGAGCTGGACGCCTCGGAGCGGACGATCGCCCTCACCCTCGACGACGGCCCGCACCCCACCCACACCCCGGTCGTCCTGGAGCTGCTGCGCAGCCACGGGATCCGCGCCACCTTCTTCCTGATCGGCGAGAACGCGGCCGAGTACCCCGCGCTGGTCCGGGCCATCGCCGGCGAGGGCCACCACATCGGCAACCACACCTGGACCCACCCCGACCTGCGGCACCTGCCCGAGCCCCAGGTCCACGACGAGCTGGAACGCACCTCGGACCTGCTCCAGGGGCTCTCCGGCAGACCCGTCACCTGGTTCCGCGCACCCGGCGGCGACTGGGCGGACGTCACGCTGCGGGTCTGCGCGGAGCTCGGGATGCGGCCGATGGGCTGGTCCGTCGACCCGCGCGACTGGGACCGCCCGGGGACTGCGCAGATCACCAGTCGGGTACTGGAAGGCGTCCGCCCCGGCTCGATCGTGCTCAACCACGACGGCGGCGGCGACCGTTCCCAGACCGTCGACGCCCTGCACACCTACCTGCCGGCCCTGCTCGCCGACGGCTACCGCTTCACCACACCGCAATGAGCCGGAACCGCTGCGCCAGGGCCCGAGTCTCCCGGGGAGGGGAACTCGGTGCGAAGAGCCGCGGGGGAAGCGGCTCGGCCGAACCGCCGACCGAGCGCGAGCGCCTCCACGCCGGCAGCACCGGCGCCGTATGTGACGCAGCTCATCGTGGTGACACAGCCCGCCGACCGGAACTCGGACGAGGGCGACTCGGCGGCGGCGGTCATCACGGCCGTCGCGGGACTGATCATCGCGGTCGCCGGCCGGATCACCACGGTCCTCGGGGTCCTGCGCCGGACACCCGCTCCTGCGGCGCAGTCCGCTCCGGCCACCGGACCGGACGCGTGACGAATGCCGGCTCGCGGGGACGGACCGCCTGTGACGGATCGTCAACCCACTGCCCGCAGGGCGCTCCCGGACGGGTGAATCTCGGCCTGTCGGGCCTCGAGCGGGCACTACCTGCTCTACAGTTCATCCAGGTGAGCCCTGGCTTTCTGGTGGGGCGGGTGGGACTCGAACCCACGACCAAGGGATTATGAGTCCCCTGCTCTAACCGGCTGAGCTACCGCCCCGGCTCGCCGTGCGGCCGGGCAGCGCCCGGTGCAGCAGCAGACGGCCCCTCAGGGCCGTCCCCGGCAGCATAGCTGGTCGATCAGCCCTGATGCGCGCCCGGGGCCGCATCCGAGTACACCGAGGTGTGCACCTCCCCGTCCGGACGCACCGCCCTGGCGGCAATCCGCCTGATGGGTGAGGCTGGGAAGTCGGCACGGGGCAGTTCGGGTGACCTCGGCGACACGGGCGGACCAGGGCGGTGGACAGGTGGCGGTTCCCGGGCGGATCGTTTTGCGGGTGTGCGCGGCCGCCTGCGCCCTCGGGCTGGCGGCGACCGGGTGCGCCTCATCGCACCCGGCAGGCACCGCGACCGCGTCCGGCAGCCGGGCGGCAGCGAGCGCCGGCGGCACCGCCACCACCCACGGCTGGAGCCGCCAGCGTCTGCTCGCCGCGATCACCAAGCACCCCGGCACCACCCGCACCGCCCGGGCCACCCCCGTCAACGCGCAGGTCGGCGCCGTCTTCACGCACGACGCGACGGGCGACCACTTCTGCACCGCCAGCGTGG
>NZ_JYJF01000166.1 GCF_000955975.1 Saccharothrix sp. ST-888
GGCGAAGCCCCGGTAGTCGGCGGCGGCGATGGCGTAGGTGAAGCCCTGGGGGACGTGCACATCCAGATTGAGCTGGCAGTTCTTGCGGAAGTCGGTCGGGTTGGCACCGACGCCCACCTGCGCGAGGTAGTTGCTGTACGTCACGGTGAAGGCGGTGTTGTCGGGTGAGACCGCGATGGCGGCCGTGCCCGCCGGACAGCCGGATCCGTTCACCGTCGCCACGTCGATGACGATCTTGTCCGGCGGCGGAGTGACTGCCGAGGTGAAGCCGGTCGAGCCGAGCAGCGATACGGCGACACCGCCGACGGCGAGCATGCGTGACAGCATGGCTTTTCCTTCCGATCGTTCGAGGATCCCGGATCGCACCGGGGCTTGGCACGTCCGTGCCGCCACAGCGCGGTGCCCGCTGAGAGCGGCGGAGACCTGAAGTCGCAAGGGGGCAGAGCGGGCTGAAGACGATCAGTCGACACGGCAGAAGACTACTGACGTACCGTCAGACATCGTAGGTGCGTCACTCGGCAACGCAGCAGTCCGACACGGACTCACCGCCATCGTCGGTCATCACCACATGTCGACACCGCGTGGACCGGCCGCCGCACCCTCCCTCGCCGTGCGCCTCCCGCCGTGCGGTCACCGCTCGTCGACCCGGCCGCCGAAGAAGACCTGGGTCTCGGTGATCCTCCCGTCCCGCACCGTGCTCAGCTCGACATTGCGGTAACGCTCGCCGGTCTTCAGCTCGTACTCGTAGATGACGAAGACTCCGTCCGCCGCAGCCGGGACGGCATCCAGGATTCGCTGGGTACGCAGTCGATCCGCAGTCGGGAAGCAGCGCTCGAAGAACGCCGCCCTGTCGATGTGGTCGTCCTGCGGACTGGTGAACGTGTAGTCCTGGGCGATCAGCCGCTCAGCGGTGGCGCGGTCCTGCGCGACGTAACTCTCCAAGCACGCGCGGACGATTTCGACATTCGTCATGGCACTCACATCTCTCGCTCGGGACTTCCTGCCCATGCTGCGCGGAACAGGCGTCGCAGCCGGTTGCCCCTCAACGGGCGGACGGCTTCGGTGAGGTGAAACCCTCGGTCCCACCGAGACGTCCGCGAGGACAGTGCGGACGACCGGGACGATCCGGATCGTCTTCATGCCGTGATCAACGACGGTGGCACCGACCGGTTCCGCCGGCGGGGCAATGGCCGAGGGGCGCGGCCGCGTTGTTCGCGTGTGGTGCCCGGCCGAGTGGATCCGGCGCCCGCTCGGGGGCGCCGGATCCGTCCTGTCAGGGGTGGTAGGCCTCGTCGATGCGGGTGATGCGTCCGGCGCTGTCGACGGTGATGTCGTAGTTGCCGCCGAAGCAGTTGTAGGGCCGTGCGACGTCGCGCTGGTGTGCGCAGTCGTCGGCGTGCTTGATCAGTTGGGCGGCGGGGACCTCGGTCTGGGTGATCCCGAAGTCGCCGAGGGCGATCAGCCGGCTCTGGGCTCCCGGGGCGAGCTTGAAGGTGCGGGGTGAGCCGGTGGGCTCGTAGTAGCCGTCGTTCGGCACGTCCGGTCCGCAGATGAACTTCGTTGCGGTGGCGCTGAGCTGGTTCTTGCCGGGGTTGCCGCCGACGACGTGGATCATCCGGTGGCCGGGCTGCCGGGCGGCGGCCGTGCAGTCGGGGGCGGGCTTGTCCTGGGCGGGCTTGACCGCGGTGGGCTGCTTCAGCGGGGCGAGGTGCATCGCGGCCGCCTGCGAGTCGGAGGACGTACCGGGTGCGGCGGGGGAGGGCGAGGCCGAGGCGGTCTGCGTCAGCGCGCCGGCGACGGTGAGGACGGCGGTCGCGGCGAGCGCGGTGGCGATGAGCGGGCGGCGGTGGGCCGACATGGCGAATCCCCTTTGTTCTCCGGCCTGTTGGGAACGGGCGGCCGGGGTGCGGTTGCTGTGTACACCTCTACACGGGGCCCCGGCCCGCGGGGTTACGCCTGTTACCGTTCTATGACAGACGGGTCTGCAACGGCACCGCACCCTCACCGTCGGCAGCAACGGCTCCGCTACCTCCCACGGGCCGGCAGGAACGATCGCCCCCCACTCGCCAAGCCCGACTCGACGATCGGACCGCCGCAGGGGAAGCGCTGCAAGCAGCACCCCCGTCAGGACAGTTGGGCCTCGTCGGTGTCCCTGCGCTCCTGCCGGTGGGCGTAGACCATGAGGCCGAGCAGGACGGCCAGGAGTACCGCCGAGGAGCCCGGAGTGCCGAGCGCGAGACCGCCCTTGACGGCAGGCTTGGTGAGGAAGTCGCCGGCGGTGGCCCCCAGCGGGCGGGTGAGGACGAAGGCGATCCAGAACAGCACGACATTGGGGACGGCCGGCACCCGCATGAGGGCGACGAGGACGGCCAGGAGCCCTACGACGAGCAGGGCGCCGCCGGCGTAGCCCAGGCCGGAGCTGTCGGAGAGGGAGTCGCCCATGGAGGTGCCCAGTGTGTTCGACACCAGGATCGCGGACCAGAAGAGCGCCTCGCCACGGAAGGTGACGATGTCGCGGATGACGAAGGTCTGTCCGGTGACCTTCCAGGTGACGAAGATGGCGATCAGGAGGGAGATCAGGATCGCGGCACCTGCGGGGTATCCCAGTCCCAGGCCCTGCGGGCCCCAGCCCAGCGAGGTCGTCCCGGCAGTGAGGTACTTGGCGCTGGCGTCGCGGTTCATGAAGTCCGACATGGTGGTGCCGGCCATGCTGGTGGACAGGATGACCGTCCAGTAGAAGAACGGGTTGTACCGCTTCGACCGCAGCTGCACCGCCAGCGTCACCACGAACACCAGGAACAGGGCGACCGTGGTGAGGAAGTAGCCCAGTCTCAGCGTCTGGGCGAACAGATCTCCAGCTGTCTCGCCCAGGGTGGTGGCGGCGATCTTCATGACCCAGAAGGCCAGGGTGACCTCCGGCAGTTTCTTCATCACGTACCGGCCCGCACGGGCGGCATCCGCGTCGGTGAGGGACTCCGACTGCCTCAAGGCGCACTCCTGGTCGACCGCTCGGCGCTGCATCGGGTGGGCGGTGAGGGCCCACTGTTGTGTGACGGCGGTGCGCGGCATCGGACGCCCGGTGCGCGCTGTGAACGCGACTGACGCCCGGTCTCTCGCCGCACCCCTGCGTCTGCAAAACGCGGACAGACTACAGCGAAGCGGCTGAAACGGACGTGATCTGCCCCTGCGCGTCTCCCCGTGTGATCGGTCGGGCGGGCGGCGGTACCGCCTCGTACGGACCGGTGTGGCCGGGGCCTCCGGACGTCCGGGCGGCCTCCCGGGCCTGGAAGTCGTACGTCCGGGCCCGGGAGATTCTGTGATCATCTGATGGTCAGTCTGATGATAGGTTGCGGCTGACAAGCGGGGGGCTTTCGGCGGTACCCGTAGCGGTCTGCGTAGGTCTGGGACAGCCATGCCCGCGTCCGCTGCGAGGTGGCGAGGCGCGCTCCGCCGTTCCCGAAAGCCTTGGAGTGACCTTGCCTCTGCCCGCGCGGCTCCACCGCCGTACGCTGCCCTTCGCCGCCGTGGCGCTCGCCGCGACCATGCTGGCCGGTTCCGCCCAGGCGGACTCCACGCCCCCGGCGGACCCGACGCTGACCGCCGACCTCGACGCGATCCTCGCGAGCCCGCTGCTGTCGGGTTCCGAGGTGGGCGTCCAGGTCATGGACGCCGGCACCGGTCAGGTGGTCTACCAGCACCAGGCCGACGCCTACTTCACTCCGGCGTCGACCATGAAGACCATCACCTCGGTCGCCGCGCTCGACCTGCTCGGTCCCGACCACGTCTTCACCACCGAGGTGCGCAGCACCGGTGACAGCGCGGACGGCGTGCTCAACGGCGACCTGGTGCTGAAGGGCGGCGGCGACCCGAGCCTGCTGCCCAAGGACCTGGACGACCTCGCTGCCAAGGTGGCAGCCTCGGGCATCACGGCTGTCAACGGCCGGGTGCTGGCCGACGGCAGCCGCTACGACAACGTGCCGTTCGGTCCCGGGTGGGCCTGGGACGACGAGCCGTACTCCTACAGCCCGCAGCTGTCGGGGCTCACGGTGGCCACCGACACCGACTACAACATGGACACCGTGAAGGTGACCGTCACGCCGGGCACGGCGGGCGAGCCGGCTTCGGTGGCGCTGTTCCCGGCCGAGGCGCCGGTCAAGCTGAACGGGCAGATCACCACCGGCGCGGCCGGCAGCGCGGGCAGCGCCAACGCCCAGCGCGAGCGCGGCGTCAACGTGGTCGACCTCAGCGGCAGCCTGCCGGCGGGCGGAGCTCCGGCGACCTTCCTGACCACCGTGGAGAACCCGGCCGACTACGCCGGCCAGGTCTTCGCCGGTGCGCTGGCCCGGCACGGCGTCACGGTCCAGAACGGTGTGGCGGCGGCGACCGGCAGCGAGAACTCGCAGCTGCTGGCCGGCCACGACTCGCAGCCGATCTCCCAGCTGGTCGTCCCGATGCTCAAGCTCAGCAACAACGGCCTCGCCGAGACCCTGACCAAGGAGATCGGCAAGGTCAAGGGCGGCCAGGGCAGTTGGAACGCCGGCGTGACCCAGATCGGCAGCTTCCTCAAGGCCAACGGCATCGCCGGCCCGGCCGGCCGACAGGTGGACGGCTCCGGACTCTCCCGCTACGACCTGGTCACTCCGGGCAGGATGACCGCGCTGCTCAAGCTGGCCCAGGACAAGCCCTGGTTCAAGACCTGGTACGAAGCGCTGCCGATCGCGGGCAACCCGGACCGGATGGTCGGCGGCACCCTGGCCGCCCGGATGCAGGGCACCCCTGCCACCAACAACGTGCACGCCAAGACCGGTTCGATGAGCGGCGTGGACAACATCTCCGGCTACGCCACCGCCCCCGACGGCCGCAAGCTGGCCTTCACCGTGATGGTGAACAACTACGCCGGTCCGCGCCCGCGCGCCGTCCTGGACGCCATCGCCGTCCGGCTCGCCACCGGGCCCGCCACCGCGCCGTCGGCCGGTAAGGCCAACGGCGCCGTCGGCAGGAGCGCCAAGGCCCAGGTCCAGCGCAACGCCCCGGCAGCCGGCCAGGCGCCGGTCACCGCAGAGGCTCCCGCCACCCGCTGGGACGACTGCGAGTCACTTCACCTCTGCTGAGCAGCAACTCCGGGGCTTTGCAAGCCCGTTGGCAACGCAGCTCCCGTGGCCGGGCCTTGGCGACACCTGTGGGTGTCGGCGAGGCCCGGTCCTGTGACCTCCCGAGGGCGGTATGACGACCGCTGGGAGTGGCGCCTCGACCGTGCTCCAGCACCTGATCCCCGGCCCGGCCGAGGACCCGCACCGACCTGACGTCGTTCGGGACCACCGCGCCGGTCGGCGCCCAGGTCCTCGATCGGATGTCGGATGGCGCGGTCGGACATCTGAGAGGTCCCGCCAGCATTCGGTCTGGCGGGACGGTGGCTGGCCTACCGGTCAGCGTTCCAGGGGGCGGCTACTTCCGGACGACGTTCTCTGCCTGAGGTCCCTTGGGCCCCTGGGTGGTGTCGTACTCGACCCGGTCGCCCTCGTTCAGCTCCTTGAAGCCGCTGCTCTGAATGGCGGAGAAATGGACGAACACGTCCGGTCCGCCGTCGTCCTGCTGGATGAAGCCGAACCCCTTGTCGGCGTTGAACCACTTCACGATGCCGGTTGCCATTGCTGTGGATCCTTCTTGACGTTCCACGGCACCGTGACGCGGTGCCGGCCGGAGCCGCATGAGGCTTCGACCGCCTATGAATGCCCCTCGGGCATCGCTGGTAATCAGCCAAGATCCGCTGATCCGAGCCATCACCGGGTAGGCGCAACGGCGCCACGTCGTATCGACGCGCCGACGGCCCGTTCGGCGGCGCCGGTCCCGTGCGGACGGCCGGCACGAATACGGCGGCCGCACCGCAGGCAGCGTCCTGGGCGGGTGCGACCGGCGTACGGGGGGATCAGTGCTTTCCCACGGTCCGTCCACGGGGATGTCCGCTGGGCGTCAGGTGACCGGTTCGCCCATGGCCGGGAGCCGGATCGTCTCCTCGGGCGGGAGGTGTGCTTCGATGAGGCCGCGCAGCAGGGAACGGGCGGCTCTCGGCTGGGGGCGATCGAGGCCAGGGCCCGGTGTGCGAGGGTGCGTGCCTCGGTGAGCCTGCCGGGACGGCACCATCGCGCCCGCGGTAGTCACACACGCCATGGAGCCCTGGAAACTATGGCCGCTCGGGAGCCTTGGGAAGCTTCGTGAGGAAGCTGTCCAGCTCGGGGCGGGAGTGAAACGAGACATTCAGCCGAACGGGCTTCGCCTTGCCAGGGATCCTCAGGAACAAGGCGTTCCAGCTCCGGCCGTGCTTGACACGGCTGACCAGCTCGTCGGCCTCCTTGAGGGGGACGACATGGACCAGCTCCCGGGGGTGAGCGTTCGTCCGGGGACCGCGGTGGATGTAGACCGACCGGTCCGTGACCGTGAGGAAGTAGCTCTTGGCCAGTAGCATGCCAAGCAGTCCCATGGCGCCGATGAGGTACTGACTGGGACCGCTGATCGCCAGCAGAACCAGACGGGGTCGCTCAGTCCGATCAATATTCAGAACTGCCCGTCTGGCTTCCGACTGAAGTTCGAGCTTCCGCTCGGCCATGGGGGTGCCTTCCTCGAAGAATGTGCGTTCGACCTGAACACGGGGGCAGACCTTGGCGGGGGAGCGGCCGCAGCGACCACCGGGTCGCCAGGAGCGGCTCTCGCCGACTCGGCGCCGAGCGTCGCGATACGGGCTGTAGCGGCCACGGACCGGGTGCCGGTAGCGGCGGATCTCCCGGCCGGGCGCAAGAGGGCTACGTCCCGGGCCGGTGGGAATGGTTCAGATCGTGGTCTTCCCGCGTCACTGGTCGGCGACGCGGCCCGGTCGGCCTCGTGAAGGTACCGGAACACACTCGAAGGCGGCACCACCGGCCTGGCCGGTGGTGCCGCCTTTCTGCTGGCCGGAGGCATTCCGGCCGCTATGTCGCTGCTTTCCCGTGCAGAGGTTTGTGCCGACGGTCTCGGCTGCCTTCGCGTAGCTCACACCCTGCTGCACGAGTTGGAGGTGTGTCCCTCCCTCTCACGGGTCGGCAGCCTGCGTCCCTGGGCGACTGCCGGGCCGGTGCAGATCTCGACGGCCATTGCGCTCCTCCGCTGGGGTGTTGCAACGGTCCGTGGAACGCGGGAGCAGGAAGCCGAGCCTTGATCGGTTGTTGTCTGTGTTGCCGTCAGGTCCCGGGCAGAGGCGCGAGGGGGACCGGGATGTAGTTGGAGACGCTCCAGTGCTGGGCCGGGATGTTGTAGCAGTCCCAGACCTGGAGTTGTGTGCCGTTGGTGGTGGTGGCGTCGGGGTCGTCGAGGCAGCGGCCGGTGGCCGGGTTGTACAGGGCGCCGGTGCCGGTGGGGAGCCACTGCTGGTTGGAGCCGCCGTTGCAGGTCCAGAGCAGGACGTGGGTGCCGTTGGCGGGTGTCCCGTGGTCGGCGTCCAGGCAGCGGCCCTGGTTGGTGACGGTGCCGTTGGTGTTGATGTTCCAGGACTGGGCGGCGATGCCGGGGTAGCAGTCCCAGATCTGTACCGGATTCCCGTCGGTGGTCTGGCCGTTCTGGTTGTCGATGCACTTGACCGGGTTGGTGCCGCTCTGGACGGCGGTGGCACTCGCGGTGGTCGGGGCGCTGGCGAACTGGTAGGCCGAGACCTCGGCGACGCTGCCGTTGAAGAAGGCCGCCGGAGATCCGTTCTGCTTGAAGCGACCGACGACTGTGGGGCCGGCGGCCTGCCACGTGCTCTTGTGCAGGCCGGTGGAGGCCAGCGAGCCGTTCACGTACAGCAGGAGTTCGCTGGTGTCGGCGTTGTAGCTGGCGGTCAGCTGTTGCCAGACGTTGTACTGGACGAGGGCGCCGGCGTTGCTGGTGTCCGTGACGTCGACGGTGGCGTTCGGGGTGTCGGACGCGGCCATGCCGAACTTCCACTCCGCCTTGCCGCCGCCGATGTTGGACGGCCAGAGCTGGAACGCGCTGGCGTTGGTGCCGTCCTGGGAGATGACCACACCGCCGGAGGCGGTCGCCCTGGCCCAGGCGGTCACGGTGAACGACTGGCTCGTGTTGACGGTGGAACCCGTCGACGTCATGGCGGAGGTGGTGCCGTTGAAGGCCGCGACGGTGGCTGTCTTGCCGTTGACGGTGTCGGGACCGAACGCGGCGCCCTGGACGGTCAGCGGATGCTGACCGGTGCTGTCCGCTGCCGTGGTGCTGCCGGTCGCGTCGTTGAGACGCCAGTGGCCCAGCGGCGCACGGAGGTCGGCCAGCGCGGTGCCGGAGCCGAATGTGGCGATTGCGGTGTTGGGCGTGCCGTCGGTGCTCTTGCCGGGCCAGACGATGAGTTTGCCGTCGGCTCGGACGGCCCACAGGTCGGGGATGCCGTCACCGGTGACGTCACCCGAGGAGCCGACCGTCGGGAACGCGGCCGGCGTGACCCCGCTGGTGTTCGTGATGGTGCCTGTCGTTGGGTCGGCGAGGGCGGAGTAGTGGACGGTGCCGTCCGCGTTCTTGGTGAGCGGGTAGGCGTGGATGGTGCCGGCTGCCCTGTCGCGGGCCCACAGGGTGGGCTGGTTGTCTCCGTTGGCCGGGCCGGGGCCGATCAGGTCGTAGTTGTCCCACGTGTTGGCGGTGGAGACCTCGCGGTCGGCCGGCGCGAGCAGTTGGGCGCTGGAGGTGCCCGGTGGGAAGAGCCACAGCCTGCCGCCGATCACCGCGAGCAGTGCGGTCTGGGTGAGGACGGTGGTGCCGTTCGGGCCGGTGGTGGTCTCGCCTCCGGGGGTGCCGAGGGCGAGGATCTGGGTGCTTGTGGACCAGTCGGTGCCGCCGAAGTCGGCGGGGCAGGTGATGGTCGCACCGTTGATGTCCTGGCAGGTGACGGCGGTGTTGCTGGGTGTGCCGGACTTGTAGAACGAGATCCGGTCGGTGAAGTTGCCGTGCCCGTCGTTCTTGTACAGGTACAGCTGCGGGTCGCCCTTGGCGTGGACGATCAGGTCGTCGACCGCCTTGCCGCCGAGGAGCGAGGCGCGGTGGGTGACCTGGACGCCGTTCCAGCCGGTGGTGCTGCTGGCGGGCGCGGCCGAGGCGGCACCGGAGATGGCCGGAGCGGTCGCCGGGTCC
>NZ_JYJF01000167.1 GCF_000955975.1 Saccharothrix sp. ST-888
CGCCCAAGCTCGCGCTGACCTACCTGAACGACGCGGCCTCCCACGCCCGTCTGGTGGCCGGCCGGTGGCCCTCGGCCGCCGTGACGTACCCGCGCTACGAGGTGGCCCTGTCCGAGTCCACCGCCGCCACCCTCGGCGTCCGGGCGGGTTCGACCCTGAACGCCGGGTTCCTGGGGGCGGAGACCACGGACGGGGTGCAGGCCGAGGTGGTGGGGCTGTTCAGCCCGGACCAGCCGGACAGTGCCTTCTGGGCCTCCACCCCGTGCCTGACCGCCGCCTGCCTGGACAGTGTCCGGAGGGACGGCTCGGCCGTCCCGTTCTGGTGGAGCGGTGCGCTGGTCGGCCGCGGCGGACTCGCCGGGCTGTCGTCCTGGGGCGGCAGCGGCGCGGACTTCTACCGGCTCCCGTTCGACCTCGTCGCGCTGCACGCCGACCGGCTGCCCGCCGTCCGGGGCGCGGTGGCTTCGCTGATCGCGGGACCGGCGAACAACCGGGTGGCCGAGGCACTCGGGCCGCATGACTTCCAGGTCACCTCGACGCTGCCGCAGCTGCTCGCCGAGGCCGCCCACCGCCAGGCAGCCGTCGCACCGCTCACCGCGGTCGGCCCGGCGGGCGCGGCCGGGGTCGCGGGTGCGGTGCTCTGCCTGGCCGCAGCCCTGGCCGCCGAGCGCCGGGCCGGCGAGCTGCGTCTGCTCCGCGCCCGGGGCGGCTCGCGGACCGGGGTGCTGCGCCGGCTGCTCGGCGAGACGGCGGTGACGGTGCTGCCCGCCGCGCTGGCCGGAACGCTGCTCGCTCTGCTGGTGCTGCCGACCGGGCGCTGGGGCGCCTCGGTGCTGGCCGCCCTGGCGGTCGCCCTGGTAGCGCTGCTGGGCTTTCCGCTGCGGGCCCTGGTGCTGTCGGCGGGCCCGCGTCCGGGCGGTGGCCGACGGCGCCTCGTCGTCGAACTCGCGGTGGCGGCCGCCACCGCGGGCGCGCTGGTGGCCGTCCGGCGCCGGGGGGTGGCGCCCGGCGGCGACGGAGTCGACCTGCTGCTGGTCGGGGCTCCGCTGCTGCTCGCACTGACCGCGGCCCTGGTGCTGGCCCGGCTCCACCCGGTGCTGATCGGCTGGGTGGCCCGTCGGGCGGGCCGGGGCCCCGGGCTGGTGGGGTTCCTCGGACTGGCCCGCGCCGCCCGGGGCGACGGCCGGCGGCAGCGGCCCACCGTCCTTCCGCTGCTCGCCCTGCTGCTCGCGGTGACCACGGCGGGCTTCGGCGCCACGGTGCTGGACTCGGTGACCGCCGGGCGCGAGCGGGCCGCGCTGGCCGCGGTGGGTGCCGGGGCCAAGGTGACCGGCATGTCAACCGCCGTCCTGCCCGAGGGATTCGAGGCGGCCGCGGCGCGGCTGCCCGGTGCCGGAACGGCCACCGCCGCCTGGGCGGACGACGCGGCGCCGGTGGGTACCCCCGGCGGCGTGCTGGTCTCGGACGTCACCGTGATCGTGATCGACCCGGTGGCCTACGCGGCACTGACCCGCGACCTCGGCCGCGGTGGCTTCGACCCCGCGCTGCTGGCCGACGACGGCCGGCCGGACTCCCCGGTCCCGGCCCTGGTCAGCCGGGACATGGCCGAGCGTCTCGGCAGCACGCCGGGCGCTGTCCGGCTCGCGTCCGGAGAGCTCCAGGCCAAGGTGGCGGGAGTGGTCGACGGCACCCCGGTCATCAACGGCCGCGGCGGCACCAAGACCATGGTCCTCCCGGCCGGCCCGGTGACGCGCCGGCTCCCCAAGCTCGGCCGCCCCAACCTGTGGCTGGCCACCGGCCGGATCGAGACCGCCGCGCTGCGCGACCTGCTCCAGCGGCTGTCCCCGGCCGCAGCCGGCGCCGTGTCGACCGGCGGAGGCTCGCAGCAGCCGGCCAAGGCTTCCTACTCGGTCCGGACGAAGGCGGAGACCGCCCGCGAACTGGCCGCGGATCCGCTCCAGCGGACGGCGGCCGGGCTGTTCTGGGCGTCCGTCGCGGCGGCCGGCGGCTTCGCGCTGCTGTCCGTCCTGCTGACCCTGGTCCGGGCCGCGCCGGAGCGGGCCGCCCTGCTGGCCCGGCTGCGCACCATGGGCCTGCGGCCGCGGCACGGGCTGGCCCTGATCCTGGCCGAGGCGCTGCCGCAGCCGCTGGTGGCCGCAGTCGCGGGCGGCCTGGTGGCCGCCGCCGCGGCGCCGCTGCTCGGCGCGGCGGTGGACCTTTCGGCCCTGGTCGGCGCGCCCGTGACCACCGGGCTGCGGACCGCCTGGCTGCCCGTACTGCTCCAGGTGCTGGCCCTGGCGGCGATCGCGGCCGCCACGGTCGTCGCCGAGGTGGCGGTGTCCGGGCGGCGACAGATCACCACCGAGTTGAGAGCGGGGGACGCGCGATGAGCGACGACCAGGCGGCACCCAGCTACCAGGAGCTGCAACGGACGGCGCTGGCCGCGGCCGGGCCGCGCGCGTACGGGGCGGACGCGGCGATCGCCTGCGACCGGCTGGTGCGGATCTTCCGCGCGGACCGGGTGGAGGTCCAGGCCCTCCAGGGGCTGGACCTGGTGGTGGACCAGGGAGACCTGGTCGCGCTGGTGGGTGCCTCGGGCAGCGGGAAGTCGACGCTGCTGAACATCCTGGCGGGCCTGGACGTGCCGACGGCCGGCGGTGCCCGGGTGGCGGGCTGCGATCTGCTGGGGATGTCGGCCAGGGAGCGGCTGCGCTACCGCCGGGAGGTGGTCGGCTTCGTCTGGCAGCAGACCGCGCGCAACCTGATGCCCTATCTGACGGTGGCTCAGAACATCGCGCTCCCGCTGCAGTTGCGCGGCCGGTCCGGTTCGCGGGGGGCCGCGGCGCGCCGCTCGGCCCGGGTGGCCGAGCTGCTGGAGGCGCTGGGCATCGGCGACCTGGCCCACCGCCGGCCGGTCCAGCTCTCGGGCGGCCAGCAGCAGCGGGCGGCCATCGCGGTGGCGATGGTCAACGACCCGGCGGTCCTGCTGGCCGATGAACCGACCGGTGAGCTGGACTCGGAGACCGCCGCCGGAGTCTTCGACGCACTCCGCACCGCCAACCGGGAGCTGGGCGCCACGGTGGTGATCGTCACCCACGACCCGCTGGTGGCGGGCGAGGTGCGCCGCACCGTGGCGATCCGGGACGGCCGGACCAGCAGCGAGGTCCTGCGGCGGACCGTGGTCGACGAGCACGGCGCGGAGACCGTCAGCGAGCGCGAGTACGTGATGCTGGACCGCACCGGCCGGGTGCAGCTGCCCCACAAGTTCCTGGAGGCGCTCGGCATGGAGCACCGGGTGGCGGTGGACCTCGAACCGGACCACGTCGCCGTCCGGCCGGACGACCCGACGGGGAGCTGACCCGCCGACCGGCGCCGGGGCCCGCGACGCTCCCTGGTGCCGGCCGGTCTCAGGTCAGGTCGTCGGTGCGGCCCAGGGCGTCCGGCTGGGTCTCCTCGATGCGGCGCAGCATCCGGCCGAGCAGCGCGGAGAGTTCGGGGCGCTCGGCCGGGGTGATGTCCTGGAGCAGTTCCTCCTCGAAGACCGCGGCCATCCGCATCGACTCAAGCCACTTGTCGCGGCCTTCCTCGGTCAGCTCGATGATCACGCGGACCCGGTTGGCCTCGTCCCGCTCCCGGGTGACCAGGCCCTCGGCGACCATCCGGTCGATCCGGTGCGTCATCGCGGCGGGGGTCAGGCCGAGCCGTTTGGCCAGGTCGCCGGGGCCCATCCGGTACGGGCTGCCGGAGACCACCAGCGCCTTGAGCACCTCCCACTCGGCGGAGGTGATCCCGAGCACAGTGAGCTGCCTGCCGTAGGCGACGCTCATCCGCCGGGCGACCCGGGAGAGGGTGGAGACGATGGTCTCGACCTGGGGGTCGACCGTGGGGAACTCCCGCAGGTAGACGGCCACTTGGTCGGCGATGTCCAGCTCGTCGCTGGTCGTCGGTGCGGCCTTGGGTGCACTCATGCGGCCCATTCTCCCACGAAGGGATGCAGGCGTTAAGCCTTTGACGATTCAGGGTTCCGATGTTTAGAGTTTAGCTCTGAAATCTTCTGATCTCGAAGAGTATCCACTCGAAGAGTATCCAGTGAAAGGGTGTGCACGGTGACCGGCACGGTGAAGCAGCAGAGGCAGCAGCGTCATGGGGCGGGCGGCCCGCTGCGCCGCGTCCAGATCGGCAATGCGCTCAGCGCGTTCGGCAGCGGATTCACGATGCCGTACATGTTCGTCTACGTGGACCAGGTCAGGGGCCTGGGCTCGCTCGCCGCCGGGATGGTGTTCACCGTCTTCGCGCTGGCCGCGCTGGCCGTACTGCCCTTCACCGGCCGCGGGATCGACCGGTACGGCCCTCGCCCGGTGCTGCTCGCCGGTACGGCCCTGGCGGCCTGCGGCGCGTTCGCGTTCGGCCACGCCACCGGCACGCCCGGCCTGCTGCTCTCGTCCTTCCTGTTCGGCGCGGGTGTCACCACCTGCCAGCCGGCGCTGGCCACGATGATCGTGCGCTGCTCGACCCGGGCCACCCGCTCGCGGGCCTTCGCGCTCCAGTTCACCCTGGTCAACCTGGGGATGGGCATCGGCGCCCTGGTCGGCGGACAGATCGTGGACGTGGCCGACCCGGCCAGCCTGACCCGCCTGTTCACCATCGAGGCGCTGACCTTCCTGGGCCTCGCCGTCGTCACCGGCACCGCCCGCATCCCGGCGCCCGCGCCGGTCGCGGTCGAGGAGACCACGGGCGGTCCGCAGGGGCTGCGCGCGCTGTTCGCCGACAAGGCCATGATGCGGCTCTGCCTGCTCGCCGGCCTGATCTTCTTCACCTGCTACGGCCAGTTCGAGTCGGGCGTCGCGGCCTTCGCCACCGACACCGTCGGCACCGCGCCGTCCACCCTGGGCCTGGCGATCGGCGCCAACGCGCTGACCATCGTGGTGCTGCAGATGTTCGTGGTGAAGCTGACCGAGCGCCGCCGCCGCACCACCGCGATGGCCGCCGCCGGCGTGGTCTGGCTGGGTGCCTGGGCGACGGCGCTGACCGCCGGTCTGGTCCGCTCCGACGAGCTGGCCGCGACCGTGGCGATCGTCGCGGTGTACGCCCTGTTCGGCGCCGGCGAGTCGCTGCTGGCCCCGACCATGGGCCCGATCGTCGCCGACCTCGCCCCGGCCCGGCTGCTCGGCACCTACAACTCCGCGCACGCCCTGGTGAAGCAGATCGCCATCGCCGTCGGCCCGGCCGTCGGCGTGCTGCTGGTCGGCTCCGGCACCTGGCCGTTCTACCTCGCGGTGATGGTGCTCTGCACCCTGCTGATCGTCACCCTGGCCGTACGCCTGCGGGCCCACCTGACGCCCGCCCAGGACAACGCCGTCCTGCAGCCCGGCATCCCGGCGACCCGGGTCCCGGCCCGCGCCTCGGTGACCTCGACCGGGGAACTCCGGGCCGTGGCGTGACAGAGGGCCCGTCTTCAAACTCCCGCCTGCCGGGCGACACCGGGGCACGCACCTCGCCGCGTTGTCGTCGGTCGCCGATGGCCCCCAGCCTCCGGCCGGGCGGTGCCCCCACCGCATGGACTCTCCCCCAGCCTTCGGCCGGGAGGTACCCCCATCCTCCGCCTTGCGATGCACACACCCCGACGCCGCCCGGCCCGCCCTCCGGGCGGACGACGGGAGTTCGAAGACGGGCCCCAGGCCCCACCGGCTTCCGGCCGTCGTCCGCAGCACCTCGGGGGAGGGACTGCCGGACGGCGGCCGGACCTTGTTCGAAAGGGTTCGGAGGGGGTCAGGTGAGGGTCGTGGGCATCAGCAGGGAGAAGGTCTCCGCGCGGTCCGGGAAGCGGACGGCGAGCGGGGCGATGGGGCCGCCGAGTTCCAGGACCAGCTGGTCGGCGCCGCCCGCCGCGACGGCCTCCAGCAGGAAGTCGCGGTTCACCCCCACCCGCAGGCCGTCCGCCGGGCCCTCGGGGTCGGCCACGGTGAGCGAGCCGTCGGCGGACACGGTCAGCACCGAGACCTCGCACGCGGCGCCGTCCTGGCTGCGGACCACGTTCCTGGTGGCGGCGCCGGCCAGGGCGCCGCGCAGCTCGGCGGCGTCCAGGTGCAGCCGGTGGGTGGGCTCCAGCCGGATCAGCGGCCGGTAGTCGGGGTAGTCCTGGTCGATCCGCTCGCCCAGCACGGCGCGGTCCTCGACGGTGGCGATCAGCCGGTCGCCCTCGACGACGAGGCGGACCGGCCGGGCGCCGGCGCCGTCCAGCAGTGGGCGGAGCTCGTCCACGAAGCCGGTCGGGACGATCACGCTCGCCGTCCCCTCGGCCGGTCCTTCGAGCGGTGCCTGGGCGACGGCCAGCCGGTAGCGGTCGGTGGCGACCAGGCGCAGCACCGCCGCCTCCGCCTCCAGCAGGACGCCGCTCACGGCGGGCTGTCCGGGGTCGGTGCCCACGGCGAAGCGGACCGCGTCCAGTGCGGCGGCCAACTCCCGGGCCTGAACGGTCAGTCGGGCCACGGTGATCGGGCTCATCGGGTTCTCCCTCTGGTCGAGTAGCGTCCGTACCGTGGAGAGCTCGCGACGCGCGTCCGCCAGACCGTCCTCCAGCCGCCGCAGGTGACCGTCCAGCACCTGCCGGGCCGTGCCCGCAGGCCCGCCCAGCACGCGCGAGATGTCCGCCAGCGGCATGCCGACCCGGCGCAGCCGGGCGATCAGCCGGGCATCCGCCAACTGCTCGGGCGCGTACCAGCGGTAACCGCTCTGCGGATCCACCCACGCGGGCCCGAACACCCCGGCCCCGTCGTAGAACCGCAGTGCGCTCACGCTCAGCCCGCTGTCCCTGGCCATCTCACCGATGCTGTGCATCACGCTGCTCTCCACGCCGACGACTCTGCGGCCTCGACCAGGTCGAGGGTCAAACCGGGCGCCCACCGTAGTACGAGGTGCAGCGGGGCCTGCCGCGTCGGATGCTGGCTAGGGTTTCGGAGTAGGACCGCCCCCCATGTGACGGTCGGTCTGAGGCGACGTAGTGTCAGCCGGGGCGGCACCCCACAGCGATCGAAGCGATGAATCGGCGAGGTCATGGCGCACGCGACAGTCACCGACACCGACCCCCCGGTCCGTACCGCAGTCCCGGCGCGGGCGGCCCGGTACCTGCGCGGGCCGGAGGTGGGGTGGGCCGTCCGGCACTCGGGCTGGCTCGGACCGGTCGCGGTCGCGCTCTTCGCCGGGCTCCTGCGGTTCTGGAACCTCGGCTACCCCAACGCCTTCGTCTTCGACGAGACGTACTACCCCAAGGACGCCTGGTCGCTGCTGCACCAGGGCTACGAGGGCGTCTGGCCGGACAACGCCAACTTCGAGATCCTGGGGGTCCCGCAGCACATCCCGCTCACCTCGGCCCCCGAGTTCATCGCCCATCCGCCGCTCGGCAAGTGGGTCATCTCGCTCGGCGAGTCGGCCTTCGGCCTGCACCCGTTCGGCTGGCGGGTGGCGGTCGCGCTGCTCGGCACGCTGACCGTGCTGATGCTGGCCCGGATCGGCCGCCGGCTGTTCTCCTCCACCCTGCTCGGCTGCACCGCCGCGCTGCTGATGGCCGTGGACGGCCTGCAGTTCGTGATGAGCCGGGTCGGGCTGCTGGACGGGGTGGTGATGTTCCTCGCCCTCGCCGCCTTCGGCTGTCTGCTGGTCGACCGCGACCACACCCGCGAGATCCTGCGCGCCGCCCGCGCCGAGGGCGGCCGGGCCGGGGACGAGGTCCGGCTCGGGCTGCGCCCCTGGCGGCTGGCGGCCGGCCTGCTGCTCGGCGCGGCCTGCGCCACCAAGTGGAACGGCGCTCAGATCCTGGCCGCCTTCGGACTGCTGACGGTTCTGTGGGACCAGTCCGGACGCCGCTGGGCGGGGGCGGCCCGCCCCCGGCGTTCGATGCTCCGGCTGGACGCGCTGCCCGCCTTCCTCTCGACGGTCGGCGCCGCCGTACTCGTGTACGTCGCGTCCTGGAGCGGCTGGTTCGCCACCGACGGCGGCTTCGACCGCCACTGGGCCGAGGGCCGGGCCGGCCTCTCCCCGCCCCGCACCCCCGTGCTGGACATCCCGCTGCCGCAGGTCCCGATGGGCTGGGTGCCCGAGTCGCTGCGCAGCTGGTGGCACTACCAGGCGCAGATGTACGACTTCAACACCGGCCTCACCAGCCCGCACATGTACCAGTCCAACCCGTGGAGCTGGCTGGTCCAGGGGCGCCCGGTCAGCATGTACTGGGCTCTGGTGCCGCAGGGACAGCAGGGCTGCACCGCCCAGGGCGGCTGCGCCTCGCAGATCCTGGCGCTCGGCACCCCGCTGCTCTGGTGGACCGCCTGCTTCGCGCTCGCGTACCTGCTCTGGCGCTGGCTCTTCCGCCGGGACTGGCGGGCGGGTGCGGTACTGGCGGGTGTCGCCGGGGTCTACCTGCCCTGGTTCCAGTACCAGCACCGGACGATCTTCTCCTTCTACATGGTGGTGCTGGTCCCCTTCCTCTGCCTGGCGGTGGCCTTCATGCTGGGGGCGATACTCGGCCCGCCCGGCTGCACGGCGCGGCGCCGCCGGTACGGTGCGATGGCCGCGGGAGCCGTCGTGCTGGCGATCGTCGGCTGCTTCGCGTACTTCTACCCCCTCTACACGGCGGAGGTGATCCCCATGACGCGGTGGCAGGACCGGATGTGGTTCACCAGCTGGATCTGAGCCGTGGCGGCCGCGAACCAGCTCCTTCCCGTCACGCCCGCCCTCGGGGCCGTCACGGCCGCACTGCTGCTCGCGGCGGCCG
>NZ_JYJF01000168.1 GCF_000955975.1 Saccharothrix sp. ST-888
ACACCCGCAGCACCACCGGCCACCTGGCCGCGAACGGCCACACCAGCCACACCGGCCTCGCAGATGTCGCAGATGTCGCAGATGTCGTAGATGTCGCAGACCGGGCTGAGCACACCGCCGCCGAGGCCGCCCACGCCGGGGCGCTCACCGTGCTGGACGACGACCGCGCCGACGCCTTCGCCCTGCCCGGACCGCTCGCCCGTCCCGCCGACCCCGGCCGCATCGTGGTCACCACCGGGATGCTCCGCGCCCTCACCGGCCCCGAACGCGCCGTGCTGCTGGCCCACGAACAGGCCCACCTCAAGGCCCGCCACCACCTCTTCCTCGCCGCCACCGAGTACGCCGCCGTGCTGCACCCCGCCCTGCGGCCGCTCCGCGCCCCGCTCGGCTACCAGCTCGAACGGTGGGCCGACGAGGTCGCCGCCCAGGTCACCGGAGACCGCACGCTCACCGCCCGCGCGGTCGGGCGGGCCGCCCTCGCCGCCGCCGGCGCGCCCCGGCCCGACCGGCCCCGGCTCGCCCCCGCCGCCCATTCCGGCCCGGTCCCCCGTCGGGTCGCCGCCCTGCTCACCCCGCCCCGCCCGCTGCACCGCACCGCAGGCCGCACCGCCGCCGCCCTCGCCCTCGCCGCCTGCCTGGCCCTCACCGCCTCGGCCTCCCTCGAAGCCGCCGCCGACCTCCACGACAACGTCGAAGCCGCCCAGACCCACTGACCGGCACGGCACCCGCCCGGGAGCCCGGTGAGCAGCCCCGGGCCCGCGTGAACGGGCTCGTCACGGGCCCACCGAGTGCACCGCGAAGCAGCAGCAAGGGAGACCGACAGCATGCCCGTCCAGCCGATCACCGTCCTCGGCGAGTGCGTTGCCGATGCCTTCGTCCAGTCCCCCGACGCCGGCCGCCTCGCCGCCCCCGGTGAGCTGATCCTGCAGGTGCACGCGGGCGGCGGCCCCGCCAACACCGCCGTCGGCCTGTCCCGGCTCGGCAGCCCGACCCGGTTCGTCGCCCGCCTCTCCGAGGACACCTTCGGGCGGCTCTTCCGCACCCACCTGACCGCCTCCGGGGTGGACCTCTCCTTCAGCGTCCGCGCCACCGAACCCAGCACCCTCGCCGTCGCCGAGCTCGACCGGGACGGCCGGGCCTCGTACTCGTTCCACGCCGAGCGCACCGCGGACTGGCAGTGGCGGCCCGAGGAGCTCGCCGCCGTACCGCTCACCGGCACGGCGTGCGTCCACACGGGCTCGCTCGCGCTGATCCGCGAGCCGGGCGGCCGGGCGGTCGAGGACTTCCTCGACCTGGTCCACCGGGCCCCCGGCCGGCCGACCGTCTCGATCGACCCCAACGTCCGCCCGCTGCTGGTGGATCCGGCCCGCTACCGCGAGCGGCTGGACCGCTGGTGCGCAGCCGCCGACCTGCTCCGGCTCTCCGCCGAGGACCTCGGCCTGCTGCTGCCCGGCGTCCCGCCGGAGGCGGCCTGCGACCGGTGGCACGCGGCCGGGGTCAGGCTGGTGGTGATCACCCTCGGCGAGCAGGGGGCCCTGGCCTCGCTCGACGGCACCCGGGTCACCGTCCCGGCCGTCCCCGTCCAGGTCGTGGACACCGTCGGGGCGGGCGACGCGTTCACCGCCGGGCTGCTGCACCACCTCGGCAGCCACGGCCTGCTCGGCGGCGGACTCGACCGGCTCACCGCGCAGGACACCGCCGCGGCCTGTGCGTACGCGTCCAGGGTCGCCGCCCTCACCTGTGCCGTGCCCGGCCCCAACCCGCCCTGGGCCGGGCAGCTCACCGCCGGTCCGGCCGACGATCCGACCGGCACCGCCCCGGACCGCCCGGCGTCCCGGCCCACACCCCGGGCGGCCGTCCGACCGCACGTCAGCCCGTCGTACGACGGCCGAACGGGTGAGGCCCAGCTGACAGAGTGAATCCGGTCTGCCGAACCGTTCCCTCCCCCGGCCGACCCCCGTCGGCGCCGCCGCCGGTCCGCTGCGGTACGAAATATCCGGCAACTCCGTCGCCCCGAGAGCTCCCAGCCGTACCCTGTGTGCGGGTATGCGGGGGACACGACACGGGCGGCGGCGGATGGCGACTCGACGGGGGGAGAGCGTGGTGCTGGACAGCCAGGGCGCGGCCCACGCAGGCCGTGTCTCACCCACCGAGATGGCCAGGGTGCACGAGCTCACCCTCGCCGGCGACACCTCGCCGCTGCTGCCCCGGCCGGAGATCGGCGACTCCTGGGAGCGGCTGCGCCGCCTCGGCCTCGACCCCGAACACGGCCGCAACGCCAACCGGATCACCGCCGCCGAGGTCGAGCACCGCCGCCGCGAGTCCCACCTCGCCGAGGTCCTCCCGGTGCTGCGCTCCACCCTGCTGCTCCCCTCCACCGGGACCCCGCTGCTGTTCGCCGTCGCCGACGCGGAGGGCCATGTGCTCTGGCAGGAGGGCGCCCGCCACCTGCGCCGGAGCGCCGACGGGATCGGCTTCGACAACGGCGCCTGCTGGTCCGAGGACGCGGTCGGCACCAACGGCATCGGCATGACCCTGCGGGTCCGCCGCCCGATGCAGGTCCACTCCACCGAGCACTACCTGCGCAGCCACCACGCCTGGACCTGTGTCGCCGCCCCGGTCCACGACCCGCGCACCGGACGGCTCACCGGCGTGGTCGACCTCAGCGGCCCGGCCCGGACCATGGCGCCCTACCTGCTCCAACTCGCCGCCACCGCCGCCCGGCTGGCCGAGGCCGAACTGCGGGCCCGCCAGCTGGAGGCGCTGCACCAGCTGCGCACCGTCGCCGCACCGCTGCTCGCCCGGGTCGCCGAGCCCGCCATGGTGGTCGACGACGACGGCTGGACGGCCGCCACCCACGGCCTGCCGCCGGTCGCCCGGCTGCGGCTGCCCGCCGACGGCTGGGCCTCCTCGGACATCCACTGGCTGCCCGCGCTCGGCGAATGCGCCGTCGAGCCGATGGCCGGCGGCTGGCTGATCCGGCCGGTCAGCAGCTCGGCCGGAGCCATCGCCGAGCAGACCGAACGGGCCGCCCTCCGGCTGGACCTGGGCCAACCGGGCCACCCGAAGCTGCTGGTCACCGGCGCGGCCGGCAGCTGGTCGCACGCCCTCAGCCCGCGCCACGCCGAACTCCTGCTGCTGCTCGCCGTGAACCGGGAGGGGCTCAGCGCGGCCCAGCTCGCCGAGGCGCTCTTCGCCGACCGGGCGCGCACCGTCACCGTACGCGCCGAGATCTCCCGGCTGCGCCGCTACCTGGGCGGACTGCTGGAGCACCGTCCGTACCGGATCGCCCACTCGGCCTCGGTCTCGGTGACCGGCCCCGCCGATCCCTACGACCTGCTGCCGACCTCGTCGGCGCCCGCCGTACGGGAGTTGCGGGCCGGCCTGCTCACCGGCAGCTGCCGCCTGCCGAGGTGACCCTCCGACGCCGCCCCTCATGTGCCGGTCGGTCTCAGAAGCCGACCAGCTCGGCGAGTTGCTCGTCGGTCGGCCCGGCCGCCGCCTCCGCCGCCTCCGAGACGCACGCGTACGTACGCAGCAGCCAGGACTTCACCGTGGCCTTCGAGACCTCCAACAGAGCGCTGCCGTGCGGGGATTCCAGGGCGAGGTGGAGCGTCGAGCCGTGACAGGGACAGTACGCGGGCCAGAGCTTCACGTCGCCCTGCCCGCTCAGCCCTTCGAGGCCGTCGCGCAGCAGTTGCCGAGAGAAGACCCAGTCCGCCTCGTCCGCCCGGCCCAGGTGGAAGGTGAGCTGCACCTCGTACGGCCGCTCCGGGTCGTACCGGAAGCGCGTGCGCACCTCTCCCACCAGGTCCTGTTCCAGCGCGATCCGCAGCGTCATGACCTCCTCCACCGGCGCCGGAGCGGCGGTGAGTCTGCCCGCCTCGTCGCCCGTGGGGGTGGCGGCGAGCGGCGGGTTGGCGGAGGCTGACAGCGGGTCGCGCGGCATGACGATCTCTCCGAGGCGGCTGGGGTTCAGGCCAGCGTCCTGCACGGTGCCGTGTCGAGCAAGAGTTGCAAGAGGTTGCATCCGACCGTTGACCGGCCGGGCTCCGAATCCACACGAGCACATGCCAGACGCATCGTCAATTATCGGACACGTCATACCAGTCGTCGTCATCGGCCCGTTGCCTACGAGGGCTGGCGGAGCAGCCGTACGCCGCTGATACCCTCGTGCTCCAGCCCGGATGAGGCGGGGAGAGGACACGGCGGGGGGCCGGGGAGGGCGTCCGACCATGAATACGAAGCTTCGCGACAAGCCGCACGCGCGGCAGCAACACGCCGGTGACGCGCCACCGTACAGCGCTGACGCCGCGTCACACGGCGTGGTGACGCGGGAGTACATCGGCCTGGCCCGCGCGAGCGCACGGTCCGGACGGCACGGTCGGCCCAGGCCGTTCGGCGGCTTCCGGCTGCCGAGTCTGCGCTTCTCCGGCGCGGCCATGGCGATGTCCACGGTGCTGGGCATCAGCGTCGCCACCACCTGGCTGCTCAGCGAGCAGCAGAACATCGGCCGGCGTCCCGGGGTGTCCAACGTCGGGGCCAGCCCGCCGCTGCCCAGCCCGGACCAGGCCGACGCGACCGGCCTGCCGGCCACCCCCGCCCCGAGCGGTCCGGCGCGGGCCGAGGTCCCGTCGAACGCCGCCAGGGCACTCGGCACTCCCAGGACAGCGCCCCGGGGCACGGTGGCGCCGTCCACCACCGCCCCGGCGACCGGTTCGCCGTCGGCCTCCCCCTCCGCCCGGACCGGAGGGCAACCGTCCGCGTCCGGCGGCGCCCCGAGCGCGGCGGCGTCCAGCGCGCCGCCGCCGTCCGCCTCGCCGGGCGGCACCGCGAGCTCCGGCACCGCAAGCCCGAGCGGCAGCGCAAGTGCCAGTCCCCTGGCCAAGACCGGCCCGCACCCCGATACCGGGCTGTCCGGACAGGGCTCGGCCGACCCGGTCGGCACCACGGGCATCCGGCACACCCTCGCGCTGGCCGTCGGCGAGAACGTGACGGCGCTCCAGGTCGAACTCCGGCTGGCCCGGCCCGAGGCACTGCCCGGCACCGCACCCTGGAGCAGCCTGCCGGGAGCGGTGGTGACGATCGCCCAGGACCGCGGCACCCTGGTCTACCGCTTCACCGCACCCGACGGCCTCGACCTCGCACCCGGCCGGTACACCTTCGGCGTCCGCGGCGCCCGTCCCACCGACGGCCCCGATCGCCCGCCGCAGGAGACCTGGGCGGCCTCGGCCTTCGCCCTGGACGACCCCCGGGCCCTGGCCGTCCGAGGCACCTTCACCTGACCATCGGTCACCTGCCCTGCCGGCACTCGGAAACCGCCCACACGGCGGCCCGGGGGGTGCAGGAAGCCGTGCGACCGTCCCCGCGCCACCGCAGGACCGCTCGCACAACTCCCGGATACCCGGAGCCCGGAGCCGGGCTCAGCGTCCGCGCACCCGCACCGCCCGCCGCAGGTCGTCCACCTGGTCGGCCAGCACCCGCCGCAGCGAAGGCGTCAGGTCCTCCCCGGCCAGGCACGCCTCCGCCAGCCGGACCGTCTCCGGCTCCGCACGGCCCGCCGGGAACAGCACCCGGCCGAGCACCCTGGCCACGGTCGTCCCGCGCTGCCCCGCAGCGGGGAGTTCGGCGAAGTAGCGCCGCACGTAGTCCTGCTGGAGCTGCTCGGCGCCGGACCGCCAGAAGCCCTGCGCGGTCGCGCTCATCAGGTGGTTGGAGAGGGCGCCGTCGGTGAAGAGCTGCTGCCAAGCCGCCGCCTTCGCCTCCGGTGCCGGCCGCGCGGCCCTGGCGCAGGCCGCGCCCTGGTGGGCGCTGCTGCTCGGGTCAGCGGCCAGTTCGGCGGCGATCCGCGCCTCGTCGGCCAGACCCTCCGCCGCGAGCCGGGCCAGGGCGGTCCAGCGCAGCTCGGTGCTGAGCTCGCCGGCCGGGCCGCCGTCGGTCAGCCAGACTTCCAGCTCGGCGAGTTGCTCCGGTCCGGTGGCGTTCTCGATCGCGCCGCGCAGGGCGGCGATCCGCAGGCCGTCCCCCGCGTCGGGGCGGGCCAGCAGCCGGCGGGAGAGTCCGGCGAGGCGCGCGGCGGCGGCCGGGCGATCGGCCGGGGCGAGGTAGTCGGCGATCAGCTTGGTCCGGGCGAAGGTGAGGACGGCGTCGACCACCGTATCCGCGTCCTCGGCCGGCAGCTGGCTCTCGGCCAGGTCCAGGTACTCGGCGGGTGCCAGCTCCGCGTCGCGGACCAGGTCGCGGGCGTTCTCCCAGAGCACGGCGCGGGCGAGCGGGTCCTCGATCCGGGAGAGCGAAGTGGTGACCGTCCGCCAGGAGTCCTCGTCCAGGCGGATCTTGGCCCAGGTGAGG
This sequence comes from Saccharothrix sp. ST-888, assembly GCF_000955975.1. Classification (GTDB taxonomy): domain Bacteria; phylum Actinomycetota; class Actinomycetes; order Streptomycetales; family Streptomycetaceae; genus Kitasatospora. The sequence goes on from NZ_JYJF01000168.1 coordinate 6,352, forward strand.
TCGCCGTGGTTGGGCAGCAGCAGGGCGGCGCGTGCGGTTCCGGCCGACTTGGGCAGGGCGGTCCGGCAGCCGGGTTCGACCTCCGCCTCGAAGCGGTCCCGCAGGACGAGGGCGCCGTCGGACCGCCGGTCGTACACCCCGACGCCGACCCGGTGCGGCCGGGTGCCGTCCGGGACGAGTTCGGCGGCGGCGACCCGGTCGGCCTCGTCGTACCGGACGTCCAGCCGCAGGGTGTCCACGCCGCTGGTGCGCAGCCAGCGTTCGGCCCAGCCCTGGACGTCCCGGCCGCTCGCGGTGGCCAGCGCGTCCAGGAAGTCGGCGAGTTCGGCGTTGCCGAAGCGGTGCCGGGCGAAGTGCTCGTTGATGCCCGCGAAGAACGCCTCGTCGCCGAGCCAGGCGACCAGCTGCCGCAGCGCGGAGGCGCCCTTGGCATAGGCGATGCCGTCGAAGTTGACCATCGCCTCGGCCAGGCTCTCGATACCGGTGGCGGCGATGGGGTGGGTGGTGCTGCGCTGGTCGGCGTCGTAGCCCCAGCCCTTGCGGTTGACGCCGAAGCCGGTCCAGGAGCCGGTGAAGCGGGTGGACTCCGCGGCGATCCGGTAGCCGAGGTACTCGGCGAAGGACTCGTTCAGCCACAGGTCGTCCCACCAGCGCATGGTGACCAGGTTGCCGAACCACATGTGGGCCATCTCGTGGGCGATCACCACCGCACGGAGCTCGCGTTCCGCCTCGGTCGGGGCGGAGTGGAAGAGCAGTTCCTCGTTGAAGACCACGCAGCCGGGGTTCTCCATCGCGCCCCAGTTGAACTCCGGGACGAAGGCCTGGTCGTAGCGGCCGAACGGATAGCGCTCGTCGAAGAGTTCGTGCAGCCGGTCGAAGGAGGCCCGGGTGACCTCGAAGATCTCCTCGGCCTCGCGGTCCAGGTCGGCGGCGAGCGAACGGCGGGCGTGCAGGCCGAACGGGATGCCGTCGTGCTCCGCGTAGCGGGAGTGCAGCGGGCCCGCGACCACGGTGAACAGGTAGGTGCTGATCGGCTGGGTCGGCGCGAACTCCCAACGTTTCCCGGCCGTGTCCTCCCCCGAGTCCGTACGCTCCGCCGGACCGTTGGCGACCAGGGTCCAGTCCGCCGGGGCGGTGGCGGCCAGCCGGAACGGTGCCTTGAGGTCGGGCTGGTCGAAGCACCCGAACACCAGCGGCGCGCTGTCGGGGCCGCAGGCCGCGTAGAGGTAGACCGCACCGTCGGCCGGGTCGGTGAAGCGGTGCAGGCCCTCCCCGGTGCGCGAGTAGCGCATCTCGGCCTCGACGCGCAGTTCGTTCCCGGCGGCCAGGCCGGTCAGGGCGAGGCGGTTCCCGTCGAGGTCGGCGGGGTCGAGCTCGCGGCCGTTGAGGACCACCCGGTGCAGCGCGGCGGGCTGCAGGTCGAGGAAGGTGGCGGCGCCGGGCTCGGTGCAGTCGAAGCGGATCACGGTGGTGCTGCCGAACACCTCCTCGCCCCGGGTGAGGTCCAGATCGACCTGGTAGTCGCGAACCTGGACGAGTCGGGCACGGATACGGGCCTCGGTACGTTGAAGAGCTGGCATCCCTGCATGCTCGCCCCGGCGGGCACCGGTGGGCAAGACCTTTCCGGGCCGGTCGGCCGGGCCGCCGGCGGTCCGGCTCCGGTCCGCGTGAGGCCACGTCAGGACCGTGTCAGGACGGTCGGCGCCCAGCCGGTCGCCACTGGTCAGCCGGGCCGAGGTGGCTAGTGTGGGAGCCTGCGGAGAGCTGCAACCACCCATCCCAGGAGGAGAACTGTGCCGACGGACCTGGCCCAAGGCGGCAACGCGCCGCTCACCGCCACCCGGGTGACGGTCGAGGTGACGGCCCCGAAGCCGCTGGACGTCTCGGGGCTGCTGCTGACGGAGGCCGGAAAGGTCCGCTCGGACGCCGACTTCGTCTTCTTCAACGCCCCCGCCGGTCCCGGCGTGACCCACCGGCCGGCCGCCGGCGGCACGCCGGACGCGATCACCGTGGACACCGCCGCGCTGCCGTCCGAAATCAGCAAGATCGTGGTCACGGCCAGCCTGGACGACACCACGGCGACCTTCGCGGGCACCGAACCGACCGCGACCGTACGGGACGCGGCCAGCGGCGAGGTGCTGGTCACCTTCACCCCGCCCCGGCTCGGCCGGGAGACGGCGCTGGTGGTGGTCGAGGTCTACCGGCGCGGCGGCAGTTGGAAGGTCCGTGCGGTCGGCCAGGGCTACGCGAACGGACTGGCGGGCATCGCCACGGACTTCGGCGTCTCGGTGGAGGAGCCGGGCCGGGCGGCGGCACCGGCCGCCGCCGCGCCCCCGAAGCCGGTCGTCCC
>NZ_JYJF01000169.1 GCF_000955975.1 Saccharothrix sp. ST-888
CGCGTTGGAACGGTACGGCATGGACTCCGTCATCGCGGTCGGCGTGATCGCGGAACTGGAGAAGACCTTCGGACCGCTGCCCCGGACCCTCCTGCTGGAAGTCGAGAGCGTCCGCGAGCTGGCCCGCTACCTCGCGACCGACCACCCCCAGGCACTGCGCGTGCTGCTCGGCGAGCCGGCCGCCCCCCGCCCGGCCGCGCTGCCGGAGCCGCAGGCACCGGCAGCTCCGGCTCCGGAGACGGCATCGGTGACGACGACGACGGCGGCACCGGCACCGGCACCGGCACCGGCACCGGCGGATCGCGTCGAAGCCGTGGCGCACTGGTCCGGCCGTGACCAGGACATCGCGGTCATCGGCATCACCGGGCGCTACCCGCAGGCCGAGGACATCGACGCGCTGTGGGCGAATCTGCGCGCGGGCAAGGACTGCGTCACCGAACCGCCGACGGACCGCTGGGACGGCACCACCGGCGCCTGGGGCGGCTTCCTCGACGGGATCGACCGGTTCGACTCGTTGTTCTTCGGGATCTCGCCGCGCGAGGCCGCGGCGATGGACCCGCAGCAGCGGTTGATGCTGGAGACCGTGTGGCAGCTGCTGGAGCAGAGCGGCGTGACCCAGGACGCCGTCGAGCGACGCTACCGGCGGCGTGTCGGTGTCTACGTCGGGGCGGCGTACCAGCTGCACCGGGCGGACGAGTCCGATCCCGCGCTGGCGGCGGTCACCGAGGCGACCTCGTACAGCATGATCTCCAACCGGGTGTCGCAGTTCTTCGGCTTCGAGGGCCCGAGCCTCGCCCTGGACAGCATGTGCACGTCCTCGACCCTGGCCGTCCACCTCGCCTGCGCCGACCTCCAGCGCGGCGAGACCGAACTGGCCGTCGCCGCGGGCATCAACCTCACCGTGCATCCCGCCAAGTACCGCGCGCTGGCCGAGATGCAGCTGCTCGGCAGCCATCCCGGCAGCCGCAGTTTCCGCGACGGTGACGGCTTCCTGCCCGCCGAGGGCGTCGGCGCCGTGCTGCTCAAGCCGCTGTCCGCCGCACTGCGGGACGGCGACACGGTGCACGCCGTCATCAAGGGCACCGCCTCCCTGCACAGCGGCCGTTCCAACGGCTTCATGAAGCCCAGCTACCGCGCCCAGGTCAGCGTGATGCAGCGGGCGTTGGAGAAGGCCGAGGTGGGCGCCGACACCATCGGGTACGTCGAGGCGGCGGCCAACGGCAACCCGCTCTCCGACGAGGTCGAGCTGCGCGCCCTGCGCGAGGTGTTCCGCGGGGTAACCGAGCCGGTCGCGCTGGGCAGCGTGAAGTCCAACCTCGGCCACCCCGAGGCGGTCTCCGGCCTCGCCCAACTGACCAAGGTGATCCTGCAACTGCGCCACCAGGAGCTCGTGCCGTTGGTGGCGGCCGGAGTTCCGAACCCGAACCTGGACTTCGAGGGCACCGCGCTGCGCCTGTGCGAGGAGCTGGAGACCTGGCGGCCGAGCACCACGACGGCCGGGCGGGGTGCCGCCGCACCGCGCCGGGCGCTGATCAACTCGGTGGCCGCGGGCGGCAGTCTGGCCAGCCTGGTGGTGGAGGCCCCGCCGGCGGTCGAGGTCCCCGCGGCGGATCCCGACGGGTCCGGCCCGCAGCTGGTGCTGCTGTCCGCCAGGACACCGCAGCGGTTGAGGACCGCAGCGGAGCGGCTGCACGCCTTCCTGGAGGCCGACGCCGAGGTGAGCCTGGCCGACGTCGCGTACACCTCCCAGCTGGGCCGCGAGGCGCAGCCGGAGCGGCTCGCCGTGCTGGCGGGCTCCGTGCCCGAGCTGCGGCAGGCCCTGGCCCGGTACCTGGCCGACGGCTCCACGGGTGCGCCCGTCGCAGCCGGGAGCGGGACGCCGACCGCACCGTTCCACCTCGGCAACGCCGAGCAGGGTGCGGGGCCGTTGGGCAGCGTCCTGGCCGGCCCCTCGGGCGAGGCGTTCCTCGCCGGTCTGGTCGCGGACCGCAACCACGAGCACCTGGCCGAGATGTGGGTCCGCGGCATCGACATCCCCTGGCAGGGTCTGCACCGGGCGCCCCGCCGGCTGGTGCCACTGCCGCCGACCTGGTTCGAACCGGCACGGCACTGGGTCGGCAGGTCGCCCGACGCCCCCACCCCGGCGGCGGAGGCGGTCACGGACCGTCCGGTCACCACGGTGCCCGACCGGTCCGAGGAGCCCCGGTCCGACGGGTCCGGCAAGCACGGCACCCCCGGTGTCGAGCAGCCGCCGGCCCCCGCGCTCACCGACACCGAGCGGTTCCTGGTCGGCGCCTGGTCGGAGCTGCTGCAGATCGACGCCGAACAGATCGACGTGACGAGCGACTTCCTCACCCTCGGCGGCAACTCGCTGCTGGCCACCCGCCTGATGAACCTGGTGAAGGCGCGGACCGGCACGGAGCTGCCCGGCCACGTGGTCTTCGCCGCGTCGCGGCTGTCCGAGCTGGCCACCACGTTGGAGACGTACATCCCGGCCGCGACGGACGGGCTCAAGGCAGAGCAGTCGATCGTCGACCAGATCGCCCTGGTCGAGAACATGAGCGCCGAGGAACTGGACGCGCTCCTGAACAGCGGGAACTGAGGAGAAGGACGACGATGACCGCCACCAATCAGGAACACGGCGGGCTGGAGTTGGTCCAGCGGTTCAGGACCCTCTCGCCCAAGCAGCAGCGCGCGGTCCGGGCGCTGCTCGTCAAGCAGGGTGTCGACCCGTCGCTGCTGGACGTCATCCCGCAGGTACCCCGATCGGCCGACGAACTGTTCCCCTTGTCGTCCACTCAGCAGCGCCTGTGGTTCCTCGCGCAGCTGGACGGGCCGAGCGCGGCAGCCGCCTACAACCTCCCGGGCGCGACCCGACTGCGGGGGCCGCTGGACGTGCCCGCGCTGGTCCGGGCGCTGGACGCCGTGGTGCAGCGGCACGAGGCCGCCCGGACCCGGTTCGTGGTCAAGGACGGCGTCCCGTACCAGCAGGTGGGTGACGGCCGGGAGTTCGCGCTCCGCACCGAGGAGCTCGCGGACCCGGCGCGGCTGCCGCTGCTGATGGAGCGCGAGGCGACCACGCCGTTCGACCTGGAACGCGATCCGCTCATCCGGGCCCGGCTGCTCCGGATCTCCGAGCAGGAGCACGTCCTGCTGGTCACCATGCACCACACCGTGTGCGACGGCTGGTCGTACCGCGTCATCAACCGCGACCTCGCGCTGGTCTACGAGGCCTTCCTCGCGGGGCGCCCCGACCCCTTGAAGCCGCTGCCCGTCCAGTACGCCGACTTCGCGCACTGGCAGCGGGAGTGGTTCACCGGCGAGGAGTACGCGCGCGGGCTGGAGTACTGGACGCGGCAGCTCACCGGGCTCGACCCGAGGCTGTCGCTGCCGACCGACCGCCCCCGCCCGCCGGTGAAGACCTACAACGGGGCGCGCGAGGCGTTCCGTTGCCCGCCCGAGCTCGTCGACAGGCTGCGGGCCGTCGCGACGCGGCACGGGGCCACGCTCTACATGACCCTGCTGGCGGCCTACAACGTGGTGCTGCACCGCTACACGCAGCAGACGGACATCGCCGTCGGCACGGTGGTCGCGAACCGCAACCGGCCCGAGGTGGAGGGGATCGTCGGCTACTTCGCCAACACCCTGGTGATCCGGACCGACCTGACGGACGACCCGACCTTCACCGAGCTGCTCGCCCAGGTGCGCACCACCACCCTGGCGGCGTACGACCACCAGGACATCCCGTTCGAGGCCGTGGTGGACGCGCTGCAGCTGGAGCGCGACCTGAGCCAGCACTCACCCGCCTTCCAGACGATGTTCGTGCTGCAGGAGGCGCAGGCCGAGACGGTGACCAGGGTGGGCGGGCTGGAGCTCCGCCTCCTCGACATCGAGGTCCCGGTCGCCAAGTTCGACCTCACCTTCGAACTCCAGGAGACCCCGGACGGGCTGGTCGGGACCCTCGAGTACAACACCGACCTGTTCGACCGGGAGACGGTCCAGCGGCTGGTCCACCACTACACCACGATGCTCGACGCCGTCGCGGACGAGCCCGCGGGGCGGATCTCCCGCCTGCGGATGCTCGATCCGGCCGAGCGCCGGCGGGCGCTGCTGGAGTGGAACGAGCTCCCGCCGGACGTGGAGTCGGCCGAGCGGTGCCTGCACCAGTGGTTCGAGGAGACGGCGTCGGCGACACCCGGTGCGGTGGCGGTGACGTACGGCGACGTGACCCTGAGCTACGCCGAGTTGAACGCGCGGGCCAACCGACTGGCCCGCCGGCTGCGGCGGTTGGGGGTGGCCCCGGGCGTCCTGGTGGCGCTGTGCCTGCCCCGTACCGAGCAGATCCTGGTGAGCGTGCTGGCGGTGCTGAAGGCGGGGGGCGCATACCTCCCGCTGGACCCGGCCGTTCCGGCGGAGCGGCTGGAGTACGTGCTCGGGGACGCCGCACCGCGGGTGCTCCTGGTGGACGGCGCGGTGCCCGAGGGCGTCACGTGGTCCGCCGGACCGGTGCTCGACGTGCGGGCGGACGCCGGGCAGTGGGCCGACGAGTCGGCCGACGACCTGGTGGCGGGCGAGGTGGGGTCGGCGCCGACCGACCTGGCGTACGTGATCTACACCTCGGGGTCGACCGGCCGGCCCAAGGGCGTGATGATCGAGCACCGGAACGTGACGCGGCTGCTGACGGCGACCCGGCAGTGGTTCGACTTCGGGAGCGAGGACGTGTGGCCACTGTTCCACTCCTTCGCCTTCGACGTCTCGGTCTGGGAGATGTGGGGTGCGCTGCTGCACGGCGGCCGCCTGGTGGTCGTGCCGCAGGCCGTCACCCGCAACCCGCACGAGTTCTACCGGCTGCTGTGCTCGACCGGGGTGACGGTCCTCAACCAGACCCCGAGCGCCTTCCAGCAGCTGATCCCGGCGCAGGGCGAGGACGGCGCGCCGCACCGGATCCGGACCGTGGTGTTCGCCGGTGAGGCGCTGGACGTCGCGGCGCTCGCGCCGTGGCTGCGGCGCCCGGCCAACCGCGGCACCCGCCTGGTCAACATGTACGGGACCACCGAGACGACCGTGCACGCGACCTACCGCGTGGTGACCGAGGACGACCTCGGCAGCGCGGCCAGCCCGGTCGGGCGGCGGATCCCCGACCTGCGCACCTACGTCCTGGACGGGCACGGCGAACCGGTCCCGGTCGGCGCCGTCGGCGAGATCTACCTGGGCGGCGCCGGCGTCGGACGCGGCTACCTGAACCGCCCGGAGCTTACCCGCGAGCGCTTCCTGCCCGACCCGTTCAGCGGCCGCCCGGGCGACCGCATGTACCGCACCGGCGACCTGGCCCGCCAACTGCCCGACGGCTCAATGGAGTACCTGGGCCGCAACGACGACCAGGTCAAGATCCGCGGCTTCCGGATCGAACTCGGCGAGATCGAAGCCGTCCTCGGCCGGGACCCCGGCGTGCGCTCCTGCGTGGTCACGGCTCGCGAGGACCAGCCGGGTAACAAGCAGCTGGTCGCCTACGTGGTCCTGACGGACCGGCGGGACGAGTCGGAGCAGCGCACGGAGCTGCGCCGACTCGCCGAACGCGCGCTTCCGGAGTACATGGTCCCCAGCGCCTTCGTCGTGCTGGAGGACCTGCCGCTCACCAACAACGGCAAGCTCGACCGCAGGGCCCTGCCGGCTCCCGGGATCGACGCGTACACCCAGCGGGAGTACGTCGCGCCGAGCACCGCCACCGAGCGGGCACTGGCGGCCGTCTGGGCGGACCTGCTGGGCTTCGAGGAGGCCCGGGTCAGCGCGCACGACAACTTCTTCCAGCTCGGCGGCCATTCGCTGCTCATCACGGTGCTGGTGGCCAGGCTCAAGGAGCTCGGCCACGACGTGTCGGTCCGCAGCGTGTTCAGCAGCCCGACGCTGGCCCGGCTGGCGACGGAGATCGACGCCGGCCCGGCGGGCCCGGCGTACCGGACGCCGCCCAACCTGATCCCCGACGGCTGCGAGCGGATCACCCCGGACATGCTCCCGCTGGTCGACCTGAGCCAGCAGCAGATCGACTCGATAGCGGCCGCCGTCCCCGGCGGCGCGCCCAACATCCAGGACATCTACCCACTGGCGTCCGCGCAGGAGGGCATCCTCTTCCACCACCTGCTCGACCCGGACAACGACCCGTACCTGGTCTCCCTGCTCCTGGTCGCCGAGAACGAGCAGGTGTGCGCCGGATTCACCGAGGCGCTGCAGAAGCTGATCGACCGGCACGACGTGATGCGCACGGCGGTGGTGACCACCGGACTGCCCGAGCCCGCGCAGGTCGTGTACCGCAGCGCCCGGCTGACGGTGGACCGGACCGTCCTGGATCCGCACTCCGACATCGAGCAGCAGGTCGACGCCCTGCTGAACCAGCCCGCGCGGATGCGGGTCGACCAGGCTCCCATGCTGCGGCTGCTGGTCGCCGAGGACCCGCACGCCGATCGCCGGTACCTGCTGCTGAGCGCGCACCACCTCGTCGAGGACGCCACCACCCTGTGGCTGTTCCTCAAGGAGATGGCGGTCCACATGGCCGGCCGCAGCGCGGAGCTGGCGCCCGCACCGCCCTACCGCGACTTCGTCGCGCACAGCCGGCACCAGACGGCGTCGGCCGACGCGGAGGCCTACTTCCGGGCCGTCCTCGGCGACGTCACCGAGCCGACCACACCGTTCGGACTCACGAACGTTCGCGGGGACGGGCACCAGTACCCGCAGCTGCGCCGGGCCATGCCGGCGGACCTCGCCCGTGACCTGCGGACCCAGGCGGCCCGGCTGCGGACCAGCCCGGCCAGTCTGTTCCACGTCGCCTGGGCCTGTGTCGTCGCCGCCGCGAGCGGGCGGGACGACGTCGTGCTCGGCACCGTGCTGTCCGGACGCCTCCAGGGCACGCCCGGGGTGGAGCGGATGCTGGGCAACTTCATCAACACCCTTCCGCTGCGGGTGCGGCTGGCAGGCCGGACCGTCCGGGAGGTGATCGGCGAGGTCGACGACGGCCTCCAGGAGCTGATCGCCCGTGAGCAGAGCCCGTTGAGCCTGGCGCAACGGTGCAGCGGCCTGGACGTCGACACGCAGCTCTTCAGCGCGGTGGTCAACGTCCGCCACTTCGACGGGGTGCCGGGAGCCGCGACGTCCCCCCTGGAGGACCAGGGCATCCACTGGCAGGGGGAGGCGGACGCGATCAACTACCCCCTGGTGGTGTCGCTGGACGACTTCGGAGCCGAGTTCGCGTACCACGTCCGGGTGGACGACTCGGTGGACTGCGGGACGCTGGTCGACTACGTCGAGACGGCGTTGTCCGGGATCGTCGCCGCCCTCGCCGCCGACGACGGCGCGAGCACGCTCGCGCTCGACGTCGAGGTGCTGTCTGCGGCCGAGCGCCGACGCGTGCTGACCGACTGGAACAGGTCGCCGGAGGACCCGGCCGAGCCGGCCCGCAGCCTGCACGAGTGGTTCGAGGAGGTGGCCGCCAAGACCCCCGACGCGGTTGCGCTCGAGTACGAGGACCGTACGCTCAGCTACGCCGAGCTGAACGCCCGGGCGAACCGGCTGGCCCGGCACCTGCGCGGGCTCGGCGTCGGCCGCGACGTGCTGGTGGCGCTGGCCCTGCCCCGCAGCGAGCAGCTGATGGTGTGCGTGCTGGCGGTCCTGAAGGCGGGCGGCGCCTACGTGCCGGTCGATCCGGCGGTCCCGGTGGAGCGGCTGCGCCACATCCTGGAGGACAGCCGGCCCCGGGTCCTGCTGACGGACGGGCCGCTGCCCGAGGGCCTGGACACCCCCGGGCTCCCGGTGGTGGACGTCCGGGCCGACGCCGATCGCTGGGCGGACGAGCCGAACGGCGACCCGACCGGTACCGGCTCGGCACCGACGGACCTGGCGTACGTGATCTACACCTCGGGATCGACCGGCCGGCCCAAGGGCGTGCTGGTGGAACACCGCAACGTGACCCGGCTGTTCACCGCCACCGAGGACTGGTTCGGCTTCGGGAGCGAGGACGTGTGGACGCTGTTCCACTCCTTCGCCTTCGACTTCTCGGTCTGGGAGATGTGGGGTGCGCTGCTGTACGGCGGCCGCCTGGTGGTCGTGCCGCAGGCCGTCACCCGCAACCCGCACGAGTTCTACCGGCTGCTGTGCTCGAGCGGGGTGACGGTCCTCAACCAGACCCCGAGCGCCTTCCGACAGTTGATCCCGGCGCAGGGCGAGGACGGCGCGCCGCACCGGATCCGGACGGTGGTGTTCGGCGGTGAGGCGCTGGACGTCGCGGCGCTCGCGCCGTGGCTGCGGCGCCCGGCCAACCGCGACACCCGGCTGGTCAACATGTACGGGATCACCGAGACGACCGTGCACGTGACGTACCGCGTGGTGACCGAGGACGACCTCGACAGCGCGGTCAGCCCGGTCGGGCGGCGGATCCCCGACCTGCGCACCTACGT
>NZ_JYJF01000170.1 GCF_000955975.1 Saccharothrix sp. ST-888
CGATCGAGTCCTGTGACGTGTCGGACCGCTCGGCGCTCGCCGAACTGCTCGACCGGGTGCCGGCCGAGCACCCGCTGACCGCCGTGATGCACACCGCCGGTGTGCTGGACGACGGGGTGCTCGACCTGCTGACGCCCGAGCGGGTCGCGGGCGTGCTGCGGCCCAAGGTGGACGCGGCGCTGAACCTGCACGAACTGACGAAGCATCAGAAGCTGAACGCCTTCGTGCTGTTCTCCGGTATCGCGGGCATGCTGGGCGATCCCGGGCAGGGTAACTACGCGGCGGCCAACGCCTTCCTGGACGCCTTCGCCGAGCACCGCCGGGCCGAGGGCCTGCCCGCCACCTCGGTGGCCTGGGGCCGCTGGGGCGAGAGCGGTATGGCGGCCCACGGCGCGATCGGCGACCGGCTGGACCGCGCCGGACTGCCGGGCATGCCGCCGGAGTCGGCGATCGCCGCCCTCCAGCAGGCCCTGGACCTGGACGACACCGTGATCACGGTGGCCGACATCGTCTGGGAGCGCTTCGCCCCCGGCTTCACCGCAGTCCGCGCCTCCGCCCTGCTGGACGAGCTGCCCGCCGTCCGACGAGCGGCGGTGAGCGGCGAGCCCGCAGGACCTGCCGAGCCGGACGCCTCCGACCTGCGGCAGCGCCTGCTGGGGATGGCCGAACTGGAGCGCGAGCAGACCGTCCTGGACCTGGTACGGGCCCACGCGGCGGCGGCGCTCGGGCATGCGACGGTCGACGAGGTGGGTGCGAACCGGGCCTTCAAGGAGCTCGGACTGGACTCGCTGACCGCCCTGGAGCTGCGCAACCGCCTCAACGCCGCGACCGGACTCCGGCTCCCGGCGACGCTGGTGTTCGACTTCCCGACCCCGGCCGCCCTGGCCGCCCGCCTCGGCGCGGACCTGCTGCCCGAGGGCGGCGACCAGGGCACGGCCTCGCTCGCCGACCTCGACCGTCTGGAGGCGGCCCTGTCGACGGTCGCCGAGGACGAGGACACCCGTACCGACGTCGCCGCCCGGCTCCAGGCCCTGCTGGCCCGGTGGAGCGGCGCTCCCCGCGAGGCGGAGACCGAGGCCCAGGTCGCCGAGAAGCTGCAGTCCGCCTCGGCCGACGAGGTGTTCGCCTTCATCGACCAGGAGCTCGGCATCTCCTGACGGCCGGCCGGCGCCCGGAAGAAACACACCGGGCGCCGGCCGGCCGGGTACGCGGTGCTCCCGTCCCCGGGTCTGCCCGCACGTTCTTGCAGTTCCCCGCAGTCATCGAATTGGGTGAGGTTCCAACAGTGGATCAGGAAAAGCTCCTCGACTATCTGAAGCGCGTGACGGCGGATCTGCACCAGACCCGCCAGCGGCTGCGCGAGGCGGAGTCGGTCGACTCCGAGCCGATCGCCCTGGTGTCGATGAGCTGCCGGTTCGCGGGCGGGGTGAACTCCCCCGAGGAGCTGTGGCAGCTGGTGGCCGAGGGCCGCGACGCGGTCGGCGACTTCCCGACCGACCGGGGCTGGGACATCGAGTCGCTCTTCGACGAGGACCCGGACCAGCAGGGCACCAGCTACACCCGGCAGGGTGGCTTCCTGTACGACGCACCGGAGTTCGACGCCGCCTTCTTCGGGATCAGCCCCCGCGAAACGCTCGGCATGGACCCGCAGCAGCGCCTGCTGCTGGAGGCGTCCTGGGAGGTCCTGGAACGGGCCGGGATCGACCCCACCTCGCTCAAGGGCAGCCGGACCGGCGTCTTCGCCGGGACCAACGGCCAGGACTACGGCGACCTGCTGTACCAGGTTCCCGAAGGCGTCGAGGGCTACACCCTCACCGGCAACTCGGCGAGCGTGCTCTCCGGCCGCCTCTCCTACACCTTCGGCCTGGAGGGCCCGGCGGTCACCGTCGACACCGCCTGCTCCTCCTCGCTGGTCGCGCTCCACCTCGCCGTGCAGGCGCTGCGCCAGCGGGAGTGCTCGCTGGCGCTGGCCGGCGGCGTCACGGTGATGTCCAGCCCCCGTGCGTTCGTCCAGTTCAGCCGCCAGCGCGGGCTGGCCGCCGACGGCCGCTGCAAGTCCTTCGCCGCCGCCGCCGACGGCACCGGCTGGGGCGAGGGCGTCGGCATGCTGCTGCTGGAGCGGCTGTCGGACGCCCAGCGCAACGGGCACCCCGTCCTGGCCGTGATCAGGGGCTCGGCCGTCAACCAGGACGGCGCGAGCAACGGCCTCACCGCCCCCAACGGCCCCTCCCAGCAGCGCGTCATCCGCCAGGCGCTGGCCGCCGCCGGGCTCACCCCCGCCCAGGTGGACGTGGTCGAGGCACACGGCACCGGCACGGTCCTCGGCGACCCGATCGAGGCCCAGGCCCTGCTCGCCACCTACGGCCTGGAGCGCCCGCAGGACCGGCCGCTGTGGCTGGGCTCGGTGAAGTCCAACCTGGGCCACACCCAGGCCGCCGCCGGTGTCGCGGGCATCATCAAGATGGTGCTGGCGATGCAGCACGGCGTGCTGCCGCAGACCCTGCACGTGGACGAGCCCTCGCCGCACGTGGACTGGTCGTCCGGCGGCGTCGCCCTGCTGGAGCAGGCCCGGCCGTGGCCCGAGACCGGGGAGCCGCGCCGCGCGGGCATCTCCTCCTTCGGCGTCAGCGGCACCAACGCCCACACCATCATCGAGCAGGCCCCGCCGGCCCCCGAGCCCGCCGCCGGGGCCGAGGCGCCGCAGCCCGTCCTCGCGCTGCTCCCGCACCTGGTCTCGGGCCGGACGGCGGACGCCCTGCGGGCCCAGGCCGCCCGACTGCGCGCCCACCTGGACACCGTTCCCGAGCTCGCCCAGGCCGACCTGGCCCACTCGCTGGCCACCACCCGCGCCGCCCTCGACCACCGGGCCGCCGTGCTGGCCGAGGACCGCGCCGGGCTGCTGGCCGGCCTCGACGCCCTCGCCGCCGGCGAGCCCGCCCCGAACCTGGTGCAGGGCGTCGCCCCGGCCGAGGGCCGGACGGCGTTCCTGTTCACCGGGCAGGGCAGCCAACGGGCCGGTATGGGCGCGGAGCTGCACGAGGCGTTCCCGGTGTTCGCGGAGGCCTTCGACGCGGTGTGCGCCGCGTTCGACGCGCACCTGGAGCGTCCGCTGCGCGAGGTGGTGTTCACCGGCGGGGACGGTCTGCTGGACGAGACCTCCTACACCCAGCCCGCACTGTTCGCGATCGAGGTGGCCCTCTACCGGCTGGTCGAGTCCTGGGGCCTGGCCCCCGACTCGCTGGCCGGCCACTCGATCGGCGAGCTCGCCGCCGCCCACGTCGCGGGCGTCTGGTCGCTCACCGACGCCGCCGCCCTGGTCGCCGCGCGCGGCCGGCTGATGCAGCAACTGCCGCGCGGCGGAGCGATGGTGGCGGTCGAGGCGACGGAGCAGGAGGTGCTGCCGCTGCTCGCGGGCCACGAGGACCGGGCCGGTGTCGCCGCCGTCAACGGGCCCACCGCCGTGGTGCTCTCCGGCGCCGAGGACGAAGTCCTCCTGATCGCCCGGCACTTCGAGGAGCTCGGCCGCCGGACCCGGCGCCTCGCGGTCAGCCACGCCTTCCACTCACCGCTGATGGACGGCATGCTGGACGAGTTCCGCAAGGTCGCCGAGAGCCTGGACTACCAGCCCGCGCGCCTGCCGATCGTCTCCACCGTCACCGGTGCCTCGCTCTCCGCCGAGGAGCTGAGCTCGCCCGAGTACTGGGTGCGCCACGTCCGCGAGGCGGTCCGCTTCCACGACGCCGTCCGCAGGCTCGACGCCAACGGCATCACCACCTACCTGGAGCTCGGCCCCGACGGTGTCCTCACCGCGATGGCCCAGCACTGCCTCGGCGAGGACCGGGACGGCGGCAGCGACGGCATCGCCCTGGTGCCCGCACTGCGCGCGGACCGGCCCGAGGTCCAGTCGCTGCTGACCGCCCTGGCCCGGGTCCACGTCCACGGCGCCACGCCCGACTGGCAGGCCGTGTCCACCGGTTGGGGCGGCACCCGGGCCGACCTGCCCACGTACTCCTTCCAGCGCCGCCGGCACTGGCCCGAGCCGCCGTCCGGCTGGCTCGGCGACGTCACCTCCGCCGGACTCGGTGCGGCCGACCACCCGCTGCTCGGCGCCGCAGTCGCCCTCGCCGACGCCGACGGGGTGCTGTTCACCGGGCTGCTCTCGCTGCAGACCCACCCCTGGCTCGCCGACCACGCGGTGATGGGCACCGTCCTGCTGCCCGGCACCGCCTTCGTCGAGCTCGCCATCCGGGCCGGCGACCACGTGGGCTGCCACCGGCTCGCCGAACTGATGCTGGAAGCCCCGCTGGCCCTGCCCGAGCGCGGTGCCGTCCAGCTCCAGCTCGCCGTCGGCGAGGCGGACGCCACCGGCAGCCGCCCGTTCACCCTGCACTCCCGCCCCGAGCCCGAGGACGCCGCCACCGTCGCCGCCCTGACCGCCGAGCACGCCTGGACCAGGCACGCCACCGGCACCCTCGCCCCCGCGTCCGCCGACCGCCGGGGCGAACCGCTCGGCCGGGACAGCTGGCCGCCGGCCGGAGCCGTTCCGGTCGAGACCGACGGCCTCTACGATTACCTGGCCGAGGCCGGGTTCGGCTACGGGCCGGTCTTCCAGGGACTGCACGCGGCCTGGCAGTCGGGCGACGAGATCTTCGCCGAGGTCCGGCTGCCCGAGCAGGCCAGGGCCGACGCCCGCCTGTTCGGCCTGCACCCCGCGCTGCTCGACGCCGCGCTGCACGGCGTCGGCATGGGCGCCCTGCTGCGGCCCAGCGAGTCCGGGCGGCTCCCGTTCGCCTGGAGCGGCGTCACCCTGCACGCCTCGGGCGCCGACACCCTGCGGGTCCGGCTCTCCCCGGCCGGTGAGGACGCCGTCGCCGTCACGGTCGCGGACGCCACCGGCACGCCCGTCGCCGACGTGGAGTCGCTGCTGCTGCGCCCGGTCTCGGCCGCCCAGGTGCACGCCGCCCGGGCCGTGCACCACGAGTCGCTGTTCAGCGTGGAGTGGCAGCCCGCACCCGCCGTTTCTCCCGCCGCCGACGTCGACGGCTGGGCGCTGCTCGGCGAGGACGGACTCGGACTCGGCGCGGCCGGGTTCACCGTCCCCGCACACCCCGACCCGGCCGCCGTAGCGGAGGCCGCCGCACTGCCCCGCACCGTCCTGGCCGTCGTCCCCACCGAGCCCGGTGCCGCTCCGGCGGCCGTGCACACGGCGGTACGGCGGGCGCTCGCCCTGGTGCAGGAGTGGCTGGCTGACGACCGCCTCGCCGAGACCCGACTGGTCCTGGCCACCAGAGGCGCGATGGCCGTCGCCCCGGGCGAGGACGTCACCGACCTGGCCGCCGCCGCCGTCTGGGGCCTGGTCCGCTCCGCGCAGTCCGAGCACCCGAGACGCCTGGTCCTGCTCGACCTCGACGCCGACCCGCGCTCCGCCCAGGCCCTGCCGGCCGCCGTCGCGGGCGGCGAGCCGCAGCTCGCACTGCGGGCCGGAGCCGTCCACCTGCCCCGGCTCGCCCGGGTGACCGCAGCCGCCGACGGCGAGTCCCACGCCTTCGCGCCGGACCCGCAGGGCACGGTCCTGGTCACCGGCGCCACCGGCACCCTCGGCGCCCTGGTCGCCCGCCACCTGGTCACCGTCCACGGCGTCCGGCACCTGCTGCTGGTCTCCCGCCGGGGCATCGAGGCCGCCGGAGCCCCCGAACTCGCCGCCGAACTCGCCGAGTCGGGCGCCCGGGTGACCCTGGCCTCCTGCGACGTCGCCGACCGCGACGCCCTCGCGGTCCTGCTCGCCGCCGTACCCGCCGAGCACCCGCTCACCGCCGTCGTGCACACCGCAGGCGTGCTGGACGACGGCATCGTCTCCTCGCTCACCCCCGAGCGCATCGACACCGTGCTGCGGCCCAAGGCGGACGCGGCCTGGCACCTGCACGAACTGACGAAGGATCAGAATCTCTCCGCCTTCGTCCTGTTCTCCGCGGCGGCCGGCACCCTCGGCGGTCCCGGCCAGGCCAACTACGCGGCGGCCAACGCCTTCCTGGACGCCCTCGCCCACCACCGCCGGGCCGCCGGCCTGCCCGCCACCGCACTGGCCTGGGGCCTGTGGGCCGAACGCAGCGGGATGACCGGCACCCTGGAGGAGGCCGACCTCCGGCGCATCAACCGCGCCGGTGTCGACGCGCTCTCCTCCCGCGAGGGCCTCACCCTGCTGGACACCGCGACCGCGCTGGGCGGCGCGACCTACGTCCCGATGCGGCTCGACCTCGCCGGACTGCGCGGCCAGGCCGCCTCCCCGGCGCTGCCCGCCCTGCTTCGGGGACTGGTCCGGGCACCCGCCCGGCGCGCCGCCCGGGCCGCCGAGGACGCCGACGGCTCCTTCGCCCAGCAGCTGGCGGCAGTTCCGGCCGCAGAGCGGGCCAAGGCGCTGCTCGTCCTGGTCACGGCCCACGTGGCCGGCGTGCTCGGCCACACCGCATCGGACGCCGTCGAACCCCAACTCGCCTTCAAGGACCTGGGCTTCGACTCGCTGACCGCCGTCGAGCTGCGCAACCGGCTGAACGCGGCGACCGGCCTGCGGCTGCCGGCGACCCTGGTCTTCGACTACCCGACCCCGGCCGCCCTCGCCGAACAGCTGGGCAGCGAACTGCTCGGCTCGGTCGACGCGATGACCGCCGTGGCCGTCACCACGGCGGCCGAGGACGACGACCCGATCGCCATCATCGGCATGGCCTGCCGCTACCCCGGCGGGGTGGCCTCGCCCGAGGACCTGTGGCGGCTGGTGTCCGCAGGCGGCGACGGCGTGTCCGCCTTCCCCACCGACCGTGGCTGGAACCTGGACGCGCTCTACGACCCCGACCCCGAGCGCCAGGGCACCTCCTACGCGCAGCAGGGCGGCTTCCTGCACGACGCCAGTGCCTTCGACCCGGGCTTCTTCGGCATCAACCCGCGCGAGGCGCTGGCGATGGACCCGCAGCAGCGGCTGCTGCTGGAGGCGTCCTGGGAGGCGTTCGAGCGGGCGGGGATCGACCCCACCACCCTGCGGGGCAGCCGGACCGGCGTCTTCGCGGGCGTGATGTACCACGACTACGTCTCCCGGCTCCCCGCCATCCCCGAGGGTGTCGAGGGCTACCTCGGCACCGGGAGCTCCGGCAGCGTGGCCTCGGGCCGGGTGTCCTACACCTTCGGCCTGGAGGGCCCGGCTGTCACGGTCGACACCGCGTGCTCGTCCTCGCTGGTGGCGCTCCACCTGGCTGGGCAGGCACTGCGCTCCGGCGAGTGCACGCTGGCGCTGGCGGGCGGTGTCACCGTGATGTCCACCCCCGACACCTTCGTCGACTTCAGCCGCCAGCGCGGGCTGGCCGCCGACGGCCGCTGCAAGTCCTTCTCCGCCGACGCGGACGGCACCAGCTGGGCCGAAGGCGTGGGCATGCTGCTGGTCGAGCGGCTGTCCGACGCCCGCCGCAACGGACACCCGGTGCTGGCCGTGGTGCGTGGCACCGCCGTCAACCAGGACGGCGCCAGCAACGGCCTGACCGCCCCCAACGGCCCGTCCCAGCAGCGGGTGATCCGCCAGGCCCTGGCCAACGCCGCCCTGTCGGCGGACCAGGTGGACGCGGTCGAGGCACACGGCACGGGCACCACGCTGGGCGACCCGATCGAGGCGCAGGCGCTGCTCGCCACCTACGGCCAGGACCGGGCCGAGTCCGCGCCGCTCTGGCTCGGCTCGGTGAAGTCCAACCTGGGCCACACCCAGGCCGCCGCCGGCGCGGCGGGCGTGATCAAGATGGTGCAGGCGATGCGGCACGGTGTGCTGCCGCAGACCCTGCACGTCAGCGAGCCGTCCCCGCACGTCGACTGGACGGTCGGCGCGGTCTCGCTGCTCACCGAGGCTCAGCCCTGGCCGGAGACCGGGCGGCCGCGCCGCGCGGGCGTCTCCTCGTTCGGCGTCAGCGGCACCAACGCCCACGTCATCATCGAGCAGGCCCCGGCGCCGGTGTCGATGGCCGAGCAGAGCCCGGTGCGGACCGAGTCGGGCGTCGTGCCGTGGGCGCTGTCCGCGAAGACCCGCGAGGCCCTGCACGCCCAGGCCTCCAGGCTGCACCGGCAGTTGACCGAGGACGCGGCCCTGCCGGACCCCGTCGACGTCGGCTGGTCCCTGGCCACCACCCGCGCCGGCCTCGAACAGCGTGCCGCCGTGGTGGGCGCCGACCGGGCCGAGCTGCTGCGCGGCCTGGAGGCCCTGGCGCGCGGCGAGTCGGCCGGCAACGTGGTGGAGGGCCAGACGGCCGGGTCCGGCCGTACGGCGTTCCTGTTCACGGGGCAGGGGAGTCAGCGGGTCGGGATGGGCGCCGAGTTGTATGCGGCGTTCCCGGTGTTCGCCGGGGCTTTCG
>NZ_JYJF01000018.1 GCF_000955975.1 Saccharothrix sp. ST-888
CGTCGGAGCTGCGGGTGCGGTCCCAGACGGTGCCGTTGGTGAGGGTGAGGGCGTGGAGGGTGCCGTCGGGGAGTGCGGTGGTGGTGATGGCTGTGATGGCGCCGTTGTTGTCGATGTTGCGTGCGTGGGCCTGCCAGGTGCCGTCGGAGCTGCGGGTGCGGTCCCAGACGGTGCCGTTGGTGAGGGTGAGGATGTGGAGGGTGCCGTCGGGGAGTGCGGTGGTGGTGATGGCTGTGATGGCGCCGTTGTTGTCGATGTTGCGTGCGTGGGCCTGCCAGCTGCCGTCCGAGCTGCGGATCCGGTCCCAGACGGTGCCGCCGGTCAGCGTGACGGCATGGAGGCTGTCGTCGGGGAGCGTGGCGGCCGCGGCGGCGGTGAGGCCGCGGTTGCTGTCGATGATTCTCGCGTGCGGCTGCCAGACGCCGCTCGCCGAGCGCACCCGCTCCCACAGCGAGCCGTGCGGCGCGGCGGGCGGCGGGGCCGGCGGCGTGGGCGCGTCGAGGATCCGGTCGTACCGGAAGGGCAGGAAGTCGTTCGCGTTCAGGTAGGCGCGGGTGTAGGTCGACTGCCGGGCCTTCGTCCCCGGGCGGGCCAACTCCAGCACCACGGCGGCCGAGTGCGCCGCGTCCGCCCACTGCTTGAACAGTACGACGTGCTGGTCCGTCTTGTCGATCATGTCGCCGGCCTGGAGCTCGTCCAGGCTGCCGAGCCGGGTGGCGAAGTCGGGCAGCGTCCAGGTCGTCGCGCCCCAGTTGTCGGCGCCGCTCGACGGCAGGTTCCAGGCCATGGAGATGAAGCCGGAGCAGTCGGTCCGGTAGGTGCCGTTGCCGTCCGTGTAGTACACGCTCTGGCTGTACGGGACGTTCTCCGCCACCCAGCTCTGCGCCCTGGCGATCACGTCGGCGCGGGAGATCGGCTGACCGGCCTGCCCCAGCGGGTCGGTGACCGGACCGGCGGGGAAGCCTGCGGCGGCGGCGCCCGCGGCGAGTTCCTCGGCCGTCGCGGTGTCGGGGTTGGGGACCGTCGGCGTGAACGGGGTGAGCCTGCCCGAAGGCGTCCGGATGCCGGGCCCGGCGGGCCGGGGGGAGGAGGCGGACCTGGAGGCCGACGGTAAGTCGGCGGCGGCCCGCCCGGTGGCGGCGTACGAGACGCTGGACGCGCCTACATCGAGGCAGAGGGCGATGGCGACGGCGACCGACAGGGCAGAGGGTTTGCGGGTCATCGGCTTGCGCATGGGAGGGGTCTCCAGTGGCGGTGGCGACGGAGGCCCGTGCGAGGTCGTGCACGCCAACGCCGGGCCGACTGCCTGACCTCCACCGGACGGGGCTCGAACCACCGGCCGCTGACCCCCGATCGGACTCCCGATGATCGGAGGGCCCGGCCGAGTCCCCCGTCCGGCGCGCCGTCCGACGGTGGATTCGCTCCCGGCAGTAACCCGAACGAACGAACCCGAAGCGGCCTCGGCCCGGCGCGCCGGGCCGGGTCAGCCGCCGGGGCGCCCGGGAGTGCCCGCCGCGAACTCGATCTTGCGCAGATCGCGTGCCGCCGCACGGTCGAGCAGCACCGTGGAGGCGCAGCCCGCGGCGGCGCCCGAGCCGTCGGCCAACTCGGCGCGCAGCCGGGCGGTGCTGCCGCGGTGCCGGGCGAAGGCGTACGCGGAGACCTGGCGGCCCCGGGCCTGCTGGCCCTGCCTGGCCTCGGCCGGGGTGCTGTCGAGCAGGACGAGATGCAGCCGGCGGCCCTGGCTCAGTGCCGTCCGGGCCAGCCAGTTGCGCACCCAGGGGAGGGTGCCGCAGTCGTGCACGACCAGCGGGCCGCCGGCCAGCAGCGCCCGGTACAGCCGCCGGTAGTGGCGCAGCCGGACCAGCGGGCGGTACACGGCGTAGGGCAGGCCGGGCGGGAGCAGCCGGGCGTAGTGCTCGCGGCTCAGTTGGGAGTCGACGATCGGTGCTCGGGCGCACCGCCGCATCAGGGTGCTCTTCCCGCTGCCGGGAAGGCCGGTGACCACCACCAGATCGCCGGACGGGTAGCTCAGCACGGCCGGGCCGGTGGCGGCCGAGCCGCGCCGGAGGTCGTGCAGGCCGTGCGGGTGCAGGACGAACGGCCGGTCGGCGACGCGGGACTGCCTCGGTATGGGCCAGGCGCCGGTGCTCGCGGCGACGGGCCGGGTGGGGCTGGATCCGACGGTTTTTCGCACTGCCCCTCCTCAATCTCCCGGATTTCTCCTCAATCCTCGGCTGCCCAAGGATTCACCAAGGAATGGTAATCCCGGGGTCCGACAGTGCCGCGGTGCGGAAGACGGCTGGGACCGGGTCAGGGAGGATTCGGGACGGTCCTGTGACGTTTTGACTCCCCGTCGCGTTGATGCCTGCGGGAATCCGGGTGTGCGGAGGTCTTGGATGGTCGCGAGCGAGTGTGGCTGCGCCGGCGGTGAGGGCGTCGGCGGCGGTGGCTTCGGCAGCGGAAGGCGAGCCGTGCTGGGCCGGGCCGAGGATGTCCGCTGGGCGGCCGGAGCGCTGGTCGCGGGGCTGGCGGTGGCGCACGGCTTCGGGAACTTCTATGCGCTGACCGCCCGTCCGGAGGCGGCCGTGGTCCGGCGGGTCAACCTGATGAAGGGCCGGCCGCCGGGCCGGACCGGCAGCGTGACCACCGCCCCGGCCCGGATCCCGCTGCTCTTCGACTGGGCGCGGCTGCCCGCCGGAATCGGCCACCGGGAGGTGACCGCGCTGATCGACGCACTGTTCACACTGGGCCCGTTCGGCTTCCAGGGGCCCGCGCCCGACGATCTGCCGAGCCATCTGACGGCGGACTCGGAGGACGGGCGCACCGTCCAGGTGATCGCCCCCGGCTACTCCTGCCCGTCGAACGACTTCCTCTCCCAGGCCGTCTCCGGCAGCCGGGGTGACCTGCTGTTCATCACCTCGGCCAACCGCTCCCGGTTCGCCACCGGCGCGGCCGAGGAGCCCGCGCACTGGCGGGCGTCGGCCCTGCGGGCCGAGTTCGGCCGGGAGGCCGGCGTGCGGGTGCTGGAGCACGCCGACGAGGAGGCCGCACGGCGCAACCATCCGCTGCACGAGCCGATGTCCACCTCGGTCCTGGCCTTCCACCGGACCGACGGTGTCGACGAGCACGGGCGGCCGCGCCTGGTGCTCCAGCGGCACGGCTCACTCCCGCTGGATCAGATCCGGCAGACTGTCGAGCGCTTCGGCTTCGGTCTCGCGCTCGGACCCGGCGCGCAGCGGCGGCTGGCGAAACGTCAGTACGACGACCACTCCGGCAGTTCCGGCGACGGCGTCAGTCGACCGTCACAGCGAGCCGACCCGGCCTCCTCGCCCGGCTAGCGTCGCCCGGCCCGCCCCCCGACACGTCCCCCATTGGTCGGTCGGTCTAAATCCATCTGTGGCGCGCTTGTTGCCGTTTCATTACCACCTGAGTGATCTTGCCCGGGCAATTCATGGCATCCTGGGGCGCTATGGCCGGTCGAGCCTGGCCGACCGGTGAAATGTGGGGGGACAGGGGTAGTACGGATGAGATTCTGCTTCCTGGTGGAGGAGCAGTACCGCAACGACGGTATGCCGCTCGACGTCGTGCGCCAACTGAGGGCGTGGGGCCACCGGGTGGACGTCCTGCGGCCCGGCAGTTCGCTGCTCGACCTCGGCGAGCTGATCCGGGGCGGCGACCACGACGCCTGGGTGCTCAAGACCGTCTCCGGAGGCCCCGGCCTCGGGCTGCTGGAAGCCGCCGCCACCGTCGGACTGACCACCATCAACGACGCCCGTGCGATCCGGGGGGTCCGCGACAAGGCACAGGCGGCCGTTCTCGCGGAGGTCGCCGGCCTGCCCGTCCCGGCGACCTGGGCGGCGGCCAGGCCCGAGGACCTGGCCCGAATACCGGCGGACCGCTACCCGTTGGTGGTCAAGCCCGCCGACGGCAGCTCCGGCCGGGCCGTCCACCGGGTCGACCGCCCCGAGGAGCTGGCGGCACTGGCGGCGCTGGGGGAGCGCCCCGAGGGCGAGGGCCTGCTGCTCGCGCAGCCGTACGTGCCGAACGCGGGCGTGGACCTCAAGGTGTACTGCGCCGCCGGTGAACTCTTCGGCACCGAGCGCACCTCGCCGCTGGCCGGGGACGGCGGGCCGGTGCGGGAGCGGCCGGTGGCGCTCGCCGCCGAGGTCGCCGCCATCGCCACGGCCGTCGGCGAGGTCTACGGCCTGGACCTGTACGGCGTCGACATCCTGCTCGGTCCCGACGGGCCCGTGGTGGTGGACGTCAACGACTTCCCGAGCTTCCGCCAGGTGCCGGACGCCGTGGCCAGGGTCTCGCGGGCGATCCTGCGGCTGGCGCGGAACGGCTCCTCCTGGCCGTCGCCGCGAGCGGCCGGTGTCCGGATCCCCGAACAGGTGGCCGCCGTATGAGGATCGGTCTGCTGACCGCGGCCCCCGGCCACCCGCTGCTGGCGGACACCACGGCCCTGCTCACCGCGGCCGGACATCGCGTCGAGCACCTCGCCCCCGGCGGTCCGCCGCCCGGACCGGCGTCGCTCGCCGACGTGTACCTGCTCAAGGCCCGCACTCCGGCGGCACTCGCGCTCGCCGAGCAGCTGGAGGGCAACGGCGCACCGGTCGTCAACTCGGCCGCCTCAACCGGGTTCTGCCAGGACCGGGTGCGGATGGCCGACCTCGCCGAGCAGGCCGGACTGCCGTTCGCCGCCACCACCGGGCTGCCCGACCTCGACACCCTGGCCGCCCGCGGCCCGGTGCGGCACCCGCTCGTGGTGAAGAGCCGGCTGAGCCGCCGGGGCGACCTGGTCGCCCGGGTCGCGGACGACCGGCGGCTGCGTGAACTCGCCGACCGGTGGCCGGGCGAGCCGGTGGTGGTCCAGGACCTGGCGCCGGGCTCGGGCTGGGACCACAAACTCTGGGTGGTCGCGGGCGAGGTCTTCGCCGAGCTGCGCCACTCCGAACTCGCCGACGGCGAGCGGCAGCCTTCCCGTGCCGTCGGCGAACTCCCGCAGGGGTGGGCGGAGTTGGCGATCAAGGTCGGCGCGGTGTTCGGGCTGGACGTGTACGGGGTGGACATCCTGGACGTCGGGGGTGCGCCGCTGATCGTGGACGTGAACGCCTTCCCGGGGATCCGGGGGCAGCGCGGTGCGCCAACGGCCCTGGCGGCGCTGGCCGTTGCGGTGGGATCCGGGCGCCGCCGGCCGAGCCGGATCGACCGGGCGGCAGCCTGCGGGGCCGTGTGACGGCGCCGCTGCGAGCCGGTGCCCGGCAGCGGCACCGAAGGGCGCTGCGCACACCTGCTACAGCGGGGCCACCACTTCGCCGCTGGCGGCGGAGAGCACCGTGATGGCCTCCACCGGGCACATCTCCGCGGCCTCGGTCAGCCCCGGGCGGTCGTCCGACACCGGCCGCAGCGGCCTGGCCCGGCCGTCCGGTCCCAGTTCGAGGTCCTCGGGAGCGGTCCAGGTGCAGGCGCCGGTCCCCACGCAGCGGGTGCGGTCCACCCGGACGACCAGTTCCTGCCCTGCGGCGCTCACCAGGCCACCAGCAGCGACGCCGGGCTGCGGGTCAGCAGGCCCTCCCGCCAGGAGATCTCCTCAAGGGGGCCGGCCAGGCGCAGGCCGGGCAGCCGGTTGGCCAGGCGGTGCAGGCCCAACTCCAGTTCCATCCGGGCCAGCCAGGCACCGAGGCAGTGGTGCGGCCCGGCGCCGAAGGTGAGGCTGGGGGTGCCGAGCGGCGCGAAGTGGTCGAGCGGGCCGATGGCCGGATAGACCTCGGGGTCGTGGTTGGCCGTCCTGATGTCCGCGGCCACCACGCTCCCGGCCGCGATGGCCACCCCGCCGATCTCCAGGTCGGCCACCGCCCGGCGCAGCAGTCCGGGCAGAGCGGTGGCGTCGCTGAGCGGTATGGCGCGCAGGATCTGCTCTGAGGCTGCGGTCGCGTCGGCCAGGTCCACCGCGATCCGGGCCCACGCCTCCGGGGCCTCGGAGAGCAGCTGGACCAGGGCGTTGCCGAACGAGGTCATCGTGGTCTCGTGCCCCGCCACCACCAGTCCGCAGACCATGGCGGTGAGTTGACCCTCGGTGACCCCCTCGGTCTCGGCCGCCGCCAGGAGCAGGCTGCTGACCAGGTCGTCGCCGGGATTCTTCCGGCGGTCGGCGATGAGCTGCTCCGAGAAGGCGTAGAACTCCCGCATCGCCTGCCGGACCTGCTCAGCCGGGTAGGCGGAGGTGGACAGTGCGTGGTCGCTCCAGTGGCCGAGGCGCTGGAGGTCGACGCCGTCCAGGTCCATCAGCCGGCTGATCACCGCGATCGGCAGCGAGCGGGTGAGTCCGGCGACCACGTCGACCGGTGAGCCGGCAGCCTCCAGGTCGTCGATCAGCTCCTCGATCACCGTTTCCACCCATGGCCGCCAGCGGGCGATCGCCCTTGGGGTGAAGGCGCGTTGGACGGTGCGGCGCAGCCGCTGGTGCTCGGGGCCGTCGATGTTCAGCAGGCCCTCCGGGTCGTCCAGGAGGTTCGGGCCGGTCGAGGTCGGCGGCGCGTCCGGTGCGAACAGCGTGGCGCGGTCCAGGCGCGGATCGGTGAGCACCTGCCGGACATCCGCATGCCGGGTCGCCAGCCAGACCGGTGTGCCGTTGGGCAGTGCGGTGAGCCTGGGCGGGCCGGGCTCCGCGTGGCGCAGGCAGTGCAGCGGGATCAGCGGTTGAGCGGATGACGTCTCACCGTGCTCGACAGTCATTCCGGCCTCCTCGCGGTCGGGGGAGGGCACGCCGCGTCGGCGCGCCGTTACCGACGGTAACTCGCCAAGTCCCCGGCAGGAAGAGTGTGAACCGGCCAATGGATCACCGAATGTCAGCCATCCGGGATCGATCGGGCGACCCGGGGGACCAACTGTTCGATGCTGTCGGCGCATTGTTCGGCAGCGGGTCTCCCGGATCGGTGACGACCGGTCCTGTGGATCGGTGATGGCCGGTCCCACGGATCGGTGACGTTCGGCCCCACGGATCGGTGACGTCCGGTCAGACGCCGGTCTCGGCCGGGAGGCGGCCGGAGCGTACGGCGGCGAGCAGTGCGGCGTGGTCGGCCTCGCTCTGGTCCGCGTACGCCACCGCGAACGCGGCCATGGCCTCGTCCAGGGCCTCGCCCTTGCCGCAGTACCCGGCGATCACGGCCGCGGCGGCGGTGTGCGCGTGGGCCCGCGCGAGCAGCGCGCCGGTCAGCCGGCCGTAGTCGTCCAGCTGCTCCGGCAGCAGGGCCGCCGGGTCGACGCTGCCCTTGCGGTTGCGGAACTGCCGTACCTGGTAAGGGAGTCCGTCGACCGTGGTCCAGCCCATCAGGACGTCGCTGACCACCTGCATCCGCTTCTGGCCGAGCACCACCCGGCGCCCCTCGTGCGTCGCCGCAGGTGCCGGGTACCCCGCCCGGGCCAGGTGCGGCAGCAGGGCGGACGGCCGGGCCTCCTTGACCTGGAGCACCAGCGGCTCCGAGCGCCGGTCCAGCAGCAGCACGACGTACGAACGGGTGCCGACGCTGCCGGTGCCGACCACGCGGAACGCCACGTCGTGCACGCTGTAGCGGGCCAGCAGTGGGTGCAGCTCGACCGGGACCGTCTCCAGGTATCCCGCGAGCGAGTCGGCCACCGCACCGGCCTGACGATCCGTCATTTCGCTGAGGACGGGCGGCGCGGCGATGAACCTCCACTGGCCGTCCCGGCCCCGGACGGTGGACTTGGCGGCGAACTTGGCGCTGGTGTTGCGCAGCGCCTTCGCGCTCACCCCGCCCAGCACGTCGGCCAGTTCGTGGGCGTCGGCGAAGGACACCAGGTGATCGTCGGCGACGGCGTTCCAGGCGTCCTGCGCGGGGAGCCCTGCCAGCAGGCGCATCGTCCGCCGGTACGAGCGGACCGCGTCGAAGGCGGCCTTGCGGCAGACGTCCTCGCCGGCACCGGCCTGGCGGCCCGCCAGGACCAGACTTGCCGCCAGCCGCTTGACGTCCCACTCCCAGGGGCCCGGCACGGTCTCGTCGAAGTCGTTGATGTCCGTCACCAGCCGGCCCCTGGCGTCGCCGTACAGGCCGAAGTTGGCCGCGTGCGCGTCGCCGCACAGCTGCGCCGTGATCCCGCTCGTCGGTCCGGCGGCCAGGTCGCAGGCCATCAGGCCGGCCGAGCCGCGCAGGAAGGCGAACGGCGAGGCGGCCATCCGGCCGACCCTGATCGGTACCAGGCGCGGCAGCCGTCCGGCGTTGGCGTCCTCGACGGCCTGCACCACGCTCGGGCGGTCCTCGGTCAGGGTCAACCGCGCATGCGATTCGCGGGGGACCTGCTCGCGCAACTGCCGTCCGCGCCGTTTCTCCCCGCCCGGCGGCGGCCAGGGTGCGAAGCCCGCCACCGCGAAGGTCCTGGACCCCTCGCGCACCGCCTGTCCCTCGGTCCCCGTTCTCGGCTCGACCAACCCCACCACTGCCGGACTCCGTTCCGTCACATGCCATCAGTCGGCGTTGCTCCTGGTGGAAACGCTACCTGTTGGGCCCGGTGGGCGGGGAGGAGAGGGGCCGGCGGGTGGGGAGGGCAGGGGAGGGAGGATCCGGGGGAGCGGGGTGTGCGGAGGGGGCGCGGGCGGTCGGGTGGGGGTCGTAGCATGCCGGTATGCCTCATGACCCCCGTGCGTTGGACGAGAACCTGCTCGACTTCTGGCGCGAGTACCACCTGTGCACCCTGACCACCCTGCGACCGGACGGCACCCCGCACGTCGTCCCGGTCGGCGCGACCCTCGACCCGGAGACCGGTACGGCGCGGGTGATCAGCGGCCGGAACAGCCGCAAGGTCCGCAATGTGCTCGCCGCCGGCCCGGAGGGGCTGCGGGTCGCGGTCTGCCAGGTGGACCGGGCGCGCTGGTGCACGCTGGAGGGCATAGCCGTGGTGCGTGAGGAGCCGGAGCAGGTCGCCGACGCGGTGCGCCGCTACGCCGAGCGCTACCGGCAGCCGAGGGAGAACCCGGAGCGTGTGGTCATCGAGATCACGGTGGACCGGGTCCTCGGGCGGGCCTGAGCCGCGCGGGCGGCGGGCGCTCAGCGATCGTTTATCGGCTGTTGAGGGCCGAGGGCGAGGATGACGAGGTCCGTCAGCCGCAGCCGCGAGGAGATGCCCGCCGAATGCCGTCCAACGACCTTGCCCACCCTGCCGATCACGTCCACGCCGACCACGCCGACGCCGGGGACACCGAGAACTTCCGTACGCTGCTGAGCAGGCTGGTCAGTTCACTGGAGGCGGACCGAGAAGCCCTTGCGGGCGGCGGGGCTACCGCCCCGGCGGGGCGGTAGCCGACGTCCTGCGCACCGGGAGGTGCGGGCTGTGAAGCCGGTTGTCCAGAGATCTGGTTCGGAGACGGTGCCATTACGCGTGCTGCCGTTACACCACCGCCGGCACGGGGCCGGGCGGCCGGGATTCGAACCCGGACCACGTCCACCAGAAGGGAAGTAACCGTCCCCTTCGCACCTGGACGAGGAGAGCCTATCCGAGCCCCGGGCCGGTCGGCCTCCGATTTTCCGCCGGCCGGGGCCTGCCGGGGCCGGTGGTGCCACAACGGGTCCGGCTCTCAGCCGAGTTGGAGTACCTGCTCCACGAAGGCGTCGAGGTTGAGCCGGGTCCGGATTCATGTGCCCGGAAACCGGCAGCGGGTCCTCCCGGCGCCGCCTGATTTTCCGGGGGGTCTGTCGTTATGCTCGTGCCGGTGCGATGATCAAGCCGGTCCTTGACCGAGCCGCCCCACGAGGGCGGCTGGATCCTGCCGCGTGCGACACCCGCGCGGACGGCGGCCGAGCCCGAGGGGGCACATGGAACAGCGGAACGTCCTGATCACCGGCGGCTCGGCCGGCATCGGACGCGCGTGTGTGGAACGGTTCGCCGCCGGCGGCGACCGGGTCTGGTTCACCTACCACTCGGGCCGGGAGCGGGCCGCCGCCCTCGCCGAGGAGCTGAACCGGAGGCGGCCCGGGGCCGCCCGGGCCTTCCCCTTCCGCCAGGGCGAGTGGGCGGACCACGAGCGCCTGGTGGGCGAACTCCCCGGCCCGGTCGACATCCTGGTCAACAACGCCGGAGTCGGCTCCGCCACCGTCCGGCACTATGTCGACGGGCCCGAGCACGAGCAGGACGCCGCGCTGCTGCGGATCAACGCGGTCGGGCCGCTCTGGCTGATCCAGCAACTGCTGCCCGGGATGCGGGAGCGCGGCTTCGGCAAGATCGTCAACGTGTCCAGCGTCGGCGGGGGAGTCTCCCAGTTCCCCGGCTTCCGGCTCGCCGACGGCATGAGCAAGGCCGCCGTCGGCCACCTCACCCGGCAGCTGGCCGCCGAACTCGCCCACGAGAACGTCGACATCTTCGCCGTCTGCCCCGGCGCCACCGCGACCGGCATGTTCGAGGCCAGCACCCTCACCGGCCTCTCGACCGACGAACGCGCCGGACTGCTCGCCCGCCTGCCGCGCGGACGGCTCATCGAACCCGACGAGGTCGCCGAACTGGTCCACTGGCTGGCCGGGCCGCACTCCGCCCTGCTGCACGGCGCCGTGATCGACGCCTCGATGGGGCTGGGCGTCCACCCGGGACTGATCACGGGAGCCGCGAGCACGGCCGGCACCGGATCCGCCGCACAGCCGGCCGAGTCGAACCCCGGGAGCCACTGATGGTGTCACGGACCGCCGCCGCCCTCACCGCGGCCTCACCGGCCATCGCCGAGGCCCACTTCCGCGCCGAGGCCCGGCCCTACCACCCCGAGCTGCGCCCGGACGGCTACCTCAACCTGGGCACCGCCGAGAACCGCCTGGTCGGCGACCTGCTCGCGGACCGCCTCGCCCGGCCGGGCGCGCTGACCGAGGACGACACCCGCTACGCCGAACTCCACGGCAGCCCCGTGCTGCGCGAGCGGATCGCCGAGCTCCTCACCCGCACCGGCCACTCCCAGGTCGACCCCGAGAACCTGGTGGTGGTCAGCGGTGCCACGGCCGCCCTGGACATCATCGCCACCATCCTGTGCGACCCCGGCGAAGCGATCGTCGTCCCCGCCCCCTACTACGCGGCCTTCGACACCGACCTCGGCGGCCGGTCCGGCGCGCAGGTGGTGCCCGCGCCGATGGACGAGTCCGACGGCTTCGCGCTGTCCGCCGGGGCGGTCGACCGTACGGTCCGCGAGCTGGGCCGACAGGGCGTCACCGTCCGGGCCGTGGTGCTGGCCTCGCCGTCCAACCCGCTCGGCCAGGTGCACAGCGCCGAGCAGCTGCGCGAACTCACCGAGGTCGCGGCGGCCCACGATCTCGACCTGGTCGGCGACGAGCTCTACTCGCACTCGGTGTTCGGCCCGACCCCGTTCACCAGCCTGCGCGACCCGGCGGTCGGCCGGGCCAGGGCGGGCCGGACCCACACCATCTGGGGCTTCGCCAAGGACTTCGGCCTGCCCGGGTTCAAGACCGGTGTGCTGCACGTGACGGACCCCCGGGTCCGCGAGGCCGCCCGTGCGCTCTCCTACTTCACCCCGGTCTCCACCGGTACGCAGGCCTTCCTCGCCGACCTGCTGGCCGACCCCGCGTGGACGGCCGACTACCTCGCCGAGAACCGCCGCCGCCTCGCCGCCTCGTACGCGGCCACTGCCGAGGCGCTGGCGCAGCAGGGCATACCGCACATCCCCGCCGAGGCCGGCTGCTCGCTCTGGCTGGACCTGCGCGCCCACCTGCCGGAGCCGGGCTACGACGGTGAACGCAGGCTCTGGCAGACCATCCTGGAGCAGGCCAGGGTGAGCATCATCCCCGGCGAGATCTTCCATCCGAACGGCCCGGGCTGGTTCCGGCTGTGCCACACCCAGGACCAGGCGACGGTGGCCGAAGCCGTGGCCCGGCTGGGCAAGCTGCTCGGTTCCGGGTCGCCGGCGCGGCCGTCCTGATGCCGGACCCGCAACCCGCACTCCGGAGTGACGTGATGATCAGGAACCTGGCCTTCGACCGGTTGCACAACTTCCGTGACCTCGGCGGCTACCGCACCGAGGACGGCCGTACGGTGCGCTGGGGCAGGCTCTACCGGTCCGACTCGCTGGCCAAGTTGACCGGCGGGCCGGACCGGGAGCGCTTCCTGGCCCTCGGCATCCATACCGTGATCGACCTGCGCTACCCCTGGGAGATCGAGGCCAGGGGCCGGGTGCCGGAGGACCTCGGGACCGACTACCACAACCTCAGCATCGAGCACCGCCCGTACGACCAGGCGGCGCTCGGCCCCGAGATCGACACCGCGCACTTCCTGGCGGAGCGCTACGCGGAGGTGGCCGAGGACGGGGTCAAGGAGATCCGGCAGGCGCTGGAGGTGATCGCCGCCGACAGCGCTCCGCTGGTCTTCCACTGCGCGTCGGGCAAGGACCGGACGGGCATCGTGGCCGCGCTCGTACTCGACCTGCTCGGTGTCCCGGCGGAGACCGTCGTCGCCGACTTCGCGCTGACCGGGCTCGCCACCGAGCGGCTGGTCGCCGACTGGCGCGGGGCGCACGGCGGCCGCGAGCCGCGCTGGCCCGGGTACGGACAGGCCCCGCCCGAGCTGATGCGGCTCTTCCTCGGAGGGCTGGCCGCGCGGCACGGGTCGGTGCGCGGCTACGTCCACGAAGTACTCGGCCTCGGACCGGAGTTCGGCACCCTGCTGCGGGAGCGGCTGCTCGACGGGTAGCGCTGCTCAGGGGCGCGGGGAGCCGCCCGAGCGCTACTCGTGGGGCTCCCCGCACCTTTGGGTGGCATGCGGCTGGGCCGTCCGCAGTTGGGCGGCGAGGACGGCGGGGGCCTCGGCCAGGGAGGGGCCGTACCAGGTGAGGTGGCGGCCGCTGACCAGGGCGCAGGGGATGCCGGGGAAGGACTCGGGGCCGTCCGTGGCGGAGAAGCGGTACGGTTCGTCCGGCAGGACGGCGAGTCGGGGCCCGGCGGCCAGCAACTCGGTGATGGGGATGGCGGGGTAGCGCTCCGGGTGGCCGGCGTGGATGAGCTCCACACCGAGCCTGTGCAGCAGGTCCCCGGCGAAGGTGTCCCGGCCGAGCACCATCCAGGGCCGTCGCCAGATCGGCACCACCGCCCGTACGGACACGGGTACGCGGTCCACCGCCTCCCACGCCGCCCCGGCCTCGTCCAGCCAGGCCGGGCGTGGCAGTCGGCAGGCGACGGTGAGCAGCCGGTCCAGCGAGGAGAGGGCCTGCGGCAGCGTACGGACCTCGGTCACCCAGACGGGCACCCCGGCGGACCGCAGTGCCGCCAGGTCGGGGGCGCGGTTCTCCTCCTCGTTGGCCACCACCAGGTCGGGACGGAGCGCGACGATCCGTGGCACGTCCGGGTTCTTGGTGCCGCCGATCCGCTCCACCGCGAGGCCGGCCGGGTGGGTGCACCAGTCGGTGGCGCCGACCAGCAGGTGCGGCGCGGTGGCCGCGACGGCCTCCGTCAGCGAGGGCACCAGCGACACCACCCGCCGTACCGGCCCGAGCCGTACGGCCGTGCCCTGGTCGTCGGCCTCGGTGCGGAACGCTGCGCTCATGCGGTCACCGTACTCCGCCGAGCGGCTCGCCGTCCGTCCGCGCTGTGACGGACCGTCAAGTCAGCCGAGGTCCGCTCGGGCGGTGCTGCTGCGGCCGGTTGCGGGGCCGCCGACGGCGCCTGGTTGACTGCGAGGCGACCGAGAAACCCCGGAGGTCCCGGAGATCCCGGAGATCCCGGAGCCCCGGACACCGGCCGGCGCGATCGAACAGATCGACCTGACCGAACAGACCACCAGGACCAGTCGAGGACCCATGCACACCCTGCCCCCTCTGCTCGCCGCGTTCGTCCCCATCTGGTTCATGACCGCCGTCGGCTACCTGGTGGGCCGCACCGGCCTGTTGGGGCCGCAGGCGGAGGCCGTCCTCGGCCGGTTCGTCTTCCATGTGGCCATGCCCGCCGCACTGTTCACGATGATCGCCCGGACGCCGCTGGACAGCTTCGCCAACGCGTCCATGCTGGCCTTCGTGGCCGGCACGGCCGTGGCCTCGCTGCTCGGGGTCGCGGCGGCGCGGTGGTGGTTCGGCCGGAGCCTGGCGGACCGGACCATAGCCGGGATGGCGGCCGGGTACGTCAACTCCGCGAACCTGGGCATCCCGGTGGCCCTCCAGGTGCTGGGCGACGCCTCGTTCATCGCACCGGTACTCGTCTTCCAGGTGCTGGTGGTCACGCCGGTGGTCCTGACGCTGCTCGATGCCGGTACCGGCCGGAGCGAGGAGGACGGGGAGCGCACCGGTCGGGCGACCAGGCTGCTGATGCTGCCGCTGCGCAACCCGATCGTGCTGGCCTCGGCGATCGGCGCCCTCGCCGCCGCCACCGGGTGGCACCTGCCGCCCACCCTGGGCCACTCCTGCGAACTGCTCGGCGGTGCGGGCGTGCCGACCGCGCTGATCACCCTCGGGATGTCGCTGCACGGCCGGCGGCCGGCCGGCAGCCCCGCCCAACGGGCCGAGGTCGGTCTGACCGTCGCGATCAAGACTCTCGTCCAGCCCCTGGTCGCACTCGCCGTGGGCAGCCTGGTCCTGCACCTGCCCCAGCACCAACTCCTCGCCGTGGTGGTCTGCTCCGCACTGCCCACCGCGCAGAACGTGTTCATCTACGCCCGCGAGTACGGTCTGAGTACGGCGCTGGCCCGCGACTCGGTGATGTTCTCCACCCTGCTGTCGATGGGCACGCTCTCACTGGCCGGCTGGCTGCTCGGACACCGCTAGCGCCGCCCCGGGATTCGGCCAGGTAACCTCTCGATATCAAGTATCTTGACGTCGAGATTTATCTCGGGCAAGCTGCCTCCGAATCTCTTGATGTCGAGATACATTCCCAAGCGGATCGGAGGCCGGCGATGCGGCGCGGCGCGGACACCCAGGAGGCCCGGCGGGGCGGAGACGGTCTGGTGGCGCAGCTGCGCCGTCCGCCAGGCGGGCGTGATGCGCGGATCATGCTGCTCGCCCTGTTCCTGGACCGCACGGGTTCGGGAGTGTGGGCCGCGTCCTCGGTCCTCTACTTCACCTTCGTGGCCGGCCTCGACGCCCGGCAGCTGGGCCTGCTGCTGGGTACGGCCGGGGTGGCGGGCATCGTCGGCTCACCGCTGGCGGGCCGCCTGGCCGGCCGCCTCCCGGTGCGCTCGCTGCTGATCGGCTGTCACCTGCTGCGCCTCGGAACCCTCTGCCTGCTGCTTGTGTGCACCGGCTTCGACGTGCTGCTGCCCGTGGTCGCCGTCACCTCCCTGGGCGACCGGGCGGCCAGGACGCTGGAGATGCTCTTCGCCACCCGGGTGGCGGGCGAGCGGAGCTCCACGTACCGGGCGCTGTCGCGCAGTTCGATGAACGCCGGCTACGCACTCGGCGCGGGGATCGCCGCGGCCGGTCTCGCCGTGGGGACGCGTGACGCCTATCGCGCGCTGATCCTGGCCAACGCGCTGTCGTTCCTGGTGGCCGCGGCGCTGGTGTGGCGCTCCCGGGAGCCGCGCGGCGACGGGCGGGCGGCGGCGCGGCCCGGCGGCGCGGCCACGGCGGACCACTCGGCCGCACCGAGTCCGTGGCGGGACCGCAGGTACCTGCTGTTCGTCCTGCTGGACACCCCGATGTGCCTGGACGACTCGATCCTCAACGTCGGGCTGCCGCTGTGGCTGGTGAACCGGACGGCGGCGCCGCACGCCGTCGTCCCGGCCTTCCTGATCGTCAACACCGTGCTCGTCGTCGTCCTGCAGATGCGGGTGGCGGCGAAGGTCGAGGGGCCGCGCCAGGCCGCGGGGGCCGTGGTCCTGTACGGGCTGACGATGCTCGGGTGCTGCACGGTCCTGGCCCTCGCCACCGGAGGCGGTGCCTGGACGGCCTCGGTCGCCATGCTCGCCGCGGCCGTGCTGGTCACCGCGGCGGAGCTGACGCGTTCGGTGAGTTCCTGGGAGCTGGCGGTCTCACTCGCACCTCGTCAAGCGCGGGCCTCCTACCTGGGAGTGGCCGGCATGTCCCAGTCCGTACAGAAGTCCGCCGGGCCGCCGCTGCTGACCGGTGCGGTGATGGCTGCCGGGCCGGTGGGTTGGCTGGTGCTCGGGGCGGCGGTCGCGGGGCTCTCGGTCGTGCAACGGCGCTCCTGCCTGCGGCGGCTGGACGCGATGCTCCCGGCAGCGGAACCCGGCGCACCGTCAGGGGCCGAGCCGGCGGGCGCGGATCCCGGTGCCCACGGCACCCCAACTCCCGTCGGCGCAGCGGCAGCAGGGACCGCCACCGTCGGCGAGACCACCGAGGGGCCGGACGCGGACGGGTCGCGGCTGCGGCCGGTCGCCGGGACCGGGGCACCGCGCAGGGGCACCTCCGGCTGATCGGCCGGCAGTCCGGTCCGCTCGTCGACTGATGCGCAGCGCGGTTGCGGTGCGGAGGCTCTGTCCGGCTACTGCGGGGCCCGCAGGCACGCCTCGGTCGCGACGGCGCGCGCCGTGCCGGCCTGGGTCAGTCCGCTGACGCAGCCCGGCTGATCTCCCACCAGGCCGTGGTAACACGCCATATGGACGGCGTCCGTGACCTCGGTGCCCTGTTCCTGGACGTAGTCCTGGCAGGACTTGAGGTCGGCGTGGGCCGCCGGAGCGGCGACGACGACGCTGCCCAGGGCGAGGGCCAGGCCGGCCAGCACGCTGGGGATACGAGCCGAAGGACGCATGGGGATGCACCTGCTCTCTCGGTCGGGTCACGCGATCCCGGGTGCGGCGGACCGCGCGCGGAGGCGGTGCCGAGCGAGCGCCCGAAGGCAGCTGTCCCTGGAGACCGGAGACCGAGCACCACGAGGGTCGAGCAGGAGGTGTGCCGCCCCGCCGTGCGGATGGGGTGCGCTCTCTCCCGGACCCGGTCGGCCCGGCATCGATCACCCTCGCTCATACGACGCTAGAACACTTGCCGAACCCACGCACTCCCTGGTGGACGGAGCCCGGCACGCCGCCCCCCGGCCGTAGTCGGCCGCCGCCGTCCGGCCCAGCGCCTCGAACGACGGTGAGGTCGTGGGATCACCGGAGCGAGAGCGCACCCGGGTACTTGGCGGACCGCCGGGCCTGTGGTGCCGAGTCGCGCTCCCGCCGCACTCCTCAGGTCACTTCGGAGCGCTCGGAGCGCTCGGAGCGCGGATCGGCGGGGTGCCGCGAGCGCAGCGGCGCCGCCGCGAACTCGGCCATGCCGCCGGAGAATCCGACCGTCGGGTGCCAGCCGAGTTCGTCCCGCAGCCGGGTCGAGTCCGCCGTCACGTGCCGGACGTCGCCCAGCCGGTACTCGCCGGTCACCACCGGCTGCGGGCCGCCGTAGGCCGCAGCCAGCGCCACGGCCATCTCGCCGACCGTGTGCACCACTCCGCTGCCGACGTTGAACACCCGCGCACTCCCCGCAGGGCGGTCGCCGACCGCCGCCAGCGCCGCCAGGTTGGCCGAGGCGACATCGGCGGCGTGGACGAAGTCGCGCCGCTGCGCGCCGTCTTCGAACACCCGGGGGGCCTCGCCCCTGGCCAGCGCCGAGCGGAACAGCGACGCGACCCCTGCGTACGGTGTGTCGCGGGGCATCCCGGGGCCGTACACGTTGTGGTACCGCAGCGTCAGCACCCTTCCACCGCAGGCCCGCGCCCAGGCGGCGGCCAGGTGCTCCTGCGCCAGCTTGGTCGCCGCGTACACGTTGCGGGGATCCGTCGGCGCCTCCTCGCCCACCAGGCCCGGGGTCAGCGGTTCGCCGCAGAGCGGACACGGCGGCTCGAACTGTCCCGCCTCCAGATCGCCCACCCGGCGCGGACCCGGTGCGACCTCCCCGTGCAGCGCGCAGCGGTAGCGCCCCTCGCCGTACACCACCATCGAGCCGGCCAGCACCAGACTCCGTACCCCGCTCCGCGCCATCGCCGCCAGCAGGACGGCGGTCCCCAGGTCGTTGCAGCCCACGTAGTCGGGTGCGTCGTCCAGGTCGAGACCGAGGCCCACCATCGCCGCCTGGTGGCAGACCGCGTCCACCCCGAGCAGCGTCCGCTCCACCACCGCCCGGTCCCGTACGTCGCCCCGGACGAACTCGACCCCCTCGACCTGGGCCGGCTCCCGCCCGGCCGGATGCACGGCGGGCAGCAGCGCGTCCAGCACCCGCACCGTGTGGCCGGCCCCGACCAGCTGCGCCACCACCGCCGACCCGATGAACCCGGCACCGCCGGTGACCAGAATCCTCATACCCGTGAAGCTAGCCGCTCGGCGAGCCCGGGTGACCGCGCCCCGGCCGGCCGTCAGCACCTCGTAATCTCCTGCGGGACGGTCGAGCCGGGGATTCGGACGCCGTGGCCCCGGACACTGTGGACCCCAGGCGGCGCCGTGGCCCCCGGACGGTGCGGGTGGCAGCGGCCGTGGCGCGGCATGATGGAACCGTGCCCGAAGGTGACACCGTCTACCGAACCGCCGCCCGCCTGCACCAGGCCCTCGCCGGCCGGCTGCTGACCGGCGCGGACTTCCGGGTGCCCGCCCACGCCACTGCCGACCTGTCCGGTCGCCGGGTCCTGGACGTCACCCCGCGCGGCAAGCACCTGCTGACCCGCTTCGACGGCGACCTGACCCTGCACACCCACCTGCGGATGGACGGCAGCTGGGAGCTCTACCGGACCGGCGAGCGCTGGCGCGGCGGGGCCGCCCACCAGATCCGCGCCGTCCTCGTGACGGCGGAGCACACCGCCGTCGGCTACCGCCTCCCGGTCGTCGAACTGCTGCGCAGCGCCGACGAACAGCGCGTCGTCGGCCACCTCGGCCCCGATCTGCTCGGACCGGACTGGGACCTTGCCGAGGCGCTGTGCCGGCTCACCGAACAGCCCGAACTCCCGCTTGCCGAAGCCCTGTTGGACCAGCGCAAGCTGGCCGGCATCGGCAACGTCTACGCCAACGAGCTCTGCTACCTGGCCGGTGTCACTCCCTGGACCCCGCTGGGCACCGTCCCCACCCTGGACCGGATACTCGCCCGCGCCCACCAGCTGCTCGACGCCAACAAGCTCAGGCCGGGCCACCCCACCACCGGCGAGACCCGCCCGGACCGCCGGAACTTCGTCTACGGCCGCGCCCGCCGCCCCTGTCTGCGCTGCGGCACCGCCATCCGCACCGCCCCGCACGCACAGGGCCAGGGCCGTGACCGTCCGGCCTTCTGGTGCCCCCGCTGCCAGCACGGGCCGGCTCCAACCGTCCGGCGCTGAGTCCTGTCCGGCGCTGAGTCGTGGTCGCGGTCACCCGAAGGCGCTGCCCGACGGCCGCCCTCCCGGGACGGTTCAGGGCAGCACCAGGGCCGGGTGGCGCGGGTCGTCGGCGCGCACCGTGAGGTCGGCCAGCGCGGACGGGTCGGTCTCGGACTCGTAGCGGGCGAAGGCCGGAAGCGTCCACTGCTCCCCGGCGGGAGTCCGGCGGGCCAGCGCACCCGGGGTGAGCGCGAGATGCACCGTGAGTTCGAACGGCAGCCAGCGGCCGAGCAGCAGTGCGCCGTCCAGCAACAGCACTCCACCGGGCGGGAGTTCGGTGTAAGGCGCGCGGGTGGCGCGGTCGGTGGCGGGGTCCCGGAGGGAGGGCAGCACGCGTCCGCTCCCGCCCGGTTCGAGCGGGTCGAGCACCTCGCGGAGCAGTGCGCCGTCGTCCAGCCAGGTGTCGTGGAACGCGTCCGGGTCCTGGTGGCCGTACTCCAGGCGCAGCGAGGCCGGGCGCAGGAAGTCCGCGGCGGACACCCGCAGCACCGGATGTCCGCGCAGCCGGAGCGGTTCGACCAGGGCGTCGGCGAGTTCGCGGGGGCGGGCGGCCGGAGCCCCGTCGACGGCGACCCGCAGCCGGCGGCCCGCCGCCCCGGACGCGAGGGCGTCGATCCGGTCGGCGAGCAGGTCGGCCAGGCGCTCGGGGGAGATCGGTCTCACCTGCACGGGGTCACCTGCACGGCCGGACGGGTCCTCTCGTGATCGCCAACTCGGCTATATTGCGACGCAACTGATCATCATTCAATGCTCCCGGAGGGCCGTTGTGCCTGCACTGACCCTTGCCGATGTCGAGGCCCTCGCGGCCGACGCACACGCCGGGCAGCTGGACAAGGTCGGTGAACCGTACATCGGGCACCTGCGCGCGGTCGCGGCCGGGCTCGCCCCCTTCGGCGTCGGCCTGCAGATGGCGGGTCTGCTGCACGACGTCCTGGAGGACACCGGGCTCGGCGCCGACGACCTGCTGCGCGCCGGGGTGCCGTCCGACGTGGTCGCGACGGTGCGCCGGGTGACCAAGGCCCCCGATGTGGCGTACCAGGCCATGCTCCAGCAGATCACCACCGACCATTCGGCCACCCTACTGAAGATCGCCGACAACGCGCACAACTCGGTCCCGGCCCGGGCCGCCCGTCTCCCGGCCGCCGACCGGGAGCGGCTCGCGACCCGCTACCGGGCCGCCCGCCGGGTCCTGTGGCCGGCGGTGGCCCCGGCGGACATCCGGACGATCGTCGAGACCGTCAATCCGTCGCTGCTCGCCGAACTGGGGGAGTCCGTCGAACTGCGGGAGTCCGCCGAACCGGGGGGGAGCGCCCCGTTCGGCGGGTGAGTGGCCTGCACGGCGCGGTAGGGGCAGGCTGGTAGCAGAAAGGTACGTGCCGCCCGGTCGGCCGCGCGCCGCGGCGCCGAGCCGAGGGGGGCCGGGTTCGAGCAGAGGGAGCCCGTGATGTCCGACATGCAGGAGAAGTTCGCAGAGAAGACCGAGAAGGACCGGGACGACGTCCGGGCAGCGGACCCGGAGGAGGGCATCACCTCGCTCCAGAACGCGAACGCGCAGTTCGAGTCCCAGGCCGAGGGCGACCGCCTCGACGACGCGACGGAAGACACCGCACGGTGAGCGCCAACCTGGAGCAGCAGCCGCCCCACAGCACGGAGTGGACGGTGCGACTCCGGCTGACCGAGGAGGGCGACCTCACCCAGGCCCACCTCGTGCTGAACACGGGCGCGAACATCATCGAGGCCGCCGCCGAGGCCCGCCGCAGCCCCCACGATCCGCCCGTCACCGTGATCGGCGACGAACTCGCGGCGGGCCGCGCCCTGATCGAACTGGGCCACCGCCTGGTCCACGCGGGGTCGGTGGCCGCCGAGGCGGCGGAGTCGGCCCGACGGCGGGACGTGGAGTGACCCGACCGCTGTCCCTCGCTCCCGGATGGGTCGGGGAGCGAGGGACAGCCCCTCGTCAGAACATGATGTAGACGTCCGGGGTCACGGCCTGGGCCTGGGCTGCCGTGACGAACAGGAGTCCGGTGACGAGGGTTGCCACCGCGGCGATTTTCCTGCGCATGTTGTGAATACGTCCTTGGCTCGTAGGGCTTGAAATCCCCGAGCTAAAGCATTAGATTTAGCCGTCCAATGCCTCGCTCGCGAGAGGACCCTACTGTGGCCCGGCGCCGCATATGCAATTGCCGCATATGCAATTAAGGCAGTATTTTCAGTCTTCCGGTGAATCATCCGCCCGATGACGTGTCGCTTCCCTTCATCTGTTCGGTTATCGCGTCGAGCATTTCCCGGGCTCGGGTCTCCTCGACGGGGGAGCGGATCAGGCGGGCCAGCCGTACGGCTTCGGTCAGACGTTTCACCGCTCCCGCGCGGTCCCCGAGTGCGGCCTCGGCGCCGCCGATGCCGCGCAGGGCGATCGTCTCCTCGTGGGCGGATCCGATGGTGCGGGCGAGGTCGCGGGCGGCGGCGTAGTGGCTCCTGGCCTGCCGGTGCTGTCCGGCGCCGGTGCAGGCGTGGCCGAGGGCGATCAGCGCGTTGGCCTCGTTGCGGCGGTCGCCGAGCCGGCGGCAGGTGGAGAGCGCGGCCCGGCACAGCGCGAGCGCCCGGGGGAGTTCCGCCGGGATGGTCAGGGTGCCGGCCAGATTCATCTGGATGGCGGCCAGGTGGTCGTCCGTACTGACGCGCGAGGCGAGGTCCAGAGCCTCCTCGAAGGACCGCCGCGCCGATTCCAGGTCGCCCATTTCCTGCTGGAGTTGTCCGATGTTGCTCAGACTGCCGGCCGCCAGGCGGGAATCGCCGATGTGGCGCAGTTCCGACAGTGCCTCCGTGAAGGCGGCGAGGGCCGAGGGCTGCTCCCCGAGGAGTGAGAGCGACACCGCCGTGTTGTTGAGGATGCGGGCCCGGTTCCAACGGCCGCCGTGGCCGCCGTGGCCACCATGGCTGGCGTGCACGCGCAGGGCGGAGCGCTGGATCATCAGTGCGGTGTCGAACTCGGCGACGGCCCAGTGAAGGGTTGCGAGCAGCAGGTGGGCCTCGATGAGACCGTCCAGGTCGGCGGTGGTCTTGGCGAGGGTGAGGGCGTGCTCGCCGGCGTCGTACGCGGGGGTGTAGCGGGACCGGCGTTCCAGGGTCGCACCGAGGTTGAGCAGGGCGCGGAGCCTGGCCCGGGTCTCGCCGACCGCCTCCCAGTGGGTGGCGGCGGCCCGGTGCATGGTCTCGGCGGCCGCGAAGTGTCCCTCCTTGTGCAGGAATTCACCGAGGACGTGGGCCAGCCAGGCGGCCTCGGCGGGATGTCCGTGCCGCCGGGCGAGCCGTTCGACGGAGATCAGTGTGCTCGCGGACCGGACGAGCCAGCCGTGGGCCTCGGTCCCGTCGGCCCACTGCGGCTGCGGCGACGGCGCCGCCGCGTGCGGGACGGGAAGCCGGGTGCGCAGCGGGTACAGCAGTCGGTCGGCCCGGTCGGCGGAGAGCAGGCAGAAGGCGGTCAGCCGGTGCAGCGCCTGCTCCCGCTGCTC
The DNA here is from genome assembly GCF_000955975.1 of Saccharothrix sp. ST-888. Taxonomy (GTDB): domain Bacteria; phylum Actinomycetota; class Actinomycetes; order Streptomycetales; family Streptomycetaceae; genus Kitasatospora. Next base: position 22,775 of record NZ_JYJF01000018.1, read on the forward strand.
GGGCGGTTCGTCCCGGGCGGCCAGGTGGGCCGCGTAGTCGGCGAGGGGGTCGTGTGCGCGGAAGCGGTCCGGGGCCGGCTCTTCGAGGAGATGGCAGTCCAGGAGGCTTTCGAGCATGCGCTCGGCGCGGTCGATGCCCAGCCCGAAGAGCGCGGCCGCGTCGTACGGGCCGAAGTCGGGGCCGGGGTGCAGGCCGAGCCTGCGGAAGGCCGTCTGCTGGTCGGGTGTCAGCGACAGGTACGACAGTTCGAAGGTGCGGGCGATCTCCTCCGATCTGTGCCGGATCTCGCCCAGCCGTCCGGGTTCTCGGGCCAGCCGTTGCACGAGGTGGTGCAGCGACCACGCCGGATGGGCCTTGAAGCGGCTGGCCACCAGGGTGACGGCGAGCGGGAGGTACCCGCAGCGCTCCACGATCGCCCGGACCTGGTCCGAGTCCTCGGCGCGGTCCGGTCCGACGAGGTGGCGGAAGAGCGCGACGGCGTCGTCCACGGCCAGGGCCTGCACGAAGACCGGTGCGGACCCGGGAAGTTCGGCCAGCCGGTGGCGGCTGGTGACGAGGACGAGGGACGGTGACCGCTTGGGGAGCAGGGGGCGGACTTGATCAGGGCCGGCCGCGTCGTCGAGGACGATCACCGCGCGGCGGGCGGCGAGTTCCCGCTGCCAGAGCGCGCCGAGCTCCTCGGCCCCGGCGGGGATCGCTTCGGGCGGCAGTCGGAGCGCCCGGAGCAGGGTGCGGAGGGCTGCTTCGGGAGTGAGCGTCTCCTGGGTGGGGGAGTGCCCGCGGAGGTTGAGGTAGAGCTGGGCATCGGGGAAGCGCTCGCGCAGCAGCTCGGCGGCGTGGACGGCCAGTGCGGTCTTCCCGATGCCGCCCATCCCGGAGATGGCCTCGATCCTGATCACCCCGCCGGGGCCCGCCGCACTGCGCACGTCGGTGAGCCGGGCCAACTCCGCCTCCCGGCCCACCAGATGGGCGACCGGCGGCAGGGTGGACGGGCCGGGGACGGCGGCGGTCGCACCGGGGCGGCCGGGGCGGAACCGGTCGCGGAGCAGATCGGCCGGCGGGGCGCCCCGGAGCACCTGGCGGTGGATGCGCGCGAGTTGCTCGCCGTCGTGCCCCGCCCAGGTGAGGTAGCTGCGGCCGAGTCCGCCGACAGTGCGCTGTCCGCCGTCGGCGGGCCGGGAGAGCTTGATGTTCCCGGCGCCGTGCGGCAGGCGGACCACCGGGCCCCGGATCTGCTCGATGCCCTGCGAGCCTGCGGCCAGCGCGAGGTCGAAGTCCGAGCGCACCGCCTCCTCCCACGGCAGCACGGCGGCGCCGAGCCCGCGCAGGAAGGCGTCCACGCCCGGGTTGAAGGCGTGCGGTGCGACGGTGAACACGACCTGGATCCGCAGGTCGGACCGGAGCAACTCGAAGATGTCCTGCAGCCGTTGGCCGTACACCAGGGTGTGGACGGCGACCAGGACCCGCTTGCAGCCACCGAGCGTCGCCCACTGGTCAGGGGCGCGGCGGACCGGCGGGCGCCCTGCACTCTTCGAAGCCATGGATGCATCCCCCTTGATCGGTTGATCGATGGGACCGACTGTCCGGCCGCGCTGTGACAGCACTTCTGCGGCCGTGTCGAGGGGATGCCCGGGGTGCCTGGCGGAAGGCCTGTCGGACGCTTGCAGAAACCTTGCGGACCAGGCTGGTCGAGTCCGTCCACTCCGAACCGCCCTGCTGCCAAGCGCACCGGGCCGCCACGGCTCAGCCCGCGCCCGAAGCCGTCGCCTCTCCGTCGGAGACGGTCTGCTGCCCGCTGCGCACCGGACGTGCTTCCTCCCGGAGAGCCGGGCGAGGAGCGGAAACGGACCGAGCCCTGCCAACGAGTGTCGGCAGGGCTCGGCTACGGCTCTCGCGTCCGATCTGTCAATGCCCGGAAAGAGTGATTCAGACAGTGACGGCTTGACGATCGCCCGACCGGTCGCGCGGGTCGGGCGGGTGAGTCAGGCACGCGGGTCAGCAGCGGCCGAGGGTCTCGCACTCCTCCCAGCGGGTGGTCGGCACCTCGGCGGACCGGCCCGACGGAGCCAGCTCGGGCGCGATCCGCTGCGCGGGCGCCTTGCCGGACGGGGCCTTGGCGGGCCCGGCGGCGAGCCGGACGGCGATGGCGTCCAGGACGGCGCGCGGGCGCGGACCGGCGTAGTTGTTCACCAGCACGGTGAACGCCAGCTTGCGTCCGTCCGGCGCGGTGGCGTACCCGGAGATGTTGTCCACGCCGCTCATCGAACCGGTCTTGGCGTGCACGTTGTTGGTTGCGGCCGTGCCCTGCATCCGGGCCGCCAGGGTGCCGCCGACCATCCGGGCGGGGTTGCCGGCGATCGGCAGCGCGTCGTACCAGCTCTTGAACCACGGCTTGCCGGCGGCCACCTTGAGCAGGCCGGTCATCTTGCCGGCGGTGACCAGGTCGTAGCGGGACAGGCCGGAGCCGTCGACCTGGCGGCCCGCCGGGTCGGCCAGGCCGTTGGCCTTGAGGAAGCCGCCGACCTGGTTCACCCCGGCGGCCCAGCTGCCCTGCCCGCCCTTGACCTTGCCCATCTCCTTGGTCAGGTGCTCGGCGATGCCGTTGTTGCTGAGCTTGAGCAGCGGGGGCATCAGCTCGGCGAGCGGACGCGAGTCGTGCCCGGCCAGCGCCTTGGAGGTCTCGCGGCCGGTCGCCGCCGTCACGCCCTTGCCGACAGTGACGCCGTGCCGGGCCAGCGCACCCGCGAAGACCTGGCCGGTGTAGCGGGTCGGGTCCTCGACGGTGGCCAGGAAACTGGCGGGGGCGCCGCCGGCCGGCACGCTGCCGGTCAGCGCGAGCACGTTGAGGGCGCGCTCGCGCTGGACGTCCGCGCTCTGCGCGCTCCCGGCCGCACCGGTGGTGATCTGCCCGCTGAACTTCATCGGTGCCTCGGCCGGGAACAGCGAGACCTTGGCCGCCTCGCCCTCCTTGCCGGGCGTGACGGTCACCTTGACGGTGTCCATCACGTACTCGCTGTCGGTGGCGATCGTGAGACCGGAGATCTGCGGGCTGTAGGAGTACGGCTCGTCGTCCCAGGCCCAGCCCTGGCCGAGCGGCACGTTGTCGTACCGGCTGCCGTCGGCCAGCACCCGGCCGTTGACCTTGGTGATCCCGGCGGCCGCCACCTTCGCGGCCAGGTCCTCCAGGTCCTGCGGCAGCAGGCTCGGGTCGCCGCCGCCCTTCAGCACCAGGTCGCCGTTGAGCACGGAGCCCTTGCGGGTGCCGGTGGTGCGCACCTCGGTGGTGAACTCGTAGTCCGGGCCGAGCAGGTCGAGCGCGGCGGCCGAGGTGATGGTCTTCATGGTGGACGCCGGGGTGAGGTAGGCGTCGGCCTGGTGCTGGTAGACGACCTTGCCGGAGCCGAGGTCGACGACCTGGACTCCCGTCTCGTCGCCCGCCATCACCGGGTTGGCGAGGATCGCGTCGAGGTCGGCCGCGAGGGTCGGGTCGGCCGGTGACGGTGTGTCCGCCTGGGCGGAACCCGCCAGCACGGAGACGGCGAGAGCCACGGCGGCGAGGGGCAGCGTACGGCGGTGCAGGCGCGCGGGCAGAGGCAAGATCGCTCCATACGTCGGGGTACGGCGAGGCGCAGCCGAACCCCCACCGCACCGGAGCAGGGCGCGGCCGAGTCACAGGCCCCCACAGACCGGCACGGAGCGGCCGAAAGCCCCCGCTTGTCGTCAGGCGCAAACTATCATCAGACAGTCGGTCAGATGATCGCCAGATCGCCGGATCCGGCGCGGTGCCCGGAACACACCACCGATCTCCACGCCGCCGGAAGCCGAAAGGTCTCACCCGCCCGGAAGGCTCCGCGAACCTGCCTGAACGCTCGGCGATTCCGCTCGAACGCTCCGCAGACCCGGCCCGGCCGGCTCCGGCCCCGTCGAGCCAGGTCCGTGGCGGCCCTGGACTAGCCGACTGGTCGCTCGGCCCGGGGAAGGCCGGCGATGATCAGGTCGAGGGCGAATTCGAATCGCTGGTCGAAGTTGTCGGGGCCGACGTACGGCAGGACCGCGGCCAGGGCCGGGTAGGTGTCGGCCGGGACCTGGTCCGGGAGGAGGGCCGGTGCGGTCTCCTGGGCGGCCTGCTGTTCCTGGGTGAGGCCCAGGGTCAGGTAGAAGATCGTCCAGTGGGTCCATGCGGCCGTGCGCGGCGAGTGGCCGGCCGCCAGCAGGGTGGCGATCACGGTGTCGGCGTAGCGCAGCGTGCGGGGCTCGGCTGCGAAGACGCCGGCGACCATTCTGGCGGCGTCGCGGTGGGAGAGCAGTGCCGTGCGGCAGCGGCGGCTCAGTTCCTTGAGCCGGTCGGGGAACGTCTCGGGCAGCGGCTCGTCGAGACAGTGCATGAGAAGTTGGTCGGAGGCCAGTTCGAGCAGGCGGCCCTTGCTGGAGGCGTGCCAGCGGACGGTGTTGTGCTGCACGCCGAGCCGGGCCGCGACGGCGCGCATGGTCACGCCGTCCAGCCCGTGCTCGTCGAGGAGCGCCAGCGTGGCGGCGACGATCTCGCCCCGTGTCGTACTCATCCGATGCGCCTTCCCGGTCGGCTTCCGCGCCCCTGTTGTCCAATGGACAATTCTAGGGCATGCTCATTCTTGTCCAACGGACAAGAGCGAGAGGAAGTGGTTGTCATGCTCGACGTGCTCATCGCCGGGGCCGGCCCGGTGGGGCTCTGGCTGGCCGCGGAGTTGCGCCTGCACGGGGTGGAGGTGACCGTCGTGGAACGCCGGGCGGCACCGGACGGACGGTCGCGCGCGGTCGGCATGCAGGCCGGCACGCTGGACACCTTCGCCACCCGCGGACTCGCGGAGCGGTTCATCGAACGCGGCACCCCGGTGCCGACCGGCCACTTCGGGGCGGCGACCACCAGGCTGGACTTCTCCACGGTCGGGGCAGTGCACCCGTTCATGCTGGCGCTCGGTCAGTCCGTCACCGAACAGCTCCTGGAGGAGCACGCGGTTTCCGTGGGCGCCCAGGTGCTGCGCGGGGAGGAAGTCGTCTCGCTCAGCCAGGGGCCGGACGCCGTCGAGGTGGTGATCCGGGCCGGCGGCACCCACCGGACCGTGCGGGCCCGCTGGGTAGTGGGCTGCGACGGCACCCGCAGCGCGGTGCGCCAGGCGGCCGGCATCGACTTTCCCGGTCAGGACACCACGCTGACCGGGTGGCTCGCCGACGTCGAACTCGACGATCCGCCCACCGCGCCGCTCGCCGCCACCGGGCCGGCCGGTTCGTTCCTGGCGGCCCCGATCGGCGACGGCGTCCACCGGCTGGCGGGCCTGTCCACGGCCACCATGCACCGTGGCACCGGCGAACCGCTGACCCTGGAGGAGGTACGCGAGCAGACCCGCGCGCTACTGGGACGGGACCTGGGCATGCGCAACCCCCGGTGGCTGTCGCGCTACGGCAACGCCACCCGCCAGGCCGCGCGGTACCGGGCCGGACGGGTGCTGGTGGCCGGGGACGCGGCGCACATGTTCTTCCCGGCCGGTGGGCAGGGCATGAACCTCGGTATCCAGGACGCCACCAACCTGGGCTGGAAGCTGGCCGCCACTCTCCAGGGCCGGGCGCCCGACGGACTGCTCGACAGCTACGACACGGAGCGCCGGCCGGCCGCCCGCGCCGTCATCGACAACACCCGCGCGCAACTCGCCCTGTTCGCCGCAGCGAGCCCGGAGCAGATCGCGCTGCGCGAGGTCTGGTCCGCCGCGCTGGCCGAAGCAGAGACCAACCGTCAGTGGGCCCGCCGGATCGCCGGCTTCGACGATCCGCTCCCCGCCGACACCGCACCCGGCGCGCACCCGCTGAACGGCACGCGACTGGCCGGCCTCGCCCTGGACACGGCCGACGCACCCAGCGCCCACCCGCTGATGCACCACGGCCGGCCGCTGCTGCTGGACCTCGGCGGGACGCGGACGCCGTGCCCCACGGATGGCCTGGAACAGCGAGCAGCTGTCGTCAACGCCGAAACAACGGAGCCGATCTGGCTGGACGTCACCGCCGTCCTCATCCGGCCGGACGCCCGGATCGCCTGGGCCAGCACCGACACCGACCCGCAGCGCCGGGCCTCGGACTGTCTCACTGCCCTGCGCACCCTGTGCCGCTGAGCGCGCTCGGTGATCCCACCCGCCGGACCCGCTCGGTGCCCCTCTCTCACGGACCAGGCCGGATCAGCGCGCGACTCCCCCAGCCCCAGCCGGGGGCACCCCCATCCATGCGTGCATCGCAAGGCGGGGCACCTCCCGGCCGAAGGCTGGAGGCGTGCGTGTTCTGGGGGCTCTTCCCGGCCAGAGGCTAGTGGGCAGCCTGCTGAGGGGCCTGTGCGCCGCCCCCCGCCTTCACCGCGTTCACCATCGCCTGGTGGATGTTCCGCGCGGTCGACTCGTCCTCGGCCGGCACCGGACTGCCCTGCACCGTGAACCAGTCCAGCGCACCCGAGTACTGCACCGTGCACCTGGCCTCCCCGTCGATCCACATGGTGTGCACCGTGAGATCCCCGCTGATCGCGCCGATCTCCTTGGTCAGCACCCCGCCCCGCCCGGACAGGATCCCCTGAGTGGTCCAGGTGGCCCAGGAGACCGCGCTGCCGGCCGGCGATTGACCCCGCTGCTCGTCGCTCATGCGCCTATCTTCCCCCGGTAGGCCGCCCCCCACCCGGCAGCGACACCACCGACTGCCTCACCCGAACGAGCCGCCGCCGCACCCGAAGGGCCGAACCCCGGACACCCCGGCGGCCCAGCGGCGGCCACCCGGACGGAGGGCTAGCATCAGGAACATGGGACAGCGACCCGTCGCGTCCACTGCGCCGCACCTGGTGCTGGAGACCGGCGACATCTCGCAGGAGATGAGCCCGAGCCGTGAGTACCACGTAGGACGTGACCCCGCCGGAGAGATCGTCCTCGACGACCCGCGGGTCTCCTGGCACCACGCCGTGCTCCACACCGACGACGGCCACTGGACGCTCGACGACACCGAAAGCACCAACGGCACCTGGACCGGCGGACAGCGGGTCCATCACCTCGATGTAGGCCCCGGCACCACGCTGCGCTTCGGCAACCCCGACGACGGACCGACCGCGACCCTGCGCGCCGTTCCCACGCCGACCGCCGTCGCGCCGACGACCTCCGGGCTCACCTCGATCACCGGCTCCACCCGGGCACCGACCACCGTCCGGCACCTGCCCGCCCGGATCATCCGGATCGGCCGGGCCACCGACAACGACCTCGTCGTGCCCGACCTCTCCGTCTCCCGCCACCACGCCGAGCTGCGCGCCACCCCCGACGGCCGCTACGAGATCGTCGACCTCGACAGCCACAACGGCACCTACCTCAACGGCCAGCCCGTCCAGCAGGCCCAGGTCGGCACGAGCGACCTGGTGGGCATCGGCCACGCCATGTTCTGCCTGGTCGGGGACGAGCTCCAGGAGTTCGTCGACACCGGCGACATCGACCTCGACGTCGAGGACCTGGTGGTCACCGTCGCCGACGACCGCCGGCTGCTCGACGGCATCACCTTCCCGGTCGCGCAGGACTTCCTGGTGGCGGTCGCCGGGTCCAGCGGTTCCGGCAAGTCCACCCTGCTCAACGCGCTCACCGGGCTGCGCCCCGCCGACCAGGGCACCGTCAGCTACGACGGCCGCGACCTCTACCACGACTACGCCGAGCTGCGCAGCCGGATCGGCGTCGTCCCGCAGGACGACATCCTGCACACCCAGCTCACCGTCCGCCGTGCCCTGGGCTACGCCGCCGAGCTGCGCTTCCCCGGCGACACCGCCGGAGCCGAACGCGCCGCCCGGGTGGAGGAGGTGATCGGCGAACTCGGCCTCGGCAAGAGCGCCGACCAGGTCATCGCCAACCTCTCCGGCGGCCAGCGCAAACGGGTCAGCGTCGCCCTGGAGCTCCTCACCAAGCCCTCGCTGCTCTTCCTCGACGAGCCCACCTCCGGCCTGGACCCCGGCATGGACCGCTCCGTCATGCAGATGCTGCGCGAACTCGCCGACGACGGCCGCACCGTCGTCGTGGTCACCCACAGCGTGCTCAGCCTCGACCTGTGCGACCGCCTGCTGCTGCTCGCCCCCGGCGGCCGGATCGCCTACTACGGCCCGCCCGCCGAGGCCCTGGAGTTCTTCGGCTACAGCCACTGGCCCGAAGCTTTCGAGGCCTTCGAGAACGACACCGGCCGCGACTGGGCGGGCGAGTACCGCGACTCCACCGCCCACCGCCGCTACATCGCCTCCGCGATGCACCCGCCCGGCCGGGCGGCACCGCCCACCACCCCCCCGGTGGCGCCGCCGCCCCCGCAGGGCTGGTGGTCCCAACTCGGCACCCTGGTCCGCCGCTACAGCACCGCGCTGGCCACCGACCGGACCTTCCTCGCGGTCATGATCGCGCTGCCCTTCGTGATGGGCGCGATGGCCCGGGCCCTGGCGGGCGGCAAGCTCACCGCGAGCGGCGCCACCAGCGCCCTGCTCATCCTCTGCGTCGGCGCAGTCCTCACCGGCGCGGCCAACGCGGTGCGCGAACTCGTCAAGGAACGCGCCATCTACCAGCGCGAACGAGCCGTCGGCCTGTCCAGATCGGCGTACCTCTGCTCGAAGATCGTGGTCCTCGGGACCGTCACCGTGATCCAGTCCGTGGTCCTCACCCTGGTCGCCCTGATCGGGGTACGGCTGCGCCCGCAGGGTGGCAGCGGCGTGCTGCTGCCACCACTCGCCGAGATCACCACCGCCGTCGCGCTGCTCTCCTTCACCGCCATGATGCTCGGCCTGGTGATCTCCGCCCTGGTCCGCCGCGAGGAGGTGACCATGCCGCTGCTGGTGCTGCTCGCCATCGTCCAGGTGGTCTTCTGCGGAGCCCTGCTCGCGCTCTACAGCGTGCCCGTGGTCAACCAGCTGTCCTGGCTGGTGCCCTCCCGCTGGGCGTTCGCCGCCATGTCCGCCACCGTCGACATGCACCGGATCGTGCCCGGCAAGCTCACCGCCGACCCGTTCTTCGCCCACCGTACGGGTACCTGGCTGCTCGACCTGGGCGCCCTGGTGGCGCTCTCGGTGGTCTTCGGCATCGTGGTGGTCCGGCTGCTGCGGCGGCACGAGCCCGCCGTCATGCGCCGGTAGCCGGACGGGTCGACAGGAGGCGCCGATGAGCAGCCCGCACCACCCGGACGGCCCGGACCGGGATCCGTACGCGTTCCGGCCCACCCACGTCGTCCCCGAGGACGGCCTGCCGACCTGGGCCGGGCCCGACACCTCCCGGCCGAGCGCCCGGCTGGACCCGCTGCTGCCGGTCCGCCTCACCGACACCAGCGGCAACTGGGCCCGCATCGTCTGCGCCAACGGCTGGAGCGCCTGGGTGGACGGCCGACTGCTCGTCGCCCTTCCCAACCGCCCGCCGGGCAGCGTCCAGCCGCTCGGCACCACCGAGGACCCCCGGCCGCTGCTCGACGCCCTGGAACGCACCCTCGCCGCCTACCGCGACCTGGTCGACCGGTTCGCCGCCGGCCGGCTGGACCTCGACACCTTCCGGCGCCAGGCGGGCGCGCTGCGGATCGGCGCGGTGATCGACGGCCCGTCCGCCTGGCTGCTCGACCTCGACCACGGCCGCTGGTACTACTGCGACGGCACCCGCCTGCAGACGTACGCCGCGGTCGAGCCGCCCACGACCGGATAGCGGACCCGGATGAACACCGCCGCCTACGAGGACCTGACCGGCCGCCAACTGGCCGGGTACCGGCTCGGGCCGCAGATCGGCCGGGGCGGGATGGCCGTCGTCTACCGGGCGGAGGACCTGCGGCTCGGCCGTACGGTCGCGATCAAGCTGCTCGCACCGGAACTGGCCCGCAACGACGTCTTCCGGCAGCGCTTCGCCCGCGAGTCCCGGGCCGCCGCGGCCATCGACCACCCGCACATCGTCCCGGTGTACGAGGCGGGCGAGGTGGACGGCGTGCTCTTCATCGCCATGCGCTACGTCGCCGGACGCGATCTGGGCGTGCTGCTGGACCGGCAGGGCCCGCTCTCCGTCCCCCAGACGGTCCGGATCATCGCCCAGGTCGCCTCCGCACTGGACGCCGCCCATGCCCACGACCTGGTCCACCGGGACGTCAAACCCGGCAACATCCTGATCGCCGAGGGCCCCGACGCCGACCGACCGGAACACGCCTACCTGACCGACTTCGGCCTCACCAAGAAGTCCCTCTCGCTGAGCGGACTGACCACCGTGGGCCAGTTCGTCGGCACCCTCGACTACGTCGCGCCCGAGCAGATCAGCGGCCGCCCGGTGGACGGACGCTGCGACCTCTACAGCCTGGGCTGCGTGGTCTTCGAGGTCCTCACCGGCGCACCGCCGTTCCGGCGCGAGGACGACCTCGCCCTGCTCTGGGCCCACCTGAACGACCCCGCGCCGCTGATCACCGCGGCCCGGCCCGAGCTGCCCGGCGCGCTCAACGCGGTCCTCGTGAAGGCGCTCGCCAAGACCCCGGACGAGCGCTACGACAGCTGCCTCGGCTTCGTGGCGGCGCTGCGGGCCGCCGGGGAGTCCGGGGACCGGGCGGCGGCCGTCCCGGTCATCACCACGCTGCCCGGGGCGAGTCCGGCACCCGAACCCCGGCCGCAGCCGCAGCCCGGGACCGAGACCGGGGCGGTACCCGTGCCGCCCGCCTGGGCCTGGCCGGTCTTCGGCGCCCGGGACGGCACCGCCGGCTGACGGCCTGACCGGCCCACCACGGTGGACCAGGAGTCCACGGCCGACCGGCGTACCGCTCTACCGGCCGACCTCGCGGGCCTGGAAGTCCTCCACCGTCTCCCGGCGGATCAGCAGCCGGGCGCGCCCGTCGCGGACGGCGACGACCGCCGGGCGGCCGACCAGGTTGTAGCCGGAGGCCATGGACAGCTGGTACGCCCCGGCGGCCGGTACGGCCAGCAGGTCGCCCGCACGCAGGTCGGCGGGCAGTTCGGCGGCGTGCACCAGGACGTCGCCGGCCTCGCAGTGCCGGCCGACCACGTCGATGACGGCGGTCGGGGCACCGGAGACCCGCCCGACCAGCCGGACGGCGTAGGAGGAGCCGTACAGGGCGGGGCGCGGGTTGTCGCTCATCCCGCCGTCGACGGCGGCGAAGGTCCGGCCGTCGGCGGCGTGCTTCACCGACAGCACCCGGTAGAGCGCCACGGCGGCCGGCGCGGCGATCGCCCGGCCCGGTTCGACGAGCAGGCGCGGGACCGCGAGGCCGTGCTCGGCGCACCGGGCGGCGAGGTGCCCGCTCACCCGGGCGGCGAAGTCGGCGAGGTCGAGCTCCTCCTCACCGGGGCGGTAGCGCACACCGTGGCCGCCGCCGAGGTCCAGCTCGGGGAGTTCGACGCCGTGCCGGTCACGGATCTCCGCCAGCAGCAGGACCAGCCGGTCCAGGGCGGCCAGATAGGGCTCGACCTCGGTGATCTGGGAGCCCAGGTGGCAGTGCAGGCCGGCCAGTTCGAGGCTGGGCTGGGCGAGCACCCGGCCGACCGCCTCCGCCGCGTCACCGCCGGTGATCCCGAAGCCGAACTTCTGCCCGTCGACCCCGGTCCGGACCGCCGCGTGGTGCCCCGCCGCGACGCCCGGCAGCACGCGGACCAGGACCCGCTGCGGGGTGTCCGCGATGGCGAGTGCGGCCAGCCGGGGGATCTCGGCGAGGCCGTCGATGACGATCCGGCCGACCCGCAGCCGCCGGGCGAGCCGGAGCTCCTCGGGGCTCTTGGCGTTGCCGTGCAGCAGGATCCGCTGCGGCGGGAACCCGGTCGCGGCCGCCAGCCGCAGTTCGCCCGCCGAGCAGACGTCCAGGCCCAGCCCCTCCTCGGCGATCCAGTCGGCCAGCGCGCTGCACAGGAACGCCTTCGCCGCGTACAGCACCTGGGCCTGCGGCAGAGCGCTGCGATAGGCCCTCGCACGGGTCCGCACCTCGTCCTCGTCCAGGACGTACAGCGGGGTGCCGAACCGGTCGGCGGCCTCCGCCAGGCCGACCCCGCCGACCAGCAGTTCGCCGCCGGTCCCCGCGCGGGCGGAGGCGGGCCACGGGCTGCCGACCGGCGGCCCTCCGAGCACTCGGCCCGGACGTTCGGCGGGGGCGGCGAGGGCGACCTGGGTCTGGGTCATGGCGGACGGCTTCCTTCCACGCGCGACGCGAGCCCCTGGCACCTTCGGCCCGCCGTCCCAGTGGATGCCCGCCGAACCCCGGCCGCACCGCGCCTTGACGCGTGGCCTACGCGGATCACGCCCGCTTTGACGACACCCTGACAGCGCGGGTGCCCCCACCGGCCCCGGAACGGTGGGTCAAACGGTGGCTCAGGGGCGCCCGGTCCGCCGGGGTCGGCTGCGGGCCAGCAGGCCGCCGAGCAGGCCGGCGACCGCGCCCCACAGGGCGCCGAGCGGAACGGTGACCAGCAGGTCGGGGCTGAGGTGGAGGCCGCCCGCGCCGCTGTCCAGGCCGAGCAGGGACAGGCCGAACTCGGCGGAGACCGTGGTGAGCAGCCCGATCGCCAGCACGGCGACGGCCAGCGCGACGGCCAGGTTCAGCGCGTAGCGCCACAGCGGCAGCCGGTCGGGGGAGTGCAGCGCGGCGCCGACGCCGGTGAGCAGGACCATGACCACGGCCAGCGCCAGCAGCAGCCAGCTGCGGCCGTCCTGCTGGGAGAGCGAGGACAGGTCGAGGGTGACATCGCTGGTCCGGGACGCCTGGAGGACCGAGGCGAGCGGCTCGGGGACCGGCAGGCCGATGGTGCCCGCCGAGTGGCCGTGCCAGGAACCGCCGATGCCGACGCCGAGCGCGATCCAGGCGAGGTTGGGCAGCGCGAGCAGCAGGACGGCGATGGTGTCGCGCGGATGACCGTCGGTGGCGGCCGACACCAGTCCGACGACCAGGCCCACCAGGACGTACCCGGTCAGCAGGGTCAGCACGGCGTGTCCGGCCGGTCTGACGGTGGCGTGCAGGCGCAGCAGGTGCCGGGGCAGCGGCGCGCGCCGGGCGATCAGGAAGGCCAGCAGCAGGACCCCGCAGAGCCAGGCCAGCCCGATGCCCACGGTCGCCGCCGGGGCGGCCCGGAACCCCACGGTCGGTGCGCCGCCGAAGATGGTGCCGAGCTGGTCCAGCAGCGAGTCGCCGGTGGGGACGGTGAAGGTGTGCTGGGCGAACTGCCGTACCAGGAGCAGCAGAGCGAGCCAGAGCGCCGCCGTACGGACGGTGCGTCCGGCCAGCTCGACGGGCCCGACGAGGGCCCGGTGCCGGAGCGGCCGGAGGAAGACGGCACCGCCCACCAGCGCCCCGACCAGGGTGACCGACAGCGGCAGACCGGTGATCCCGCCCTGGGCCTGGGCGATGAACGCGGCGCTGCCCGTGAGGTCGAGCGGCACACCGACGGCCAGCAGCACGGTGGCGGCCACGACATACGGGAAGGCGCCCTCCGGCAGCGCCTCGGCCCCGGCGGCCCAGAGCCCGAGCGCGGCGACGACGGCCATGACCACCAGCGGGGCGACCGCAGCGGCCAGCGCCTCCGCCCAGAGCCGGAGTTGGCGGCCTACGGCGTTCGCCGGACGGCCGGACGGGGACTGGCCCGGCACCGGCTCGGCGGCTGTGGACCGGCCGGACGGCGGCCGGTCGGGTGGAGGTTGGTGACGCGGAGGTTGGTCACTCGGCTGCACGCGGTCTCCCGACGAGTGTGTGTCCCCCGGGACGGGCTTCCTTCCGACTGCTCCCAGCTTCGGCCACGTCGCGGGCATCGGCGACTGCTCGGACCGGTTCGGGGCGATCCGCCAGCGGTTGCGGGGTGCGGTTAGGGCCAGCAGAGAATGAGAGCCGGGGAGGAGTCCGGAGGACGGACGAGAGGACCGACGAGGCGAGCGAGACGGGGGAGAGCAGCCCAGTCCTGGAGGATTCCCGTGACTTCCCAGCCGCCGCCCCCGGAGGGGCCCGACGAACGTCCTGGCCGGCACTCCGGCGGACAGCCGAACGAGCCGATCGCCGATTCCCCGGCCGATTCCCCGACCGACTCGTCGGACGTGCCGCCGGACCTGCCGCCGAAAAGGCGTCCGACGGAGCGCCCGGAAAGGCCATCGCACGAACCGACGGTGGCAGGCCCGTACGGGCCGCCGAGCGGCTCGGACCCGGGAGCGGGAGCCGGTACCGGATCAGGGGCAGGCACGGGAACGGGTGCCGGCGAAACGCCGACGGGACCTCCGCGCGGGCCGCTCCTGGGGCCGGGCACCGGGGCCGGCGCCGGGGCTGGTCCGGGCGCCGGGGTTGGGACTGGTGCCGGTGCCGGGGCTGGTTCGGGACCGCCGTCCAAGCCCCGTTGGCTGGCCGGCTTCCCCGGTGGACCGGGGCGTCGTCGCAAGCCCGGGCCCGGGTGGAGCAGAGGCCGGACGATCGCTCTGGTGGCGGCGGTGGTCGTGGTGGCCGGGGCGGTGACCTTCGTGCTGACCAACCGCACCACCGGGGGCAGAGCCACCTCGCAGGTGGTGCTGCAACCCGTGAGCGCTGTGGGCCCCGACCCGTTCACGGGCTCGGTCGCGACGCAGCCGACCGCGCCGTCGGCATCGCCGTCCGGGAACGGGAGTTCGGCGGCCGCAGGCGGTTCCGCGACGGTGACCGCCTCGGTGGGTACCAGTGCCGGGCAGTCGGTCCAGGGCACCCAGACGGGCCTGTACGGGGGCAGCACCTCGGCCGACAGCTGCGACGTCCCCAAGCTCGCGGGCTTCCTCGCCTCCGACCCCGCCAAGGCCCGCGCCTGGGCGGGAGTGGAGGGCATCGAGCCCGGCGCGATCGGCACGTACCTCCAGACGCTGACGCCGGTCGTCCTGCGGGCCGACACCCGGGTGACCAACCACGGCTTCAGTAACGGCTCGGCGACGGCGTTCCAGGCCGTGCTTCAGGCGGGTACGGCGGTCCTGGTCGACGCCCACGGGTCCCCCAGGGTCCGCTGTGCCTGCGGCAACCCGCTGCTGCCGCCGGCCCTGAGCGCCAAGCCCAGCTACCTGGGCACGCCCTGGCCGTCCTTCCGGACCCAGACGGTCGTGGTGGTGATCCCGGCACCGAGTCCGATGCCGCAGCTCGTGGTGGTGGACCCGTCCAGCGGCGCATCGTTCGCGAAGCCCGTCGGCCCCACGGGTGCCGCCACCGCCACCGGCCCGGCCACCGGCAGTCCCCCGGGTACGGGCGGGAGCGCTCCGGGTACGGGCGGGAGTACGCATCCGACGGCAGGCGCGAGCGCGAGCCATGGCACGAGTGCGGCCACCGGTTCGGGTGCGGGCAGTCCGGGTGAGACCAGTCCAGGTGGGACGAGTCCGCATACGACCGCTCCGGGCGTGACAAGTCCGGGCGCGACAAGTCCGGGCGCGACAAGTCCGGGCACGACCGCTCCGGGCACGACAAGTCCGGGCACGACAAGTCCGGGCACGACAAGTCCGGGCACGACAAGTCCGGGCACGACAAGTCCGGAGACGGCCACCGGCAGCGGTACCGGCTCCGGTCCCACCGGGGCTGCGAGCGCCGAGCAGACCCCGAGCGAGCTGCCGACCCCGAGCGGAATGCCGACCTCGAGCGGAATGCCGACCTCGACGGTGCCGCCGAGCCCGCTCCCGAGTGACCTGTCGTCCGGACCCGGCTAGACCGGTTCCCGGCGCGGGTGAGGGAGACTGGGAGCATGTGTCGGAGTATCAAGACGCTGCGGCCTCCGGTGATGCCCGAAGTCACCCAGGAGGACATCCACGCGGCGGCGTTGCAGTACGTACGGAAGGTTTCCGGGTTCCGGGCGCCCGCCGCACACAACCAAGAGGTGTTCGACCGGGCGGTGGAGGCGGTGGCCGAGGCCACCCGCGAGCTGCTGGACGACCTGGTGGTCCGCGGCGCACACACCGGCTGACCCGAACCGACCAGGATGGGCCCGCACGGACCAGGGCGCCGGACCGGGGCACCGAGGCAGGCCCCGGGTGACGCCAGGGCCCACGCGGCCCTGCCCGCCGGTGGCCGGGACGGTGGCACGGGCGGTCCGTCAGCCCAGGAACCCCCGGAGCAGTGCGGCGGTGGCCTCCAAGTGCTCCTCCGTCGCCCGGCGGGCGCGGTCGATGTCGCCGGCCAGGATCGCCTCGGCCATCGCGCGGTGCTGCTCGGAGGCGTTCTCGATGTTGCGGTCCAGGATCGGGATGGCGTTGAGCAGGTCGTTGAGCCGCATCCGGATCTCGGCGACGCCTGCGGCCAGCGAGTGGGAGCCGGTGAGTTCGGCGATCGCCAGGTGGAACCGGGAGTCGAGTTGCCGGTACCCGGCCGGGGTGGCCTGCTCCAGGTCGGCGAGCCGGCTGCGCAGATGGTCGACCTGATGATCCGTCAGCATGCGCCTGGCGGCCTGTTCGGCGGCGCCGGTCTCCAGGACCATCCGGTAGGTCAGCGCGTCCTCCAGCTCGGCGCCCATGTGGCGGACGGCGCGGCGGAGTTCGCCGAGGTCGGGCGGCGGCTGGCGGTAGGTGACGAAGGTGCCGCCGTAGCGGCCGCGGCGGGATTCGACGCAGCCGGCCTGCTGGAGCGAGCGGATCGCCTCGCGCAGCGTCTCGCGGCTGATGTTGAGCCGGGCGGCGAGTTCGCGTTCGGGGGGCAGTCGGTCGCCGTGCTCGAAGATGCCGAGTTTGATGGCCTCCAGGAGCCGCTGGACCGTCTCCTCGAACGCGTTGCCGGTCCGGACGGGCCGGAAGATCGCGCCGCCCTGCCAGTCCGTGCGTATCCCGCGTCTGTCTGCCTGCTCCACGTGGGCATCGTACCGAGGGATTCGCACAGACGGGTCGGCGAACGGATCGGATCCGTCCCGGGGGAGCTGTTCCGGTAGCGGTTCAACGCTCGCTCTCGCACGTCCTCTTGACGCGGTGGTGGCGGGGGGTGAAGCATGCGCATTACGCCAATGGTCTGTTTCCGGGCCATTGGCGGCCACAGTGCCGTGGGCGCACGTTTCGGAATCCCCCACCGAACACCCAGGGGTGCGCATGTCCTCCGACCACCACTCACCACACCCGCCCGCGCCCGCCGACGATTCCCTGTCGGCGGACGAGCGGCGGCTCAAAGAGCTCGGATACACCCAGGAGTTGGCCCGCTCGATGTCGGGCTTCTCCAACTTCGCCGTCTCCTTCTCGATTGTGTCCATTTTGTCCGGTTGTCTGACCCTCTACGGGTTCGGCATGACCACCGGCGGTCCCGCGCTGATCACGTGGGGCTGGCCGGTGGTGGGTGCGATGACGCTGTGCGTCGCGCTCGCCATGGCCGAGATCTGCTCCAGCTACCCGACCGCCGGCGGCCTGTACTACTGGGCCGCCAAGCTCGCCCCCTCGCGTGGGCCGGCCTGGTCGTGGGTCACCGGCTGGTGCAACTTCATGGGGCAGGTCGCCGTCACCGCGGGCGTCGACTTCGGCGCCGCCTCCTTCGCCAACGCCTTCCTCGAACTCCAGTGGGGGTACGCCTCCACCCCCGCCCACACCGTCCTGATCTTCGCGGTCATCCTGCTGCTGCACGGACTGCTCAACACCCGGGGCGTCCGGCTGGTGGCCGTGCTGAACAACGTCAGCGTCTGGTGGCACGTCTTCGGCGTCCTGATCATCGTCGGCGCGCTGCTCGCCATACCGTCCCACCACGCCTCCGCCTCCTTCGTGTTCACCCGCTTCGTCAACAACACCGGTTTCCACAGCTCGTTCTACGTCGCCCTGCTCGGCCTGCTGCTCGCCCAGTACACCCTCACCGGCTACGACGCCTCGGCCCACATGACCGAGGAGACCCACGACGCGGCCCGCTCGGGCCCCAAGGGGATCGTCAACTCCGTTGTGGTGTCGCTGGTCGCGGGCTGGATCCTGCTGCTCGGCATCACGTTCGCGATCCAGAACTACGACGGTGCGGTCAACAGCTCGACCGGAGTGCCGCCCGCGCAGATCTTCCTGGACGCACTCGGCGCGAGCGGCGCAAAGCTGCTCCTGCTGATCGTCATCGGCGCCCAGTTCTTCTGCGGGATGGCCTCGGTGACCGCCAACTCCCGTATGATCTACGCCTTTTCACGTGACGGCGCACTGCCGGGATCGCGGATCTGGCACCGGATCGACCCGCGCACCCAGACACCCACCAACGCCGTCTGGCTCGCCGCCGGCGGCGCGTTCCTGCTCGGCGCCCAGGACCTGTGGAACGCCACCGCATACGCCGCCGTCACCTCCGTCTCCGTCATCGGGATGTACATCTCGTACGTCATCCCGGTCTATCTGAGACTCCGTCAGGGTGACGCCTTCGAGCGCGGTCCCTGGCATCTGGGCCGCTGGAGCAAGCCCGTCGGTACGCTGGCGGTCGGCTGGACGGTACTGATCTCCGTGCTGTTCATGCTGCCCACCGTCAGCCCGATCACGGTCACCAGCTTCAACTACACCCCCGTCGCGGTCGCCGTCGTGCTCGGCTCCGCCGGAATCTGGTGGCTGGTCTCGGCCCGGCACTGGTTCACCGGCCCCAAGATCCACCAGGTACCGACCGAACCCACCGACCGGACAAGCGAATTGGAGCCACGATGAGCGGTACGCGACTCACCCTCGACCGACTGCGCACGCTCGTCGCCGCCGGCGAGGTGGACACCGTCGTCCTCGCCATGACCGACATGCAGGGCCGCCTCCAGGGCAAGCGGATCGCCGCCGAGTACTTCCTCACCGACGTCGTCCCCAACTCCGCCGAGGGCTGCGGCTACCTGCTCGCCGTCGACATCGACATGAACACCGTCGACGGCTACGAGAACTCCTCCTGGGACAGCGGCTACGGCGACTTCGTCCTGAAACCCGACCTGAACACCCTGCGGATGGTCCCCTGGCACCCGGCCACCGCGATGGTCCAGTGCGATGTGGACAACCACGACGGCACCCCGGTGGCGGTCTCCCCCCGGCAGGTGCTGCGCCGCCAGCTCGACCGGCTCGCCGGATACGGCTGGAAGGCGTACGTGGGAACGGAGTTGGAGTTCATCGTGTTCCGCGACAGCTACGAAGAGGCGTGGAACAAGGACTACCGGCAGCTCACCCCAGCCAACCAGTACAACGTCGACTACTCCATCCTCGGCACCGCGAAGATCGAACCGCTGCTGCGCCGCCTGCGCAACGAGATGGCCGGGGCCGGACTCACCGTCGAGTCGGCCAAGGGCGAGTGCAACCTCGGCCAGCACGAGATCGCCTTCAAGTACGGGGACGCGCTGACCACGTGCGACGACCACGCCGTCTACAAGACCGGCGCCAAGGAGATCGCCGGGCAGGAGGAGTACAGCCTCACCTTCATGGCCAAGTTCAACGAACGCGAGGGCAACTCCTGCCACATCCACCTCAGCCTGCGCGACGAGGACGGCGTACCGGTGATGCCCGGTGACGGGCCGCACGGCTTCTCCAAGGTGATGGAGCACTTCCTGGCCGGCCAGCTCGCCTGCCTGGCCGAGTTCGCCCTGCTGCTCGCGCCCACCGTCAACTCCTACAAGCGGTACGTGGCGGGCAGTTTCGCCCCCACCGCGATCGCCTGGGGACGCGACAACCGCAGCTGCGCCCTGCGGGTGGTCGGCCACGGCTCCTCGCTGCGCTTCGAGAACCGGGTGCCCGGCGGCGACGTCAACCCCTACCTCGCGGTGGCCGCGCTGATCGCCGCCGGACTGCACGGCATCGAGCAGCAGCTGGAGCTGGAACCGGAGTTCGCCGGCAACGCGTACGCCTCCGACGCCCCGCGCGTCCCCGCCACCCTGCGCGACGCCGTGGCCGCCTTCGAGCAGAGCGAAGCGGCCGGCCTCGCCTTCGGCAAGGACGTCGTCCGCCACTACAGCCATGCCGGCCGGGTCGAACTGGCCGCCTTCGACGCGGCGGTGACCGACTGGGAGCGGCGCCGCGGATTCGAGCGGCTGTGACCGGCCGACCGCTGGTGGGGATCACCAGCTACCTCAGCGAGGCCGCCTGGGGCGTCTGGCGCCAGCCCGCCGCGCTGATCCCGCAGCCGTACGTGGACGCCGTCACCCGGGCCGGCGGCACGGCCGTCCTGCTCCCGCCCCAACCCGACGGCGCCGCCGACCTGGTGGACCGGCTCGACGGACTGCTGCTCGCCGGCGGACCGGACATCGGACCCGCCCGCTACGGAGCCGAACCGCACCCGAGGACCGACCCGCCGCACGAACTGCGCGACACCTGGGAGTCGGCACTGCTCGCCGCGGCACTGGAACGCGACCTGCCGGTCCTCGGCGTCTGCCGGGGCCTGCAACTGCTCAACGTCGCCCACGGCGGCGACCTGATCCAGCACCTGCCCGACCGGACCGGCGACGACGGACACCGGATCGCCCCCGCGACCTACCGGCAGCAGGCGGTGACCGTCCGGGCCGACAGCCGGCTCGGACGGATCCTCGGCAGCACCGCCAAGGTGCCCTGCTACCACCACCAGGCCGTCGGACGCGTCGGCGCCGGGCTCGAAGCCACCGCCTGGAGCACGGACCGCAGCGTCGAGGCCCTGGAGCGGCCCGACCGCCGCTTCGTCCTCGGCGTGCAGTGGCACCCCGAGGCCGACCCGGCCGACCCCCGACTCTTCGAAGCATTCGTCCGGACCAGCAGCCGCAAGGAGACCTCCGCATGACCGAACCCGACCTCTTCCAGGTGGTCGACCCGGCCACCGAAGAAGTGATCGAGACCGTCGCCATGGCGGGGATCGCCGAGACCGACGCGGCGATCGCCCGGGCCAAGGCCGCCTTCGACACCTGGCGGCGGGTCGGCCCCGCCGACCGCGCCCGGCTGCTGCGCGCCTTCGCCGCCGCCGTCGACGCCGACCTGGAGAACCTGGCGCAGCTCGAAATCGCCAACGCCGGGCACACGGTGGGCAACGCCCGCTGGGAGGCCGGCAACGCCCGCGACGTCATCGAGTACTACGCCGCCACCCCCGAACGGCTCTTCGGGCGCCAGATCCCGGTCGCCGGCGGCATCGACGTCACCTTCCAGGAACCGCTCGGCGTCGTCGGCGTCATCGTCCCGTGGAACTTCCCGATGCCCATTGCCGCCTGGGGCTTCGCACCCGCCCTGGCCGCAGGCAACACGGTGGTCCTCAAGCCCGCCGAACTCACCCCGCTGACCGCACTGCGGCTCGCCGACCTGGCCAGGACCGCCGGCCTCCCCGAAGGCGTGTTCCAGGTCCTGCCCGGGCGCGGACCGGTGGTCGGCCAGCGCTTCGTCACCCACCCGGACGTCCGCAAGGTGGTCTTCACCGGATCGAGCCGGGTCGGCAGGGCGGTGGCCGCCGGCTGCGCCGAGCAGGTCAAGCCGGTCACCCTGGAGCTGGGCGGCAAGAGCGCCAACATCGTGTTCGCCGACGCTGATCTGGCGAAGGCCGCCGCCACCGCGCCGTACGCGGTCTTCGACAACGCCGGGCAGGACTGCTGCGCCCGCTCGCGCATCCTGGTCCAGGAGTCTGTGTTCGACGACTTCATGGCACTGCTCGAACCGGCCGTCCTCGGCGTCCGGGTCGGCGACCCGCGCGACGAGAAGACCGAGATGGGCCCGCTGATCTCGGCCGCGCAGCGCGACCGGGTCGCCTCCTACGTCCCGGCCGGCGCGCCGGTCGCGGTGCAGGGGCTGACGCCTGAGGGCCGGGGCTTCTGGTTCCCGCCGACCGTGCTCGCACCGGTGGACCAGGGCTCGCCCGCGTTCACCGAGGAGATCTTCGGGCCGGTCGTCGCGGTGGTGCCGTTCCGCGACGAGGAGGACGCGCTGCGGATCGCCAACCGGACCGAGTACGGGCTCTCCGGCTCCATCTGGACCCGGGACGTCGGCCGGGCACTGCGCGTGGCCCGCGGCGTGGAGGCGGGCAACCTCTCCGTCAACTCCCACTCCTCGGTGCGGTATTCGACCCCGTTCGGCGGCTTCAAGCAGTCGGGCCTCGGGCGCGAGCTCGGCCCCGACGCGGTACTCGCCTTCACCGAGACCAAGAACGTCTTCATCTCGACCGACGACTGAACCGGTTCACTGAACCGATTAACTGCACCGATCACTGAACCGAGGAGTGAGCAGCATGACCCAGCGACTGACCGGCCGAGTGGCCGTCATCACCGGCGCGGGAAGCGGCATCGGACTGGCCACCGCGAAGCGGTTCGCCTCCGAGGGCGCCAAGGTGGTCTGCGTCGACATGAACGAGGACAGCGGGAAGAAGGCCGCCGCCGAGGTGGACGGCCTGTTCATCCAGGCGGACGTCACCGACGAGGACGCCGTCCGGGAGATGTACGAGACCGCCGTGCGCGAGTTCGGCAGCCTGGACATCGCCTTCAACAACGCGGGCATCTCGCCGCCGGACGACGACTCGATCCTCACCACCGGTCTCGACGCGTGGAAGCGCGTCCAGGAGGTCAACCTGACCAGCGTGTACCTGTGCTGCAAGTACGCGATCCCGCACATGCAGCGGCAGGGCAAGGGGTCGATCATCAACACCGCGTCCTTCGTGGCGGTGATGGGCGCGGCGACCTCGCAGATCTCCTACAGCGCCTCCAAGGGCGGAGTGCTGTCGATGTCACGGGAGCTGGGCGTCCAGTTCGCGCGTGAGGGCGTCCGGATCAACGCCCTCTGCCCCGGGCCCGTCAACACGCCGCTGCTCCAGGAGCTCTTCGCCAAGGACCCCGAGCGCGCCGCCCGCCGACTGGTCCACATCCCCCTCGGCCGGTTCGCCGAGCCCGAGGAGATCGCCGCCGCCGTCGCCTTCCTGGCCAGCGACGACTCGTCCTTCATGACGGCGAACACCTTCCTGGTGGACGGCGGCATCTCGGGCGCGTACGTGACCCCGCAGTAGCGGACGGCCGCGGCCCGGGGTCGGTGAGGACGGTCCCCAACCGTCCTCACCGACCGGGCAGTCAGGCCCCGGCGCTGTGGTCGGCGGGCAGCGGCCCGCGTAGCTCGCGCTCCTCGGACTCGGCCGGGTCCTCCGAGCCGGCCGGGTCCGAGGAGCCGGTCGGGGAGGCGTCGGGGTGGCCGTCGCCCTCGATGTCCACGTGGGGCAGCAGACGGTCGAGCAGGCCGGGCAGCCACCAGTTGCGGTCCCCGAGCAGGATCATGCCGGCGGGCACCAGGACGCCCCGGACGACCGTGGCGTCGAGTGCGACGGCAGCGGCCAGGCCGATGCCGAACATCTTCACCACAGGGTCGTCCGACAGCAGGTAGCTCAGGAAGACGCTGACCATGATCAGAGCGGCGGAGGTGATGATCCGTCCGGTACCGGCCAGGCCGTCGACGACGGCACGGCGGTTGTCCCCGCCGCGCAGGTACGCCCCGCGGACGGCGGTCAGCAGGAACACCTCGTAGTCCATGGAGAGGCCGAACAGCACGGCGAACATCAGCAGCGGGACGTAGCCGGGAATCGGGACGGCGCCGTCCAGGCCGATCAGGGCCGCGCCCCAGCCCCACTGGAAGACCGCGGTGAGGATGCCGTAGGCGGCCGCGACGGACAGCAGGTTCATCAGGGCGGCCTTCACCGCGACGACCGGCGAGCGGAAGGCCAGCAGCAGGAGCAGCGCTGCGACGGCGAGGACGAAGCCGACGATCAGGGGCAAGCGGTGGGCGAGCCGCTGGTTGAGGTCGGCCTGGCCGGCCGGGGTGCCGCCCACATGGGCGCTCTGACCGGTCCCGGCGGTGGCGCGGGGCAGGGTGGTGTCGCGCAGCCGGTGCACGAGTGCGGCGGTTGCCGGGTCCGAGGGAGCGGTGGCGGGGGTGACCTGCCAGCGGACGTGCGTGCCGTCCGAGCTGAGCTGCGCCTGGCCGACCGCGGCGACGCCCGGGGTGCTGCGGAGCGCCTTGCCGACGGCGGCGATCCGGGTGTCGGCGGAGCCGGACGCCGGGGAGGGCAGTGTGTCGACGACCTGGAGTGTCCCGTTGACCCCGGGGCCGAAGGCCGCTGACAGCCGGTCGTAGGCGGTGCGGCTCGCCGTGCCGACGGCGTTGTCTCCGGCGTCGAGCTGGCCGAACGTCAGGTCGGTCGCGGGGGCGGCGAGTACGGCGACCAGCGCGAGGGCCGCCAGGAGGGAGCGCCAGGGCCGCGCGGCGACCTGCTCCGCGATGCGGGCCCAGCCGCGCGGGCGGTTCCGGGAGCCGAGCCCTGCGGTCGCGGTCCCGGCCGGCTCGCCGTCCGGTCCGACCCCGCCCGCCGGGGTCGCGGTGGCGACGCGGCCGGCGGGTTCCCCGCCCGCCTGTGCGCCGGCCGCCGTCTTCGGGGTCAGCCTGCGGCCGAGCAGGACGAGTCCGGCGGGGAGCAGGGTGAGGGTGACCGCCATGGCGGTCAGGACGGCCATGCCCGGAGCCAGGGCCAGCGCGTACAGCAGGGGGAGACCGCCGAGGGCGAGGCCGGTGAGCGCGGCGACGACCGCGCTGCCGGCGAAGGCCACGGCCTTGCCGGAGCCGGCCATGGTGCGCACGGCCGCGTCCTCGATGCCGACGCCGGCCGCGCGCAGTTCGCGGAACCGGGTGAGGCAGAAGAGGCCGTAGTCGATCCCCACGCCCAGTCCGACCATGGCCGCGATGGTCTCGCCGGAGTCCGGCATGTCGACCAGGTGGCCCACCAGGCCGAGGGCGGGCAGCGAGATGCCGAGCCCGACCGCTCCGGCGAGCAGCGGGACGCCGGCCGCGAGCAGGCTGCCGAAGGAGACGGCGAGGATGACGAACGCGGTCGTGAGGCCGATGGCTTCGCTGTGGCCGGTGGAGCCCTTGTCGACGGCGGCGGCCAGGTAGCCCCCGGGGGTGACCTCGATGCCGGCGGTGGCTGCCGGGCGGGCCGCCGCCACGATGTTCCGGGTGATCCCCGGCGTGATGTCCCGCCCGGTGACGTCGAGTTCGACGGACAGGTAGGCGGTGTGGCCGTCGGGGCTCATGGCCGCCCGGCCGGCCGGGTCGTACGGCGTGGTGACGGCCACCACGTGGGCCACCTCCGCGATGGCGCGCGCGGCGGCCTCGACCGCCTTGGTCGCGTCGGCGGAGGTGAGCTGCGGCGCGTCCGCTGCGGTGTGCAGCACGACGGGCTGCCTGCCCGAGGCGGAGCCGGGGAAGGCCCTGGCGGCGTCGCTCGCGGCCTGGCTGTCGCTGCCCGGGATGGTGACCGCGTCGGTGGTGACCCGTCCGAACACGCCCACGGCCACGGCAGCGGCGGCGAGCAGCAGCAGCCAGGCGGCCACGGTTCTCCTGGGTCTGCGGGCACACCATCGCCCCACGGTGCTGAACATCGGCGAGTCGCCCTTCCGTACGGCAGCGGTCGCGGCGCGCCCTGCCCGAAAACTAATTGCACTCCGAGTGCAGCCGTACAGTTGCATCCGGAGTGCAACAATGTCAACGAGAGGGAGGAGGCCCCGAGGTGGAACAGGCCGCGCAGGAGACGGACCGGCGCGCTCCGGACGGTCGTACGGAACGCGGGCGGCAGACCCGGGAGAAGATCGCCGACGCGCTGCTCTCCCTGCTGGACGAGGGGGAGTCGCGTTTCGTGGCGGACCGGGTCGCCGAACGCGCCGGGGTGTCACGCCGCCTGGTGTTCCACCACTTCGAGGACATGGCTCAGCTGGTGGACATCGCCATCACCCGGCGGCTGGACCAACTGGGCGCCCAGATCAGGCCGTTGCCGACGGACGGCCGACGAGAGGTGCGGGTGGCGGCACTCGCGGAACAGCGTGCGCGGATCCTGGAGTGGCTCACTCCGGCGCGCCTGGCGGTCATGCGCCTGGAGAATCCGTCCGAGCGCATCCAGCAGGTCATCCGGCAGGTCATGGACTTCGCCCGGCAGCGACTCGCCGAGGTCTTCGCCGTCGAACTCGACCCGCTGCCCGAGAGCCGCAGGACCGACCTGCTCAACGGACTGGACGCCGTGACCACCTGGAGCACCTGGTACCACTGGCGCAGCAGCGGCCTCGACGTCGAGGCGGCCCGCCGCACCATGGAGGCGACCGTTCACGCCCTGCTCGCCGCCGCCGACCTGCCCGGGACGGCGGCGGACGGACCGTGACCCTGCCGCACCTCAACGTGGGCAGAGGAGCCGACGGTTCTCAGTGATACCAGGGGAGTCGGACCGGGACGCCGAAGGGCTCGGCGAGGCGGACGCGCTCGGCGCCGGGCGTGGCGAGGGTCTCGACGGCCAGGCCGCCGCCGTCGCGTGCGCGGGTCATCCGGCCACCTGCCGGGCCATCAGGGTGGTCAACTCGTAGGCGGTGTGCGAGGCGGCGACGGCGGTGATCTCGGCGTGGTCGTACACGGGGGCGACCTCCACCACGTCGGCACCGACCAGTCGGCAGCCGGCCAAGCCCCGCAGGATCTCCAGGAGTTCGCGCGAGGTGAGGCCGCCGGCCTCGGGGGTGCCGGTGCCGGGCGCGTGGGCCGGGTCGAGGACGTCGATGTCGACGGAGACGTACAGCGGCCGGTCGCCGACCCGCTCGCGCAGCTGCTGGGCGATCTCGTCCACGCCGCGCCGCATCACGTCGGCGGAGGTGACGACACCGAATCCGAGCTTCTCGTCCTCGGTGAGGTCCTGCCTGCCGTACAGCGGGCCCCTGGTACCGACGTGGGAGAGCGCGGAGGTGTCCAGGATGCCCTCCTCGACGGCGCGCCGGAACGGGGTGCCGTGGGTGTACTGGGCGCCGAAGTAGGTGTCCCAGGTGTCCAGATGGGCATCGAAGTGCAGCAGTGCGACCGGGCCGTGGAGCTTGGCGACCGAGCGCAGCAGCGGCAGCGCGACGGTGTGGTCGCCGCCGAGGGTGAGCAACTTCGCGCCGGTGGCGAGGAGTTCGTCCGCGGCGGCCTCGATGCCCGCCACCGCCTCGTTGATGTCGAAGGGATTGACCGCGATGTCACCCGCGTCCGCCACCTGGGCGAGCGCGAACGGTGCGGCGTCCTGTGCCGGGTTGTACGGCCGCAGCAGGCGGCTCGCCTCGCGCACGGCGTTGCCGCCGAACCGGGCGCCGGGCCGGTAGGAGACCCCGGAGTCGAACGGGATGCCGACCACGGCGATGTCGGCGCGCGGCACCTCGTCCAGGCGCGGCAGCCGGGCGAAGGTGGCCGGTCCGGCGTAGCGCGGGACGCGGGAGGAGTCGACGGGTCCACGGGGGGTGGTCATGGCCGGCCTTTCTGCGAGGGGGAGTTCGGACGGCGGCGTCGGTCGGATCGGTGGCGGGACCGGCGGCGAGGTACGCGGCCGGGCTCGCAGGCAGCCCGTAGTGGATCGGTTCGTCGGCCGGCACGCCCTTGACCGACCTCGGCACGACCACGTTCACGCCGCCGAGGCCGATCGAGGCGAGCACACCGGCCGAGGTGCCGCGCCGCCAGACCAGGTTGCCGTTCGGTGCCGTCGGCGGCAACACCGCCCGCCGGCCGCCGCCGCCGCTCACCGGGCTCCCGCTGGACGGTCGTCCGGCCGTGCCCGAGACCCTGCGCACCTGGCTCTCCCCGCACGCCAGTCGGGAGCACACGGCCTCCGCGCTCGGCGCCCACCGCAACACCGTCGGCAACGGATCGCCCGCGCTCCGGAAGAAGCTCCCCGCGCCCAGAGGGCTCAGTGCGTGCTCCCCGGCGGGATCTCCAGCTCGAACCAGACGACCTTGCCCTGGGTGGTGCTCCGGCTGCCCCAGCGGTGGGCGATCTCGTTGATCAGGTGCATGCCGCGGCCGCCCTCGTCGGAGGCCCGGGCCCGGCGGATCCTCGGCGCGTGACTGTCGATGTCGGCCACCTCCACCGTCAGGTCCGCATTGCGGAAGATCCGCACCTCGGTCGGCGCCCCGGCATGCACCAGCGCATTGGTGATCAGCTCGCTGGTCAGCAGCTCGGCGTGGTCGATCAGCCCGGTGAGACCCCAGGACCTGAGCGTGCGGCGGACGAACCGCCGCGCGTGGCCGGCCATCGACGGGTCGCCGGCCAGCGGCAGTACGGCCAGCTGGTCCGAGCTCAGCGGACGGGAGTGGGCCATGATCACGGCGATGTCGTCGCCCTGGACGGTGTCCGAGGTCAGTGCGGTGAGCACGGCGTCGCAGGTCTGCTCCAGCGTGGGCCGACGGTCGGCCACCGTACGGCGCAGCAGCTCCACGCCCTCGTCCAGATCCTGGTCCCGGCGCTCCACCAGGCCGTCGGTGTAGAGCACCAGGATGCCGTCCTCGGGCAGGGTGAAGTGCACGGACTCGAACGGCACCCCGCCGACCCCCAGCGGTGCGGCCGGCGGCAGCTCCAGCAGGCGCGCCGAACCCGGCGCCTCGGCCAGCACGGGCGGCAGGTGCCCGGCGCTGGCGGCGGTGCAGCTCCGGTCGAGCGGGTCGAAGACCACGCAGACACAGGTCGCGAACTGCCCCTCGCCGACTGCCGCCGCAGCGTCGTCCAGCCGCCGCAGCACCCGGGCGGGATCCAGGTCGATCGTGATCAGTGTCCTTGCCACCGTGCGGAGTTGGCCCATCGTCGCGGCGGCCCGGATGCCGTGTCCCATCACGTCGCCGACGATCAGCGCGACCCGCCCGCCGGACAGCGGCACCACGTCGAACCAGTCGCCGCCCACCTCACTGATCACACTGCTCGGCAGATAGCGGTACGCGATCTCCAGACCGAGCGAGCGGTGCACCTCCTGCGGCAGCAGACTGCGCTGGAGCGTCAGCGCGGTGTCCCGCTCGCGCCGGTACAGCCGGGCGTTGTCGATGCACACCGCCGCGCGCGCCGCCAGCTCCTCCGCGAGCGCCACGTCCGCCATGGTGAACGGCTCCGGATTGGCCGTCCGGACGAACTCCGCCCCGCCCAGCACCACACCCCGGGCCAGCAGCGGCACCATCAGGTACGAGTGCACGCCCGCCGTCAGGCTCGGCACCACCCGCTCCGGCGCGGCCACGATCCGGCGCAGCGCCTTCTCGTCCACCTCCGCCACCAGGATCGACCGCCCGGTCCGCAGACTCTGCGCGTACACCTCGGCGGACTGCGAGAGGCCGCCGACCGGATCCGAGGAGCTCACCATCCGGCCGTCCTCCGTCAGGTTGCCGTGCTCGTCCGCCTCGCCGACGGCGACCGCGCGCATCATCACCGGACCGTCCATCGGCAGCTCGGTGAGCTCCTCGCCCTCCAGCACCGACTCCAGCAGGTCGACCGTGGTGAAGTCGGCGAAACGCGGCACCACCACCTCGACCAGCTCACGCGCCGTGCGGTGGACGTCCAGGGTGGCCCCGATCCGGGTGCTGGCCTCGTTGAGCAGGGCGAGGCGCTGCTGCGCGGCATGGGTCTCGTCCAGCGCCAGCTGGCGCTGCCGGGCCGCGTCGCGTTCCCGGTTGTACAGCAGGGCGTTGTCGATGGAGACCGCCGCCCGGGCCGCCAGCTCTCCGGCCAGCGACAGATCCTCCTCGCTGAACGGCGTTTCGCTCCGCTGCCGGTAGAAGGCCGTCACCCCGATCGCCGAACCGCGGGCGATCAGCGGCACCACCATGCACGAGCCGACCTCCTCCCGCGCGCTGGCGGTCAGCCGCCGCGGGTCCTCGGCGAACCAGCGCAGCGCGGCGCCCTCCAGGACCGGGATCAGTACGGGGCGGCGGTGCGACAGCGCCCAGGCGTACGGCGTGGAAGGGTTGAACCGGTGCACACTGCCGATCGGCGCGAGCGGCCGCAACCGCGAACCGGGTGCGGCGTTGAAGGCCATCCGGCGCAGCACCGCCGACCGGTCCGCCGGGCTCGGCGTCATCGGCTCCTCGCCGCGCACCAGCGCGTCCAGGACCTCCACCACCACCGTGTCCGCCAGTTCGGGCGCCGCGACCTCGGCCAACTCCCGTGCGGTCTGGCCCAGATCGAGCGTGGTACCGATCCGGGCCGAGGCCCGGTTCACCAGCGCCAGCCGCGCCTGGGCCGCCTTCGCGCTCCGAAGCGCCTCCGCCCTGGCCAGTGCCGTCTCGTGCTGCTGCTGGTAGAGGCGGGCGTTGTCGATCGCCACCGCCGCCCGGGCCACCAGCTCGTCGCCCAGCCGGGTGTCCTCGTCGTCGTGGGACGCCCGCTTGCCGCGCCGGGCGTACACCACCATGCCCAGCACGGTGCCCCGGGCGACCAGCGGGGTGATCCGCACCGGCAGCGACCGCTCGCCGCGATAGGCCTTCTCCTGCTCGGGCGGCATGTCGGCGGAGAGGAGGGGCAGTTCCCAGGACGGCACGACCACCGTCCGGCCCGAGGCCATCGCCCGCGCGTACGGCGAGTCCCGCGGTATCCGGTACACCGCCTCGATGGGCAGGTGCTTCAGGGGGTACTCCGGGTCCGTCGTCCCCACCGCCAGCCGACGCACCTGCTGGATGCCCTCCTCGCCCTCGGGCCGTCCGCTCTCCCGCTCCTCGCTGTCCCGCTCCTTGCTGTCCCGCTCCTCGCTGTCCCGCCTCTCGCTGTCCCGCTCCGCGCTGTCCCGCTGCTCCTCGTACCGGCCCTTGTCCCGCCTCTCGTCGTCCCACGTCTCGTGCTCCGGTCCGTCCGGGCCGGAGACCAGCCGCTCCAGTGCGAACACCCCGGCGACGTCCGCCACCCTGGGCACCATCGCGTCGACCAACTCGCGTGCGGTGCGCCGCAGATCGAGTGTGGTGCCGATCGACTCACCTGCCGCGACCAACGCCGAGAGCCGCTCCTGGGCCCGCACGGCCCGCGACTCGGCCCGGTAGCGCGCGGTCACGTCGACGATGGTGGAGCTGACCCCGAGCACCTCGCCGTCCGGTCGCTGAAGCCGGAAGTAGGAGGCCGACCAGGCATGGTCGTGGTCCGGGTCACCCGGCGTACGGCCGTGCGACCGGGCATCGACCACCGGAGCGCCGTCCGCAATCACCTGCCGCATCACCGCCTCGACCTCGGCGCCGTTGATCCCCGGCAGCACCTCGGCCACCCGGCGGCCCAGATGCTCGGCCACCGACAGTCCGTTCACCCGCGCCAGCGCCTCGTTGAGCCGGACAAAGCGCAGCTCCCGGTCGTAGACCGCCATCCCCACCGGGGCCTGCGTGAAGAAGCCGTCCAGCACCGCGAGATCGGCCTGCAGCCGTTTCAGCGCGGTCACGTCCGAGGCCACCGTGAGCACCAGCTGCTCGCCCTTGGGGCCCGTGACCGGAGTGGTCCGGAACTGCACGTCCACCAGGTGGCCCGAGCGGTGCCGCACCGGGAACGTGCCCGACCACGGCTGCCCGTTCAGGATGCTCTCGAACATGCCCAGCACCTCGGGCCGCCGCTCGTCGGTGACCAGCAGGTCGGCGGCGAAACGGCCGATCGCCTCCTCGGCGGAGTAGCCGAGCAGGGCCTCCGCGTCCGGGCTCCAGTGCAGGATCCGGCCGTCGTCGGCGACCAGCGCGGTCGCGATCGGGATCACCACCAGGTCGTCGTGCTCCTGCGCCCCACCCGTGCTCCTGCGGTGGGGTGCCGCACCAGGTCCCTGCTCCTCGGCATGCATGGCCACGCAACCGCCCGGGGGTCAGTCATCAGCCCTGCCATCGTCCCATGGGCTCCTCCGGTCCCTCCACGCGAGATCCGGGCCGGAAGCAGCGAAAACGTGCGGAAAACCTCCGGGAAACCGCCATCGGCCGAGGCCCGGGCGCCCGGTCGTCCGGGCACGGTCCGGGCACCTTCCGCGCAGCGGTCGGGCGCCGACCGGGCACCATCCGGGGGTACGGGACTGCGCGAGCGGCCCCGGGCGCGCCTCCGGCACCGGACGCACGACTCCCCGCACCCCTGAGCACTGCCCCTGAGCACTGCCCCTGAGTGCTGCCCGGCTCACGGCGCGCTCGGAGCCCCGGTGCCGGTGGACCCGGTCGCAGGGCCTCGCCCCGCCGGTGCGGGGGGAGCGCGCCGCCGGCCTTCGGCCGGGAGGGCGCACCTGGCCGAAGGCCTGGGGAGCGTCCGGACGGGGGCACGGCCCGCCCCGTCCGCTCAGGCCCCCATCGCCACCGCAGCCGCGCCGACCAGGCCGGCGTCGGTACCGAGCAGGGCCCGGTGCACCGTGATCCCGGCGGCGAACGGCAGGGCCGCGTAGGTCCGCAGGTGCGCCCGGAGCGGGTCGAGCAGCAGATCGCCGACCTGGGCCACCCCGCCACCGATCACCACCGCGTCCAGCTCGACCAGGGTCGCCGTGGCGGCGATCGCGGCGGCCAGCGCCTGCCCCGCCCGCTCGTACGCCGCCAGCGCGATCGGATCCCCGGCGCGCGCCGAGGCGGCCACGGCGACGGCCGAGGCATCCTGCGCGGCGGGGCGCCAGCCGGAGCGCAGCGCGTACCGGGCGATGGCGGTACCGCTGGCCAGCTGCTCCACGCACCCCCGGCTGCCGCACGGGCACGGTTCGCCGTTGAGATCGACGGTGATGTGGCCGATGTGGCCCGCGTTGCCGGTGGGGCCGGTGTGGAGCTCGCCGTTCAGGATCAGACCACCGCCGACACCCGTGGAGACCACCATGCACAGCGCGTTGTCGTACGGCTGCGCCGCGCCGAAGCGGTGTTCGGCCGCCGCTATGGCGATGCCGTCCCCGGCCAGTACGACCGGCAGCCCCTTGGCAGCGGGGTGGGCCGACAGCCGTTCCGTGATCGGGAAGCCGCGCCAGCCGGGGATGTTGACCGGGCTGACGGTGCCTCGGCTGATGTCCACCGGACCGGCGCTGCCGACGCCCAGCGCCCGAACCTCGGACCAGCCCGGGGCGGTGGCCAGCTCGTCCAGCGCGTCGAGCACCGCGCCGAGCACGGTCTCCCCGTCGGAGGCGGCCGGGGTGGGCCGTTGAGTGCGTGTCAGCAGCCTTCCGCCACTGCTCACCAGCGCCGCAGCGATCTTGGTGCCGCCGATGTCGATGGCCGCGATCGGGGCTGCGTCGGTGTGCACGTGTCTCTCCTCCCGAGGGCGCGGCCGGGGTGCCGCGCTGTCCAGATTCTGGCATCCCGCCGTCCGGGGGAGTCCGGGGGACTACGGGAGGAGGGGAGGCGCCTCGGGGAGGCGAGGGGCAATGAGTCCGGCACTCCGCTCGACTCGGCCGGCGGGCCGTTCGGCGTAGGCAGAAAGGATTCGCCCCTACTCGAACGGGTGATCCTGCCGCCGCCGGCCGGGTGGCTCGCGCCGAGGCCCGGCCGGGGCCGGAAGGATGCCCGGCGTTTGGGTCGTCTTGCCCGGCTCCTACGGAGGACGGGCGGCAGAGGAGGATGTCATGCGCAAGGGCATTTCGGCGCTGGTCGCACTCGCCACGGGCGCCACGCTGGCGCTGGGGGCCGGTTCGGCGGTCGCCGCTCCGGTCGACGCGTACGCACCGCACGCCACCGCGGCGGCCGAGGTGGCGGCCAACGGCGACCTGGTGAAGACCAAGTACGTCGACTACGTCGGACACCCGTCCACCGGCCTCTACTGCGTGCACGTCTCGCAGTCCTGGATCGACGTGGACCGCAGTGTCCCCTCGGCCATCCTGCGGGACTACTCCTCGCACGGCGGTTCCATCCGGGTCGAGACCACCCCGAACTCGGCCTGCGGCGGCGCCGCCCAGACGCTCACGGTCGTCACGTACGACAACTCCGGAAACCACGTGGACACCGGCTTCTACATCACCCTCCCGTAGCCGGCACGGCAGGACCGCAGCGTGGTGGGGTCGCCTTCGGGCGGCCCCACCGCCGTTTCACCACCGGCTGTGAGCGGGGGCCGTGGTGGGGTGACGGTACGGGGTGGTGAGGCGTGTCGGCGCGGTGGGCCGGGTAGGCGGAGGGCATGGGATCGTCCTTCCGCAGGTTTCGCCGGGTCGGCCGGGGCGGCGAGCGACCGCTCGACCCGCCCGCGACCACCGCTCGACCGAACGCCGACGCAGCCGAACGCCCCGGGGCGGCCGGAGGTCCCGGCGCAGCCGGGGGCCCTGGCGCGGCCGAACAGGCCCAGGGGGCGCAGGGGGCCGAGGAGGCGCAGGGGCCGCAAGGGGCCGAGGAGGCCCACGGGGCACCCGGGGCAGCGGGGACTCAGGAGACGGCAGGCCCTGACGACGACGCCGTCGCCGTCGAGGAGCTGTCGGCGCTGGCCACGGAGATGGAGCAGCAGCTTCCCGGGCAGACCCCCGAAGCCCGTGAGCGGTGGTACCGGCGCAGAGGTGCCGAGCGGGCCACCGCCCTGGTCGGCTCGGTGGCCGGACTGCTCGGACGCGGCAGCCTAGCGGCCGCGAAGGGCGCGGGCGAGGGTGGCCGAATACTGGCCGACCGGCTGGTGCAGTCCGCGCCGCGGATCCCCGTACGGGACCTGGCGACGCTGCGGGCCCACCATCCGGACGCCGCAGGCCCCGAGGACCTCGCCGACCGGCTGGTCGCCGGGGCCTGCCGGGCGTCGGCCGCCGTCGGTGCGAGCGTCGGCGCGGTGGCGATGCTCCCGGTGCCACCCGCGATGGCGGTGGAGATCGCCTCCGAGACGCTGGCGGTGGCGGCGGTGGAGGTCAAGCTGATCGCGGAGCTGCACCAGGTGTACGGGCAGCCCGTCGGCGGCAGCGCCGCGCAGCGCGGTACCGCGTACGTCGCGGCCTGGGCGAACCGACGGGGCATCGACCCGTCCGCGCTGATCGGCCCGGCCGGGATCGCGGCGGTGGCGATCGGCGCGGAGGTGCGGCAGAAGTTGCGCAAGCGGCTGGCCCGGAGCACCCTGCGCAGGCTGCCGTCGCTGACACCGCTGCTGGTCGGCGCGGGTCTCGGCGCCGCGGTCAACCGGCGCGACACCCGCAAACTGGCCGACCAGATCAGGTCCGATCTGCGCCGCCGCGAGCCGATCGATCCCGACTACTGGTCCGCCGCACCCGCCCTGGTCCCCCCGCCCGGAAAGGGCGCGCCGTCCCGCTGACCGGCTGTCCGCACGCCCCGCGCGGGTGGTTCGCGCGGGCGCGGGGCGCTCGCGGCGCCGACCGATGGTGTGTCCCGAACCCCTCCGGCACGTCCTGAGCCCCCTTCCGCACGCTCGCGCACCGCTTGCCGTCCACGCTATTGACGCAACGTCTAATAGTCTCTAGCTTCTGAGGGGGAGGGGCCCGTCAGGTCGGCCGCCCCTCGGTGAGCCGAGGAGGAGTTGCCCATGACCGCGACCCAGCACAGCCGCACCGGCACCGGCCCGGGGACCCGCACCGGCACCGAGAAGCTGGTCCGGGACCGTCAGCGCACGGCCGAGCGGCTGCTCGCCTCGTCCGCGAAGCTCTCCTTCGACCCGCTCAAGGACGTCGACTGGGACGCCGCCCCGCTGCCCGGCCGCTACTACTCCCCGCCGAGGCACCTCTCCCTCTACGGCACCGAGCTCTGGGAGCAGCTGACGGAGGGGCAGCGGATCGAGCTCAGCAAGCACGAGGTTGCCAGCATCGCCAGCGTGGGCATCTGGTTCGAGGAGATCCTGATGCAGATGCTGCTGCGTCACGCCTTCGACCGCGACCCGACCACCGCGCACGTGCAGTACGCGCTGACGGAGATAGCCGACGAGTGCCGGCACTCGGTGATGTTCGCGAAGATGATCTCCTGGATGGGCGTACCCGCCTACGGGCCCGGTCGGCTCTCGCACGAACTCGGCCGCTTCTTCAAGGCCACCTCGACGCACAGCCAGACCTTCGGCGGCACCATGTACGTCGAGGAGATCCTGGACGCCTTCCAGCGTGAGACGATGAACGACGAGTCGATCCAGCCGCTGACCCGTCAGGTCTCCCGGATCCATGTGATCGAGGAGTCGCGGCACATCAGCTACGCCCGCGAGGAACTCCAGCGCAAGCACCTCGGCCCGGTCCGCCGCCGCTGGGAGCAGCTGTTCATCGGCCTGATCATCCTCCGGGCGACCAAGAGCCTGATCAACCCCCGGGTCTACGCTGCCGTCGGTATCGACCCGAGGGTGGGGCGCGAGGCCGCCCGGGGCAACCCGCACTGGCAGGGCGTCAAGACGGAGATGGCGTCCAAGGTGATCGGGGTCCTGGACCGGGCGGGCCTGGTCGGGCGGGCCAACCGCTGGCTGCTGCGCCGGGCGGGCGTACTGGCGCCGGCCGCAGCCCGGCCGGCGCCCTGAACATCGTTGCCCTCCCCGCAGGTTGATGCCCCGGAGGACTCAACCGCAGGCCGGGACTCCGTCGAGCCAGTAGCCGCCCTGAACGTAGATGTTGCTGATCCACGCCCGGTAGTCGGGCAGGAACGACCAGGCGTCGTTGGTGATGCCCTCGGCCGTCACGCTCTGGGCGTGCTCCTGGCAGTCCACCCGCACCGCGGTCGGCCCGTCGAAGGCGTACACCCGGGCGCTCTCCGCCGCAGGCTGGGCGTGCGCCCACACGCCGGTGCCCCAGGTACTGACCAGGTGGCCCTGCACCGGGCCCGGGTCGATCCGCACCGCCCCGAACAGCTCGCCGCCGAACCGTACGTCGTTGACCGCGACGTGTGTCCCGGACTGCCGGGCCTCGACCATCCGCCCGGCTCCCAGGTAGACGGCGATGTGGTGCAGGGCGGCCGAGCTGCCGTACGCGATCAGGTCGCCCGGCAGCAGTGCCCCGGGGACCTGATCGGCGGTGAGGCGCTGCGCCGCGTGGACCGTGTAGAACTGCTTGGCGGCCGGGCCGTTCAGCACGTCCTGGCCGGTCGCCTGGGCGTACGCGTACCGGACCAGGCCCGAGCAGTCGAAGCCGAGCCGCTCCGCGTCGTGGTCGCTCGCCGGATCCACCCCGTCCGGGTGGCCGTACGTCGGACCGGGTCGGGCGCCGTGGCCGCCGCCCCAGGTGTACCAGGTGCCGAGCTGTGAGCAGGCCGCCCGCACCGCGCTCTCGGCGGCAGCCGAGGCGCCCGGGGCGAGGACCGCGCAGTCCGCACCGGCGGCGGCGAGCACGAGGTCGCCTTTGCCGGTACGGCCGGGACCGCCGGCGCCGTCGATACTGCCGATGCTGCCGAGCACCGGACCGAACGCGACGGTGAGGGCGGCCGCGACGGCGACTGCTGCGATGGCGAGGCGGACTCTCATGGCGGCTGCTCCAGTCCTCGGCGGACGTCGTACCACCCCGGGGCGGGGGAGCCGCACGATCGGCCCGGTGCGGCGGTACCGGGATTCTCGTGTTCCTCCCGCTCCTCGGGTGGGGCACGGCTGGTGGGTGGCTGCTGGGTCGGCCCGGCGGAGCGCGGCTGGGCCGGCGGAGCCCCTGCGAGCTCCGGCGGGCCGATGAGCTGAGCCTTCCGCACCGGGCGGCCGAAAGCCACGAGGCGGCTGTCTCCCAACTCGCCAGGAGACGGGAAACGTTCGGGAAACCCCCGCTGGCCTGCGCAGACAGACACACCGTCAGACCGCCCGCTGTCCGACTGCCAGCCGAGACCCGATGCCCGATCAACTGATGACCAGTCAGGAGAATGGGAGATGGGCGGTCGCCGATGCACTCTGCCCCGCACCGCCGGTTCAATGGCGGTGCGGGGCAGAGCCGGTGCGAGACTGTGGGGCTAAGGGCTAGCCGCGGGCCGCGCGGGCGAGGGCCGCGACGCGTTCCAGGGTCGGCTCGCCGAGGATGCCGGCCAGCTCGCCCATGAAGGCGCTTTCCTGTTCCGGGGTCAGGAGTTCGCGGCTGACGGCCGCGAGCATGGCGAGCAGGGAGACCGAGTCCCCGCCGAGCTGGTGGAAGTCGGACTGGGCGTCCAGCCGGGAGCGCTCCACCTCCAGGGTGCGGGCCCAGATGTCGGCGACCGCCTCCTCGACGGGATCCATCGGGGCGAGCGGGCCCGTCCCGCGCTGCGCGGCGGCGTCCGGTTCGCCGCCGAACGGGTCGGGCAGTGCTTTGGCGTCCACCTTCCCGCTGACCGTGTAGGGCAGTTCCGGGACCACCATGGTGGCGGCGGGCACCATGTAGGAGGGCAGTTTCGCGGTCAGGTGTTCGGTCAGCTCCCCTTCCGTCACGGGTGCTTTCGTCAGGGCGTAGCCGTAGAGGGCTTTGCCCGGCTGGCCGGGTCTGGTTCTGGCGATCACGACGGCGCGGTCGACGGCGGGGTGTTCTTCCAGGGCTTGGGCGACTTCGGCGGGTTCGACGCGGTGGCCGCGTACTTTGACCTGGTCGTCGATGCGTCCGACGCATTCGATGGTGCCGGAGGGCAGGATCCGGGCGAGGTCGCCGGTGCGGTAGGCGCGGGTGCCGTCGGCGAGGTGGACGAAGCGTTCGGTGTCGAGGTCGGGGCGGCCGAGGTAGCCGCGGGCGAGCTGGGCGCCGCCCAGGTACATTTCGCCGGTTTCGCCGGGGGCGACGAAGCGGCGGTCCTGGTCGAGGAGGAGGACGGTGGTGTTGTCGGCGGGGCGGCCGATCGGCACCACGGCGCCGGTGCCGTCGAGTTCGGGGTCGAAGGTGTGGGCGGTGCAGCCGATGGTGGCTTCGGTCGGGCCGTACTCGTTGATGATCCGGCAGTGTGGTCCGAACATCTGCTGGGCCCGGGCGGCGACTTCCACCCGGAGCTGTTCGCCGATGACGATCACCGTGCGGTATCCGGTGGGTGACAGGTCGAGGTGGCCGATCAGGTCGAGGTGGGAGGGGGTGAGGTTGAGGGTGTTGGCGCCCGAGTCCCGCAGCAGGGTGCGCAGTGAGAGGTGGTTGGGGTCCTCGCGCATCAGGACGACCTGGCCGCCGGTGAGCAGTGGCAGGTAGACGGAGGTGCCGGTGACGTCGAAGGAGGGTGAGGTCAGCAGTGGCAGTCGGGTGTCCGTGTCGATGTCGAACTCGCGGGTGGCCCAGTGGATGTAGTTGAGGAGGTTGCGGTGTTCGATCTGGACGCCCTTGGGGCGGCCGGTGGAGCCGGAGGTGTAGATGACGTAGGCGAGGTCGTCGGGGCGGGTGGTGGTGTCGTGGGGGTTGTCGGGGGTGGGGCAGTCCATGAGGTCGTCCAGGACCAGGATTTTGCAGGTGGAGCGGATGTTTTCGCGGTCGTCGTGGGGGTGTTCGGTCAGCAGGTGGGTGCAGCCGGCGTCGGTGAGCAGGTCGGTGATGCGTGCGTCGGGGTGCCGGGTGTCCAGGGGGAGGTAGCAGGCTCCGGCCCGGAGGGTGCCCCACAGTCCGGCGATCGCGGCGACCGTGCGGCCGGCGAGGAGTCCGACCACGTCGCCGGGGCCGATGCCCTGCCTGCGCAGTTCGGCGGCGACCGCGTCCGCGCGGCGGCTCAGCTCGGCGTAGGTGATTTCGCCCTCGGGGCCGCTGAGCGCGATCCGGTCCGGGGTGCGTTCGACCTGCTCGCGGAAGAGTTCGACCACCGTGCGGTCGGAGGGCAGTGGCCGCTCGGTGCGGTTGCCCTCCCACAGCCGGTACTTCCGGGGCGACAACACCTCCTCGACGGTGTCCAGCACGGCCTCCGCCCGTTCCGCCACACCGGGGCCGTCGTGCCAGGCCACGGTGATCTCGGTGCGCCCCCCGCACTCCACCAGATCGATCTCCAACGGACTGCCGGGACTTGTGGTGCCCAGCGCGTAGACCGTCCTGGCCCGGAAGTCCCCGGCGGAGAAGTCGGCGAGATCGACGGTGCCCATGTGGGAGAG
Organism: Saccharothrix sp. ST-888; assembly: GCF_000955975.1. Lineage (GTDB taxonomy): Bacteria > Actinomycetota > Actinomycetes > Streptomycetales > Streptomycetaceae > Kitasatospora. Next base: position 62,258 of record NZ_JYJF01000018.1, read on the forward strand.
GTAGGCGGAGCTGTTGTACCGGTTCTTCCAGGTCGCGAAGCGGTCGATCCCGGCGTTGACGGTCCGCAGCAGCGGCAGCGGCGTTCGCAGCACCGAGTCGGCGAAGGTCGGCGCCAGCTCCGCGCCCTCGGCCAGCGCGGTGAGGATCCGCTGCTGCACCTCCTGCCAGCCATCACCTGCGCCGACGTCCAGCCGCAGGGCGCGGACCAGCGAGGCCGTGGAGCGCAGTTCCGGACGGTACCGGCGCAGGTCCACCGGCACGAAGAACCGGCCTCGCCCGCCACCGTAGGTCTGCGCCAGGGCCGCGGCCAGCTTGGCCGTCGCGGCCGGGTGGCGGCCGTCCACCGTCCGGCGGCGCCAGAGCAGGCCGGCGGAGCCCGTCGAGCGGCGGCCGAGCAGGGAGGGCCACTCCATCTTCGGGGCGGGAAGGGCCGGCGGCAGGCCGCCCGGCCGGTCGAGCCCGCGCAGCAGCTCCTCGTCGTTGAGCCGCGAGTCCGCGCCCAGCGGGTCCTCGCCGCGCAGCACCCGGAACACGTCCGCGGCCCACAGCAGCAGACCGCGCCCGTCGGTGATGCCGTGGAAGGCGCGGAAGACGACGGTGGACGGTGTCCCGGGAACGAGCAGCACCTCGCAGGTCGCGCCCGAGCCGTCCAGCGTGCGGCGGAGGAACGGCGAGTCGAGGCGGTCACGGTCCAACGAGTCGCCGTCGACCACCTCCAGGGACGGAGCCGTCCCGCTGTCCACCCAACGCCGGTCCCGGCGCACCAGCCGCATGCCGGGGGACGCCTCGGCGGCGACTGCCACCGCCTTGGCGAGCTCCTCGGCGGACAGGCTCCCGTCGCCCTCCACGAGGTGGACCACACAGTGCCCTGGCCGCATTCCCAGGAACACCCACTCCATGGGCGAGACGGCCCGGTTGTAGGGCGGTATGCCGGTGGGGGTTTGCACGCTCGGTGATCTGGACAGTGAGCTACTGCTGGGTTGAATACTCAAGATTGATCACAATCTTTTCCAAGGTTGGGTCAACATCCGCCGAGTGGGCCCAAACGGCCTGGTGGAGGCCGCACCTGGCGACGTCGTTACCTGCAGTCCGCTGAGACTCCGTCGCGCTTCGCCGCGCCGGAGTACGGGACGCTATGACCTCAACCCCTGTCCGGGAACCCCCTATTCGCGCTCTGTGAGCCCCAGTTCTTCACATGGCTCGCAATCAGGACAAACTCCGCTGGGGTAAATCGGGCCGAAACGCACGGGCCGGCCGACGGGTCAGCCGCCGGAGCGTCCGCCGGCCGGAGTGGCCGCCACGGTGGTGTCCGCCTCGGAGGGGGTGCCGGCAGCGGCCTCACCGGTGGAACCGGCGCCGCTGGAACCGGCGTTGGCGGAGGCGGCGTCGGTCGCGGGCGGGTCCGCCTTCGGGGTTGCGGTGGAGACCGGGAGGTGGCGCATCAGCCGGCCCGCCAGCAGTGCCGCCCCGACCATGAAGGCCAGGCCGACGACTGCCGCCAGGTGCATCCCGTCCACGAACGCCGCCCGGGAGGCGGTGAGCAGCTCGTTCCCCGTGCGACCCGGGAGCTGCGCCGCCACGGTGACCGCGCCACCGAGCGTGTCGTGCGCGGCTTTCGCCGTCCCGCCCGGCAGTCCGGCCGGCATCGAGTCGGTCAGCTGCGAGCGGTAGACGGCCGCGCCGGCCGCGCCGAGCAGGGCGATCCCCAGCGAGCTGCCGAGTTCGGTGGCGGTCTCCGAGGTGGCGGCGGCGGCGCCGGCTCGCTCGGCGGGAGCGGCCGAGATCACCAGGTCGGCGGTGAGCGTCATGGTCCCGACGGTGCCCGCACAGAGCACCCCGGCCGCGGTGAGCACCAGGGCCAACGGGGAGTCCGGTCCGACCCGGGTCATCAGCCCGAAGCCGGCCGCGCCGACCAGGAACCCGCCGGCCAGCTGGTGGGCCGGGCGGACTCGGCCGGCCAGCGCGGAGGAGAGACCGACCGCGACGCCCACCCCGCTGCTCGGCACCAGCGCCCAGAGCGAGGCCGCGAGCGGGCTCAGGCCCTTGACCAGTTGCAGGTACTGCGAGGTGAAGAGGGTGAAGCCCATCATGGCGAACATGGCGACGGTGTTGACCGTGATCGCGCCGCTGTAGGTCCTGATCCTGAACAGGCTCAGGTCGATGAGCGGATGCGCCGTGGTGCGCTGCCGGTGGACGAAGAGGCCGCCCACCCCCAGGCCGGCGACGAGGATCAGGGCCGGCGTCGGGCTCCAGCCCTCGATCGCCAGGGTCTTGACGCCGTAGACGACCGGCAGCAGCGAGGCCATCGAGAGCCCGGCGCCGAGCAGGTCGAAGCTGCCGCTCTGCGGGGCGCGGTACTCGGGGAGCAGGAACGGGCCGACGAACAGCAGCAGCGCCATCACCGGGATGGAGAGCAGGAACGCCGACCCCCACCAGAAGTGGTCCAGCATCAGCCCGCCGGCCACCGGTCCCAGCGTGGCACCGCCGGTGATCGCGGCCGTCCAGGCGGCGATGGCGGACTGCCGCTGCTTCGGGTCGTGGAACATGTTGCGGATCAGCGCGAGGGTCGAGGGCATCAGGGTGGCGCCGGTGATGCCGAGCAGGGCGCGCGCCGCGATCAGCTGGGTGGCCCCGGCGGAGTAGGCGGCGAGCAGGGAGGCCGCGGCGAAGCCGGCCGCACCGCAGAGCAGTAAGCGGCGCCGGCCGATCCGGTCGCCGAGAGCCCCCATCGGTATCAGCAGCCCGGCCAGCAGGAACGAGTAGGTGTCCATGATCCACAGCTGCTGGGTGCCACTGGGTCTGAGGTCGGTGCTGATGAACGGCACGGCGAAGAAGAGCACTCCCATGTCCATCGAGAGCACCAGGGACGGAAGCAGCAGGACGAGCAGCCCCGTCCAGGTGCGACGACTGGCGAGGCTGGCGGTGGTGGCGGTCATGGCAGCGACAGTACGGATGTTTGAGACGCTTGTACAGGAGAAGGTCTCGGCATGATCGTCCGGGCTCGGCGGTCGGGTCCGGACATCTGCGGCCGCAGCTGTCGACTGCTCATCCCCCTTGGCCCGCAGGCGTGTTGGTGCTCGCGGCGGGTCTCCCGACGGGCCGACGGCCGGTGCCCCACCGCCGTGACCTGCGGTGCGAGCCCGGCCGGGTCACGGCCTTGCGCACCCGTCGTCGTACGGCTGATCGGGCAGCAGTCTGGTCCACCGGGCCCGGTCCACCGCACCGACCAGGGCGCAGACCGCCCGGGCGCGGCGGGCCGGGTCGGCGTCCCAGAGGTGTACCGTGCCGTCGTTGCCGCTACTGGCCAGCGTCAGTCCGTCGGGACTGAAGGCGACTCCCCAGACCGCGCTGGTGTGGCCGGTGAGGACGGCGATGCCCTGCTGGGTGGCGGTGTCCCAGAGGCGTACGGTGGCGTCGTTGCCGCTGCTCGCCAGGGTCCGTCCGTCCCGGTTGAAGGCCAGCCCGCGCACCGAACCGGTGTGCCCGGTCAGGGTGCTGACGGTCCTTCGGGTGGCGGTGTCCCACAGGCGTACGGTGGCGTCGTTGCCGCTGCTCGCCAGGGTGTGCCCGTCCGGGCTGAACGCCAGCCCGCGCACCGAACCGGTGTGCCCGGTGAGCGTACCCGCGAGCCGGGCGCCGGCGACCTCCCACAGGCTGATCGTCAGATCATCGCTGCCACTCGCCAGGGTCCGGCCGTCCGGACTGAACGCCAGCGCGTTGACGAAGTCGGTGTGCCCGGTGAGCACCGCCACCGTCCGCTGCTCCCGGACGTCCCAGATCCGCACCGTACGGTCCTCGCCCGCCGAGGCGAGCAGCCGCCCGTCCGGGCTGAACGCCACCGCGAGCACCGAGCCCTGATGGCCGGTGAGGACGGCGACGGGCTGCCCGCGATCGACGTCCCAGAGCCGCACCGTCCGGTCGGCGCTGCCCGAGGCGGCCAGCGAACCGTCCGGACTGGACGCCACCGCGAACACCGAGCCCTCGTGACCGGCGAGCGAGTGCAGCAGGCGGTGCGAGCCCGCCTCCCAGACGCACACGGTGTGATCCGTCCCGGCCGTGATCATCCGCCGTCCGTCCGGACCGAAGGCCACCTGCCACACCTCGGTGAACGGGCGCGGCACCAGCGCGGCCGTCGCCGGATCCCAGAGCACCACCGACTGGTCGAAGCCGGCCGTGGCCACCTGCCCGTGCGAACTCACCGCCACCCCCTGGACATAGTCGGTGTGACCGGCCAGCGTGCCGATCGTCCGCAGGCTCGGCACGTCCCACAGCCGCGCCGTACCGTCGCCGCTGGCGCTGACCACCGTGCTGCCGTCCGGGGTGAAGGCGACCGCGTTGATGTCGTCGGTGTGGCCGGTGAGGGTGGCGGTGTTCCGGTGGTCGGCGGTGTCCCACAGGCGCAGCGTGCGGTCGGCGCTGCCCGAGGCCAGGAGGTGGCCGTCCGGACTGAAGGCCAGGCCGAGGATGTCGTCGGTGTGACCGGAGAGCGTGGCGACCGGCTCGTAGGTCGTGGTGTCCCACAGACGCAGGGTGCGATCGGCGCTGCCGGAGGCCAGGGTGTGTCCGTCCGGAGAGAACGCGACCGCGTTGATCTCGTCGGTGTGACCGGTGAGGGCGGCGATGCTCCGGTGGCTTCCGGTGTCCCAGAGCCGGATGGTACGGTCCGCGTCCGCCGAGGCCAGTACCCGGCCGTCCGGACTGAACGCCACCGCGCGGGCGCCGCCGCCGTGCCCGGGGAGGGTGGCGGACAGTCGGCGGGAGGCGACGTCCCAGAGCCGTACGGTGTCGTCCGAGGCGGCCGAGGCCACCGAACCGCCGTCCGGACTGAACGCCACCGAGCGCACCCGGCCCCGATGGCCCGTCAGCGTGGCGATCAGGGTGCGCTCCGAGGCGTCCCACAGCTTCACCGCGTCGTCCGACCCGGCGGACGCCAGCAGCCGGCCGTCCGGCGCGAAGGCCACCGAGTTCACCGGACCGGTATGGCCGAGCAGCCGCCCCTGGAACGGCTGCGCCTGGGTGCTCAGCAGCGCACCGCGCGCCTCCACGGTCGGCGAACTCCGGTACGCCGCACGGGCCAGCAGCATCGCCGCCTCGGGACGACCGACCGCCAGCGCCGCCGAACGCGCCGCCATCGCCCGCGACTGCGCCTCCCGCCGCTGCGCCAGCGCGCCCGACCGCTGCTGGAGCGCTAGCACCCCGGCGAGCAGGGTCAGTGCCAGCAGCACACCGAGCGTCGCCACCATCCGCCGCTGCCGACGGGACTGCCGCTCGGCCGCCTGCCGCTGGGCGTCCTCGGCGGCGGTGCTCGCGGCGAGGAACTCGGCTTCGACGTAGCCGAGTTCGACCCGCCGACCGCCGTCCTCGGCCCAGTCGCGGGCCGCTGCCAGCTTGGTGCCCCGGTAGAGCAGCGCGGGATCCCGGCCCTCGCGGAGCCATTCGGCCGAGACCTCGGCCAGCTGCTGACGGCCCAGCAGCGCCGTCCGGTCGACCTGGATCCAGCGCCGCAGCCGGGGCCAGGCCCGCAGCAGCGCCTCATGGGTGATCTCCACCGTCTCGCGGTCGGCCGTCAGCAGGCGCGCCCGGACGAAGGCGTCCAGGACCGCCGCCGCACCGTCCGGATCGGCCGACTGGCACAGCAGCTGCTCGCGCTCGGCCCGCGAACGGGTCTCCTCGCCGCCCTCGCGCAGATGCACCAGCCGCACCAACAGGCGCCGCGCGAGCTGCTGTTGGAGCGGCGCGAGCCGGGTGAACACGTCCTCGGCGGTCCGGGCGACGGCGCCGTGGATCCCGCCGCTGTGCAGATAGCCCTCGACGGTCATGACCCGGCCCTGGCGCTGCTGCCAGGTGGCGCGCAGCGCGTGCGAGAGCAGCGGCAGTGCCCCGGCCAGCGGTCCGGGCCCGGCGGTACTGCCGGACAGCTCGTCCGGGCTGCCGAGGTCGCGCAGCAGCAGTTCGACCAGGCCCGGCTCCAGGACCAGACCGGCCTGTTCGGCGGGGCGGGTGATCGAGGCGCGCAGCTCGGCGGCGTTCATCGGCGGCAGAGCCAGCGAACCGTGGGTGAAGACCGGGGCGAGTTCGGGATGCTCCAGGCAGCGCCCGCAGAAGTCGGCGCGGACGCCGAGCAGGACGGCGATCGGCGGTTGGACAGGGGACTCGGCAACTGCCTTGGAAGTCGGGATAGTTGAAAGGCTGTGCAGGAGGCGGACGAAGGCGCGCTGCTCGGCCCGGTCCGTGCAGAGGGTGAAGGTCTCCTCGAACTGGTCCACCACCAGGACCAGGCCGCCGGGTGTCCCACTGACGGGTGCCGCGCCTCCGGCCGGTCGGTCGGTCGGCCCGGTGGTGGGCGGTTGCCACGCGTGGCCGAGTGCCGCACGGATCGCGTCGGCCGCTGCCTCCGGGGCATCGCGAATCTGATGGTCCGTCAGTTCCGGTGCCACGTCGGGCAGTGCCGACTCCAGCGACCGCAGCAGGGCGGCGATCGGTCGGCCGGTCGGCGTGCTGACCGCGACGGGCCAGTCGGCGCGGGTGGCGGGGGTGGTGTGGTTGGTGGACGGCTGTGCCGCCTCGGGCAGAGCGCCGGCTCGTGGCGGGCCGATGTACGGTTCGCCGGGCGGTGATTCGGCGAGCGGCGGTTCGGTGCGGGGCGGTTCGGTCGGGAACACCCCGCTGCGCAGTGCGCCGTCCCGCAGTGCGGGCAGCAGGCCCGCCATCAGCAGCGAGGACTTGCCGGCCCCGGAGGGTGCCACCAGGGCCACCGGACCGTGCCCGATCCGTTCGGCCAGGCGGTCCAGCAGTGCGGTGGTGACCGTCTCCCGCCCGAAGAACCAGCGGGCCTCGCGCGAGCCGAAGGAGGCCAGGCCCGGGTACGGGCACTCGGGGCGCGGCCCGCCCAACTCCGCTGCCTGCGCCTGTTGCTGTTCCTGTGTCTGTGACTGCGCCGCTGGTTGGGACGGGCCCGGGACGGCCGTCCGGGCCGCCGCCGCGCCGACCAGCCGGAGCAGTACGCCGCCGCTCAGCAGGGCCTCGTCGCAGCGGCGTGCCACGTCGGGGGTGGCCGGCTTGGTGCCGTTCTCGATCTTGCTGAGATAGCCCTTGCTGTAGTGGATCAGCCGGGCGAGTTCGCTCAGCGAGACCCGCCGGGCTGCCCGCAACTCCCTCAGCTGCGCCCCGAACTCGCACTCCGCGTCCGTCGGTCCGGCCTGCGCCGTGCCGTTCCCGCCCGCCTTCGGTCCCCGGTCCATACGTACCCCTGCGGTCCTCGCCCGGACCCGTTCCGCCGATCGGGCCCTCGGTGTGGCACCGTCAGATTACGGTCGGTAGCCGCCTTGGTGGGAATCCGTACGGGGGGCCAACCACCCGAGGGGGTGGCCTCGGTGGGAGGTCGGCCCGTTCGGGGGACGGCCCGGGGTGGATCGGTCGTACGTAGTGCCGTGGACCGACTGTCCGTACGAGCTGCCGCAGGGGTGATGGAGCGTCAGAGCGGAAGCAGATCGGGTCGCTTGGCCTCGACGTGGTCGCCCGAGGACTCGCCGCGCAGCCGCCTGCCGACCCAGGGCAGCAGGAACTCGCGGGCCCACTGGATGTTCTCCCGGCGGAGGTCGGCCGGCGTCGGAGTCGGCTGGAACGGCCAGGGGGCCTCGGGGTCGTCCACGTCGAAACCGAGGGCGCGGGCGGCCAGCAGTGCGACGCGCTGGTGGCCCTCCGGGGAGAGGTGCAGCCGGTCCTCGCTCCAGGCGCGGCGGTCGTGCACCGAGCGCAGCGACCAGAGGTCGGCGACCGCGCAGCCGTTGCGGTCGGCGATCGCCCGCAGGTGCCCGTTGTAGGTCGCGATCTTGCCCCGGAGCATTCCGAGCACCGGGACGCCGCGGGTGTCGAAGCCGGTGCAGATCAGCACCGTGCCGACGTGCTCGCGCAGTTCCACCACCGCGGCCTCGAAGCGCTCCGCGACGTCGTCCGGGTCGCTGCCCGGCCGAAGGATGTCGTTTCCTCCCGCGCACAGGGTCACCAGGTCCGGTGCGATCCGCCGCACCTGCGGAACCTGCTCGGCGACGATCTGGTCGAGCAGCCGCCCCCGGACGGCGAGGTTGGCGTAGCGGAAGGCGCTGTCGGGGCGGCGTGCGGCCAGCATCCCGGCGAGGCGGTCCGCCCAGCCGGCGAACTGGCCGTCCGGGCCTGGGTCGTTGAGGCCCTCGGTGAAGCTGTCCCCGAGGGCTGCGTAGGAGCTGAGGTCAAGGGTCTCCAGGTTGTCAGCCATGACGGCAATAGTTCACTGTGTGAAGTGACCTACGCCACCGTAGGTGGCCCCCAGGGCGGCGTGATCTCGACCACCACCTCGCTGACCTGTGACGATGCGATCCGCGGTGACCGATTTCGGCCCCTCCGACCTGACATGCCCGGACGGTCGCGCCGGGCGGTTCGCCGCCGATGCCGTGCGGCCCGGCCGGAGCGTGGTCCGGCCGGGCCGTCAGCGGGCTATCGGGTCAGTGGTCCGCAGGGCAGCGGGTCTGCGGGTCGGCAGGGTGCCTCAGTGCCCGTCCTGGTCGTGGACGTCGTTGGTCGCCTCGATCTGCTTCCACGAGCGCGGCTCCTGGACGGAACCCGCAGCCGCCGCCGCGAACTTCGCCGAGCCGCCGGCGGCGGGCGCCGGCTTCGCGGCGGTGTAGAGCCAGGTCTGGAGCAGGCTGCCCAGCTTCTTGCCGGAGATGCGTTCCGCCAGCGCCTGGAAGTCCGCCACGGTCGCGTTGCCATAGCGGTGCTCGGTCGGCCAGGCCCGCAGGATCTGGAAGAACTTGTCGTCGCCGACCGCGTTCCGCAGTGCCTGGATGGCGGCCGCGCCCCGGTCGTACACCGCGCTGTGGAACTGGTTCGCCGCGCCCGGGTCGCCGGGCTTGACGGTCCAGAACGGGTCGTCGGCCGGGTGCGAGGCGTAGAGGTAGTCGGCGAGCTCCTGTGCGCTGCCCTCGCCCTGGTGCTCGGACCAGAGCCACTGCGCGTACCGGGCGAAGCCCTCGTTCAGCCAGATGTCGCTCCAGCGCTTGAGCGAGACGCTGTCGCCGTACCACTGGTGGGCCAGCTCGTGCACCACCACCGTGCTGCTGGCGCCGTTGGCGAACTGGTAGGGGCTGTAGAAGACGCGGGTCTGCGTCTCCAGCGCGAAGTGCGTGTCGACGTTGGGGACATAGCCGCCGAGCGCGCTGAACGGGTACGGGCCGAAGATGCCGCTCAGCCAGTCCGCGAGCTCGCCGGTGCGCTCGACGCTCGCCCGTGCGGCGCCGTCGTTGTCGCCCAGGTCCTTGCTGTAGGCGTTGATGATGGGCAGGCCGCCGCTGCTGGTGCCGGTGGTGATGTCGAACCTGCCGATCGCGAGCGTGGCGAGGTACGTCGCCTGCGGCTTGTTCTCACGCCAGTTGTAGCGGGTCCAGCCCAGCTGGGAGGACTGGGAGGAGAGCACGCCGTTGCTGATCGCCTGGGTGCCGTCGGGGACCAGGACGGAGACGTCGAAGGTGGCCTTGTCGGACGGGTGGTCGTTGCTCGGGAACCACCACCAGGCCGACTCCGGCTCCCCGGCGGCCACCCCGCCGTCCGGGGTGCGCAGCCAGGCGGTGAACCCGTACCGGGCGACCTTGGACGGCACGCCCGAGTAGCGCACGACCACCGTGGCGTTCGAGCCCTTGGCGAGCGGGGCTGCGGGGGTGACCTCCAACTCCTGCTCGCCGGTCGCGGCGAACTTGGCCGGGCGTCCGTTGACCACCACCTCGCTGACGTTCAGGGCGAAGTCGAGGTTGAAGCGGGAGAGGTCCTGGGTGGCGGTGGCGAGCAGGGTCGCCGTCCCCTCCAGCTGGTCCGTCGAAGGCTGGTACTTCAGCCGTAGGTCGTAGTGCGAGACGTTGTAACCGCCGTTGCCGTACGTCGGATAGTACGGGTCACCGATGCCCGGGGCGCCCACGGTCGGGGTGCCGGCCGACGCCGGGTTGGCGAGGAGCAGCAGTGCGGCGCTGACGGCGGGGACGATCATCCTCTTGCGCACGAATCCTCCGGTGCATTGGAATTATGTGATCTGACGGTAAGTCGGATCTTTCTCCCATTGCGGCAGAGTTCACTCGTGCCGTTATGAAATGTTCATGCAAAGCAACAGGGTGTCGTCAGCTCGTCATCAGGCCCGTTGCCCCGTCAGTCGACCACGCCGTCGAGGTAGACCCAGGCGCCGTCGACCCGGGTGAAACGGCTCAGCTCCTCCAGCACGCCCTCCTGCCGCCCCTCCGTGTAGTGCGCGCGGAACCGGACCGTCCCCTCGCTGTGGAACGGCCCGCCGTCCGTGGCCGCCAGGATCTCCAGCCGGACCCAGCGCAGCCGCGCGTCCAGGTCGAGCCGCTCGGGCCTGGTCTCCGGGTGCCAGCTGCGCAGCAGGTACGCCTCGTCCCCCGCGGCGAACGCGCTGAACCGCGAACGCATCAGCAACTCCGCCGTGGCGGCCGCGGCCTCGCCCCGGTGCAGCCGTCCGCAGCAGTCCCCGTACGAGGCGGACAGCCCGCAGGGGCAGGGCGAGGTGGAGACGATCGAGGGCTTCGGGCTGCGTCGAGACATGGACCCCATTCTGCCTGGTCGGCCCACCCGGCCCGCACCGCGCAGCCGGCCCGCCCCGGGATGTCCCGGCGGGCGCGGCCGGTCAGGCCGTGCGCTCACCCTCCGGTGCGGAGTGCCACTGCCAGGAGGTCAGCCGGGGGTGCTCGGGGAGGGACACCCGGCCGGTCGCCCAGAGCAGCGTGCGCCAGCGGTCCTCGTACGCCGGGGCGCTCGGGAACAGGCGCGCCAGGACCCGGTCACAGAGGTCGGCCGGCGGCGCCCAGACAAGGCCGAGGCCCTCGGCTATGTCGTGCACGTGGACCAGGGTCTCGACCACGCCCATCGCCGCGAAACCCTCCGGATCGGAGAGCCCCAGGCTGTGGTACGCCCGGACCTTCGGCGAAGTCACCGCCACCATCGCCGCCAGCAGCGCCCCACTCGCCTCCAGCACCTGGAGCAGCCCGCCGGGGCCGGCCGCACGGTCGGCGAAGACCGTGTTCCTCGGGCTGCCCGGACGCTCGCTGACGTACCGGAACGGGACGTAGCCGTCCACCGGGGGGGCGGCGGGCCCGAGCTGCGCCGCATAGGAGAACAGGTCGTCGGCCAGGTGCTCGGCGGTCTCCCAGCAGTCCCACTCCAGCGGGCCCGCCTTGGCGGCCCAGCCCGCCTCCGCCCCGGGCCCGCCGCGCAGGGCGGCCAGCGCGAGCCCGACGGCGAGCCGGACGTCGTCGGCGGTGACGGGCTGCGGCGAGATGTGATCGATTCGCGTCATACCACCGACCGTACCAACCGCCCATGACACTCCGTCACCCGATTGATGCCGCCGGTCAGCGCCCGGGCCGGTCCGCAGCCGCACGGCCGGGGGAGGTGGTCGGGCATGCCGTGGGGGAGAGCCGCTCAGTGGTACGTCATCCGACGGAACATCACCCGGCGGACCGTCGCCCGGGTGGGCGCACAGCCGGACGAACCGGACAGTGGTCGTCGCCTCGACCACCGGACGGCCTGGGCCGACCTGGGACGACTTTCCGGTTGGGGACCGGTCGAGGACCGGCGGAGAGGCGGCATGCGATGATCGGGGGATGGTGATACGGCAGGCTGCCGCGCTCGCGGCGTCGGGTGTACTCGTGTTGGCAGCCGCAGCGTTACCGGTGGCACCGGCGGTGGCGGAGAGCAGCCTCCCACAGCAGGAGTTCACCATCGGGGACCCCCGGATCACCGAGTCCAGCGGCCTCGCCGCGAGCACTGCGCACCCGGGTGTGTACTGGACGCACAACGACAGCGGCGACGGCCCGTACGTCTACGCCGTCGACGCGCACGGGCGTACGGTCGCCCGGATCACCCTGCGCGGCGTCGAACTCCGGGACGCCGAAGCGATCTCACTCGGCCCCGACGGGCAGCTCTACCTCGCCGACATCGGGGACAACCTCGACGGCAGCTGGTCCGAGGTGTGGATCTACCGCTTCGCCGAGCCGGAGCAACTGGAGGACCGGACGGTGGACGCCGTCCGCTACCGGGTCCGCTACGAGGACGGACCGCGCAACGCCGAGGCGCTGATGGTGCACCCGCGCACCGGCCGGGCGTACATCGCCAGCAAGCACGAGCGGAGCGGCCACCTCTACCAGGGGCCCGAAGAGCTTTCGCCGACCGGCATCAACACCTTCCGCCGGATCGCGGACGTACCCTGGGTGACCGACGGAGCCTTCTCCCCGGACGGCACCCGGCTCGTGCTGCGCGGGTACTTCTGGGCCAACTCCTACCGCTGGCGCGACGCTTCGGCCGATCCGATCGAGCCGCTGGGGTCGGTGGGCGTGCCGTTCCAGCGCCAGGGCGAGTCGGTCACCTTCGCCACGGACGGCCGATCGGTGCTGTTCGGCAGCGAGGGCAAGGACAGCGCGGTGTGGCGGGTCCCGCTCCAGGGGGACCAACTCCCCGACACCGTGGCGGAGTCCGGCTCATCGGCCGCCTCCGCTGCGCCCAGCGGGTCTGCTGCGCCGTCCGGCCAGGGCCGGACAGCCGCCGCCGGTGCCTCGCGGGTGCTCGGCCTCGGGCTCTTCGTCCTCGCCGCCGCGCTGATGATGCGCAAGCGCCGCAGGCGCGCGGGCTGAACGGCCCGGGGCATTCTGACGAACTGTCAGCTGACTTTCGAGTGGGCCTGTCCGGTGAGCCCGAACGCGGTGATGAGGAGCCGGCTGGCGTAGGGGGACTCCGCGCCGACGACGCCGGTCGGATTGAGCGAGTAGACCGCCTTGCGGCGGAGATCGCGGGTGGCGAAGACCCCGCTGGTGTAGCCGGGCCGGGAGCCGGTCTTGCCCCAGGCGACCACGCCGTCCTTCTCGACCCGCTCCAGCCCCATGCTCATACAGGCCCGGGAGGTCGGCCCCTTGCCGCAGGAGTCGTTCCGGTCGTTCGGCAGGTCCGGGACGGTGAAGAGCTCCTCCTGGACGGAGGGCGGCAGCAGCCGGCCCTTGAAGAGTGCGGAGATGAACCGGTCCAGGTCGGGTGCGCTGGAGATCAGACCGCCCTCCGCCCACGGCCAGGGGCTCTGCTCGGTGACGTCGGCCAAGGAGGTTCCGCCGGTCGACTGCCGGGGGAGCGTGTCGCCGTCCGGGGTGGTCACGGCCAGGTAGGCGTGCGAACTCGGGTGCAGCAGCCGGACGTTGTCGGCATCGGGCACGGAGGTGTCGTGCAGGCCGAGCGGGCGGATGATCCGGTTCTGCACCTCGTGCGCGTAGCTGTGGCCGGTGACCCGCTCGATGACCATCCCGGCGAGGAAGGTGTTCATCCCGTTGTACTGCTGCGCGGTGCCGGGCTCGAAGCTCATCGACTGGCCGTCCAGCGTGGCGACGACCTGCTGCGGGGTCCAGCTGTCCAGCCGGTGGGCGGCGAACCAGGCGGTGGAGCCGTCTCCCCACATCTCGTCCGAGCCGGTGGGCAGTCCGCTGGTGTGGTTGAGCAGTTCGCCGACCGTGACCGGGGGGAACCCGGCAGGCAGCACACCCGGCAGGTAGTGCTGGACCGCTTCATCGAGGTCCAGCCGTCCCTGGCCGGCGAGTTGCAGGACGACGGCCGTGGTGAACACCTTGGAGATGCTGCCGATCCGGAACCGGCCGTCGGGATCCACCGCCTGCCCGGTCGCCAAGTCGCCGATCCCCGAGGCACCTTGGAAGCCTCCCGCGCTCCCGGTGACCCGGACGAACGCGCCGGTGACGTCGGCGGCGGGGCGCTGGCCGAGAGCCGTTCGGATCGCGGCCGGGTCGAGCGGCGGCAGCTCAGCCTCCGGCTCGGTCGCGGTCGCGGTCGCTGCGGTGGCGGTGGCGGTGGCGGGCGCGGCGCCGACGGGCGCGGCGAAGGCGGGTGCGCCCGTACCGACCGCGACCGAGACCAACAGGGCTGCGCCGGCGGCCAGGCCGGCCCAACGGGTCCGGTTCGTA